>JBGTDT010000107.1:0-15541 GCA_041748155.1 Thermosynechococcaceae cyanobacterium | reverse complement strand
CTTGTTGCAGTTGCTGCACCAAGGCAGTAGCACTGAAGTAGCGCACCGGCAGACCATGCTCTATCAGCGTCATCCCCACAGCACAAGCGAGATGGGTCTTCCCAACCCCGCTGGGACCGAAGAATAGCACGTTCTCTCCCCGCTTTACCCAGTCAGTGTTGCTGGTCAGTTGAACAATGCGTCGCCGCTCCAGTCCAGGGCAGGCAGCAAAGTCAAAATTGGAAAGCGTTTTGCTAGTTGGGAGTTTAGCGTTCTTCAGGTAACGCTGTAAGCGCCGGTTGTCCCGTCCAGTCTGCTCATGTTCGCACAGGAAGCGCAGGTACTGGCTGTAACTCCACCCTTGAGCAATCGCCTGCTGCTCTAGTTGTTGCCACTGTTCAACCATGAATGGTAGTCGCAGGGCCTTCAGCAGAATCTCCAGGCTGGCATCGCTCATGAGCTTCTCCCACCCGACAGCAGCAGGGTGTCGTACCCTTCTAGTGAATGCTGGCCGAAGCGGTTGGGCGGCACTGCCACCGTCAAGCGGGCCTGGAAGCGGTGAGTCAGCCGAGCCAGACTGAGAGTTCCTTGCTCCAGCTCTGCTTCCAAGTAGGCAGCAACAGCGGCTTCAACATCTAGCTTGGCAGCCAGCCACAGGGCCGCGACTATCAGTTTGCAAGCAGTCTCCAGGTCAAACTGGTTCCGCAGCCGCTGCCATAACTGGCGGTAGTGATCATTCGGCAGCAGGTCATCTCGGTACTTGCACCCAGCAAAAGCACGGGGTTTGGTATTGAGGCTCTCAATTACATGCCGGTAGTCAATCACCCTTGCCCGAGGTCGCTTCTCAGAGGCTGAATGAGGGTACCCCCGAGGTAAAGATAGAACCTGCTGAGGTCCGAGATATCCTACCAGCCGGTCATGGTAAAGATGAATCCGCAGGGTATGTCCAATTAAACGGGACGGCACCGTGTAAAGGGTGCGTCGCACGGTGATGGTGCTACTGGGGCTGACCTTGAGCAACAGCACGCGGTAGTCAGCCTGACGAGTGGCAGGCAGGGATTGTAGCTGAGTGCGCTCTAAGGCAAACTCGGTTTCATGCAGGGCATTGAGCCCAGCAACCACCTCGTCAATAAATGCCTGGTATTGGGCAACTGAGGTGAACTCACAGGAGCCTCTCAGCAATAAAGCTTGGGCCAAACGTCGCTTGAAGTGACCGTGGGGAGACTCAATAGAGCCATTTTCATGTCCCTTGCCTCGATTGTTACGAGAAGGAGTCATGTTGTAGTGCAGGCAAAGCTTCTGATACGCTTCGGTTACGTCTTCTTTGGCTGAGGGCTGGAGGTTGCGGTAGGCAGCACTGAGACTATCGGTGCGATGTTCTTGAGGACAACCGCCACCGGCCCACAGAGCCTTTTGCAACCCCTCAGACAGGGCGGCGAAACTCTCCCCTCCCTGGACCACCATCACATAGCTCCAGCCGCTGTAGGCGAGGCGGTAGTGATACAGCAGGTGCTCAAACCGCTGTCCGTTGAGGGTGATGCTGACCTGCTTGAGCTTGGTGAAGTCAGATAATCCCCTGTGTCCAGGCAGATGTTCCTGACGAAACATGACTTCCTTGGGTGGCCCTTCCGTCGCTTTCCATTGCTGAACCCGGCGCTGAAGCGTCCGCATCACGGAGCGGGGATACTGGCCTGGATACTTCTTGTGCAGGTACTCCCACAGAGTGATGGGTTGTAAAGCCGGAGCCCGTCGCAGCAGAGGCACCAGCTCACTCTCCCACACATCAGCCAGCGGGTCTCGCCGGGTGCGAAGAGCATGAGGTTGATGACACTTGGGCTGATGGGACCCGTGCTCAATGCGGTGAGCAGTCCGTACGGATAAACCGGCGCGGGCAGCCGCAAGTTGCTGCGACACCTTTTGACGCTGCTGCATAAACAATCTGACCTGCTGGAACGTAATGTGTTTTCCGGACACGGCTGAACACCATCGAAGATGAGTCGATGGTGGCCCAGCTATCAGTTGAGTTAATTACTGAGCTGCGGACAAGTCAATTGTCGCGGAATACCTACCAACTGGGACAAATTCTAGATAATCAATCCGGGTATACTCTGACTGGTCGCGCACCCCAGTAATCTTGAAGCTGTCACCCTTACGGATGCCAACCCCTGCCTTGACAGTCTTGCGGACGAAGGTCTTGGGGTCCATCGACCCACTGCCTAGCTTCTGGTCAAAGGTCCACCAGTCGAGTTGTTGGCCGTCCTGCTTAAGGGACATCCGGCCTCTGCCGTCCTCCTCGTCAAAGTAGCCCACTACCACGTTGTAGCGACCACTTGGGCCTGGGAAGTTGACCGTGGCTGTTCCCTCTGGCTTTGAAGCACCCAAGAGGCTGATGACCTTCTTGCCAGAGGCAGAGCCATCAGTTGCTTCCACTCGATAGGTAGAAAGGTTCATCCGCTCTGCCTCAATGCGAATGACTTTGCCGTTGGGTTGAGGGTTGCCCCCGCCCCCAGGATTACCAGAATCCTCCCCTCCGGCTGCTACTTCTGCATAGCTGGAGTTAGAGTCTCCAATGCGTATCCTGTCGAAATACATTGTTTGCTGGTCAAAGTTGTATGCTCCAGGTTCGTCGTCAATTCCAGAAGCATACATGCCGATCTTCATGTACGGACCTACTTGGTCATTAAAGGTAACTGGCCCTGGTTTACTAAGAAGTTTTTGCCCGTCTTTCCAAACCTCAAGTAGGCCATCTGAATTAGCCGACCACCTGACATGAAACACAAAGTCTACCCACCTACCTTTAGGCAGCGCTCCTAGGTCCCAGTCATCAGTCTGATACTCACGGTTGGGAGTGATCCGGTCTGTATCAAAAGAATTCACAAGCGTAAGCTTTTGGCCGTTTGTTGCCAGATACAAAGGGGGTGCATGCCCCGACTCCCCCTCGTCCAGCTTGTGATGCCATTGTGTGGTGATGAACCCTCCATTGGTGGTCTGAAAATTTGTGGGGAAGTAAAGACTGAATGCGTACCACCGTTCTGATCCCTGGGGAACAGGGTCCAACCTCAGTTCAGAGCGGCGGGCTCCCTCTTGAGTGGCATCAGTTCTTCTATAGTTAAACTTAACTGCCCGATTGCCCCCCCTAGTTGGAGAACTGACAGTACCTGCTGAGTGGGAACAACAAAGTTCTGACTCCCATTCAGGTTCTAATCCTCCCTCGAAGGTGCCTTTGAACAACAACCCGGCTGCAGCAGGGGAGGGAGTCAATATCACGGGACTGATAAGTAATCCTATCCAGGCAAGTCGCCTTTGCAGCACTGAAGACAATCGGCTTTTCTGGGTAATCATATTTTTTTGTAAGTTAATTGGCGTTCAGTTTCTTCTCAGCGCTTAGGAAATCACAACTTTGTCATTGAGCGATCGCTCAATGACAAAGTTTCACCATCAAAAACTGAGTTGTATTCCTCTAAAGCTACTAAAAGTATAAGTATTTAATCGATAAACTACCACTATTTAATTAGTTTTTAACTAATATTTAGTCAACTATTGCTTGAATCGGTCAGTTCCTGCATTCCTGAGGGGTGCGTGATTCCTCTAAGCAGCGAGAGCAGCAATACATCAGCATTAATGGAGCTGTACAGCACAATCCACTATGGCTGAGGTCTTTGAGGTTATCGTTGCCGTTCTTTGTTGCAGTTAAGACCTGGAAGGCAACTGAGTCCGGGAAACTGGAGCAAAAAAAATCAATCGACGAAACGAACTGGCAATGAGCCCCCTGGGTGCAACCTCAACTCCGCAACTCTACCTGCATTAAGTTCAATAACCTGGTTTACAGCGATTTCTGTCCCGTATTTAGGACAGGGATATGTCTTACAGGGTCGGCAGTTGGCGGCGATCGCCACAATTCTGCCCTCTCGTAGAAAAATCATATCTAGTGGCACTTCCACCCCTTTCATCCAGAACTGGACATGCTGAGGAGTGTTGAACTCAAACAGCATCCCCCGATTCTCTGCTAGTACGCTTCGATACATTAACCCTCTTGCCTGTTGCGCTGCTGTTTTTGGTACCTCTAGGTCTAACGTTTGCCCAAAGACTTGCACCTGAGCACGAACTGGGAGATATTGCGGCTTCTGCTGCGTCCGTTGCAAGCCAATTATTATTGTCAAAGAGGCATAAAGAGTGATTATGCTGGCGCTGATAGCCCCAGGAACCAGGTATGGTGTTCTTCTCCACCAACTACGACTTAGACGAGACATCACATAAAGTTTAATATGACAACACTAACTTACTTGCTTACTTGAGGTCTGAGACAAGTCAAATACCGAAGAGCTTGCAATCAATACATCGAATCAAGTTGCACTAGTCGCCAGCCATCATCATATCGCTTAAACTTCGCACTGCTGTGGCGAACGTCTTTTGAGCTGAGCGTTTTAGCTCGAGGGTGATCTGGGTCAGCTTGGATGAGACGCTTACCAAGATTGTCAGGGACCCACTGATAGCTGAACTCTGCACTTGCAGCATTATCTGAATCTTCACGAATTCCAGTTGTCTTAAGAAATCTTGGTGTAGCAAGTGGGATATCCCAAGCTTCTGAATAAACCGATGCTCCAGCATAACCGAATAAATTGAGGTCTCGATCAGGTCGTTTTACCATCGTCTGTTCCCTTTTTCAGTTATACGGAGTGCTAGAGTATCCCCAGATCGGATAACTTCAACTAACCCGTTCTCCTTGAGAATTCTATCCTTTATACTGATTGACCTCGTTTCTCCAGAAAGGAAAGGCGTTGTAGTGCTTCGGCTACGAAAGTCTTGAGAAGATTGAATCAGGTCAGCGGCTTGCTGTCGCGTTAACTCCTGAGTACCACAACCGCTCACCGTTCCTAGCAGCAGAATCAAGCACGGAAGTAATTGAGTCTTGGTCAAGCCTGACTGAACCATCTTTGTCTTTCTCCTCTAGATTAAGTATCCAGTAGAAAGTTTGGACTCCAAACGCAGAAACTAACCTAATTCTCTGTTAAGTCTGAACTTTTTGTAATTCTCGGAGGGTAAGATAGGCGCTGATAAATTCGAGAATTTCCTCCTTGGGTACTAGCGTTGTGGTCCCGCTTTTGCGAATGGTCACAAACTTCTCGTCACCTATTGTGTCGTATAAATCCTCTTTGTGTTCACCTAGCTTAGTTGGAGACCACAGTACTAGAACTTTAGCTAAAGGTCTGCGAGAGTCCCTAGACGAACCCCCAAATAGGTCGCGACGGTTTTTTCTCAGCCACAACTCTTGTTCTCTCAATTCACGTAGTGGGTCGGGCATCCATTGCTTTAAGCCTCGACTACCCTTTGTCCGTCTGATGTAGAGAGCCTCTTTTTCTGCTCTGAAAAAAACTTTAGCTTCTCCCAATGATCGCATCGAGATGATCAAAAACTCTTTGCTGGGGAACTTGACGAACAGATCAACTGGTTGATGCCCTGGCACCTCAAGCAAAGGAATGATCTGTACTCCCTCCCGCTGAAACTGATGCAAAATCAAAGACAAGATCTCAAGAACCTGCCCCACCTTCTGTTGGGGGTTGATCATGCTTGAGCGTTTCAGTTGCTCAAGAAGTGCGAAAACACTTGGGCTTGAAGAGTTTGCTTGAGAGTGCAACAGAAACATCTAGCCTCACAACGTAGGACTTAAAAGCATTAACAGTTGCTGAGCCATTCTGCTATGGTCCCTTTGGACTTGGGTCGAGGCTAGGAAGGCTCCCCAATTTTGGACTCCACCACCCGTCTGTTGTACGAAAATAGACTACATCTTTATGCTTACTGTCCTGTTTTCCCTGAGAAGCTGAACAACGCAGAAGCAGCTTTTCCTGGCCCTCCTTTGTATAGCTATACTCCTCCAAACATGCCGAGCATACCGGACAAGGGAAGCTGGTTTTTCGAGCGAGGTCTACTTTATCGCTCTTTCCCGCTCCAGCTTCTCTGCTGCGAGGCGCCTCCCACTGTTTACGGTAATCAGACCAAAACAGCACTATATCCGTACAGCCATTCGTACATTTGAGAAAGTATTTCTTTGCTACTTTGCTAGACGGCACCTGCGCCAGAGGCTGACTACATTGAGGGCAGGGTTGCCGGGATGGGGTTAATTTTTTGCCGATGCTAACTTGGCTACTTGCCGGTCGCTGCGCGATCGCCCGCTTGGCTTTATCCAGGGCAGGGGTGAAGTAAGTTTGGTTCCAGGTGGTAAGGAACTTCTGCCAGTCTTCCTTACCTTCAGCGATCGCATCAAGGGTTTGCTCCATCTGGGCCGTGAACTGAGACGCTAGGAGATCTGGCAATACTCCCATGAGGAATTGATCCACATCCAGGCCCAGAACAGTTGGCCGCAAACACCCTTTGATTGGCTCGACATATTCCCTTTGCTTGAGCGTGGCAATGGTCGGCGCGTAGGTAGAGGGTCTACCGATGCCTTGCCGCTCCATCTGTTGCACAAGCTTCGGCTCACTATAACGCGAGGGCGGCTGGGTCCGCTTTTTTTCGTGACCAGCTTGATGTAGTTGTAGAGACTGACCCTGGCGAAGGGTAGGCAACTGCGCGTCATCACTAAGATTCGGCCAGTAACGACTGTAGCCGGGAAACTGGAGGACCTGACCCTGGGCCTGCCAGTATACTTCTCCAGATTGCGTAACCAATCGGGTTTTTAGCAAGCGAGCGCTCTGGCACTGCGAGGCCAGGGCTCGCTTCCAGATCAGCAAGTACAGGCCAAATTCCTCTGCGGATAGGTCATGCTTTAGCTGAGCTGAGGGCCGAGTCAGATCGGTAGGCCGAATCGCTTCGTGGGCTTCCTGGGCACTTTTGGAACTACGATGCTGAGCAACTTTCTTTGGAACATTTTCAGGATCATGAGCTTCTAGCCAGCGTCTTGCCGCCATGCAGAAGTCTGGACTCAGAGCCACACTATCCGTCCGCATATAGGTGATCAGACCAGCCTCATAAAGCTTTTGGGCAACCTTCATAGTCTGCTCCGGGCTCAAGCGTAGTTTGGAGCCAGCAGCCTGCTGCAAGCTGGATGTGGTGAAGGGGGCGGGAGGCGTCCGCTTGATAGTTTTTCCCTCAACTTTCATGAGCTTGTGGGGATGTTGCTGAGCTTGCTGAACAAGCCGATTTGCTTCAGCTTGACTCAGTACCCGCTCGGATTCTTGAACCTGTTGGTCCGTCGCATTGGCTGCATCATCATGCTGGTTCTCCTTCGCTTCAGTGCTATCGAGAGTCCCCTGGTAATAGGCTCGAAATCCCTCCTGGTAGTCTACATGCACACTCCAGTAGTCCTGAGGAACAAAGGCTTGAATTTGCCGTTCTCGTTCACAGACCAGGTGTAGGGTCGCTGACTGCACCCGGCCCATTGACTTGGCCCCGTTGTTAAGCGACCACAGCAGGGGGCTACCGCGAAACCCTACCAGCTTATCTAAACAGGCGCGGGCCAGTCCTGAATTTACCAAGTTCATATCAATCGCACGGGGCTTCGCGATTGCGGCGTTGACTGCGGCAGGGGTAATTTCGCTATAGACGACCCGTTGAGGATTTCTTAACCGTAGTGCCTCTTTGAGATGGAAGGCAATTGTCTCCCCTTCACGATCTGGGTCAGTTGCCAGGACAACTGCCTCAACCTGACGAGATGCCGCCTGAAGTTGCTTGATTGTATCCTGTCCGCGCTTACCCCTTGGAACAAAGCGACAGTGAATTGCTCCTCCGCTCAGACTGAATCCTAGGGAGTCTTCCCCGTCACTGGCTAATTCACGCACATGGCCCATGCTTGCCTTGACAATCCAGCCAGGACCCAGGATTTGCCCAAGTTTTTTGATCTTTCCGGGACTTTCGCAAATTAACAATCGCTTAGACATGACAAATTTTAAACAGAACAACTTGCGTAGAGCTTCAAGCTAGAGCGCCAGGTCCTAGAGTTTTTAACACCTTGATACCAAAGACGCTATTGATAAACTGTAAAGTGTAAAGGCAAAACTAAGGTAAGGTCTGAGAATTGGTGTTCCTGTGATGATCATCAAACGCGATTAAGGCTCCTATAGTGGATTTGTAAGGTAATCTTTCGACAGCAATCGAAGGAAAATAGCCCAGGTTTGTCTATATCCATCTAAATCGTTTTGGGCCTGTAATAGGTCGCACGCTCTACCCAAGTCTTGATAGGCACTACCCTGATCACCTAGGAAATAATGGGCCAGCGCACGGTTTTGGTAAGCGTGAGTCAGTTGAGGACGCAATCGAAGCGCTTGATTAAAGTCTTTCAGCGCGGCCTCGTATTCCTCCAAAAAAACAAGCGAGGTGCCGCGATTGGAATAAGCTTCAGCCGAATCTGGTTTGAGCTTGATAGCATTATTAAAATCTGCTATTGCCTTAGTTTGGTCTCCCAGACGTGACCAGGCTAATCCCCTGTTTATCCAAGCATCCGTACTCTCAGGATTCTGTCTGACTAAGAACTCAAAGTCAGGCAGCGCTTCCCGCAAATCTCCTTGCTTCGCTTTCTTAATTGCACGAGCTTGGACCTCTGCTTGGAACTGACTTGGCAAATCATCGATGCTATGGAGGTCGCTTTGCACTTCAGCATACGTTTCAAGATCCCCAACCTGCTTGAGGGCCTCGGCTGCACACCTCAATTCGTCTTCGCCTTTGGATTTGTTTCCCATCCGCAAGTATCCCAGGGCTCTGTAGTATAGCAACTCCGGGCACTCAGGACATAACTTCACCCCCTGGTTGAAGTCAGCGATCGCCTCAGTGTATAACCCTAATTCAATATAAGCTGTGCCTCGAAATAGATAGCCATACAAACATTTAGGGTCAAGGTGGAGCGCTTGGGTTAGATCGATGATCGCGCTTCTGTAATCGCCTCTTTCACCGTGAGCTTGACCGCGATAGAGATACGCATCTCCCTGCCGGGGATTCTGTACAATTGCCTGGGTGAAGTCGGCGATCGCTTCAGGGATTTTGCCTAGGCCTAATTGTTTCAATCCTCGATTGATGAATCGCTTCGTCTTTGCTTCCATAGATCCTCCAGCCTTGCCTGAGTGAGTTAAGTAAGTAATCAGAAGAGGTCACTGATTTGAGCTTTCTTATCTGTCTTCGAACAATAGACCTGGTAAATACAACTGCGAGGAGGGGCTTGATTGCTCCAACTTTCTTCAGCCTTCTGCTACAGGTCGCTAGATTGAGGGCAAGCTGTCTTCTGTGTGCGTAGTTGTACTAGGCTTCGATCTACTGAATTTGAACCGATTTTGAGTTTTTCAGCGGATGAAAAAGATGTCACAGGCTCATCAAATAGCTGATGAGCTGCGAAGTAAAGCCCTGATGCCGGTACAGCAGACACAAAAAAAGCAATCAGAAAACCCCTGGCAATCGAATCCGCTCCCTGGCAGTTAGTCGAGCTTAGTCCAGTTGTCATATCTTTGTCCTGATCTTCAGTCTTTGAGTCTGGAGAAAGCACAACGTTGTAGTTGTCTTTGAGCCAAGTGGTGATACTCCCCGCCCTTGAAGGGCGAGGCTTCTCTAGGGTAGGCTAAACTTGTTTCGGTTCAGCTTGACCCTAGACGGCATACTCACTTTGCCGCTACACACTCCGCTGAGGTCAATCCCCAGCATTGTGCTTACCTTTCTCATGATGTTGGCGGCTCCATTGCAATCTGCATTGATGAGCCAACCCTTCGCAGTGCGGTACAGCCCCCGCACGACTCGTTTGCCAGTAGCTTTCCACCCTTCAGGTTTTGCACCGAAACTAGGTAGGTCGTCCTGGTCGAAAAAAGAGGCTTGCGAGGTGTAGGACTCCTCTGTCTCCACAACCCGAATGCCGTGAATCAACGAGAGTTGCTGCACCCGCTCAAACAGCTTGTAGTGAGGGATTTGGACAAATTCCTGGTTGATCTTGCCGCCGAGGTTAATCCCATTCTTCTGCCGCTTGTTGCGCCCATAGACAATCGTGTCGATGCCATTCTTTTGACAGAACTCTATCACCCACCGAGCAGCCTTGTTGATGTAGTCTCGCACATAGCAGTTCCGCTTGTGGGTGAGTTTCTGAATCCGTTTGGAGGTGATGCCCTTAAGTGAAGTTCTGCCCTTAGTCAGAATGGACTTCAGCTTTGCAAGTCCTTTGTTGTACGACTGGTTGCGGGCTTTGAGCGCTTGACCATCCAGTAAAAAGGCTTGCTTTCTATTGGTCACACCCGCTAGCAGATTGTTGAGGCCGGGGTCTAAGGCCAAGACCTTTTCAGGCTGGAGTTTGCAGCTTAAGGCAGGTGTCTCCAGGGACTGGTAGACAAACTCCACGAACCACTGCCCACTTTGGGGAACAAGGCGAAGCTCACGAATCTTGACTCCCTTTAGTCGCTCCGGCAGCGGCAGGTAAAAGCACTCCCGGCCAAAGTGAGCCTTGCCACCTTTGCCCAAGGGGATGCGTATCCAACCGTCTTCCACCTGCAAGGACTGACCCGTAAAGACAACCTGATATAGCCCTCCCTTAGTTCGGTATCGAGGTAGTTTAGGCTCCTGGTCTAACTCTCCAGCCCGCCAGAGCTTGTGCAATGCCTTGAAACTTTTGAATGCTTCGTTTGCCGACTTCATCGTCTGCTGAGCGGTCTGTGAATGGAGCAAAACTGCATTCTCGGACTGCTTCAGGCAAGCATAGAGCTTAGGGTAGCTCAGCACCTTCCAGGGCTTGCGGTCATTGCCAAAGAAGTATTGCCGTAACTCATAGACGGCCTGGTTGTAGAGATTGTTAGCCAGCTTACCCAACTCCAGGAGCAATTCTCCAATCTCTAGTTGAGGTTGCAACACGTCCTTCTGAACCGCCAAAAACATGAAAAACCCTTATAGCATAACGTCCCAGCCCGGACAGTAAAGCGTTACATCGAAGAGTGTCAGGACTAGCTGTTTGATTGACCTAGTTGAAAGGGGAGGCTGTATCCCCCACCTGAAGGACAAGGTTTTATCCTCCCCTTTCAATCTCTCCCCCATAACCTATAAATAATTGGTATTTCTAGATTAATTGCCACCCCTTTACCTATCAATTTTGTATCGAATAATAGCTGGACTAGGAGGGGATAATAGGTAAAATAAGCCCTCAATGATTTCGCCTAGGTCACCACTTTTTCTGTATTCCCATTCCCTGAGATTTACTTCTTTGTGGCGTAGGTATCTCTCACGGATGGACTTCATTTCCTCAGTGAGTTGCTTGCCGTCATCTATAGCTAAATCCATTTCAAGTTCTACGCTTCTTCTGTAACTCATCCTAAACGACATTCCTGAGATCGCGGTAACCATCCAAGTGCTGAAAAGCAGAGGATACGGTAGCCACCCCAAAAAGAACCAAACTTGTAGAACAGTGGCAGATAGAAAGGCTAAACCTATAGCCCTCGAAACCCTAGCAGTTTCCTTGCACCCCTTCAGCATTTTCCACTGTGGCACCTGCTTCATGGCTTCTCGGATGCAGTCATCCGAGATACCCATTTCACTGGCTACCGCCAAGATATCTGCCTCAGTATAGTCCAGAGGTTCTAATTCTTCTGGAGACTTCTGTCTCAAATCTTTCTTTATGAAGGCAAGCTCAAAGACGTTCTTCAGTTGTTTGCTAGAGGATCCCGGTAGTGGGCTAGACCTGTGGATGGAGCCTAAACATTCAAGCCAAACTCATAACGGTTAATGAATAGACCGATGACGATATCATGCATCCATATTGATTTGGAAAAGCAAATGGTTTTGCGAGCTAACCGCTTAATCCGAGTGCGTAAAGTCAGATGCTTACGCTCAACCGTTTGAGTGTTGGTCTTGCCAACCGTCTGAAACGTCGGGTCAAGATGGCGTTCGTAAGCGCCCCACCCATCAGTGTAGAACTGCATGATGCCAAAGAGTTCTAACAGTGTTTTGAGTGCCAAGAAGGCATTATCTTGATGATTGGACAACACATACGCCAATGTTTTGCCCGTGCCATGGTCAATAGCGTGCCACAACCAACGTTGCTGTTTCTTTGAACCCGGTGACCTAAATGTGCTAACTAGCACATTTAGGTGCCCCCACATCTCATCGACTTCAACCTCCAAATTTTGCCACTGGCATAGCTTGACAATGGTTTGAGTCGGTTCCAGTTGGGCCAAACGAGCTTCATTGACCGCTTTGAGATGACGATCTTTTTTTTAATGTTTTAATGACAGTGGTGTGACTAATGTCTAGCACTCGGGCTGTATCTCGAATGCCAAGGAAGGTGGCCTGAAGAATGATTCTCCAGGCACACTTCCGCACTGCCGTTGACTGCCATGCCGGCAATCTGTTGCTTGACCTCCGGTAAATACCCACGGTAAGCATAGTGGCGAATAAAGGTGCAGCGATCACAGGCTGAATTGCGACATTTGTAGCGTTGCTTGCCCTCATCAGATTGACCATGCTTCACGACATCGCTACTCTGACGCGTTGGACAAAGAACGGGTTCAAGAACCATGCCAAAACTCTAGAGCGAACGACCCTTGAATTATCCTTCACTTCCACACGTATAGTCCATTACCCTGCTGTCGTCCATGATCAAACTCACTCGGGGATGGATTGCCTTGTCACCCTGTAGCTGCAAGCTGGTATCGGTTCTTAGAGGAGCCCCTTGAAGGGCCTACAGAATAAAGTACCCCCTCCAAATCCGATCTACCACCTCAGCAGTTATGGGTTAAGTCAGTGGGCTTAATTAAACGTGGGATAGCCGTCTCGGCTGTCGCTGCGGGGTAGGCATCCTGGCTGCCCCGCAGGTTTAATAGTTATTTGCGTTCACCTACTTAGCTGCGAGGCGATCGCCACATCACTGGTTCTAAGATTTATAAAAATGTTCCCTGCCCCAGATGGAGTTAGCTAAGCGCTGCCAGGTTAGTTCACCTGTTGCATCCTGATGCCAGCGCAATAATCGGTGGGCAGGTTGACCGGGAGAGAGTCCGGGTAAACCGATCGCTTTGCGGGGGGCTTCCGTTGCGAGGGCGATCGCGGTTTGGACCGAGCAAACGCCCCAGCGAACAAGATTTTGAACCCCAGTTAGCAGAGACAAAGTGGTACCAGAAAGCGTGCCATCGGACAAACGAGCCGTCCCATCTATGACTTCAATCTGCCGGGAATCCCAAGGGTAAGTCCCGTCGGCCAGTCCTAACGGTGCCAGGGCATCACTGACCAAAAAAATATCGGTATTGCCACTGGCCCGAAGGAGTAGCTCAATCATTGTGGGACAAACGTGCTGACCGTCTGCAATTAAGCCGCACCACACCCCAGGATGAATAATTGCCGCTCCTAACAATCCAGGTTCACGGTGATGCAATCCCGGCATTGCATTAAAGGCATGGGTGACCATGGAGGCACCTTGCTTGAACGCCACTTGAGCCTGAGCCGCCGTTGCTAGAGAATGTCCCAAACTGACGGTAATACCCATCGAACGCAGGTAGGCAATCGTCCTGCCCGTGGGATCTAGCTCTGGGGCCAGGGTAATTACTTTAACTTGAGGGGTGTAGTCTCCCAAGATTTGCTGGAATCCCTCAACGCTCAGGGGCAGGAGATACTCTAAGGGATGTGCTCCTCGTTTTTGGGGATTTAGAACAGGTCCTTCTAGATGTACACCTAGAATTTGGGCAGTTGGCTGGTCAAAAACCTGAGGGAAGTTTGCCAGCGTCGCCAGACTTCGCTGAATCTTCTCAACGGCACTGGTCACGATAGTCGGTAAGAAGCCATCGATCCCCTGGTTCCAGAGAAATCGACAAATCTTGGTCAATACTTCCTGATGCGCTGGACCCAACTCAGGAAAAGCCAGACCCAAAGCACCGTTGATTTGTAGATCAATCCCACCCAGAGAAATCCAGTCTCCGGCGACATTGAAGACCTTTAGATCCTGGTCTAACCAGCCTGTTTCTCCGGGTTGAATTGCTTGAATCAGACCCTGGGAATCAATCCAGAGCTGTTGCAAGCCGTTATAACCTGCTATCCGGGCCTGGGTGATCCACAGATCGACTAATCTCGGGTTAGAGCCGACAGTTGGTTCAATCATTCCCCCGTTATAGACGATCTCGATCCACTGCTTGGCAGAGTTAGAAATCTATTTGCAACTCAAAAAATACTCACGACCTGTTGGAGCCAGGGTTCAATGGCTAGTTTGGTTGTACTGCTCCTGCCCGAGCACGACTTTGTAGCTCTTCTTCAGCCATCTTTCTAGTGTCAGTTGATTCATTCACCTCTAGTGGGGAGAGCTCAATGTGATTTAAGAGGGTTGTGACAAATGAAAAAAGCAGGAACGGTAGAGAGATCACGAGAATTAGCCCACTTGCTAAAAGTGCATAAACTGGTGCTTCCATTAGGGCTAGAGATGAAGCCAGACCTAAGAAAATCACAATCAGCCAAACAATCACCTGGGCATAGATATCTCCAAAACTGAGCGTGCAAGCAAAACGGTACTTTTGTAGTCCATTCATGGTTATTACCTTGGGATGATTTAAGATTGGTTATTTAGATCTCGACAGCTCAGGCACTTTTAATAACAACCAGATTGTAAACGGGTTTTCTCACAATCTTGATAAAACTCAACAAATTTATAGACTCAGGCTTAGCTAAAGACTTGATATAGATAAAATGACCCTTAAATCGGTTATCGCCATTGTAATGGGTAGTGATTCAGACTTGCCGACAATGCAAGCAGCGATCGCGGTCTGCGAAGAATTTAGAGTGGCTTGCGAAGTGGCGATCGTCTCTGCCCATCGCACCCCAGAACGGATGGTGGAGTTTGCCAAACAAGCTCACTTGCGGGGTCTGAAGGTGATTATTGCCGGGGCCGGAGGTGCTGCCCACTTGCCGGGGATGGTTGCAGCCTTAACTCCCTTACCAGTAATTGGGGTCCCCATTGCCAGTCGTCATCTTCAAGGGGTTGATTCCCTCTATTCGATTCTTCAAATGCCAGCAGGAATCCCGGTGGCGACGGTGGCGATTGGGAATGCAAAAAATGCTGGTTTGCTGGCAGTGCAGATTCTAGCTGCCCACCAACCAGAATTACTCGTACAGGTTCAGCAATATCGCCAAGTTCTAGCTGAGTCTGTTCTAGAAAAGCAAGCACACTTAGATCAACTGGGTTACCAAGAGTATTTAGCCCAGATGGATTAGTTAAGGGTCTGCGTTCACCGACCCCACTTTAGATATCTTACTGCTGCTAGCCTCGCAACCCAGGTTCTATGGCTGACCTGGGAGTTCTAAGGACGACAGGGGTACTCTAAATATGCAAGTCCCTCAAGCTTCAGTGTGAGTGACGGCCCATCACCGGCTCATATAAGTACTACGACAATAATCCCACTAGAGTCTACAAGCAAGGTGTCTCAGGTATGACTGCACGATTTTTGCCAGTGCTAGCCAGCGTCATAGTTCTGCTTGGAGCAATGCCAAGCTTGGCTCAGGCTACTGGGGCACTCACTAGGTCAGAAGGGACGCTTAATGCCCAACTCCAGGAAGCGGTGGGTGCTCAAGACTGGCGGCGGGCTATCCAAGTTATGGACAAGATGATTGCGAGTGTGCCGAAGCAAAGCATTGAACT
>JBGTDT010000106.1:0-15031 GCA_041748155.1 Thermosynechococcaceae cyanobacterium | reverse complement strand
TTGGCAAAGGTCTCAGGCCGGACACCACACAATCGCTTGAATTCTGTTGCTTTGAGATGTTTGATGCGTTCGTAAGTCATTGTTTGTCCTCCTATGACCTACTTTTTGCATCTCATCTCCATTCCTGCAAGAGCTCTAATGGTTTGCTGTTTAATCCAGCCCCGCAGGGCAAGGACTTCACCAAAGCGCACACCAACTGCTGCCTGATCTACTAAAGCAACATCAATTTGAGCCGGGGTGAGGAGAGCAGCTTCAACCAAATAGCTTCCAAGCCGCTTGTGCTTGGAGGAGGTGAGGGAAGAATGGTTTTGCATAGAGAAGGTAGACAATTTGGATTTAACCTCCCCCTAACCCTCAAGGAAGGACTCAGCCGACAAGAAGTTCCGGGAAGGCCCGACAAGTCTCTCAGGAAGGTGTAGAGCCAGGTTGTGACAATACTTCAAACTCAGGTTAGCGATTAACTCTAAATCCGAAGATGGGCAACTCTGATACCAACGGCCCACATAGTACTAGCTGATACAGACCAAACCTGAAGAAACTGGCAGCGTTGGCATAGCGCCGTTGGTCAGCAGACAAGCTGAAATTCCATCATTACTGAACCAGCGGGGATGACTTGATGTTGCTGGTTAAACCTATGATTTCAACGACTGTAATCTCTGCTGTAGATATTTGGCCGCCAGTTTGGTCTCAAATTACTGATCTTGACGAATTCACATATCACGTCGGCTTGCCCCTGTTGTTCTGTCTGCTGGCCCTGCTAGCGACTGTGCTTGGCCGGGTGGTGTTTTTTACAGCCGGAACTGACCCCAATAACTCAACCGATAGTAATCAGAATGCCGTAAAGCAGAGTCTATGGTTAGGAAAGTAGTCAATTTCCTAACCCAGTGATGGCATTACTCAAGGATTGGGCCAAGACGGCCCCTAGCCAAGCTGCCGATTCAAGCTGATCGGGCTTATGTCCTCCAGAATGATCTCGCTAGCATCTCTAACCTTGGGAAAACACGACCAGAAAGGGCGCAAATCCCGACCTGCACCACACTGCTAGACCAGTCCCAAATTACGGACAATGAAAGGTAGTAGACAGGGAATAGAAAACTGAATGCGATTACAGCCATCTGTGTTGGTGCATCTGGGATACGGTAAGTACGTGCGCTCAGATCAGGTCACTGCTGTGGTGCCAATTGAGGAAAACCGGGGACCGGGGCGGCGGACCTTTGTCAACGTCCAAGGATTAACTGAGCCAGTGATTGCGTCACGGGCTGAGGATTCGATTGTGCGTGATTTAGTGCAGGAGCCGCGGGAGGTTATCCAGTCACGCCAGCAGCAGGAGATCCTACGGGACTTGATGTTGGATTTAGGTGGCGTCAATGCCACTGTGCGGCGAATTGCCCGCGATGAGGGCGGTCTGGATCTTGAACGCTTAGAGCGCCGTATCCGAGAAGTTCTGGAGGACTGATTCCAACAATGGTTTGGGCAGCCAAGCCATTGTTGGAATCAGGGGTAACAATTCATTTTGCTCATGCAACTTGATATTCCGGCGATTATTCAAGGCTACGCTCAGGGCTACTTCCTGATGGCAGATAATAATGGCAGTAGTCTAGCTTGGTACACCAGTCGCGATCGCACCCTGATGCCGTTAGATCAACGCTTTCACTACCCGCGATCGCTGCGGCGCGTCCTCAATCAAGACCGATTTGATATAGCGATCAATCAAGATTTTGCTGCCGTGGTTGCTGGCTGTGCAGATCGCGAGTCAACTTGGATTTCGCCAGAGCTACAGGAGATTTACTGGACTCTGTACGAATCCGGCTGGGCCTGTAGTTTTGAAACCTGGCAGGGGGATCAACTGGCAGGCGGGATTTTAGGCATTGTGATTGGGGGAGCCTTCATTGGAGAATCAATGTTCTACCGAATTTCCGCAGGCTCAAAAGTGGCGTTGGTGAAATTGGTGGAGCGGCTGCGATCGCGGAACTTTGTGTTGTTTGACGCCCAGATGATGAACCCGCACCTAGCCCGGTTTGGTGCCTACTCCGTTTCTGACACTCACTATCAAACTCTGCTCCAGCAGGCCTTGCAGCGCCGCTGCTCTCTGGCCTAATTTTTCAATTTCGCAGTTAGGTTAGATAGACAAAGAGACTTTGCCTATCATCGTTGAAATCTCTAGATCAGACTAAACCTCTGGAGGTCGTCGGTTCTCATTGCTTGTGTGCATCTAAACTTAGAAAGATAAAGTTTGCACACGTAGTATAAACAAGCTGATAAGGTAAGCTCGAAAAAAAATCTTTTATTTCTAATGAATGATTAGGTAAACCCAGCGTGTAATGCTCAATAATAACAACTTTAGGTTTGTGTTTTTTATAGTCAAAAGTTTTCCATACTTCTAACTCAGTTCCTTCAACATCTATGTCTAAAAGATCTATTTCAATAATATTATGCTTTTCTAATAAAGTTTCAAGTTTGGTAGAGGGAACTTGGATAGTATCCTTAAATGGAATTTTCATCCATCTACTACGCTCATCTCTTTCTAGACTACTCGAAAGCTCAGGCAAATAAGACCGAGAAAACTTGATTTTCCCTTCTTGAAGTGAAATCGCAGCCCATTCTGCCTTCGCCCTCTCTTCTTTTAATACTTTATACTGGGCAGGATCAGCATCAACACATAAACCTGTCCAACCATTTTTTTCAAAAAAGTAAGTGTTTGAGAGGTGAATTGGGTGCCCTGCGCCAATATCAACAAATACTCCATTTTTTGGTAAGTTAATATGGTTAAATATCCACCTATCTTCTCCAAACTGTGAATGAAATTTAGTATATTCTTGATCATTTCTATTTAGTCTGAAGCTTTGATTTCTTATATTATTGAATTGCCATAGCACAAAAGCTTTAACCGCTTTCAACAAACTACTTTCTGGTTCCACTACAACAAGTGCCTCCGCTATTGTGCCGAGGTCTAAGTTTACCCGGATTACTGTGCTTTAAACTTTAGTTCTTGCAAATCGCCGATCTGAGTATACTCGCGATCGCCAAAGATAGCTGACGATTGGCAGTAGTACTTAACCTCCATCAAATTGTGGAAGGGGTCTGCCAAGAAAAAGGTACGGTGTTCCAGGGGTAGACCGGGAAAGCGACGTTTAGCGGGTTGATAAAAGTTCAGTTGTTTCTGTTCCGCTTCTGCTAGCAGGGCTTCCCAGTCATCTTCTGCTGTAAAAACCAAGCCAAAGTGCCGGGGATAGATGCCCTGCTGAGGTGTCAGGGGTTCCTGTGTAACGTGGGCGACCAGTTGATGACCGTAGAGATTGAGGATAATTGAACTCTCACTTTCGCGACCCACTTCACATCCCAAGCCATCAACGTAGAATGTTTTTGTCTGCGGAATGTTGGCAACGGGAAAAGAGAGATGAAAGAGGACTGGATTGATGGTAGGACTGTCAGGCTGCATCTTCAGAACCTAGAGAACAATGATTTCTATTGATGATATAAGTTCCCTCAATCCCTGGTTGGTAGCGATTTTACTAAACACAGCTCTTGGGTTGATTGCTTGGTTTGCGCCAAAGAAGTTACTCACCCCCACTGGACTGCTTCATGCCTGGGTTTTAGGGGTTTTGATCTGGGGAACCTTGGGCTGGCCTGGGTATTTGGTTGTTCTGTTTTACTTTTTAGTTGGGTCCGGGGTGACTCGGATTGGTTTAGCCCAAAAGGAAGCTGAGGGCATTGCTGAGAAGCGTTCTGGTGCCAGGGGACCGGAAAATGTCTGGGGTTCAGCGTTGACAGGAGCGCTCTGCGCTTTGGGAATCCTGGTGACACCACTCCCCGCTCAAGAGCTGCTCCTATTGGGCTACGTGGCTAGTTTTAGCACCAAGTTATCCGATACCTGTGCCAGTGAGGTGGGCAAAGCCTACGGGAAGCGCACTTTTTTAATTACTACCCTCCAACCGGTACCCCGTGGAACAGAGGGAGCCGTGAGCTTGGAGGGAACGTTAGCAGGAATTTTGGCTTCCGCCGCAATCGCCGCTCTAGGCTGGGCTGTGGGACTGGTAAGCTTAACTGGAGTCGGGGTTTGTATTCTAGCCGCGCTGATTGCCACAAACCTAGAGAGCGTGATTGGGGCAACCCTCCAGGCTGAGTTTGACTGGCTGACCAATGAAGTGGTGAATATTTTAAATACGACGATTGGCGCGATCGCCGCTGTGCTCATGGCTTTAGCACTCACAAGTTTACCTTAGAAGGCTCTTAGCTGCTTTCTAGGCCAACTAGATTACTGATCCTAAACTGAAAATTTCAGTTCGCAGCTCCAGCAAGTTCTATAAGCATTGGTTAACATTGGCGTTGTTTCCCTGTCCATTTCCCCCTAAAATTGGATTAATTTAGAGGTCGCCATTGGCCTCGCCCTTGCCCAGGAGGAACTATGAGCCACCGTCCAATTATCCTTGGTTTCGTTGGTGACAGTGCGGCTGGTAAAACTACGTTAACCAAGGGGATTGCTCAGGTCTTGGGGCAAGATGATGTTACGGTGGTCTGCACAGACGATTACCACCGCTATGACCGCCAACAGCGGTCTGAACTCGGAATTAGCGCTCTCCACCCCGACTGCAATTATTTGGATATCATGGAGCAGCACTTCTCCCTGTTGCGGGCTGGACAGCCAATCCTCAAGCCAATTTACAACCACCACACAGGGAAATTTGATCCCCCAGAGTACATCAAGCCAAACAAGTTTGTTGTCCTTGAAGGGCTGCTTGGTTATTCTACCCGTGAGATGCGTGAGCACTACGATGTCAAAGTTTACCTGGCCCCGCCTGAGTCACTACGGCGAACCTGGAAACTCAAGCGGGATATGCGTAAGCGGGGCTACACTGAGGAAGAGGTTCTCTCAGCCCTGGAAAAGCGGGAACCAGATTCAGAGCAGTTCATCCGGCCTCAGCGCCAATGGGCAGATCTGATTGTTAGTTTTTACCCTCCTACCAACTCACCTGACGAAGGTAATTCTCACCTAAATGCGCGACTGGTCCTTAGACCCACTGTTCCGCACCCGGATTTTACTAAGATTTTAAGCCCCACCAGTCCTCACGCTCAGCCGGCAATCCGCCTGGACCTAGAGCGAGATATGGGTAAGCCCGTTGATGTCCTAGAAATTGACAGTCACGCCACAATTGAACAAGTTAGAGAGCTAGAGAAGCTGATTTGTAGTGAGATGCCATACCTGTCCTCTTTTTGTACCGTAGAAGGCAATCCGGATATTGGCAAAGTCACAGGTACAACTGGAGAAGATCTCCAAAGTTATCCCCTTGCCCTGACGCAGCTTCTGATTGCCTATCACATGCTAATGGCCGCCCGAATTCACCAGTAGCGCCTTCCCCCAGGGTAACAACGGCGTTGTAGGTCTCCGATTCCTACTGTTTGAAGTTGAGAAACATTCTGGTTGCCTCTCCCACGGTGCCAATCAGCAGGAGGGTCTTGGTTCTAGGCACTGGAGCACTTCTAGCAAGCTAGTTGGGAAGGTTCTCAGGTTTGGAAATTCTGAGCCGTAGACAAAAGTATTTTCCTCTAGGCGATCGCCTAGAGGAAAATACTTTTCAAGGGTTGAGATCAGGTCACAGGTCCCTTCACCTTCAGCGCTTCAGCTTCCTGAGGGTCTGCTTCTAGGTGGATCTTGACTGGTTTAGCTTGCCAAATATCTTGACAGTATTCTTGAATGGTGCGGTCTGAGGAAAACTTACCCATGTTCGCTGCATTAATAATTGACATTCGGGTCCAGTTTTGCTGGTCGAGATAGGCGGCAGCAACTGCTTCTTGGCAGTCAACGTAAGCCTGGAAATCTGCACAGTGGAGATACTGGTCTTGCTGCAGCAGCGATTCTACAATTGGCTCGAACAGGCTAGGCAGCCCAGGGGAGAAGCTGCCAGAAGCGATCCGATCAATCACACCCCGTAGTTCTGGGTTGGAGTTGTAGTAGTCCTGTGGGTTGTAGCCTTTGGCCTTCAATGCCGCTACCTCCTCAGCGGTTAGGCCGAACAGGAAGAAGTTCTCAGCGCCTACGGCATCACGAATCTCAACGTTTGCGCCATCAAGGGTGCCAATGGTTAGGGCTCCATTCATGGAGAACTTCATATTACCCGTACCAGAGGCTTCCTTGCCTGCCATGGAGATTTGCTCTGAGAGGTTTGCTGCCGGATAGATCCGCTGGGCCAAGGAGACGGATAAGTTTTCCAGAAATATCATCTTTAGACGACCAGCGACCTCAGGGTCATAATTCACCACTTCGGCTACAGCATTGATGAGTTTGATGATCAGCTTAGCCATGAAGTAGCCCGGCGCTGCCTTGCCACTGAAGATGAAGGTTCGAGGCAGAATATCTAGACCGGGGTTCTGCTTGATCCGGTTATACAGCGCGATCACGTAGAGCACGTTCAAGAGTTGCCGCTTGTACTCGTGAATTCGCTTGATCTGGACATCGAAGAGAGAATTAGGGTCTACCTCGATGCCGCAGGTGCGCTGAATATAATCGGTTAATGCCTGCTTATTGACCTGCTTGATCTGTTGCCAGCGATCGCGAAACTCTGGATCATCGACAAAGGCTTCGAGTTGCTTCAGATCCTCCAGGTGGGTGAGCCAGTTATCTCCAATTTTCTCCGTGATCAGGGCGGCGAGGTGAGGATTGCTGAGTAGGAGCCAGCGGCGCGGGGCCACCCCATTTGTTTTGTTGCTGAACTTCTGCGGCCACAAGGCGTAGAAGTCCGGCATAACATTTTGCTTGATCAGCTCGGTATGGAGCTGGGCCACCCCGTTGACAGCGTGGCTACCGACACAGGCCAGGTGAGCCATGCGGACATGCTTGACCGGACTCTCACCAATTAATGAGATCCGGGCCTCCCGATCTGCATCACCGGGATACTTGGCTCGCACCAGTCTCAGAAAGCGGTAATTAATTTCGTAGATAATTTCTAAGTGCCGGGGTAAGAGCCGAGCAAACATGCTCACCGGCCAGCGTTCTAAAGCTTCAGCCAACAAGGTATGGTTGGTGTAGCCGAAACTTTGCTGGGTGAGCGACCAGGCCTGATCCCAATTGAGGCAATAGACATCCACCAGTAAGCGCATCAACTCAGCAATACCAACAGAGGGGTGGGTATCGTTGAGCTGGATTGCCACCTTCTGTGGGAAAGCATCGAAGGTATCATGGTTTCTTAGATAAAGGCGAACAATGTCTTGCAAAGAACAAGACACGAAGAAGTACTGCTGCTCCAGGCGGAGTTCTTGGCCTTGCTGGGTGTTGTCGTTGGGGTAGAGCACCTTTGAGATGTTCTCAGAGAAGATTTTATCTTCCACTGCCCGCGTGTAATCGCCGGTGTTAAATACCTGGAAGTTGAATTCCTCGCTGGAGCGGGCACCCCAGAGGCGTAACTTGTTGACCGTATTGTTGTTGTATCCTGACACAGGCGTATCGAAAGGAGTACCCAGTACGGTTCGGTCCGGAACCCACTGGACGCGATAGCAACCTTGATCGTCTGTATAAGCGACAGTTCGACCGCCAAACTTGACTTCAACCCGGTACTCAGGCCGAGGAATTTCCCAAGGATTGCCAAACTGAAGCCACTGATCCCGGCGCTCGACTTGCCAACCGTCCTGAATGTTCTGGCTAAAGATACCAAACTCGTAGCGAATGCCGTAGCCCATGGCCGGAATCTCTAAGGTAGCCAGAGAGTCCTGGAAGCAGGCTGCCAGCCGCCCCAAGCCACCGTTCCCTAAGCCTGCGTCCTCTTCTCGCTCCAGCAGGTCATCTAGGTCAAGCCCACACTCCACTAAAGCTTGGCGCACTGTCTCGTAGAGACCTAAATTAATCAGATTATTGCTCAGAAGCCGACCAATCAGGAACTCCGCAGACAGATAATAGACTGATTTAACGTCTTTCTCTAGATAGGTCTGGGCCGTTTTGATCCGGCGGTGGAGTAAGCGATCGCGCACGGTGTGGGCCAGAGCCATGTAGTAGTCGTGGGGGGTGGCAAAACACTGCGCCTTGCCCTGAATGTAATGGAGGTTATCCAGGAAAGCACGCTTGAGGGTTTCGACCGTCATGCCAGTGCGATCGTCCTCTACCTGGATTTGAGTTGAGCCCCGCAGATTAACCCCAGGCTCTAAACTGCTGCTGGATACCTTTGGCTGAGCAGGGTACTTACCGTTGGGCTGCTCGTCAAAGAACTGTGTAGACATGATTCTGAGGGTTCCTGGTATTAGACATGATTAAATTTGGCCCTGACAGTCTTCCTCTAGCTGGCCTGTATCCCTGCTTGGCAACTGCTCTTAGCGCTTCACTAACCCTAAACTCTAGCCCAGAGGGAATCCCAGTGGAAGACCAGACTTTCAGGGTTAAATCCAACCTGGGTCTGTGTAGAGAGCAAACTCACTAAGTGACACTTTCAGCTAGAAAACCGCGCTACCCGGCTCACGCAAAGTTTGTGACAGCAGAGGAGAGTACGACAGGGTTAATCTTACCCCGATCATTTAGGTCAGAGTGTACTGAAAGCTACACGGTAAAAGGCTTTAAATTAAGGAATCCTAACAAACACAGTCACGTAACGAGTAGTGAGGGCAAGGTCTAGTAGGGCAGTCGTGTTTGTCATCGCTGAACTGCCTTGAGGCATTGCCTTTATTGGAAATTATTGACTACCCTGAACTCGGACGGTCGAGCTTGAAACTGGGAACTTGAAGCTCTGAGGTGGAGGGGCTAAGCACATGGTATAGAGATACCTAGCCCCACCCGCTGCATCAGGTAATGGTTTGGCTGATATCTGTATCCACTAGTAGCCTTGCCGCTCCAACCGTGTAGCGATTGTACAAGCTATCCTCCAGGGTCGTTGTGCCCCCAAATATCCAGCCTTGCTCTACAGAGGTCACTTTGTCTCCTAGGTTGCCGTTGACGACCAATCGGTTAGTCGTATCGGACAGATCCAGCACATCCAGCCGCCGCAAGGACAAGCTGTTGTTGCCCCTGCCTGTGAGGTCGATGGTTTCAAACTCCATCAACTGATTGCTGGCAGGGGTCGATAGGTCTAGATTGATGCCGCTGACATCGATGCGTAAGGTATCCCTGCCACTGCCGCCGTTGAGACGCCGGTCAATTGGGCCGAAAGCCAGGATATCATCACCCCCGCCACCGAGGAGCACATCACTGCCCCTACCGCCGAGCAGGGTATCATTGCCCAGACCCCCAATCAGGATATCGTCACTGGCAGTGCCAGTGATGATATCATTACCCGCAGTGCCGAGCCGGGTCACCTGCCCTGTGAAGTCGCGGCCAAACACCACATAGCTCTCTCCATTGGGAGCAGCACCAGTAGCCCCAATCAGGAGGTCATCAAAGCCATCCCCGTTGACATCCCCGGCAGTGCTGACTGAACTGCCTGTGCTGTCAAACTCGTCAATGCCGTTAAGCACAAAGCCATTGCGTCCATTCAGGGCAGAGAGGTTGAGGCTGGCTCCAAAGCCCCCGGCTTTGCCAAACACCACATAGCTCTCGCCAGCATTAATACCATTGGGATCAGCACCAGTAGCCCCAATCAGGAGGTCATCAAAGCCATCCCCGTTGACATCCCCGGCAGTGCTGACTGAACGGCCTGAGTAGTCATACCCGTCAATGCCGTTGAGCACAAAGCCATTGCGTCCATTCAGGGCAGAGAGGTTGAAGCTGGGGTCGAAGCCCCCGGCTTTGCCAAACACCACATAGCTCTTGCCGGCATAACTGCCATCACGATCTTCAGCCCCCCCAATTACCAGGTCATCAAAGCCATCGCCATTGACATCCCCGGCAGTGCTGACTGAACTGCCTGAGTAGTCATATCTTTCAGCGCCGCTGAGCACAAAGCCATTGCGACCATCCAGGTCAGAGAGATTGAGGTTGGCAGTGAAGCCCCCGGCTTTGCCAAACACCACAAAGCTGTTGCCGGCATAATAACTACCACCTTGATTAGCCCCAACAATCACGTCATCAAAGCCATCGCCGTTGACATCCCCGGCAGTGCTGACTGAATTGGTTGGGGAGCCACTCCCGTTAGAGCCCTTGACCACAAAGCCATTGCTACCATCCAGGTCAGAGAGATTGAGGTTGGCAGTGAAGCCCCCGGCTTTGCCAAACACCACGTAGCTCTGATCAGGAAGATCTTCACGATAGGCATAGGGAGCACCATTAGCCCCAATCAGCAGGTCATCAAAGCCATCGCCGTTGATATCCCCGGCAGTGCTGACTGAACGGCCTACGAAGAGAATTTCGTCAGTGTCCTTGAGCACAAAACCATTACGGCCATTCAGGGCAGAGAGGTTAAGGCTGGGGTTGAAGCCCCCGGCTTTGCCAAACACCACATAGCTCTCGCCAGCATATCTAGAATCATCATCATCATTACGAGTCCCAATCAGCAGATCATCAAAGCCATCGCCGTTGACATCCCCGGCATTGCTGACTGAGCGGCCTGAGTTGTCACCCGGGTCAATGCCCTTGAGCACAAAGCCATTGCGGCCATTCAGGTTAGCGAGGTTGAGGCTGGCGGTAAAGCCCCCGGCTTGGCCAAACACCACATAGCTCTGACCAGCAGCAAATCCACTAGCCGAAGCACTAGGAGCCCCAATTAGCAGGTCATCAAAGCCATCGCCGTTGACATCCCCGGCATTGCTGACTGAACTGCCTGAGTAGTCGCCCTTGAGCACAAAGCCATTGCGGCCATTCAGGTTAGCGAGGTTGAAGCTGGATGTTCCCACGAAGCTGAAGTAGCTGTTATTTAGACTCAGACCTGTTCTATCTCGGATGATGCCAATCAGTTCGTCGGGCTGGCTACCAGGCTTAAGGCGATAGATGGCTGTGCCCTTGGGTAACCCCCCAGGGGAGGCAGCCAGCACATAGTCGCTCCTTTGGCCTTTGAGCTGAATCACGTCAGTGCTGGTGCTGAAGTCAGCAATCAAGGCGTAGTCGTTTCTACCCGCTGTTGTCGCGCTGCCGTCGTCATAGAGAACCTGAGCAGCAGTCCCCAGCACAAACTTATCGCGGCCTGCGCCGCCAGTGAAGCTATCTTGCTCCCCGACGCCCCTGGTGCTGCTGCCAATCAGGATGTCATTGCCCTTGCCCGCGTTGAGGGTGTCGTTGTCCCTGCCGCCGTTGAGGATGTCACCATTGTTGCCCCCGTTGAGCAGGTCGTCACCTGCCAAGCCAGTCAGGACGTCGTTGCCTGCAAAACCAAAGATGGAGTCGTTGAACAGCGTTCCAAATAGAAGATCTGCTCCGGGGTTAGGCCCTGCCATGTTAGGTATTCCTTTCAGGGGAACTGTGTGTGCCGATCAAGACCTGTCCCCCCTGAAGAAAGTCTTGATCTACTTGTCACTCGCCAGTATTAAAGATGCCTGTTGTTTTGAAGCCGATGTACTGCTAGCCTGCTTCTCCGCTCTTAACTCTAGACGATTCTTGTTGCATTCCACCAGTCGGCGTATCGCAACTTCAAGGCTTTTTAGACTCAACTTGTCTGTCTTTGCTTGACCCGAACTGATGCTGACTAGGCTCAAAGACTCAACGACAAGGTTCTGACCCTCGCTCACAAAGCTCAAAGACTCACTGACGAGGCTTTGATACTCACTGACGAGGTTCAAAGACTCATCGACGGGGTTCCGATACTCACTGACGAGGCTCAACTACTCGCTGGCGGACTTCTGATACTCGCTAACGGGGTTCAAAGACTCGGCGATGAGGTTCCAATACTCGCTGGCGAGACTTAAAGACTGAATGACGGAGTTCTGATCTCCGTTCACGAGATTCAAAGACGCAACAATGGGGCAAAGATTAGTTCTAGGGCGATCGCAAGGTAAGTGGGCAAAATTGAGTTAGAAATCACCGTCGGATTGTGACCCATCAATAGGAAAGATCCCTAGACTCAGCCAAGATGATACGATGCCGCTAAACTCCATCATTAGGCGTCGCTAGCACCATGCTTATTATCGATATGACCTTTCCTCTCTGGGGTTTAGCAATTTTCATCCTCTGGACGATTGCTGTCGTTGCCCTGTTGCTCACAGTCAGAATTCGGCATTTATCTGCGGGTGGCTCTGTCAAAGATTTTGGAACACCCAATGAGGAAAGCTTGCTTTGGCGACTATTTCGGGTGCAGTCCAATTTAGTAGAGAACCTTCCTTTGTATGGGGGAGTTGTGCTCCTCCTTACCGTTCGGGGCATGTCTGGAACAGCGGTAGATTCGCTTGTTATTTTGTACATCCTATTCCGGCTTGTGCACTCAGTAATTCACATTGCTGGTGCCGATCCAAAGTTTCGGCTCGCCAGCTTAGTGATTCAGTTAGTCTGCTTGGTGGCCTTGACTGTCCTGGCAATCTTCTAGTTGAGGTAGTTGAGGAACAGGAGCTATCATGCACCGCGCCGAGTTGCACAAAAGCAGGTTAGCAGAGAAATCCTGGCTCTGCTCGGACTCCATATTCGCTTCGCCCTGTCGTCTCACTGCTACCGCCGAAGTGCAAGTCGGGGTCCGCTCGCGCCTCCCTTAGGTGGCTTAAGTTTCGGTGAGACTGTAGCCGCAGTCTGATTTGTCAGTGTTCAGAGTTAAGTTGCTGTAAGGTTATCGATGAGACAGTTCTGCAAGGCGATTCGGTGAAATAATCAAATATCGAAAGCCTTTAAAGGCAACACTATTTTTGCTGGTGTAGTTTATTCCCAATAGCGATAGGGAGCAAAAATGAGTAGGCCCAGAATATTCAAGAGTTCTAATTTTTTTCAGCCAACGAACGGCGAACCGATTCGTTCGGTCGTTACAGAATCTAAGGATCCTGTCGTTGTAGGCTGGTACATCTAGCCGAGACAGAAAATCTCGGCGCACAAGCATCCCAACGGGCAAGATACTTGGACTGTTTTATCCGGGAGGGGCGAATATTACCTGGATAAAGCAGGTACTACGAAGCCAATTGTTGCCGGGAATGTGGTAGTTGCCCATACTGGCTGTATGCACGGAGTGTTCAATAACGGTAACCAGCCGTTGGTTTTTATTTCAGTCGTCTCACCGGCTGATGCAGGGTATCAACTTGTCCCCTTAGAAGATTCTTTGTCCCTCCATGCTTAACCATTTAATCCACCGGACTAGCTTCGGCAGCGGGTGATTTCAGATATTGGGTGAAGGTGGAAAAAGCACTTCAGATGTATGAAACAGTTAACTCAATATCTTTATGAAATTAAATTAGATAAAGCTATTCTCTGGTGCTATCTCATTTGGTATGTTGTAGTAGTTTATTTTTATTTTGATCCTTCGCTGAGGCTGTGGATTGATTCAATTGGTATAAGTATTGTAATCGGTACAGGTTTATTGTTAAGTGTTTCTTCTAGCAAGATTGGGAAAAGAGATGATTGGCAAACCTTCAGGTTGTATCTGATGCCATTCTGTGTCTCAAGCTTCTCTGCTTTGATTAAAGGGCAGGGATTTATTGTATTCATATCACCAAAAATAAGAGAAACGCTAGTAGCAGTATTGTGCTGCATTCTGTTTCTGTCGGTTACTTTAATCGTTAAATTAATTAAAAATAAGATTGCTTAATAGTGCGATCATTTTCGTTTTAAAGCACGGCACACTGAGCCTGGTGGCGCAACAGGTGATCACAGAGGACTAAGGCAACCATTGCCTCTACCATTGGCACAGCCCGAGGTAAAACACAGGGGTCGTGTCGTCCTTTCGCGGCCAGGGTAGTCTCCTCAGCGTCACGGGTAACGGTGCGCTGTTCTTTGCCAATGGTTGCAGTGGGCTTAAAGGCAACTCTAAGCACAATGTCTTCCCCATTTGAGATGCCACCTTGAATACCGCCGGAACGATTTGTGGCCGTGCGAATTGCACCATTGTCGGTATAAAACTCGTCGTTATGCTCCTGACCCGTGAGCAGGGTTCCAGCAAAGCCGGAGCCAATTTCAAACCCCTTGCTGGCAGGTAAAGACATTACTCCCTTTGCCAGGTCAGCTTCTAGTTTGTCAAACACCGGGTCGCCTAAGCCTTTGGGCACATTGCGGGCCACGCACTCTACGACACCCCCAATCGAGTCAGCATTTCGCCGGGTCTGATCGATCAGGTGAATCATTTTCTCGGCATAGACTGGATCGGGACAGCGGACTATATTGCTCTCGACCTGGGCCTGGGTGACGCTCCTAGGGTCGATGGGAGCCGCTAAATCTTTGATCTGCTTGACGTAACTGACAATCTCTACCCCAGCAACCTGCCGGAGAATTTTTTTGGCGATCGCCCCGGCAGCGACCCGGCCAATCGTTTCTCTGGCGGAAGAGCGCCCCCCACCCTGCCAGTTGCGAATCCCATACTTGGCGTCGTAGGTGGCATCGGCATGGGAAGGACGGTAGACCTGAGCCATCTCGCTGTAGTCCTGGGGGCGGGTGTCCTTGTTGCGGACCAGAATCGACAGCGGTGTGCCCAAGGTTTTACCTTCAAATACCCCAGAGATAATTTCACAGGTGTCTGTTTCCTGGCGGGGTGTGGTGATTTTACTCTGACCTGGACGCCGACGATCCAGTTCCGCTTGAATTTCTTCCGGTGAAATTTCTAGCCGGGGAGGACAACCATCAACCACTACCCCAACCCCGCCCCCGTGGGACTCACCAAAGGTCGTGACCCGGAATAAATGCCCAAATGTATTGCCCATTGTTCCAGTAAAAGCCGCTTGAGTATTCTAAAGCAAACATCGGCCTCAAGACAGTCATCTACATCAACAAAAAGGCTCAAGATCAATTAGGCTGCAATTGGTAAACTTTAAGACCTTTACGGAGCATGTTTATGAGATCTAGAATCCTGCGTTTTCTGGCTGTATGTCTAATTGTTTTTTCCGGCCTCGCTATCTCCGGGCAAAGTTCTTTGGCAACATCAACGCTATAGCGATCCTAAATAGGTAGCAAGGACAGATAATATACTGTAGGCTAAGACAATCTCTCGTCAACTGTTTAGATAGCAATGGATTCGCTCAATCAGTTTATCGAAACCACAACCGATGCCCGCGAACTCAAGCGTGC
>JBGTDT010000105.1:0-14826 GCA_041748155.1 Thermosynechococcaceae cyanobacterium | reverse complement strand
GCACGCTTGAGTTCGCGGGCATCGGTTGTGGTTTCGATAAACTGATTGAGCGAATCCATTGCTATCTAAACAGTTGACGAGAGATTGTCTTAGCCTACAGTATATTATCTGTCCTTGCTACCTATTTAGGATCGCTATATCCTTCCGCAGGAATACTTGATCGGAAAAATGCAGCTTGGCAAGTCTGTTTTCCAAACAGTCAGTTCGACACCTTTCAGGTAGGCTTTGTAACCTGCCTCCTCAAGGCAGGGTTTGAGTCTTGGGCTTTCCTCAATCAGTTCAGCAGTATCTAGGCGTTGGATGCGAAGGGTTGCTAGCCAACTACTCTAGGTTGATCTAGACAAGTTAGGTATTCAAGGGCAAGAATCTATATCACCCCCCAGTTTTGCTGATTTATGCAACTTTTCAATCGCGCCACTGCTCCAGAGTCAGACTTTCGTGATCGGATCTTAGGATCAGCGCAGCGGCTGTTTGCCCGCAAAGACTATGACAAAACGACGCCCGCGATCTAGCTCAGGCAGCAGGAGTGGCGGAAGGAACCCTATTTCGCTACTTTGACAGCAAAAAATCAATTTTGGTTGAAGTCGTAACCCAGGGATGGGTGGAACTATTAACTGATCTCTTGACTGAACTGAGCGAAATGGGCAGTTACAAAGCCGTGGCCCAAGTGATGCGGCGGCGGCTGGGAAGGCTACACCAGGGTACTGATCTAATGCGTGTTTGCTTCATGGAAGCCCAGTTTCACCCGGAGCTGTGCGATTCCATCGACTGAGAAATTATCGACAAGATCATGGATGTAAGGGTTGAGCGCAGGAGTTGACCTCACCTCAGCAGTTGGGGTTGCTGTTTTGCCGCCAGCAAATTCTGGGTTGCTGGCAGGACTCGACGCGGAAACTCGATCTGGAATCTAGAGCCTTTACCCACGTCGCTTGTAACGCTGATGGTTCCCTGCATGAACCGAACTAACTGTTCCGTAATCGCCAGGCCGAGGCCAGTTCCAGCAAACCTGCGCGTGGTTGTTTGATCCGCCTGCCAAAATTTAGTAAAAATGTGCCTCAGATCTGCCGGGGCAATTCCAATCCCGGTGTCTTGGACCACCAGCACTAGGGAGTCAGGAGAGCGGTCCCGCACCGCCACCTGGACACTGCCAAAGTCCGTGAATTTAATCGCGTTCGAGAGCAAGTTAACCAAAATCTGCCGGAGGCGAACGCGATCATTGACAACGATGGGGTTTCGCAGATCAGTATGGACCTGCAAGGTCAGGTTTTTCTGGGTAGCTAGGGAGTGCAGTTCTTCTGTGACGGTGACTATCTCCTGGGCGAGATTAAACTCTTCTAGCTTTAGCTCCAGGCAGCCAGCCTCAATTTTGGAAAAATCCAGCACATCGTTAATCAGAGCGAGGAGATTTTTGCTGTTGTTGAAAATCCGTTCCACCATGTCTACTTGCGGCAGGGTTAATCCCCTGTACTGTTGGCGCAGTAGCAGTTGCGAAAACCCCATGATGGCATTGATTGGGGTCCGCAGCTCGTGGGACATGGTGGCTAAAAACTGCGACTTTAACTGGGCTGCTTCCAACAGTTGCAGGTTTTGTAATTGAATTTGCTGGCGCTGGTATTCCAGTTCCTGATTCTGCCGAGCCAGGATCTGGTTCTGGGCAGCCAGTCGTTCCTCTCGCTCTTCTAAAGTATTAATTAAGCGGGCGTTGTTCAAGGCGATCGCGGCCTGCTCGCCAAAAGCCCCCAACAGAAAACGGGTTTCTATGTCATAGGCCCGATCATCCTCCCAGTTTCCAACCGCCAGTACCCCCAATCGTCCGGCTTGGGCAGACTCGATTGCCACAGCACAAACAGCGGCAGGCAAAGGTCTGCCCAGGTTTGGGGTATCGCCTTGAACTAACTGGGATATCCCCGTCGAGAACACTTGAGCCAGCAATTGCTCAATTGCCAGAAAATAACCTGGAACCTCCAGTCTTGCAGCGTCCCTGCCAGCTTGAGCTGTCAGTTCCAGCCGGTTAGTCTGGAAATTGTACAGCATAATCAAGCAGAATTTGGCCCTGGGAATAACCTCACCCACGGCATTGACCATAACCTGCAACAGGTCGGGAAGGTCAGCCAGTCGTTGGTTGACAAGATTCGTGAGCTGCTGGAGGGTTCGGAGTTGTTGTTGCTGCTCTCCTAAAATTAAAATGGCCTGCCGCAGGTTTTCACCCACCTCCTGCGCCTCCTGGTAGAGCCACACATTGTCTAACATCAGAGCAGTCTGGTGGGCCAGGTCCTCGGCCAGCCTCAGATCGTCCCTGGTGTAGGTCCGGCCAGATTCAGTTAGCAAACAAAATGTCAAAGCCCCTAATTTACGGTTGTGGACGATCAGCGGTACTGTGATGAACGAGCAAAACTGCAGATCCCGCAGGAACTGAAGCTGGGCTGTACTGGTTGCAGAGGACTGCATCCAGGCCTCAGAGACTTCTGCGACAAAGGTTGCTTGGTTTCTAGGCGCAGAAGTGGCTGTGGGGGCATGATTTGGGCTGGGGAAGTAGTGTTGTCCCTGAGTAAACCAGTCCCGCTTTGCCGGGTGGCGGTGCTGCCAAGCAACTCGCTGGATTTCCTGGTTGGCAGTCACAACATCGAAAAAGCAAAAGTCAGCTAGGGTGGGCACCGCGAGATCAGCCAAGTTGTCTAGAATCGCCTTGGAGTTGAGGGAGGCTGCCAGCAAAACATTGGCCTCAGCCAGGAACCGCTGAGACATTTCTGCCCGCTTGCGTTCTGTAATATCGCGGGAATTGACGATGACGCTTTCAACACTGGAATTGTTGAGCAGATTATTGGCGATCGCCTCTAAATAAACCCAGGACCCATCTGCATGGCGATAGCGCAACTCAACCGTTACTGCCACAGTCGGGTTTTGTAAGACTTGCACAACAACAGCCTGAACAGCAGTAACATCCTCTGAATGGACCCGCTCAAACGCATTCTTGCCGATTAGGTCTTCCGGTTGATACCCCAAAATGCGCGTGACTGACGGACTGGTGTACTGAATTGTTCCCTGGGCCGTCAGTGCTGCAATGATGTCTCTAGAGTTTTGTACCAGGGAGCGAAATCGCACATCACTGGCGCCCAGCCGCTGGTTAGCCAGGGCTGCTTGCTGCTCAGCGCTGTGAATTCGAACGGCGTACTGGAGGCTGCGAGCCAGGGTCTCTGGAGAAATTTTGGCCTTAGATAGGTAATCGGAAGCCCCGGCTTTCATCACTTCAACGGCAATTTGCTCATCCCCTTGGCCGGTCAAAACCACCAGGGGAACGGTAAGGCCCAGTCGCCGGATCTCTTGGACCAGGGCGAGGCCATCGCCATCGGGGAGCAGGTAATCGACAAAAACACAGTCAAAAGACTGCTGCTGTAATCGGGCGATCGCCGTGGTACAGGTATCAACTTCCTGGAAGCTCAGGTTTAAACCGGTGGCACGAAGAACACGGCGCACCAGAGCCCGGTCTACCTCGTCGTCGTCAACCACCAGGATGTCTAGGACCGTGTTCATGACCAATCAAGGTATTTCACTCAGCATCCAATACTGGTTGAGGGCTGCCATCGCCTCGACGAATTTTGAGAAGGTGACAGGTTTCAAGACGTAGCCAGCCACATTCAGGTTGTAGGCTTCTACTTTGTCGTTGTCCTCATCAGAGGTTGTTAGGACAATCACGGGGGTTGTCTTTAAGTCCGGATCAGCCCGAAGTTCCTGCAAAAATTCAATACCCCCCATTTTAGGCATATTTAAGTCCAACAGGATCAGTTTTCTGGACAAGGGCACTGGGGAAGTTCCCTCACCGCGCAGCATTGCCAGGGCCTCCAGCCCGTTAGAGGCCACCCGCAGGGGGGTAGTAATATTGTTCTTCTTGAAAGCCCGCTTGACGTTCATGACGTCTACCTCATCATCGTCAACCAGGAGGAAATTGACCATTCTCTCTTCCATAACTCAACGTTGGGCGCTCAAGTGCTTGGGCCAGTCAAAGTAAAAGGTTGTCCCCCGACCAGCTTGCGAGTCTAAGCGGATTGAGCCGCCTTTGCTCTCGACAATTTTCTTGACCAGGGCTAGACCAATCCCTGTGCTTTCTACCTTATCGCGTGCTTCCAAGGTCTGAAAGATCGTAAACACCTTCTCATGATACTGGGGTAAGATACCGGGGCCATCATCGGCTACGGCAAATTCATAGAACTCGCCCTGGTCTTTTGCTGCGATCGCAACAGTGCCATTCCGGCGGTGATGATGCTTGAGCGCATTGCCGATCAGATTGGCAAACACCTGCTCTAAGGGCACCCGCTCTGTCAGAAGTGTCGGCATTCCCGGCTCCACTTTAATCGTAAATTCAGGCGGCGGCGCCAGGGAATCAATTACCTCGGCCAGGAGCTGTTCCACCCCAAGCGTTTCAGGTTTAGCTTCGACCCGCCCAGCGCGGGAGTACTGGAGAATTCCGTTGATCAAGGCTTCCATCCGGTGGACCCGCCCTCGCAGCAGGTTCATCTGGCGCTGGGTTTCTTCGGTGAGGGCGTCGCCCAGGTCCTCTTCAATCCACTGGGATAAGTTGGCGATCGCCCGCAGGGGCGCTTTGAGGTCGTGGGAGGTAACGTAGGCAAACTGGTCAAGTTCCCGGTTACGCTTCTCTAAAGTGCGGGTGAGCCGGGCCAGTTCGGCAGCCCGCGATCGCAGCGCCTGCTCGGCGCGTTTACGGGCCCTGATATCGAGGACAAAACAAACACCTTGATCCTGGGAACCTTCTAGGAGGGCAGAGCCTAAGAGAATGGCAACCCGGCTGCCATCTTTGCGAATGTATTCCTTCTCGAAGGGCGTGCAAGCACCAGTTGCAGCTAGCTCAGCCAGGGCTTTCTGATCCAGGGTTTGGTACTCGGCAGGGGTCATGTCATTCCAGCGCAATTTGCCTAAGAGCAGCTCTGAGCGCGTGTATCCGACCATTTCCAGAAAAGCGTCGTTAGCTTCAGTAATGTTGCCGCTGGCATCCCAAAAAATGATCCCAATAATATTAGACTCAACCACTCGCCGAAAGCGAGCTTCGCTCTCCTGGGCTTCTCGGTAGAGCAAGGCATTATCCATCGCAAAGGCAGCTTTGTAAGCCAGGTCCTCCGCTAAAGACAGATCAGCACGACTGTAGCAGCGCCTTGATTCTGCAGTCACAAAGGTCAGGGCACCCAGGGTTCGCCCCCGGGCTATTAGGGGCAGGACGATCGCGGACTTAAAGCCTAACTCGCGCAGGATCTTGAGATGTTCATGATCTTGGGCGACGGCCACGAGTAAAGCGTCAGGAATTTCAGGGTAGAGTTCCGGCTGGCCGGTACGCAGTACCTTGGGGATGCCTTCAGGACCGCTGGGATCTTCGGGGTAGCGCCGGTTCAATTCCCAGATCAGCTCTACTTTTGCTGGATCTAAGTGGGCCACGGCTAGGCGACGAACCCGATCTGCTGCTGCGATATCCACAACACACCAATCGGCCATCCGCGGCACTGCCAGATGGGCGACGTTTGCTAAGGTTGTCTCATAGTCTAAAGAGGCTGTCAGGACCGTACTAGCCTCCGCCAGGAATCGCGCCGCCGACTCCGCCCGCTGGCGTTCCGCTTCACGGCGCTTTGCTACGGAGATATCACGGGAGTTGATCACGATACCCTGTACACTTTGATCGTCTAAGCAGTTATTCCCGACAGAGTCTAAGTGAACCCAACTGCCATTGAGATGGCGAAAACGGTACTCCACAGGAACAACGCTTCCTGATCGCTGGACGATATTTGTCAAGGTAGCCTGCACCACTGACACGTCTTCCGGATGAACGTAAGCCAAGGCGTTTTTGCCGACTAGCGCTTCCGGCTGATAGCCTAAGATCCTTTCTACTGAGGGACTGTCGTAGCCAATGGTCCCGTCAGGTTTTAGAATCATGATGATATCTGATGAGTTTTGCACCAGTGAACGAAATCGCGCTTCGCTCTGAAGTAGGTTTTCTTGATGTCTATAGGCCGTGAGCGCACTGATCTCAGCCCGTCCTCTGGCTGTGTGCAGCGCTGCAATGATTGAACTTACCAGCATTCCCTCTAGAACAAACAGACCTAGCCGCAGATTTTGACTCAGACTCTGGCCCAAGACTGAATAAACTGGGGTTAAAAAGAAGTAGTCACTGGCTAAAGCGGCCAGAGCTGTAGCCCCTAGCCCCGGTCCCAAGCCGCCAAACCAGGCGCTGATCATCACCGCTGCAAAAAAGAGCAGAAAAGGGCTCTCTTGAGTGATCAAAGGCTCTAGCAGTAGCTTTAGCAGCAGCGCAACGCCAACAGCTAGTACCGCAATGCTGTAGCGTAGCAGGACAGGTCGCGTTGGTTTCAACATAGAACTAGGCCATCTGAATCGAAGGTCTAATCAGTCTTGATCAACAGCGGCAGATGAGTGGGGCACTTAACTGAGTGAAGCCTCCGGGTCCCGCGTGTACCACCAAGCCCAGGTAATCAAAACGGCCTGAAGGGGAAGCCGAACCCAGTACAGCAGTTGATTGTCGGGAATGCCTTCCAGGGCAATGTTGTTGACGGCCATGTTGATATTGGCAGGAAAAACCGCGATGTATAGAGCAATTAGCCCCCAGGCAGCAGCCCGACTCACGGTTGGAATCAACAGCCCGACTCCGCCCAGAATTTCAAAGAACCCGCTGATGTAGACCAGGGCCAGGGGATAGGGCAGGAAGTCTGGCACGATCTTGACGAAGGGTTCGGGCTTAGCAAAGTGCAACACCCCGACAATTACCATGCTAAATGTGAGGATGACTTGGAAGATCCGCTTATATTTATTCACGGTGTACAGTTTTCTTGATAATTGTGTACCCACTGATGGCACCTTGGCCATCTAAGAAATGCCTCCATTGCCATTCAACCTCCTCATTTTCGTCTGATTCAACCCTAATGACCGAAGCAGCCGCAAAAGCGGTATCTAGCTGTGGGGCATAGATGGTTTGCTTCTTGCTTACTTGTTAGTCAGTTTGATTAGTTTGATTAGGAGACCTCGATATTTTAGTTTCCATTGCAAAGTCTTGCACAATGATTCTAACTTGCAGGCCTTCACGACTCGCTTAAACTGCAGATTTGGGTTTATGAGTAGACGTGATCTGCAATTCCTTGAGTTGCCGAGGGTCCACCGAGGCAGGCGCATCGGTGAGGAGGCAGCGAGCTTGCTGGGTTTTGGGAAAGGCGATCGCATCCCGGATCGATTCCTCCCCGGCCAGCAGCATTACCAATCGATCCAGACCGTAAGCAAGTCCTCCGTGCGGCGGCGTGCCGTACTCAAATGCCTCTAGCAGAAACCCAAACTTCTGATCAGCTTCTTCGCGCGAGAGGCCAATCGCTTCAAAAACCCGTTCTTGAAGTTCGGGTTGATAGATCCGCAGGCTGCCACTGACAATTTCAAAGCCGTTGTAGACCAGGTCGTAAGCCTGAGCCCGTGCTGCCTTGAGATCATCCATATCCTCTGGATGAGGAGCGGTAAATGGGTGATGCAGGGCCTGCAGACGATTTTCACCTGCGTTCCACTCAAACATCGGGAAGTCAGTCACCCAGAGCAGATTAATTTTCTCCGAATCGATCAGTCCCTGTTCATGACCGATTAACTGGCGCAGACGATCTAGGGATTTGTTGACGACCTCGGCGGGACCTGCTCCAAACAGCAACAGATGACCAGGCTGTGCGCCAGTCCGAGCCAGCAGTTCAGCCCTTTGCTCCTCAGTTAAGTTGTCTTTAATCGCGCTAATGGTATCGATTTCCCCATCATCCCGGACGCGAATGTAGGCCAGCCCCTTAGCCCCAAACTCACTGGCCTCCTGGAACAGGTCTCCACCGGGTTTGATTCGCACATTGGAGATTGCCGCATTGCCGTCGGGAATTGGCAGGACTTTCACCAACCCGCCAGCGGCAACAGCACCAGAAAAGACCTTGAAGCCAGAGTCTTTGACCAGATCAGAGACATCCGCAAGTTCTAAACCAAAGCGAGTATCAGGCTTGTCAGTACCGTAGCGCGCCATTGCTTCAACGTAAGTTAGCTGGGGGAAGGGCCGGGGCAATTCAAGTCCCTTGACTGTCTGGAATAAGTGGCAGATTAAATCTTCGTTAAGCTCTAGAATTTCTTCCTGGGACATGAAGCTCATTTCCATATCCAATTGAGTGAACTCTGGTTGACGGTCCGCCCGCAAGTCTTCATCGCGAAAACACCGGGCAATCTGGTAGTAGCGGTCAAACCCAGACACCATCAGAAGTTGCTTGAACAATTGGGGGGACTGGGGCAGGGCAAACCACTCGTTGGGATGAACGCGGCTGGGAACCAGGTAATCCCGCGCTCCTTCCGGGGTAGAGCGGGTGAGCATCGGGGTTTCAACTTCAATAAACCCGTGAATATCCTCTAAGTAGCGCCGGATGGTTTTGATCACCTGGTGACGTAGTTGCAGGTTCTGACTCATGCGATCGCGCCTGAGATCAAGGTAGCGATACTTTAGTCGCAACTCCTCACGCACTTGCTCCGGTTCCGCCGCAGATACCTGGAACGGCAGTTGCTTACGGACTTGGCTGAGTACCTCAATCTCCTCTGCATACACCTCTACTTCCCCCGTCGGCAGGCGCGGATTGAGTGAGTCCTCTGGACGGCGAGTCACAGGCCCGGTGATTTTAACCACGTACTCGTTTCGCAGCTCCTCTGCCTGTTTGTAGGAGTCTGGGGTACGCTCCGGGTCACTGACAACTTGAATCAGACCAGTGCGATGGCTATGGGCGAAGCCTTTCCGTAGGGAATAGGCCGGTCGGAGACCATCACGCAGATCGAGAAAAATTACCCCCCCGTGATCACGGCGACGGTCCACCCAACCGTAGAGGGTGACGGTCTTGCCAACATGGTCTATCCGAAGTTCGCCGCAGTAGTGAGATCGCATAGCTTGGGATTGCGAAAACTAGAAAACCTGAAAACTCTCCCATTATCGCAGCGAATTGACAATCGCCCCAAGGGCACCTGGCAAGTTACCGCGAACAGTTGGCAATAGAGGACTGCTCAGGGGTAGTTCACTATTGCTCGACTCTGGATCAATATTGTTGCTGCAAAGAAAATTTCTGGAGGTCAGGTTTATTGTTAAGAGGTAATACTGTCTGTTATGGAGTCTTTGATGATTGATCTCTACACCTTTGGCACACCCAACGGTCATAAAGCTTCCATCATGCTAGAGGAAGTTGAACTCCCCTACACCGTTCACAAGATCGATATTACCAAGGGGGACCAGTCTAGCCCAGAGTACGTGGCGATCAACCCCAACAGTAAAATTCCTGCAATTATTGACCAGGACATCGGCATTACCGTTTTTGAGTCCGGGGCCATCTTAATTTATCTGGCCGAGAAAGCAGGCAAACTGCTACCCACAACTCAGCAGGAACGCTTTCAGGTGCTAGAGTGGCTGATGCTGCAAATGGGCAGTGTCGGACCCATGTTCGGTCAACTGAATCACTTCAAAAAGTTTGCCCCAGAGAAAATCCCCTACGCGATCGAGCGCTATGAGAAAGAGACAATGCGCCTTTATGGAGTGTTGGATAAACAGCTAGATCAAAACGAGTTTATTTGCGGTGACTACTCCATCGCCGACGTTGCTATATTTCCCTGGGTTGCCATTTACAAGTTCCAGGACTTAACCCTAGACAACCACCCCAACCTCAAGCGCTGGGTAGAACAAGTACAGGAGCGGCCCGCAGTTCAACGGGGCATGGCAGTACCAGAGTAGGCAATGATATTCTATTGCAGTCCACTCAGGCTCTACCCCAAGCCCAGGTAATTCGTGCAGATAAGATCACTATTGAAGTTGCCGCCTACCACTCTAAACAAGGTTAGTGCCTGCTCCAAAACCTGGTTTCATCTTTGGTGTTACCGTCTTAATACTTGACGAATACCTTGTCTACAGGGCCAGGGAAGTTAGCACTTTGAACTGCTAGAAAGTTTGAAGTATGTTGACTGACATCCAGAATAAAGCTTTTTGTCCCATCCGAGTTAAAGCAGTAGAACGCCGGAATATTGTATCGGTAGTCGTAGATGGTAGCTTGGGTTTGAGTTTTGTAGCAGTTGAGGTTGTCTTCTGGTCTAAAAGCCTGAGCTTCGGTGACTAAACCAAAAAGTGAACTGATGGTTAAAGCTGCTGTCAGTAATGGGTATCTCATTGTTGGCTTGTAGTCTCGTCCAACTCAGAGTTCCCTCCCCAAAAAACAGCAACTCAGAGTAAATACCAATTTTGCTCAAGGATACTGACCAAAGTCTCTGACTTCTCCGTGAACCTATTGAGTAGCATGGGTTTGCCAAGTTTCGTTATTTCTTGTCGGCTCAAAATTTCCCTGGGCTAAGATCACAAAGCAACAAACTTGTTATGAAAAACGATTGTAGTCAAGCTTAGTCCCCCCATGAAATTCTCTAGAGAGATTCGGTCCCTGTTAGCGGACTACGCTGGACAGCCACTTCCCCTCAAGATTCTCCTAGAGCGTTCAGGAGAACACGGTTTTGGCATGATGGTTACGCTTTTAACCTTACCCTTGCTGGTCCCAGTTCCCCTGGTGGGAATCTCTACGCTCCTGAATGTGGGAGCCTTTTTACTAGGGGTACAGCTTGGGTTGGGCTTTCATCGCCCCTGGCTGCCCGCGCGCGTTATCCGTATCCAGCTCTCACCCGCAGTTTCAGCCGGGTTGCTCAAAAGTCTTAATCGACTGCTGCATCCTCTAGAGAGACTGGTGAAACCACGGCTACAGATTCTCACACGTAATGATTTGTCCCGGCGGTTAATTGGATTTTGCATTGCCTGGTGTGCTGCCCTCACCGTTTTACCTTTGCCTATCCCGTTTACGAATAAAGTTCCTGCTCTAGCAACGCTATTTCTGGCTGTCGGAACGATTGAGTTTGATGGAATTCTGATTCTGATCGGTTATGCGACAGTAGTAGCGACGACGGTCTTGTTCGCCACTCTTGGCACCGTCGTTTGGGAATTGCTGACACATTTAACCCATCTCGGCTAGATACTGTTGGTAGCCAAGCTGGTCTAAGCGCCCCTGCTTTTGCAGCACAGATTCACCTAAGGTTTTACGATAGTGCTGAATTTGTTCAAGTAGGTCTGGTTGATAGGCAGCTAGGATCTGCACGGCCAGTAAGCCCGCATTTTTGGCATTCCCAATCGCTACTGTCGCCACCGGAATTCCTGCTGGCATTTGCACAATGGAATAAAGAGAATCCACTCCCTGGAGATAACGGCTGGGAACAGGCACACCAATAACAGGCAAGGGCGTCAAGGCTGCCACCATTCCCGGCAGGTGAGCTGCCCCTCCAGCCCCAGCAATAATCACTTTAATCCCCCGGAGGTGGGCCTGTTTGGCAAACTCCACCATCCGCTCTGGAGTGCGGTGGGCCGAGACAATTGCCACTTCGCAGGCCACGCCAAACTCTTCACAAATAGCGATCGCAGCCTGCATGGTCGTTAAATCTGAATCGCTACCCATTACAATGGCGATAATCGGCGCTGGACTCATGCTCTGCTTACGCTTTGGCTCAAGAACTAAAACTTATAAATTTGTTGCGTTTTGTCAAGATTGTGAAAAAACTTATTTACAATTTGATTGTTAGGAAAGGTATCTAGATGGCTAGGCCCTAGACAACAAAATTAATTTTAAGCCATATCAAGGTGATTATCATGAATGGATTACAGAAGTATCGTTTTGCTTGTACCCTCAGTTTTGGGGATATTTACGCCCAGGTGATTATCTGGCTGATCGTGATTTTCTTAGGTTTGGCTTCGTCTCTAGCCTTAATGGCACAACCCCTTTACGCCCTTCTAGCTAGTTCGCTGATCCTGGTCCTTTCTCTCCCCTTCCTCCTATTTGCCTTTGTCACAACGCTGTTAAATCACATTGAGCTCTCCCCAATCAATGCGAAGGAATCAACCGACACAAGAGAAATGGCTGAAGCAGAACTACGAAATCGTGCTCGCGCCGGAGCAGCACAACCAGGCTAGTCAAGTGTCGATACCAGGCAATGATCGAATCGACTGTTGACTTTCAATTCAACCGATCTGAATTAGCAAATCTCTGGATTACTCAGGCTCAACTACCGGGCTATCTTAGCCTGCAACAAGTTTGGATCAATCACCAGGGCCTGATTCAAACCGTTCAACCCGCTGAAACTCAGCTAGACCCTGACGTGAGGATTTTGGATCTGGCTGGAGACTGGATTTCTCTAGGAGGAATTGATTTACAGATCAATGGTGCTTTAGGGCTAGCTTTTCCGGAATTAGGTCCAGAGCATGCTGAGACTTTGGCTAAGGTTTGTCAGTTTCTCTGGCACCAGGGGATTGATGGATTCTACCCGACCATCGTCACGACTGCTGTTGAGAAAATTCAGCAGACCCTAGCAACGTTGGCGAATTTTGCTCCAGGGACTGATCAGCCAGCGGCTAAAATCTTGGGCGTTCACCTAGAAGGACCCTTTCTCAATCCTCAGAAACGAGGGGCCCATCCGGTAGAGTATCTCCTGCCCCTAAGTATTGAGGTGGTTCAACACGTCTTAGGAGACTACGCCTCTCTCGTCAAAGTCATTACCCTGGCTCCAGAGCTAGATCCGACGGGCAAGGCAGTTGCTTACTTGCGTTCCCTCGGCATTACGGTTAGCTTAGGCCATTCTCTCGCCACAGCTACCCACGCTGAAGCTGCATTTGATCAAGGTGCCACGATGGTGACTCATGCTTTTAACGCCATGCCGGGGTTACATCACCGCGAACCAGGGTTACTCGGCGCTGCAATTGTTCGTCCTGGGGTTTGGTGTGGACTGATCGCCGACGGCCAGCATGTTTGTCCGACAATGGTTGAGCTACTGCTGCGGGCCAGTGGCGATGCTGGTATTTTTTTGGTCAGTGACGCCCTAGCCCCCTTAGGATTGCCCGATGGCATTTACCCTTGGGATTCCCGACAGGTTGAAGTGAGTCAGGGCACAGCCCGACTACCAGATGGAACCCTGGCTGGCACAACCCGCTCACTCCTAACGGGTGTACAAAACTTGGTTCGCTGGGAAGTTTGCTCGGTCGACGCGGCGATCGCCCTGGCAACCGAGGCACCTCGCAAAGCGATCAACTTACCAGTGTTCTGTCCCGGTCAACCTGCTGCTCAGCTACTGCGCTGGCATCAGACTTCAGGTACAGGAGAGCTTACCTGGAAGCGTCTCCAAGGATAGATGGTAACTCGCCGCTGCCAACTATTGTTGACGTGGTGCGGCGAACTAGAATGGCGGTAAAGGTTTAAACGGGCTAGGAGGGATTCGAACCCCCGACACCGTGGTCCGTAGCCACGTGCTCTAGTCCACTGAGCTACAAGCCCTGGCAAGGTTTCTATGGTACCACATGCGAACCAAATGGCAAAAAATTTTCCAGAAGACAAATTGACCCATCTGGACCCGTCAGGTCAGGCTCACATGGTCGATGTCTCAGCTAAAGACCTGACTGTGCGCCAGGCGATCGCCGTCGGGCAAGTACAGATGTCGAGTGCAGCTTTTGCCACTGTTGAGTCTGGCAATGTTCCTAAAGGCGACGTACTGGCTACAGCAAGAATAGCTGGAATCATGGCAGCTAAGCAAACAGCTCAACTGATTCCGCTATGTCATCCTTTAACCTTGCAAAAGGTGGAAGTTCTGATTACACCTAAGCCTAGCTTGCCAGGTTACCGGGTTCAAGCAACGGTAAAAACCAAAGCAGAAACAGGTGTAGAAATGGAAGCTTTGACAGCCGTCTCAGTAGCAGCTTTGACGCTATACGATATGGCAAAAGCTTTGGACAAGTCTATGCAAATCCAGCAGATCTACTTACTGAGTAAAAGTGGGGGTAGATCAGGAGACTATACTGCACCAACCTTGCAAGAGATTTGAGTCAGAGTGCTCTAGATGGAAACCCCTATTCAATTAAGGGTTGTCTACCGCTCCCGTTCCAGTATCCTGCTCAGTGTTTTCTTGTTCGCCTTCAGGTCTACCAGAGCGGTTGTCGTTGTAGTTTCTTCTACCAAAACGACCTGAGTAGGTTCGTTTGCGAAATTTGCGGGCGTAGGCCTGGTTGCGTAGAGCTTTTTCTTTTTTCTGATTACGGCGTTTCGCCATGTTTACCTCTTTAGGAGTGCCTCTTCAGCAGTAATCAACGTTTGCAAAACTATAGAATGCTTCAAAAACATCCTGATAACTGACATTGCAAAAGTCTGCAATTCAGGGGAGTGAACTACTCTAGCATATTCTTCCTGGTGAGCAACTACGGCTTCGAACTGTTCCAGATTCTCTAGCACCCTTTAATCGTTACATTCTTAGGTCTACCTGCTAATCAATGCCTTCGATCCGGTCTTCGATCTCTTGGTAGAGTTGCCGTAATTTATCTAGATTCTCTTCACTGGTATCCCAGTAGCCCCGGCCATTGACCTCCAGTAGCGTACCGACAATCTTTTGAAAGGAGTGAGGGTTGAGGTTTTTCAACCGCTCCTGCATCTGCTGATCTTGGACAAAGACCTGGTTAACGTCTTCATAGACCCAGTTATCCACCGCTGCGGCAGTTGCTGACCAGCCCATGGTGTTGACCAGCCGCTTGGACAACTCGCGCACGCCTTCGTAGCCGTGGGAGAGCATGCCCTCGTACCACTTAGGGTTGAGCATCTTGGTGCGGGCGTCGAGCCGCACCGTTTCCGACAGGGTGCGCACCTGGGCGTTGGCGGTGGTGGTGTCAGCAATGTAAGAAGCCGGAGCCTTGCCGTCTTCGCGCAGGCTGGCCACCAG
>JBGTDT010000104.1:0-20611 GCA_041748155.1 Thermosynechococcaceae cyanobacterium | reverse complement strand
GGCAAAGGTCTCAGGCCGGACACCACACAATCGCTTGAATTCTGTTGCTTTGAGATGTTTGATGCGTTCGTAAGTCATTGTTTGTCCTCCTATGACCTACTTTTTGCATCTCATCTCCATTCCTGCAAGAGCTCTATTCTCAAACTGCTCCTAATGCAAATACCACCTTCTTGAGAAAGAGGGTGGTAGAAGCGGGCAGGTGTTACCAGCGATCGCAGATACTAAAACGAATTACTTGTTAATTCGAGGGGGTTCACGAAAGAAGATCGCAAAAAAAAGCACACCGATAGTGCAAAACAGAATTAAAACGTAAGCAATACCTTCCATATCAGCGTTCCTAATTCTTGACTTGTCAATCTCTACGTATCAGTCTACCAGTAAAGGTATCAGGCTGTCCGGCAAAACCTACAGACGTTATTCAGACAGCCCGTTAACTAATCTGCGGCTAAATAGCCTGCTCTTGCTTGCGTGTTGTTTTATCTCCGACTTTCTGGAAGGCACCGAACTCAACCTGCTCCTCTAGACCTGGTTCAATTCCAGCAAACACATCTCGGAAAATGGTTCGAGAGCCATGCCAGATATGACCAAAGAAGAACAGTAAGGCAAACACGGCATGACCGTAGGTAAACCAAGTCCGGGGACTAGCCCGAAAAATGCCATCAGAGTTGTAGGTTTCGCGATCAAAGTCAAAAATTTCACCTAACTGGGCACTGCGGGCGTATCGTTTAACCGTTGCCGGGTCATCAAACGTCTGTCCATCCAGTTCACCACCGTAGAAACTAGTTGTGACTCCCTGTTGCTCAAAGCTGTACTTTGACTCAGCGCGACGAAAGGGAATGTCGGCCCGAACCACGCCATCTTTGTCCTGTAGGACAACGGGGAAAGTCTCAAAGAAGTTAGGCATCCGCCGCACATTCAACTCTCGACCTTCTCCATCCTTGAAGATGGGATGACCTACCCAGCCGACTGCTACACCATCACCCTTATACATTGGACCACCCCGGAATAGACCACCCTTGGAGGGGTTATTGCCAATGTAGTCGTAGAAAGCTAGCTTCTCTGGAATGGCTGACCAGGCTTCTGAGGGATCTTGGCCTGCAGCTAAGCCAGCCTGAGTCCGACGGGTAATCTCTTGCTGGAAGTAGCTGCTATCCCACTGATAACGCGTTGGTCCAAATAGCTCAATTGGGGTTGTGGCAGTGCCGTACCACATGGTACCAGCGACAACAAATGCAGCAAAAAAGACCGCCGCTATGCTACTAGATAAAACCGTCTCAATGTTACCCATGCGTAGGGCTTTATAGAGGCGCTGCGGGGGACGAACGGTTAAGTGAAACAGGCCAGCAATGATTCCCACAATACCGGCAGCAATATGATGGGCTGCTACTCCGCCTGGATTGAAGGGGTTAAAGCCATCTGGCCCCCACTCCGGTGCCACCGGTTGCACACTCCCTGTCAAGCCGTAGGCATCAGAAACCCACATGCCTGGACCAAACAACCCAGTCAGGTGGAATGCACCGAAACCAAAACAGAGCAGACCGGCTAAGAACAGGTGAATGCCAAACATTTTTGGCAGGTCAAGGGCAGGCTCCCCGGTTCGAGGGTCTCTAAACAGCTCTAGATCCCAGTAAACCCAGTGCCAGCAGGCAGCTAGAAAGCACAAACCAGACAAAATAATGTGGGCGATCGCAACCCCTTCAAAGCTCCAGAAGCCTGGATTTGCTCCTGTTTCTCCAGTAATACTCCAACCTCCCCAGGAACTGGTGACCCCTAGGCGGGCCATAAAGGGAAGAACAAACATGCCCTGACGCCACATCGGGTTCAAGACAGGATCGCTAGGGTCAAACTCAGCCAGCTCATAAAGAGCCATTGAACCAGCCCATCCTGAAACTAAGGCAGTGTGCATCAGGTGTGTGGCAATCAGTCGCCCCGGATCATTAATCAAAACTGTGTGTACTCGATACCAGGGTAGTCCCATTGACTACGCTCCTCCTCTAAATGATTGTCAGTACTTGCTTCAGCAGTTTATTAAAGTGCCAAATCTTACCAAATTTTATCAGTAGTCTCCCAACTCGAGACTTTGGCGCTGCTTTTGACCTTGGGCCGAAAAGCCTTTTAACTGCTCTTTCGAGTTGACAGCACTTTTAGCTTCCTCAACGGGCTAATTATACCTCAAGCTATCTCTCACTCCTAATCCCTCCAAAGCTAAGATAAAAGAAAGCCGACTGGCAAAAGTGAAGCTGGGCTGGGAGTTTGTGGGTCTGTAGTTAGTGTGGAGAGCAGCGCAGCCAAATTAACTTTGAGGGTAGGAAGTACCTATCGCTTTTAAGTAAAGCTCAAGCAGTAGGGCAAGCAACAGGGACAGAGGAATGAGTAGCATAAAGTTCATCAAAGAAAATCGAGAAATCATCGTTGCCGATGACGCCAACCTCAGACTGAAGGCTTTAGAGAACAACATTGACATCTACAAGTTGAAGGGAAAACTGATGAACTGTGGGGGCTATGGTCAGTGTGGTACCTGCATTGCTGAAATTGTAGAAGGGATGGAAAATCTCTCACCCCGAACGGCTGCTGAGGATCGTAAGTTGAAGCGCAAACCCAAAACTTACCGCCTAGCCTGTCAAACTCTTGTCCACGGACCTGTCAGTGTCAAAACTAAACCCTAGAGATCTCTAGAGAGTTTAAAGGAATCACACACCTGTGCAAGCTAGGACACCAGTCGTAAAATGGTATGCTGAAATTGACCAAAAGCTTGAAAAGGATAGGGGCTAAATTGTATGGAAGTTAACATTTTAGGCTTTATTGCCACTGCTTTGTTTGTGCTAATCCCAACTGCTTTCCTAATCCTGCTGTACGTGCAAACAGTTACCCGCGAAAACCGTCAAGGGTAATCTATACCAAAGTTGGCATTGCACCTGAGTTGCTCAGTAGTGCCGATCTCAGCAGCCTAAACGTTAGATTCCATTAGGTTCTGTGTAGATCCAGTGAGAAGCTAGTCCAGAGATCGTCAGGTCTGGAATTGGAGATTCTACTAGACAGCGCCAGTGACAAGCGAAAAGATTGGGTTCCTGAACTCCTAAACTAGCGATCGCGGGTTTAGCCGGAAAGGGCCAGAGTCGATCAAAACAAATCTGATCGGCCTGAAAGCCAAACTGGATTAGGTAGGTTGCAGGGGGTGCCGCTAGCGACTCTAACAAACAGTACCCTAACTCGTAGACTTTCTGCCGTCGTTGATCGGACAAATGCACAGGTTGACAGTAGTCAACCTCAGGTAGATTTTGTTCACTTTGAATCAGTCGTCTTGAATACTGATCGATCAGGCCAATCACCTCAGCATAAAGAGGACCTTTAGGTGTCAAAATGATGGGTAGCCAAAAGTAGCCTCGACCCACGCTAAAGCCTAACTGCTGAACTCGCTGGCGTAGGGCCGAAACGTTCCGGCAGATCTGGTGGAGGTTTTGAGCTGGAAACTGAAGCTCCTCTGGTAGATGCAGGGTCAAAGAATAGAGCAGCGTTGACTGATCGCGGTTGATCAACGCTGCGGTCTGAATCTTCAATTCACTGGGTAATTGGGCAGTAGATACCGTTCTGAGCAAAATTGAGGAAGTATCTCGCGTAGACCCAAGCCTGGGAGGGTGGCCCATAACCTCTTGCTCTAGGGCGGGCTGGACCTGATCTAACACTGTGGTAAAACTCAATTGCGAGACTGGCGCAGTAACCTGATCATCTTGATCTGCTACCAGCAAGACTTTAAGCATCCTCAGAATCTACCCTTGTCTTAGTTTGACGGGTAGGAGCAGGAATAGAGGACTGAACTCCCTGGGAAGGAGTGGAAGTCTCATAGAGTTGAGGGAAATCAGACAACTCAGTTTGTTCTGAAGAGTGGATTTTCATCTTTCAGGTGGTAATTGACCATTTCAAGCCGTGTGTGTAGCTGTTGATTTTCTCGTTGCAGCATCGTCATCCTTTGCTTAATTGGCCCAACTCGAGCTGCAAACCTCTGACGATATACCTCTGGTATCTCCTGAACAGCTTGCTCTAACAGATCGTTGCGTTCGCTAAGTTTCTGTAGGGACTGACGCATCTGAGTAATTTCAGCATTACGGTTAGCCACTGCCCTGTGTTGAGAGGAAAGCTGCTGCTTGATCACCTGAAGCTGCTGTTGTAGTGCCTTGGGGTAAGCAGCTTCTAACTGCTTCACCTGAGCTGGCTTTTCTTTGACTAGCCGGAACAATTCTTCTGACAACTGCTGTACAAGCTGATCTCGCATTTGTAGTTCTTGACGCAGATGTAAGACTTCTGCCTGCATCTCTGAGGTGGCGTTATCGACTAGGCTCACACTTATATGGCTCCAATTCAAACTGCATCTTGAACAAAACAAGCTTTTTGTCAAAGTACGACTGTAGCTCAGGCAAGATTCACTTTGAGAAGCTGAAGTGCGTTAGTTTTCTCGACCTAAGCCAGGTGCGGCAACATCATCAATCTTAAGCTGGATAGTAAAGGACCTACTGGGTTCAGAAAGAATTAGGTGTAGGCCCTGGACAGGTTGTTGCTAGCAACTCATAAGCTAGCCTCTGCTAAACTTGGAGTCTCCTCGTGGTCTTCTTGCTTGACGGTTAAGTAGCGGAGTACTTCATCACTTAGCCGCATTGCCCGCTCTAGAGCTGCTACGTGGGTGCCGTTACCTTTATAGTTCATCTGGATGTAAATACCCTCTCGCTGCTTCTGAATTTCGTAGGCCAGGCGGCGTCTACCCCGGTGCTGGGTTTCGACTTGCTCAGCTCCTTGCTCCCGGAGAATACTTTGGTACTTTTCAACCGTCTGATCTAAAAGTTCTTCACCAAGATCAGAGCGAAGGATATACAGGGTTTCGTACAAATAATTCATGACAATTCTCTCCTTATGGACATAGCGGTCGCCTGATGGATGAGGAAATCCAGCCAGTTGAGGCGATGGAATTCCTCCAATGACATCAACAGACAAGGAACTACAATCTTAAACCAGTTCGCATTTCTTATTCATTTTCGGCTGATCACCTTTATCACTGGTGTCATTCTCACGTATAGAAGTAACAGGATATCGACCCCCATGATGGCCCAACGCTACGTCCGTTTCCAGACAGCGACAACTATTCACTACGGCCTTCTAGAAGCTAACCGGGCTGTGCAAGTTTTAGATGCTCCTCCCTGGCTCAAGGGACAGCCAAGCAATCAAGTTTTAGAACCAGATGGCTACCAGCTCCTAGCGCCCTGTGCGCCCTCTAAGGTTGTGGCTGTGGGCAAGAATTACACCAACCATGCAGTTGAAATGGGAACACCTGTTCCCCAGGAGCCGCTGTTGTTTCTTAAACCATCAACAACCGTCCTAGGACCAGAGCGAGGGATTTGCTACCCTCCCCAATCTCAACAAGTCGATTATGAAGGGGAACTTGCGGTAGTGATAGGAGAGTATTGCTCAAAGTGCCCCCTAGAGGAAGCCCAAGCCAAAATCTGGGGCTATACAATCGCCAACGACATTACGGCACGGGATTTACAAAAACGGGATAGTCAGTGGACCCGGGCCAAGGGGTTTGATACTTTCTGCCCTTTAGGTCCCTGGATTGTCCGGGAGCACAACCCGAGTGCAAGTTTGCAGACGTTTGTCAACAATCGATTGGTGCAGAATGGTTGTCTTGATCAAATGGTCTTTTTGCCAAACTTCTTAATTTCGTATATTAGTCATGTGATGACCCTTTTACCAGGGGATGTTGTCCTGACTGGGACCCCTGCGGGAGTCGGTCCTCTCCAAGTCGGCGATCGCGTTCGAGTCGAAATTGAAGGGATTGGAGCCTTAGAAAACCCAGTCGTTGGTCCCCAAAGGACCTAGCCACCGAGTTCTATAGCCCCAAAACTCAGCGGACTTGCATGTAGACTGCTTCTGAAAGCGTGGGAATCTCAGCGTAGCGCCCTCTCAGAGACTGGACAACCGCATAAACGAAAACTGCCACTACCCCTAAGAAGACAAAATTGGCGAGTACTTCGGTCAAGAAATTAATTCCGGCCCCATTTAAAACAGGCAAGATGAATTGAAACAGAATCAAGATAATATCAACCAAGATTGCCTGCATGGCGTTGAACCGAATAAAGTGGCTAATTTTTTCGTTCCGAACCACCAGCAAAAACAGGGCAAAGAAAATTACCAGACTGGCCAAGGGTAGGCTATAGATGATTGCCAGAGGCTCAAGCGGAATAAAGAGTAGCGCTAGGGATGGGAATAGTCTAAAAAGATAGCCGCCAAACCTCAATCCATCCAGCAAAGGCAGCAGATAGGGCAGACAGGCAAAAATGCGATCGCGCACCGTCGTAGACCCACGAAAAGTCATATTGAGTTCTCCTAAACCTCTACTAGTTAGGATAGCTTAGTCCCTGATCGCCTTGACGATCACTACAACGGCTCTGACAGGAGTTGAGCCAGTTAGCGAATGTTAGCAATCCGGAAACCCATCTGACACTGGAACTGCTCAGGTTGGCTTTCCGTTAACTTTTGGAGGGGAAAGCCACAGTAGAGCTGCCCCTGTCGCCAACGAGGTTGACCACTGTGATCGGCCAATAAGCAGGTTTGGCAAACTTGCTGGGGTGAAAGAAGTTGATTGTTCATTAAGACTACCAGCATTCAACACCTCCACCAGAACCCTACTGTGCTGGTATTTATTGTACGTCAGGGGGTTGAAAGTTTCGGTGCAACTGGATACACCCGATTCCTAGGTATTCTAGTCACTGTAGTTGTGAATAAAGATGACTGACAACTAGAAAACCCATTAATCTTTAAGTAGTAGCGGCTTGCCCTGTTTGAGTAAAGCCAGCGTTGACCCGGTTAAATTGTGCAGTTTCGTGGAAAGGTTTGCCCTGTGACTTCTCTAGCCAGCTTAGATATTCTCGCTCAGACTGATCCAGTGGTTGCTGAGTTACTACAACAGGAGTTGCAGCGCCAACGGGATCACTTAGAGCTAATCGCTAGTGAGAACTTTACCTCAGCAGCGGTCTTAGCAGCCCAAGGCTCTGTTTTGACAAATAAGTATGCTGAAGGATTGCCCGGTAGGCGTTATTACGGTGGCTGTCAAGTGATCGATCAAGTAGAGCAACTGGCAATTGAGCGAGCCAAGCAGTTGTTCGGTGCTGCTCATGCCAATGTCCAACCCCACTCTGGAGCCCAGGCAAACTTTGCTGTTTTTCTGACTCTGCTGGAACCGGGTGACACCATCATGGGGATGGATTTATCCCACGGTGGTCACCTGACCCACGGCTCCCCGGTGAATGTATCGGGTAAGTGGTTCAAGGTACTGCAGTACGGTGTCAGCCCGGAGACAGAACAGCTTGACTACGATCAAATTCGCCAGCTTGCCCGCCAGCACCGTCCCAAGCTGCTAATTTGTGGTTACTCAGCCTACCCTCGAATTATTGACTTTGGGCAATTCCGGGCGATCGCCGATGAAGTGGGAGCCTATCTGCTGGCCGATATTGCTCACATTGCTGGCCTAGTGGCGACGGGCCATCACCCCAATCCAATTCCCCACTGTGATGTGGTGACCACGACAACCCACAAAACCCTGCGTGGCCCTAGAGGTGGGTTGATCCTGACCCGAAATCCTGAGCTGGGCAAGCAACTTGATAAGGGGGTTTTCCCCGGCACGCAAGGGGGACCTCTAGAGCATGTGATCGCTGCCAAGGCAGTGGCCTTTGGCGAAGCCCTCCAGCCCCAGTTCCAGACCTACTCAGCCCAAGTGATTGCCAACGCTCGCGCCCTCGCCACGCAACTACAAAACCGCAGGCTTAAAGTTGTTTCCGGTGGCACCGATAATCACTTACTGCTAGCGGACCTTCGCTCAATTGGTATGACCGGCAAACGGGCCGATCAGTTGGTCAGTGGGGTCAATATTACAGCTAACAAAAACACGGTGCCCTTTGATCCTGAGTCTCCCTTTGTCACCAGTGGATTACGGTTGGGTAGCCCGGCCATGACAACGCGGGGAATGGGAGTTGCCGAATTTACAGAGATTGCTAATATCATTGCAGATCGACTGCTGCATTCTGAGGATGAAGGGGTGGCTCAAGAGTGTCGCCAGCGAGTTGCCCGGTTGTGCGATCGCTTCCCGTTGTACGCTCATCTGACCAACCCAATCCCAGTCCTGGCCTAAATCTTGTCTTGACTGGGCCTCACTCTGATGTAGACTCTGCCTAGTGCTCTAGTTCTGCATACTCTTGATTTAGATGCCTTACCATCTAGTTGCCTTCTTGGTAGCTTCCCTTGTCGTTCTGTGGACCACACCTATTGTCAAAAAAGTTGGTCTCCAAACCGGCTACGTCGATCTGCCAAACCCTCGCAAAGTTCATCAACGCCCTATGGTCCGCCTCGGGGGTATTTCTATTTTTGTGGGGACCTTCGTTGCATTGCTGAGCGTCTGGGTATCCGGCGGCTTCGGTGAGTTACCTAGAGCAGAAGAGTATGGTATCTGGGGCGTCACTATTGGAGGCTTAGCCTTCTTCTTGATTGGCCTAGCGGATGACTTGTTTACACTCTCACCCTTTATCCGGCTGTTCCTTCAGGTGGTGGTTGCGACCTTAGCCTGGCAGGTAGGGGTTGATATTCAGTTTTTTACTATTCCTTTTGTTGGACTGGTCAACCTGGGCTGGTTGAGCCTGCCAGTCACAGTAGTCTGGCTGGTCGGCGTGGCGAACGCAATTAATTTTATTGATGGGCTAGACGGTCTAGCTGCTGGGGTCTCAGGGATTGCCGCTGTCGTGATGCTGGTGGTCAGCCTCTTTATGGATCAGGATGCAGCAGCCCTAGTTGCGGCTGCCCTGGCTGGCGGTGCCCTGGGATTTCTGCGCTACAATTTCAACCCGGCTCAGATCTTTATGGGTGATGGGGGAGCGTACTTTATGGGATTTACCCTGGCAGGAATTGGGGCGATTGGCCTGGTCAAAAGTGTTACCACGGTGGCTGTGCTGCTTCCCTACCTGATCCTGGCAGTGCCGATTGTAGATACTTCAGCCGTGGTCTTTGAGCGTTTACGCTCTGGCAGATCCCCGTTTGCGGCTGATAAGCGGCACCTGCATCACCGCCTGCTCCAGGCGGGACTCTCCCAGCGGACAATTGTGCTCTTTATCTATGCGTTGACGCTGTGGGTTGGCAGCCTAGCCCTGGCATTTTCTGGCATGCCAGGCGGCAGTGCCTATGCCTTGGGTGCCACGCTGCTCATGAGCTATGCTAGCTGGCAAGTCTGGAAGCGGACTCGACAACCCCAAGTTTAAACATTGGAGCAGATTGCTTCTGCCCCAAAGTCGCAGCCGTTTTGCGCCAAATCAAAAGCAAAGCGCTACTAAATAGTGATGCCAAACCAATGATCAGCGCTGAAATTATCTGTGTAGGTACAGAATTGCTGCTGGGAGAGATTCAAAACAGTAATGCCCAGTTCTTGGCTCAGCGCCTAGCTCAACTGGGGATTCCCCACTTTTATCAAACGGTTGTGGGAGACAATCCAGATCGGCTGAAGCAGGTTTTGGCGATCGCCTGCAACCGGGCAGGGTTATTGATTTTAACCGGAGGCTTGGGACCGACTCCCGATGATTTGACCACTGAGACCCTGGCTGACTTTTTTGCTGCTCCCCTGGTTGAACAAGCCGAAATCTTGGCGGATATGGCAGAGAAATTTAGCCAGCACGGCGTAGCCCTAACTGCCAATAACCATAAGCAAGCTTTGATCCCAGCAGGCGCAAGGATTCTACCCAATCCGATTGGCAGTGCTCCTGGAATTATCTGGCAACCGCGAACTGGACTCACGATCCTGACCTTTCCAGGGGTGCCAACCGAAATGCAGCTCATGTGGCAGGAAACGGCAGTCCCCTACCTCCAAAGTCAAGGCTGGGGGCAAGAAGTGATCTACAGTCGAGTGTTGCGCTTTTGGGGAATTTCTGAATCTGCCTTAGCCGCAAGGGTGGCCCCCTTTTTCGAGCGACAAAATCCTACGGTAGCTCCCTATGCCAGTCACGGCGAGGCAAGATTGCGAATTTCTGTCCGCACTCGTTCAGAGATCGAGGCGCTGCAACAGATTGAACCCCTAGAGCAACAATTACGTCAGCTTGCTGGACTTGATTGCTATGGTACAGACAATGACACCCTAGCCTCAGTCGTAGGTGGGCTGCTAAAAGCGACGGGTGAAACCCTCAGTGTTGCAGAGTCCTGTACTGGCGGTGGCCTAGGCCAAATGATCACGAGTGTGCCTGGAAGTTCTAGCTATTTTTTAGGAGGTGTGATTGCCTATGACAACCAGATCAAGCGTTCAGTTCTGAACATTGCCGCTGAAGATTTGGCTCAACAGGGAGCTGTCAGTGCCTGTGTTGCAGAACAAATGGCCTTGGGAGTGCAATCCCAGCTAGAAACAACCTGGGGACTGAGCGTGACTGGAGTTGCTGGGCCGGGGGGCGGAACGGCTGCCAAACCTGTTGGGCTGGTCTATATCGGGCTGGCGGGACCCGGAGGGGTGGAAAGTTTTGAATGCCACTTTGGTTCCCTGCGGGGTCGGGCTTGGATTCAGCGCATGAGTGCCTGTACTGCTTTGGATCGGCTCCGGCGAAAGCTCTACACTAGATTAAGCAAGTCTGATAGAAATGTTTAAGAAGCTTAGTTAAGATCAAACCAAATGGTAAAAGATTGAGATACAAGTCTAAGATAAGATATGAGATTTTTTAATGTTTAGGTTAAGACTTGTATACAGATACAATAGGTCAGCTAGGTTAGCACTGAAGGGAGCGCTTGGTTCATGGACACCATCGACAACATACTAGACAAGCTAGGAGAGTGGTTTCGCCGATTAATCGAAGCCTTGCTTGGTCCTGAAGTCCTACCAGAACCAGAGCCGATTCCTGTTCCTGTTCGTAATGATCGCAATCAGCCGTAAGCTATTACCAACAGTGAGTGCGAACGCTGAGTTAGAGCGTACAAGAACATCAACAGTTCCGACCTAAACCCTGAACTCGGACCTTGGCTTTGTTGAGTATTCTAGTTCTTCACGGGCCTAATCTAAACTTGCTTGGTTTAAGGGAACCAGAAGTCTACGGCTCAACTACTCTGGCCGAAATCGACACACGACTTGAGCAGATAGGTCGAGGTATAAGTGCTCAGGTCTCAAGCTTGCAGTCAAATCATGAAGGGGTTCTGATTGATGCAGTTCACACAGCTTACGGGCAACACCAAGGTATTTTGATCAACCCTGGAGCGTACACGCACACTAGCGTGGCACTGCGGGATGCGATCGCAGCAGTTCAGCTCCCCACGGTTGAAGTTCATCTCAGCAATATTTACCAAAGAGAGGAATTCCGCCACCGCTCTTTGATTGCCCCCATTGTAATTGGTCAAATCAGTGGTTTTGGCGCTGAGAGCTACCAGTTGGGCCTACGAGCCCTTGTTCATTATCTCCAAAACTTTAATCCGACTTGATCTAGCCAGTAGCTCTCTGCCTCCCCCTCTAGATCACGAGACCTTTTATGTTGGTAGCAACCAGAATGATTAGCCTGTCAGAACTGTCTGGCCTGTTTAACCTCAACTGTCAGCCCAGCAGCATTGCATTCCCCTTGCCAGTTTAGGTATATTGGAGGGCTCTGACCTTAGTATTGAACCTTAGGAAAAATTATGGGAAAACGGATTCAGTTGGTGCTGAACCAAAATGTCAGCAAGCTGGGAAGAATTGGCGATTTAGTCGAGGTTGCTCCCGGCTACGCCCGCAACTTCTTGGTTCCTCAAGGTCTTGCCGTTCGAGCAACCCCCGGTATTCTCAGACAAGCAGAGCGTCGCCGGGAACAGGCCCAGCAGCAGTTGCTGGAACAAAAGCAAACAGCCGAAACCCAGAAAGCAGCCTTACAAAGTGCTGGCAGCCTGGCGATCGCTAAACAGGTTGGAGAGGGCGACGCGATCTTCGGTAGTGTTACAGACCGGGAAGTGGCAGCAGCCATTCTAGAAACTACGGGTCAGGAAGTGGATCGTCGCAATATCGTCGTTCCAGATATCCGCCAGATCGGCTCCTACACGGTCGTGCTTAAGTTACACCCAGATGTTACTGCCGAAATACAGATCCAGGTTGTTCCCCAGTAGGCCGTGTCAGATCATGAGATACTCAGCTTGAAGATTTTTTGACACCTTAAAGTCAGTCGCGTTCCTCAGCGTTTTCTCTAGTTACTGCCTGTTCTATGGTTCAAGAACTTGACTTTCACATTGCCAGTGATTTGCTTCCCCCCCAGAACGTTGACGCTGAGGAATCTATTCTAGGTGGCGTTTTGCTTGACCCGGAGGCGATTAGCCGGGTTGCAGATCTGCTTCGACCCGAAACTTTTTACCTGAGTGCCCACCAAGATATCTACCGAGCTGCGCTAGCTCTGCATGCTCAGGGTAGTCCCACTGATCTAACGTGCGTGATGGCTTGGCTTAAGGACCATGGGTTGCTGGTCAAAGTAGGCGGCCAGAATAAGCTGACCCAACTGATAGATCGCACGGTCAGTGCAGTCAATATTGATCGCTACGCCGGCCTGATTAAGAACAAATATTTGCGCCGACAATTGATTAAAGCAGCCAACGAGGTGGCCCAGTTGGCCTACGAAACCTCGGCTGACCTGGAAACTATTTTAGACCAGTCTGAGCAAAAAATTTTCGGCGTCACCCAGGATCGGGTTCAGCAGGGTCTAGTGCCCACGGAGGATATTCTCACCTCTACCTTTGCCGAGCTAGAGCAGCGAGAGATGGGCACAGCGCTTCCGGGTATCTCCTGCGGCTTCTATGACCTTGACGCCATGACTCAGGGATTTCAACGCTCTGACCTGATCATCGTCGCTGGCCGCCCTTCAATGGGGAAAACCGCAGCGGCACTTCAAGTTGCACGAGACATTGCCGCTATCCACAAGTTGCCAGTTGCTGTTTTTAGCTTGGAGATGTCTCAAGAGCAACTGGTTCAGCGACTGCTTTCAAGTGAAGTGCAGATTGAAGGGAACCGTTTACGCTCTGGGCGAATTGCCCAGCATGAATGGGAACGGTTAAGTCATGCGATCGGTATTCTGTCTGAGCTGCCTATCTTCATCGATGATAGTCCTAGTCCAACCATGACTGAAATCCGGTCTAAGGTTCGCCAACTTCAGGCCCAGCAACCTAAGGGGTTAGGGATGATTTTGCTAGACTACCTGCAACTGATGGGAGGAGATGGTACCAATGAGCGAGTGCAGGAGTTGTCAAAGATCACGCGTTCCCTTAAAGCACTGGCGCGTGAGGTCAACGTCCCCGTGGTTGCTCTCTCTCAGCTTAGCCGGGGTGTAGAGTCCCGGACAAATAAACGCCCACTCATGTCTGACTTGAGGGAGAGTGGAAGTATAGAGCAAGATGCAGATTTAGTTATCTTGCTCTACCGGGACGAGTACTATAATCCAGATACCCCTGACCGGGGCGTTTGTGAACTGATTATTGCCAAGCACCGGAATGGACCAGTTGGAACGGTTAAGCTTCTGTTTGAACCCCAGTACACTAAATTTAAGAACTTAGCTAATCCTCAGGACCGGCGGTAGTAGCGGCCAAGCAGAAGTGTGTTTGTTGTTGCTGCCTGTCGCTCATTGCCCCAGACCGTGGTCTAGTTCACATTCAACGCTTTGCGGAACACGACCTTATCATCACCTGCTTTGTAGAAGTCGCGGATTCGTGCTTCCTCGTCGTAACCGCACTTGCGGTAGAACGCCCGTGTGCGCTCGAAGCCCGGTAGCCCTGACGTTTCCACCAGCAGCACGCGCCCATCGCGCGCCGTCAGCGTTTGTTCAACGTAGCGCAGTAGTGTCGCACCGCGTCCTTGTCCTTGGCTGTCGGGTCGAATGGCAATGAATTGTAGGTTCCAGGTCCCATCAGTCATCCGCTCCGGCTCGCAGTAGGCAACCCCAACTGGCCCATTGTCGTCGTCGGTGATCCAGAAATGATCGCTGTCGCTATCGCCACCGAAGTAATTGGCCAGCATTTCGCTCAGCTCCTCAAGCTCATTCGACTGGAAGCCGATCGCGTCGGCTATGGCGATTAGCGCGGTCGTGTCATCGGGCGTGGTCGGTCGAATCATAGCAAACTCCAGTGTACAAATCCCGATACGAGGCCAACAACAACACAGGTTCGCCGCTAGAGGCAATATTACAACAGTTGTTATGCCACCTGAAAACATAACAACTGTTACGGTAGGATGTCAAGATAATTGTTTCATGTTGCTGCAAACCGAGGAAAGCTATGAGTTATGACGATCGCCGTATTGAAGTCGCTAAAGCGGCATGGCGGGTGATTGGCCGCGAAGGATTGGATCGCGCCAGCATGCGGGCGATCGCGCAAGAACTTGGCTCCTCGACCGGGGTTGTCACCCACTACTTTCGAGATAAAGAAGAACTCACCCTGTTTGCCCTCGAACAAGTGTTTGAAAACGTCTTAGAGGACATGAAAGTCTGTGCCAAGGGTCGGCAAGGAATTGACAGACTAGAGCAGATGATTTTTGCGGCTTTACCTCTGGAAGCCACTGACAGAGAGGATTGGAAGGTTTGGGTGGCGTTTTTGGGCTATTCGATCGGGCGCAAACACCTAGTTCAGGAGCACCGAAAACGTTATGACTTCTTACGGCAGATTATTTGTCAAGAGTTAGCTGACTTAAGAACAGACAAGCTGATTCGAGCCGAGCTTGATTTAACCCTCGAAGCCAATGCACTCATCGCCTTAGTGGATGGCATTGGCACTGGAGTTGTCATCTACCCTGAGCAGTTCTCAGCAGAGCAACAACAATACCTCGTGCGGCGACATATCAATGCTTTACTAGCATCATCTTGAACACCGGTGAGCAAGTTTCCAACTACTGTTAACACCACCAATCGCCTTACAGCCTGTCACCCCTTTAGAGTGAAGATACCCGTTGTCGTTTGCTAGTCAGATGGGAGACAACAATAAATACAACTAGACCGATCAATGGGCTCAAGAGGGTTGGAATGCCATCAAACTCCTTTGTGAAGATGTTATTTGAGATGTGTAGGAGTGTATTCTCGTTCCCAAAAGCCACGGGCATGAGGATAAAGAGTACCAGCCGTGTGAGTGAGCCAACTAAAATGCAGGCGATCGCGGCTGGCTTAGTCGCTTGAGGCCAGAACAGACCGCCGACCAAGGGGACCAGTAGTCCTGCAAACCCAATATCAAACGCCAGCAAGAGTAAGATACCTGTTTGAGGAACGCGGATGGCAAAAAATATCCCTAGCAGCGTGATCGGGATTGTCATCAGGCGAGTCACTAATAGGAGTTTGTCTCCGCGCCTGGGCTGGCCAGAGGCCGGTCGGACATCGCTGGGCGCTCTCACCCTGAAGACATTCTGAGCTAAGACAGAAGACGTTCCTAAGATTGCTCCATCTGCCGTCGAGAGTGACGCAGCAATAATGGCTGAGATCACCAGGAGCGTGATTACTGGCGGAACAACATTTTGGAGCAGTGCGTAAAGAACCGGACCCTCCACCTTGACGCCAGCTTCTTCCAAAATCTGATTTGCAGAGAGGGCAACGATTGAGAATGGAACGCCAATCACAACCGTCCCAAGGGAACCTATAAAACAGGCTCTTTGGGCAGTTTGGGGGCTGTCAGCCGCAAATACTCGCTCCATAAAGTCAATGGCCACAATATCACCTAACCCAAGCGTCAGCAGGGTGGCCCAGTTCACTAACGCCCCTGCGGCAGGGTCAGTCAGTTGTGCAAACGCAAACGGTCCCATCCCCTCTGGAATCGAGATCCCGAAGGTAGCACTGACATAAATAATCAGTGTGATCGAACCTACAAAGGCAACAGTAATCTGAATGCCGCTAGTATAGGCATCTGCAAAGAGTCCTCCAGCCAGGGTGTAGATAAACACAATCAGGGCAATGAACACGATCCCAGCCTCGTAGCTTGTTCCTAAGAAGGTTTCAAACAAAAACCCACCCGCAACAAGATTCCCAGCCAGCAGCAAGGAAAAGCTCAGCACCATGATCAGCGACGCTACGACCTCAGTCGTCCGACCGTACTTCCGGCGGTAGAAGTCTGGAAGCGTCACCAGATCCATACGATTCATGGGTTTAGCAAAGAAGAGACCTGTGAGGAATAGACAGAGGGCAAGACCAATCGGCAAGGATGCACCCGCCCAAAAACCAAGCTCTGCCGCCAGGTCTGTGTTTCCCAGTGTCGCGTTTGAGTCTACCGATTGAGCCATCAGCGATGCCGTTGCAATCGGCAGCAAGAGCCCCCGTCCGGCGACGATGTAATTGACGCTATCACCCTTAATTTTCTTAGCGGTGTATACCCCGATGCCTAGCATCAGGAAAAGGAACGCGAGAATACCCCAGAAAAGAATCTTATCTGCCATTCGCAGCTACTTGCACTCCCTACACTCACTGAAAGCCTTGCCGTAACTGAGCTTAAAGATCCCTAAGTAACAAGACTGTTCAGGCAGATACATTTAGAGCTTGGTTATGATGTCGCCGCAGGATCTAGAGCATAAATATCTTTGCCCCGACCCAGGGCAAACCGCAGGGAGTGGGGCAAATCCTTGCTTGCCTGAGTCAGAAAGATCACTAAAGCCAACAGGGCCAAACCCGCCGCGATCGCAAACATGCTTCTGAAGCCAAGGGAGACGGCAATTGAGCCAAGCACCGGCCCAGCGATCGCAATTCCTAGATCAAACCCACCAATACAGAGGCTGAAGACACGCCCGCGCTCCTGCATCTGGGAGCGATCTGCCATGAGTGCCGCCATCATTGGGATCAAAATACCGGAGCCCAGCCCTTCCACAAAGCCCGCCAGCAAAAAGGCGGTTGCACTGTCAGCCGTCCAGAGCATGATCATTGACACCCCATAGAAAACCAGACTGATTGTGATAAACAGCCCTCGGCCAATCCGGTCTGAGGCCCGGCCTGTGACCAAGCGGACGCTAAAGCTGGCGATCGCAGCCGCGGTGTAAAAAAGCCCGGCATTTAGGGGAATCTGCTCTTGGTTGATGTAAAGGGGTACAAAGGTACTTAAGGTGCCAAAAACCAGCCCAATCAGGGCCATGACTAAGGCTGGAATTCGAATTCGAGGACTGGCCAACATTTGCCAGAATTGGGTTCGGGAAGACGATGACGAGGCTGCTTTCCCTTGAGGCTGCGGTTGCGGGCGTTCTCTGATCTGCCAGGCGCACAGCCAGCCCAGCGCCCCTAACCCAAAAGACATCAGAAACAGGGGCGTATAACCGGCCCAAACCTGGAGAAATCCTCCCAGGGCCGGACCTGTAGCCAATCCAATTGGATTGACCAAACTCATGTAACCAATCAGTTCTCCCCGGTTCTGAGGGGGTGAAAGATCGACCACGAGCGCGCTATAGCCGGTTGTGAACGCTGCAATACTAATGCCGTGGAAGGCACGAATTACCATCAGCAGCGGAATAGATTGGACCAGGATGTAACCTAGCGGGGCGATCGCGACCGCACTTAGACCAATCAGCAAGACAATTTTCCGACTGCGCTGGTCTGCCAGCCGACCCAAGGTTGCTCGAAAGCAAAGCAGTCCAATGGCAAAAGCGCCCATGACAATGCCAACTTCTTGCTCAGTCCCCCCAGCTTCCTCTTGAATGTAAAGGGGCAAGGTTGGCAACAGTGAGGCCAAACTTGACCAAAATAAAAAACCTGCGGCGAACAGAATCATCAGGTTTCTTCGTAAACTTGCGTCAAGTTTTTGAAAGACTTTCAAAACAAACCCTTTCCCTGATTGATCCGGACACAGGCCGATGCTATCTAAATGTTACTGAACATTGAGTTTTAAAGCGGTCACGAAAACCCGATCCAGCCGTGGATTGAACGTTCAGCTCTAAGCCAACGCCTTGCGTCAACACTTTAAATTACCCCCTTGACAATTAAGATTTTATCTGGTTCTAAGGGCACTCTAGACTAACTGTTTCAAAAAAACTTCCATGCTGGCTCGAGTTTGGAGTGCATCCTTAGTTGGAATCGATGCTGTTAAGGTCGGTGTTGAAGTTGACGTGTCCGGTGGACTGCCAGGCATTGTTGTAGTTGGGTTGCCGGACACAGCGGTACAGGAATCTCGAGAGCGCGTCAGAGCAGCCCTAAAGAATACAGGCTATGCTTTCCCAATGCGGAAGGTTGTGGTCAACTTGACTCCTGCTGATCTGCGTAAGGAGGGACCAAGCTTTGATCTGCCGGTTGGTATCGGAATATTGGCTGCATCTGAGCAGGTAAGCAACCAACTCCTTGAAGATTTTTTATTTTTAGGGGAAGTTTCGCTGGACGGGAGCCTGCGACCCATTACGGGCGTGTTGCCCATTGCCGCAGCAGCTAAAGCGTTCGGGTTTTCTGGAGTGGTGCTGCCGGCTGCTAACGCCTGCGAAGCCGCAGTGGTAGACGGGCTATCCATCTATGGATTTGAGCACCTGTCTGAAGTTGGTCGGTTTCTCAGCCATCCAGAGCACTTCGCGCCCGTCCAGATCAACGGTCTGGAGGAACTGGCTCGGTCCCGCAGCGTTTATGCGGAAGAATCGCCAAACCATTTTCAAAGATTGGTGCAGTTAACTGGACCCGACCTCAAAGACGTCAAGGGTCAGGCCCACGCCCGTCGCGCCCTAGAAATTGCCGCTGCTGGGGGGCATAATCTTATTTTCGTCGGGCCTCCCGGAAGTGGTAAAACAATGCTAGCTCGACGACTGCCGGGAATTTTACCTCCCCTTGCCTTTGAAGAAGCACTGGAAGTCACTAAAGTTCATTCGGTAGCAGGTCTACTCAAGCACCAGGGCAGCTTTATTACAGAGCGCCCCTTTCGGAGCCCGCACCACTCCGCTTCCGGACCCTCTCTGGTCGGTGGGGGCAGTTTTCCCCGTCCGGGAGAAATTTCCCTAGCCCACCGGGGGATACTGTTTCTGGATGAGTTGACCGAGTTTAAGCGCGATGTCCTGGAATTTCTCCGCCAGCCCCTAGAAGATGGCTATGTCACGATTTCCCGTGCGCGCCAGTCGGTCATGTTTCCGGCCCAGTTTACGCTGGTGGCCAGTACCAACCCTTGCCCCTGTGGCTATTTTTCTGACCCGGTACAGCCCTGTACCTGTTCGCCACGCCAGCGGGAACAGTACTGGGCTAAGCTTTCTGGACCCTTAATGGACCGGATTGACCTGCAAGTGGCGGTAAATCGCCTCAAGCCAGCAGAAATCACCCAGCCACCGCAGGCAGAAGACTCAGCCTCAATTAGACGTCGGGTTCTGGCCGCTTGCGATCGCGCTCGCGATCGCTTTCAAGCTGAGCCCGGTTTAGGGTGTAATGCCCAAATGCAAAGCTGTCACCTGCGGCAGTGGTGTGTCTTGGATGAAACCGCTCGCAAATTGCTAGAGGGAGCAATTTCCAGGCTGGGCCTCTCAGCGCGGGCCACAGACCGTATCCTCAAAGTCGCCCGCACAATTGCCGACCTAGCAGGCGATGCCGACCTGCAAACTCACCATGTGGCTGAAGCGATCCAGTACCGCACGATTGATCGGATGCAGTAACCAAAATCTACCGAAACTCTCTGCTTGTTTCTTTTGCCTGTCTCGTTACCGCGGTCGAGAATGTTCTTGTTCAAGGAAGAGCCGCCTTAGTTCTTTGGCTAGGATGGAGTAGCTGTTAACTCAGTGATTTTCTCTCGAACTTTTTCCTAGAAAACCGCTAGAGCACGATAGTGTTCGCAGCGGGGCAAGCACCCTACATCCGGGCAGCCACACCCCGGCTGCCAATCGCATAGAACTGCAGTCCTGGCGTCAACATAGCATTCTGCTGTTGTACGTAGGAGTTGAGAGATATTCATGATGCTTGCTCAATCAGCTATGCACACTTTATGATGCCTTTTTTATAGATATTGTTCAGTTCTAAGGTAGAAAAAGAGCCAAAAATGCAAATTGCTAAATTTGAGGAAATTAAGGAACAGTTTAAACTGAAATATGAAAACCTCTATTTCTACACTACAGAAGCGGACGGAACGCTTAAGTTACGTCCAGTACCCAATTCTGGTTGGTCATGCTCTAAAGAAATGTGGGATAGGTAGCTAAGTCATTCCAATTCCACAAACGATTTGTTAATCCGGCTCGCTGCGCCGCTGTTGTTTTGAACTCTGAATGCTGCCACATCCAGTTGAAATAGCTGAGCACTAATCGCACTGTCACCTCCGTCTGTTCCCACACCTTGCCAAACTTGTTTTGCCGCCGATGCCATCGACCTGTTTGTTCTCGCACCATTCCGTTGGCGCGCTTATTGAGTTGCTTTAGTGTTTTGCCAATGTAGTGGTCAATCTCTGGGGTAAAAACGCGCTCATATCCTCCCCATCCATCTGTATCCCATCAGTCTCAACTGATTGAAGCTCTTGATTGTGAAGCATCTGCGCTCTTTGACTGGCGGCATCAATGAGACTGACAACCGTTTCCTAGGCTAACCCGCTAATTCGACTAATCCCCCGAAGCCTACTGCCCTCGCTGTGGGCTTGCAGCACAATCCGAATTTGCTCAGGCGGGGTACCCACGCAACGCTTGGGTCGTGACGACGGTAGTACAGTGGGTCCA
>JBGTDT010000103.1:0-102414 GCA_041748155.1 Thermosynechococcaceae cyanobacterium | reverse complement strand
GCACGCTTGAGTTCGCGGGCATCGGTTGTGGTTTCGATAAACTGATTGAGCGAATCCATTGCTATCTAAACAGTTGACGAGAGATTGTCTTAGCCTACAGTATATTATCTGTCCTTGCTACCTATTTAGGATCGCTATATGACTGATAGTGGTGAAATTATCTTGAAAGATCCACCGAGGCTTAATATTCCGAAAGAGAAACTAGAGTTTTTTAGGGTTCGGCCCGGTGACCTATTAGTTACGCGAAGCGGAAGTATTGGAGTAATGGCAGTTTTCAAGGGAGATTACGTAGCTATTCCCAGTGCATACTTAATTCGTTTTAGATTTTCATCAATAATGGCCGTTGAGTACATCTTTCACTATCTAAAGTCACCTATCGGTCAAAGTTTACTAGGCTTAAGTTCGACTGCTGTAACTCAAGCAAACATCAACGCTGAAGCAATTAAAGATTTACCAATACCAATTCCCCCTCTAAAAGAACAACAGGAGATTGTTCAGAGGGTACAAGCTTTCTTTAAAACCATTGATCATGTAGAACAACAATACAAACAAGCTAAAGCAGCTTTTGACCAACTTGATCGCTCGATCCTCGCTAAAGCCTTTCGGGGGGAACTGGTTGAGCAAGACCCCAACGATGAGCCTGCTTCTGTCCTGCTAGAGCGTATCCGAGCCGAGCGGGAGAAACTGGCAGGTGAGAAAAAGGGGAAAGGCAAGGGGGCGACATCTAAAGGTCGCAAGGTATCCTCGAAGGGCAGCTCTACCCAGCAGATGACGTTGCTGCCAGAGTCAGAATAACCCTACCAGGAACCCGTTTGAAGCTGACCTATCCAAATACTCCTTCGGGGCAATGGGTGCAGAGCGATCGCTACGGAGCTATCATCCTTGAACACTTCAGTCACAGTACGGCCATAGCGATCGCGATCTACAACTCGCAGAGTTACAACTTGCCCTACGGGTAACAATTCCTTCAGCTTTACGGCTGAGAGCCCTCCCCAGAGGACTTGAGCAGTTTCTGGGGCATCCGTGCAGGAAATAACAGCAAAGATGCGGTCTAATCCCATCTTTGCTGTTATTTCCTGCACAGCGGAGTTATCCTGCATGTTTACCCAATATTACCCTGCCTGATGGAGATAAACTGCAACTCCCTGTTATAACTCTTGAGTTTTCGGGGTTGGAACGGACGGTTGCAAGGTAATATCAAATTGAACGAGATTAGACCGCATAAGTGCGGTTGAATGCATAGTTAGCTTGCACTAATTGAGTGGTGGCGGGAGATGGAGTTTTCCCGTACCCTCTCTCACATTCTTATGTCAGGTTAGAAAAATACGGATTCAGTCCTTCAAGTATTTCCTGTAGCTTCGATAAGGAGTAAGCAACCGTGCGTTATCCTGGCTGGCGATCGCTTTTCTTATCTTGCATTCTGGGATTAACGACAGGCTCCGATCTATTACCGTTCTCCTCTGCAATAATTGCAGTTCAAGCTGCTGAACGCAGAAGCCAAAGTCTTCAAGATGGGGTAATCCAAGCTTGTACAGGTCAAAGTATTGATCTTGGTGCTCCACAATTAACCAATGCAGAACTCACAGCACTTGCTAGTTGTAGCTCTGAGGTAATTCCTCAACTACTTGAGGCGCTCAAATCCCACGACTGGAAAGTTAAGGTAACTGCTGCTCATACATTGGGACTATTTGGGATAAAAGCACAACCAGCAATTCCGGCCTTAAACAATCTGATTCAAGACGAGAATGCAGACGTTCGGTTTGTCGCTGCACAAGCATTGGGTGAAATAGGCGTTGAGGCAGTTGTTCCTGCTCTGACTAAAGCACTTCAAGACAAAGATGAAAATGTTCGGGTTAGTGCTGCTGCCGCTTTTCAGAAAATAGGTTCAGCAGCTAAACAAGCAAAACCTGTTTTGATTGATGCTCTTTGGGATGGTAACTGGTACGTTCGGAGTAGAGCAGCAGCAACTATATCGAAGTTAGGTTTGGAAGAAAGCGATATTCCCAATTTGCTCAAGCCTTGGAGAGACAGGTTTCGGCCTTATGGAGCACTTATCTCTTTGATGATTGCCATCGATCCCCACGTCCGCGAACGAGTTCAGGATGTTCCAGCCTTTTTCATCAAAGCACTTCAAAATAAAGATCCTAAAGTTCGTGAGAGTGCAGCTATCGCTTTAGGAGACATTGGTTCGACAACACCTGGTTCTACTCAATTCCTTGATACTTCAAACGCTCTACTGAAAGCACTTGATGACCCAGATATTAAAGTCCGAGAGAGTGCGGTACAAGCCCTAGGGCTTGTATTAAGTGGTTTTTCGACGGGGCAGTTTGAATCAGCACTTCAATTAAGCTCATACAAGCAAGGGCTTGCTAGAGTTAGATATAAGCTCCTCGGAGTACTTTTAGATCAGAGTTCTGTTATTCGTCAGTCGGCTGTCGAATCTCTGTGGGTCATTTTGAAACTCAATGATGATTCCCCACAAGTTATTGCTGCTCTGGTTACAGCACTTAAGGATCAACATCCCAATGTGCGTCTAAGCGCAGCGACCTCTTTAGGACAATGGTTGCTGCATCTAAACGATACTAAAATATCTGGCACTTCTGCTCTAAATTCATCGCACGAAGAAGCATTAAAAAAAATATCTTCTGCCCTAATTGACTCTCTCTATGGTCTAGATGAAGATGTTCGTCAAGAAGCCATACTTGCGCTGCAAGCTACGGAATCAGGCGAAAAAGTTGTTCTTTCCACCTTAGCTCGAATCATAGACAAGCACGACGAGAAATTAGAACTTCGCCAAAGCGCTATTGCTATGTGTTGGATACTTGACACTTTGGACTGCGAATCAGGACAGCTTATTAGCGTACTAAAAAAAGCATTATCAGACCCAAGTTTGGCAATTCGTCAAAGTGCTGCAATTGCGCTAGTAGAAGAAAAAAAGCTTGATTCTAAAACCGTCATCAAAATCTTGGTCGAAGGTTTGCGTTCGGAAAATCCTGCCATTCGCCTCGATGCGATACTTGGGATTCAGGTACTTTGTCCGTCTTTAAGGAGACATGAATTCTTGAAGAATTGCTCAGATTTGAAGGCTGTTACCCCATTGCTTCTAGATAAATTAAATGAAAGTATCAAGCCACTGAGATATGCTGCAGCTCTTGCTATTGCAAACATTGAACCCGGGCAAAAGATTGCAACTAGTGTCCTACGTGAACTCTCTCTAGAAGAAATTGATACCGAAATTCAAGCTCATGCATGGTCTGCTCTCCAAGGAACAGAATTTGAACAGATAAGTTGGATTGAGTATTTAACTGGTCAGGATAAAAATGCGCGTTACACCCGATCATCATTTGCCAGTGGAAGCAATTCATGGGATATCTCTGACTCTATTGAATTTCCACTCAAGGCTTTAAAGGATGAAAATTTACGCTCCCTCATTGCGCTTTCATCTGATACTTCTGTTATTAGCTTTACAGAGGCTGACGCGGATGATATAGCACTTGACGGTGATCCGGAAAGTGCTGCTGAATTAAAAGCGGCTCTTAGAAAAAACGAAAAGCAAGTTACAGCAACAGTCTCTGTATTAATATCAATGCTAAATAGTCAGAATTCTCAACAAAGTAGGTCTTCCGTCTTAGAAAACGTGTTTAAACTAAAAAATCAAGATTTTCGACGAAGCGTAGCATACTCACTTGGAAATATTGGAGAAGAATTACAAGAAGGAAACAAATATCCGTTGGTAAAGAAAAGGATAAACATGGCTTTAATGGCAGTTATGAAAGATAAAAAAGATGACTTAGATATTCGGTGGATCGCTGCTACAGCTTTGCAGAAACTTAATGTAAACAATGTAAATTGGTTTTTTGCAGATAACAGACTTGCCAATCCGAATAACATTCAATGTCAATTTTCACTGAGTAAAACTTCTGATGACTTCATTACTGATCCAGGATTGGTGTTTGACATTTATTCCTCCCAATGTATTTATGACTTTGGTGGTTTGGGAGGTGGTGGGCTGTCTCAAATATACGATAAATTACGAGCGTTATTAAACCGATCTAAAAAGTAATCCTTATTTAATTCAGTAAAGTGCCAAGCACAAAATGTTCCTCATTTTAATCGATTGACTCACATTCAACAGAATGATACGTAGTACAACTGCTGAAGACTATAGAAACTCAAATCTCCGTGGTTATTCTTTCCAGGGAAAGGAGTTGAGGAACATTAATTTTAGCAGTGCAGATCTTAGAGGCACAAATTTTACTGATGCTATTCTGATAGGCGCTAACCTCTCCGACGTGCAGGCGGGATTAAAACCCTTTCGCGTTATTGGCTTGATGGTTGGCTCTCTCATTTTGGTCACTATTTCAGGACTAGTTGTTGGATATTCAAGTGCCTTCCCAGCCTTTATTGGTAACCTCTTGGCGGAGCAGAATGGAGCAGGGAAAGAGCTATTAATTTCGGTTGAACTATTTATTCTGGCTAGTTTTGTTTTTGTGATAGTTCGTCGGGGACTAGGAACATCATTAGGCATTCTGGCAATCGTTACAGCCGTTATTACTGCTATTGTTGCTTTCGCAGGTGCAGGGGATAGTTCCATTACTGCCGCCGCAGTCCTTCAATCTGTCATCATCGCCATGATTGTGGCTGGTGTTCTGGTCGAGTCCTTGGCTCTCAGTCTTTTTCTATCTATCGCTAAAACTAAAGCGTTAGCTTTGCCTATAATCATGGCTTTAGCGATAGCCATAGTCGGGGGACAAGAAGGTGTAAAGGGTACTTCTGCTGCAACTCTTTCCATATCCCTTGGCATTACGGGTGTCATCTCAATTGCTTTAATCGTCCTCAGTGTCTACATCAGCATCCGAGCGATGGCTGGAGATCGAAGATACAGGCTGATTCGAGCGATTTCTATTTCTTTATGTGCCAGTTTGGGAACCAATTTTCGAGGAGCCAACCTGACTGATGCTGATTTTACTCAGGCTAAACTTCCTTACACTGACTTTAGAAAAGCAACTCTCAAGAGAACGTCTTGGTTTCAATCCAGCAAGCTTGAGCTGTCTCGTGTTGAAGGCACCTATTTGGAAGATCCCAGTCTTCGACACCTTGTAGTTTCCAGAGAGGGGCACGGAAATATATACGATTACAAAAACTTACAAGGCTTAAATTTGCAATCAGCAAACCTGACAGATGCCAGCTTCATCGGAGCAGACTTTAACGAAGCTAACTTACAAGACGCAGATCTCACCAGAGCAAAACTCGTTAAAACAAGGCTTTACGGTGCTGATCTGACTCATTCGTGTTTGAACGGAGCCTGCATTCAAGATTGGGCAATCTCAACCGATACCCATTTAGAGCAAGTCAGATGTGAACACGTTTACATGCGCTTGCCGACTCAGGAAGATCCCGACCCTTGGCGAAAACCTGATAACCGTAATGAAACCTTTAAGGAAGGCGACTTCACTGATTTCATTGCGCCGATTATAAAAACGCTGGATTTGTATCGTCAGCAAAATGTTGATCCTCGTCAAATGGCGAGTACTTTCAAAAGTTTAGACTTTTATCACTATGGCGGGCTTGACCCTGCCGCTGCGGCAATTGCGCTCAAACAACTGGCAGAGGAGAACCCTGAAGCAGGATTAGAGATTGTTGCACTGGAAGGAAGAGGAGACGAGAAAGTTCGTTTGCAGGCTGCTGTTACGGGTGAGGCTGATAGCTCTCAACTCAATGCGAAGTATTTCGAGAAATATCGTAAGATTTCATCGCTGCCTTATAGCGATATTCAAGCACTGCTAGCAGGGGCAGCAGAAAAAGATGAACGTATCCGCAGCTTAGAGAAGTTACTGGAGAACGCACTAAAGCAACCTAAGTTTTACGTCGAGACTTATCAAAATCAAGGAGAGTTCATTATGTCGCAGAGCAAGGGAAATGTGAATATCAGCGGTGCTCAAGGAAATGTCAGCGGAATCGCTGCTGCCGGTGAAAACCAAACAATGACAGGTGTAGCCATTGGAGCAATCAGCGGCTCTGTCACGAACACAATTAATCAACTACCACCATCAACTGATCTAGATAATCCAGGTATCAAGGAGTTGTTGGCTCAACTGCAAGCAGCGATCGAAGCTGAATCAGAATTACCTGACGAGGACAAAGCCGAAGCCTTAGAGCAGGTAAAATCGCTAGCAGAAGCAGGACAGAAACCACAGGATAATGCTCTCCAAAAAGGAGCAAAGACGTCTATGAAAATCCTCAAAGGAACAGTCGCCAGTCTGCCCGATGCTGCCAAACTGGCTGAGTCATGTACCAAACTGCTGCCTGCGATTGCTACACTCCTTGCTCTAGTTTAATTGCAGTGCTAAGTGCATTGTTGCCCCGTGCAAGCTAACCAGCGCGTTGCAGCAGACGGAACGGCGATCTTGGTGCTGAGTTCGAGGTTGTTTGCCGCCGCTGAACGCAACCGTTACTACAAAGCAAGGCGATTACTTTGTAGTAAATGGTGCAAGTCTAATTTCTTTCTAAAGTTTCCGGTTATTCTCGTGCTTCCTCGCCCTCTGCTTCCTGCTATGAACTAAGCAAAGCGATCGCTCTAGCTTTTTGTTCTGGGCTCAAAGGCTTACATGGCTTGAACGATTCAGACCCGCGCATGGTCTGGTTGCCTCAACTCCTCCTGGTTTAGCTTTCTTGTGGTCGTTTGCTGGTATCGCTTGGCTCCCACACCAACTCAATTAGATCATCGACCTTCTTGCAGCCAAAGTACTTACACAAAGCAATAACTGTATGGTTGTCGATGCGGTCAAAGTGATTGCGATAAATTTTACCCACAGTGGTAGGACTAAGCCCAGTTGCAGCTGCTACAGTCTTTTGGTCCACACCCCGCTTTTCCATTAAAGCTGGTAACTTGCTTTTCAACTCCATACCTCCAATCGTACCATCTCAGTATATTTCGATAATACCATAACAGTAAGCTGTTGACATAATAACAGTATCGCGTTATTATTAAGATGCAGGCAGGTAAATAAACTCTCGGTCGCCGCAAAGAAGCCGAGGAACTGCTAGACCGTAGACAAGAAACCGAACCGGGTAGCGCTGTTTGTAACGTGATGCCCCTCCAAGGTAGACAAAAGCTTTCAGTGCAAATCAACAGAGAACGGCTCAACCGCCACAGATTACCGCTCTCCTAAAAATTAATGAGGCAAAACTATTATGCAACGCCTAAAAGTCCAGGCCCTGTGCCTAGAAGACCGCTTCACCTTTTTTCAGATGTCCCCGCGAGTCGGGGTGATTACCAAAACGCTCAAACGTCCCGGCAAGAATGGACGGTTAGCCCGCGTCCAAACTGCCTACTTTGGATTTCTTTCCCATGCAGAAGCCAGTCGCTTCGTCCAGTACATTACCTACTATCGGCTGGCAACCTTTGCTGAACTTCGCACCCCCAAGCGCCTAGCTGGAGTTAGTTTTGAAGTCAAAGTCCGAGGTATGGACGAAGTCATGATTGAACATCTGGCCCAGAAAGACCTGAATCGTACACCCAGAGAAGTTTATCTGGAGTCTCCCGCCGCTAACGACAGCTTTAGTCGGGTTCAAGTGACAGACTTTGATAGTTACCCTGTCGCACCCCGCCAGCGACCTACTACTTTCCGAGGGGTAAGCATCGACTAATTCTCTTAACTCTGGGGCAAGCCATTTGACTTGCCCCACTAATCAACCCATCAGGAGGAAACCATGAAGACCTTGGCCGCTGTGCCTGACCGACCTTCGCACAAAGGCCCGGCTCACCCGATTGTAGAGATTTTAGAGGACCTGAGGAAGCCCGTTCCTCAGCGTTTCTTGGCCCAGCGTAAGCAGGGGGGAACCCTGTTGACCTATATCCCCTGGTTCAATGTGGTGAAGCTTCTAGATCATTTCGCCTGTGGCTGGGAGGGGACAGTTGCTAGCATCACGACGACCAGCGATCGCATTTTCTTAACCTACCGTCTGACGCTACATGCTGCTGAGGGCAGCTTTACTCGTGAGGCGACCGGGACTGAAGCCCTCAACTGTGGCAGCTACGGTGACCCAAGTTCAAATGCCGAGAGCATGGCATTCAGACGAGCTGCCGTCAAATTTGGCCTAGGGTTGCATTTGTACGAAAAAGAATGATGCATTAACCAGGGTAGTTTCAGCGGCTGACCTAAGAGTGAGATCGCTTTTGAGGACATTTAGCAGAAGACCTGCCTGCCTCATACTAGCCAGCAGCGCCGAACTGACGATTAGGAAGATGGCACCCTTTATGTGGCAGGCATAGGCGCTCTCTACCTCGCCCCCCAAGTTCTTGATGAACGGGAGTGCTTCATCCTGTACGATCCGCAGCATCGCTTCAGCGTCAGTGAGGTTCTTGAAGTACGACCAGCGGGAGCGCTGGCGATCAGCAGAGAATATCGGGTCGATAACCGGTCTCCCTAGCCGCTGAGCCTTACGCTCCTTCGTCAATTCCGTATCTCCGAGCACTTAATGAAAAGCAAGGAGATTTGTTCAATGCCTGAGAGGGTGTTGCTGATGCCGTTATTCAAAAGGTTGTTCAAAGGCGATCAACCTCTGACTTCAACTCACCTGTAATCATCCGTTCAACTCCTGGATGAAGCGCCTTATACGCTCCCTGCAATAGGCCAATCGATCTAAAATATGCCCTTCTCCAGATCATCCAAAGCAACGTTTGGCTCTTCTAAAGCGTAGCCATCCACCATTAGGTAACTGGTACCTACCTGTTTGACGATAAAGCCATACTTGCGGAAGGTATTCAGCGCAACGTTCATGTCACCTAGCAGCCCGATGTGCTTTGCCGCCAAAGTAAGGGCAGTCATCTTATCGTGCAACTTGATTTTAATATGGACACCCTCACGCCCAAGGTTCTGGAAGTTGATATCAGCAATTACGCAGGTGTGTTCACAATCCAAACTAGTTGAGTCTTTGAGGATGAGACCCTGGGGACCCCAGGTAGCATAATCGGCCATGTTGGCAAAGGCAACACGACCAATCTCTTCCAAGACGCGATCGCTAGTGATGCGAGTGCGCTGCGATCGCTCCTGCGTCAATTTTCGGATCTGGTTTTGAACGTCAACATTTGTCAACAATCGAGAGGCGGCACGGCGGGCAACATCAGCATCCTTACATCTGTACCCAGCTCGGAGATAGGCGCCAGCGGGGTTCAAGTCCAACAGATATTCCTCGCAGAACCTGAATTGTTTTGGGGACAGACGGGACTGACTTTCAGACATTTTGAGTGATGGTTCCCAGGGACCTAGGAGATTTCAGGGTTGTCAGTTTTGTGTGAGTAGCCTGCTGGCTTGGAGCCTTTGGAACAACCCGGCCTAGCAGATGAAGAGTCAGGGGAGTGGGCATGGTGATCACTTTATGTCCCTGAACTTGGTAAAGACTAGATTTCTCAGTCATGTTACTGGCTTCAGCCTCAACTCAGATAATGGCTTTTGGTGTGATACTACCCACCCGCAAGCTGTCACCGCAGCAAAATCCCCAGCAACTGACTCAACTTGAAGCAACCTTCCACCTGCTATGCGTTTGAAACCAGAATTGCTTCCTACATAAAGACAGCGATCGCCTGATTTAAGCTGCTCGTTGAGGTTGCTAGAAAGGGTATGATTTTTGCTGCCACCACTGCCATAACCTATCTCGACAGCATCACCGAGGTGGAGAAATCTATGTTTCTCATCCTTTGTAAAAGCTCCCTGAAAAGTAGTGTCCCTTATGTCCCTCTTGTCCTGCCTGGGTTTAGTCGTGTCCCCAGGTAGCGTCCTCATAGTGTCCCCATCACGTCCCTGCTGTTGAGGACATGATTCAAGTACACTCTTTACTGTTGGGAACGTAAGGGGGACAGGGCCGGGACACGGCAGGGGACGTGACTCAAAGCCTTGCTGAGTAACGGGGACACAGGGGACACTACTTTTTGGAGTTTTTTTCGTCGACTTCATTGATGATTTTTTGGAGTTGTTCAACAATAGTCAGGTCCCTAGGATTCCGAAGCCTGATTCCCAAAATCACAACAGGTCTTTCGGTGTTATGCCCGCTGCCTTCTCTGTCTTTAGTTACGTCCCAACCCAAGACACTAGTTAATGCCTCAATCAAATCCCTGGAGAAGCTGTTGAATGCCTTCGCTTGGCGCTTAGTCTCCTGGCAAAACTGGCAGTAAGACCCAAAGAGTGTTCTAGGATCAGAGGCGTTGCGACCAATAAGTGCTTTTCCGGTAGTGTCCTGCACCAGGTATTCGTCAGCCCAGGAGGCAATGGAACCAGTCTCAACCTGGTTTTGCCACAACTGCAGTCTTTCTCTTGGGTTGTTTTCTCCCCGATCCAGCAGTACTTGGTCAATCTCTGCGGGTTCAATAGCCAGAACTTTACTGGTGTAGGCCTCGGCCTCTCCAAGTAGCTTCCCTGGTAATAGTGTGTCGGTCTTACGCTTTTTGGGAGCCACACACTGTACTAAACTGGTTCTGCGGTTCAAGCCAGGGTGCGATCGCACGAATACAGATTTATTTGCTGTGATCAGGATAAAGCCCTCGGCCTTGAAGTTGAAGCTTGCCCCTCCTTTAATTTCACCCCGAACAAGATCTCCCCCAGTAAATTGCAGGAACTTGCTAATATTGCCCGAATACTGATCTGCGTCGTTGAAAATAACTAGCCGCTTGCCGTAGCAGTTCGCAGAATCGAAGTTGTTCCCACAGAAGCTTTCCAGCGTGGTGCTATAGCAAGCTTGCATTCCAACTAGACTGATTAGAAAATTTGCCCAGGTTCCCTTGCCCGCTCCCGGATCTCCGACCAGGGCTTGGTAAATTTGGAGGTAAGTTATTCCCCTAAGCACTGCTGCAGCAAAACAGTTGAGCTTCTTAATCTCACTGGGACTATTACCTGTAAGACTCTCTAGAAAAGCATTGATCGTAGGAGTTTCCTGACCTGCAATATGAACGTAGATCCTCGGCAGGCAATAGGTAAGTCGATAGCTTGGATCGTAAGGGTTCAGGATCGGCTCGTTGCCTTGCAGGTCCAGCACTCCATTCTGAAAGTTGATAATACCCGGAGTGGGTTCCCACTGGGGAACAAGCAGTTGAGATTCCAGGAATTCTTTAGTTTCTGAGAGGTAGGCACGAGTGAAGTTCTGCCGTTTAATAGCTTGTTCAATCGCGGAGTCGATCAGCTTGTTTGCAAATCTTTCGTTGATTTGCTCCCAGTGCCCAGTAGTTTCTCGGTAGGAATACCAGAGGCCGGTCTTGGCTTCAAATAGCAGTCGATCTTCAAAGAAGCCTTTTGCTAAGTTTTTTGCTAACAATCGAGGAACGTCAGGGTTATCCAGCTGATGTTGTTTCTTGGCTTCGGTAAAGATCTTACGCAGTTCAGGGGTGCTATAACCTAGCTTCTTGAATGCACTACCATAGCGCAAGGCGAAAGTACCACAGTCGAGTAAGTGACGGGAAATTTCACGGATGATTTGATGACAAAACCGACCTCTCTCGATATCTGCTTCTGAGGGGGAATACTCCTGTTCTAGGGCTTCTTTAATTTTCGGAAGTGAATTTAAGATAAATTGGGAAACGTCTTGTGCTTGAGTGATCGCACCCTCTAAATCACCCGCTTGATCGATAAGCTCGTCAAGCCCCACTTTGGCTTCACCGATCGGGAATGTGCCGACCTTACAGCCGACCAAATACCCTGTGCGAATCAAAGCACAAAACACTGAGGGTTTCACTAGGGCGTCAGAGTCTGCCAAGTATGTGGGAAATGCGTTCCGAAATGGGTGCAGCCACGTGAGGTCTGAAGCATCCTCCATTTGCACTCGGTCAACTAACCAGACACCGAAGGAGGAGAGAACCCGGTAGCCCTGAAGTGCTGCCTTGATAACCCCAATAACGTCCTCAGTACAAAAGTCTGGTTCTGGCAATGTTCCATTAAATCCTGATGAAGGAAAGCGAACGGATCGTAGAAGGGGTAGTTCTTGTTGCGATCGCCCTTGGGAACTAAGTACTTGGGTGTTTTGCTTGTAGGTGAGCGTCCATTAACTGTGAGATAGCGATTGATAATCGCTAAATGCTGCTGCCTGCTCTGTTGGGTTGAATAGAAGTTTCTGGCAGCCGTGATCACCTTGCCGTCGGCTTCCTCAAAACTTAGGAAAAATACGATCAAGCCATCAGGGCTTGTTGCCAACTCACCGTAACTATACCGATCGCTTATAGCAGTCTGATAGTCAACGTAGTGAATTCTTAGCTGTTGAATAGTCGATTCTGGAATACCTCTACTAAGGAGGTATCCAATTGCTGAGTGATAATTGTCAGAGTCCCGAGTAGAGTAAGGGAGGACTTCAGGACGCCACTTGTCCTCTAAAGATTTACTCATTGCTCCCCCCGTGAAACAACATTAGCGGGGGATTTTGATTTTGCTAACCTGCCGACCCGTTTGGGCCGAGAAAGGCTTTGAAGGTATACTTCGACGTTCTTCAGGTGTTCTTTGGGGTCAGAGCGATTGCGAATAAAGGAATCGATCAGCTCCTCGTCGTAAAGAACACTTCGGGAGTTGAGGTAATTCCACTCAATTCCCTTTTCTAGTAGGGGGGCAATATATTCCCCCCTATGATTTCGGTACCCAAGTCGCCATTTTTTCCAGGTTTCCCGGTCAATACTGTACCGCTCCTCTAATTTCCCGACCTTGCAGAAGCTTTTCATATCTACCCAATCTTACTTGTCAATACCTGTCTAGCACTTCGCTAGCGATATGCAAAGCTGATAGAATATCTACTTATTGGCTTAAATTTGATGATAAAATCTATCCTTAGCGATAGTTATGTTCACTAGTAAACACTAAAACTAAAATTCTGACTCTTCTAACTGTCAAATCTGATTGTGTGGCTAGTATGTGATATCCTTTGGCGAATAGACACTTCTCTTGCGGAATAAAAGTAAAGGGCATGAAACAAATTCGTTGCTTGTTAGCTGGCTGGCTAAAGTTACAAAAATTAACACAGGCAGACGTTGTTCGAGAGACTGGTTTGTCCCCGAATGCAGTTAATCGGATGTACCACAACCACTTTGACCGAGTCGACTGTAAGACCGCTATTACCTTGTGTGACTACTTGGGGTGTAGCTTTGACCAGTTGTTTGTCTTAGAACGGGATGGGCAACTAATAGGTACGGCTTTTGCTCAAGCCCGTGAGCTTCAGCCGGAATTTATGGCAGAAACAATTGAACATCTAATGGAGAAAGCAATAGCACGAAAGCATAAAGAGATTGAAAATTACGAGACTCGGTGTCGTGAAGGTATGAAAACGGAGATAGAACTTCATATAGCTAAGTACCAAGAACAGCATGAGGCGCTTTTGCAAAATACTTCGGACATCTGCGCTGGCATGATCGAGTATATGAAAGGTGCGACAGAATCCCTCATTGAGTCTCTTGGACGCCAGCAAAGAGGGACGAAGATTGCTAAAGACCTGGCAGATTCCCAGTCACTAGCTTGTTCTGCAGAAGTTACTGAATTGGGTAAGGATGAATGGAAATTGATCCTCTCATCTGAGGCAACATCGGACGGCTAGATCTCAGTTGGACGCAATTTTTCCAGTTGTAGTCGATCCAGATATTTCTTCTCAATAACCTCAGAACTATTCCCAACCCATCCCGCGATCGTAGTAGATGAATTGCCTGCGAATGCTTGCAAGGTAATGAAGGTATCCCGACAGTTGTAGGGAGTCATTTTTACTCCATCTTTGACTGCCAAACTAAGACTAGTCAAAACAGTTTTCCAGGCACGATCACTAAAATTAGAAATACTGATAGCTCTCCCCTTGACAGAGGCGAACACTAGAGAGTTAAGGTCGGGAGTCTCAGGTCTAATGGACTGTAATAGGGTTTGCAGCCTGGGAGTGCAACTGAACCAGCGCTTGGCCCCTGTCTTGGTTTGTTTTCGCCTGACCAGCTTTCCTGATACCTCCACAATGCTTTCTTGAAAGTAAATGCGTGAGCAATCTTCTGTCACGCTTCCCCACCGCAATCCGACTGCTTCACAGGGTCTGCACCCCGTCCAGAACAAAAATTTGACTAAGGGGGCATAGTGCCGATAGTTCATACCTGGCCTGGAGTCAGTTTCAAACGCTGCAATGAGGCGATCTCGCTCTTCGATACCGAATGCCATCGGAGGGTTTGGCTTTGTCCCGCCCAATTCCCGATACATTCCATCCAGCGGGTTAGCGCTAACCAGGCCGCGCTTTACCCCCCATCTGCAAGCCGCCTGAAGTTGCATCAGTGTGCGCCGAGCCTGAGATTCCGTCGTGACTTGCAGCAGTTGCATTCGAAACTTGACAGCATCCTTTAGACCATCGGCTGAACACTTCGCTAGATGTGCGGATACAGGCTCATAAGTTCCATTGATGGTTTTAGGAGACGCACTAGGGGCTTTGTACTCCGAGTACCGTTGCCACAGATCTTTGAGCGAAAGTTCCGGCTCACTTGGGGTAATTGGGGTAATGGCAGTAAGTGCTGATTGGGGCTTGTACTTCGCTAAGCTAGCGTCAAAATTTCCAGAAAGAATGTCTAGCTCGATCTGTATAGCTCTCTGTTCCGCTAACTTGCGGTTAACCCTATTGTCGGGCAGCCCTAAACTCAGATAATGTCGCCTGCCACTGTGGGAGAAGACTAGCTGTAACCTATCGTTTGAGTTCTTGATCTGAACAGAACCTTTACTAGCCTTGCCTTGGGTTGTTTGAGAAAACATTGGGTAATTCATTGGGGTAACTTATCGAGTTTTCTACCTAGTTTACCCCAATTTTACCCCAATTTTTAACCCAAGGCTACCTAACATTACCTAACTTTTTCTAGAAGGAGGCTAGCATAGGAGGACTTACAAAGCTGCAAACCCTTGTGAAGTCGCTGAACAGACTGATTTATGTAGAAAGCCGATGGCGGGATTTGAACCCGCGACCGCTCGATTACGAATCGAGTGCTCTACCACTGAGCCACATCGGCACAGGCAGGAGAGTACTTAGTATACCAGGCTAAACGTAAAGTATGTCTGCCACACACTGGATGCCTGATTTGACTATTCTTGCTAAGCCACAATGAACAGTGTCGTCCAAACGGGTCAAGATACCAGATCCCATTTGAGAAAATTTTGGACAATACTGGGGTTAGGTCTATTAAACAAATGTAGAAATGGTAAAAAGACCCTTAGAGCCAAAGTCGAACAGTGACTTGAGGTCTACTAAGAATGAGGAACTGCTTTCTCGCCTCAAGGCAGAAGCGATGGCCCCGTACCGGGGCTTGAGGAAATTTATTTATCTTTCTTTTGCAGCATCTGCTCTAATTGGCGGAGTGATCTTTTTCTTCAAGCTACTGGCCGGTCAAGAGCTTAGCTCAACTTTACCTAACTTTGCCTTACAGGTAGGCGTTTTTGCCTTGATGGTCTGGCTGTTTAGTCTAGAACACCGCCACTCCTAGGGAGCCACAACAACCTAATCTAGACAATTTTACTTTCGATCGCCCAGCGAGCCAGCTCAGTGCGGTTGCTTAAACCTGTTTTTCCGAGCATGTTGCTGACATGACTTTCAACGGTCCGCTGGCTTACGAGAAGTTCGCTGGCAATCTCCCGATTAGCCATTCCCCGAGCTACAAACTGCATCACCTTAATTTCTGTTGGGGTGAGTTCTACATCAAAGGGTACCTGAATCGTTAGTTTGCTCTCTGTTCCTTGGTCTTGATGCCGAATCAGTCGGCTTGCCTGCTTTAAGGAAGACTCAATTTGAGCCACAAGCTCGTCTGGCTCAAAAGGCTTGACCATGTAGAAATCAGCACCAGTATTTAAACCTTTGACTTTGTCTTGACTCTGTCCTTTTGCAGAAAGAAATAGAACCGGAACCCAGTTAGTTCTTGAATTATCCCTCACACGTTTTACAAAGGAGTAGCCATCCATTTCTGGCATCATCACATCGCAGATGATCATGTTTGGAATTTCTCGCTCTAGTAACTTTAGAGCTTCCCGACCGTTTCCAGCAGTGATAACCTCGTAGCCCCGAAGTTCTAGATAATCTTTGACTAGAAAAATCAGGTTAGGGTCATCATCAATCAGCAGAAGTTTCTTGCGATCTCCAACACCAGCTTCCTTCATCCCGTACCATCCCCCCGTCAACTGGTAAATAGAGTTTAAGTTGCTATGGACAACTTTCTACTCTTAGACATTTCAGTATTATTACTGAACAAAGTGTTAAATCTTTCAGTATTAATACTGAATCCTCAGTCGCTCTACCCTCAAAGCACTTACAAAATATATTGCTCCTTTTGACGGACAGTGGATTTATTCAGATTCTTGAGCTATCGAGGTTGTTTTTTTCGAGTTATTGAGTGTCAATCTATTTACTCAATTCAGTAAAGGTTTTATGCCAAAAGAAGCCCCTAAGTTAGGGGCTTTTTCTAAAACTGGCAAGTAGTCTCTAGAAGGATTATCCTTCAACTCCCTGAGCCGGAGGCATTACGACCTTTTTGGCGATGCCAAGCCTTCTCAAGGCTTGGATGATCCACCAGGTCATGTCTATCTCCCACCAACGATATCCAGCTTTTGCAACCTTGGGATGAGCGTGGTGGTTGTTGTGCCACCCTTCGCCATAGGTCAAGAGTGCAGCCCACCAGAGATTTCGAGAGTTATCGTTTACCTCGAAGGTCCGATAGCCGTACAGGTGAGTGGCAGAGTTGATCAGCCAGGTACTGTGCCATAGCAACACAGCCCGGAGAAATAGACCGTAGATGACAAAAGGCCACCCTCCCAGGACGTATAACAGAAGCCCTAAGGGTACCTGTAGGAGTAGATGGCACCGATCTAGGATTCGGTAGAACGGATCTCGGTATAGATCGGGCGCATATCTTCTATAAACGTTAGAATCGAAAAACTTTGAACGAGGGTATAAAATCCAGAGCAAGTGGCTCCACCAAAAACCTCGTCGTGCTGAGTAGGGATCTTTATCTTCATCTTCTGTATGGGCGTGATGCAGACGATGTCCAGCGACCCAAAAGATCGGCCCTCCTTGCATCGCTAGTACCCCAATTAGTGCGATCGCGTATTCTAACCCTTTGGGAAGCTGCAGACTTCGATGGCTTAATAATCGGTGATACCCCAAGCAAATCCCTACGCTGCCAAACAACCAGTGCAGAAATAAGGCCATACCCAGGGCAGACCAGGAAAAAAACCAGGGACTCAGCAAAGCTAGGGCATGAATCGCACCAAAAAATACCACATTACTCCAGCTCAGGTCAGGCGGTTGCCTGTCCTCGAAAATACTTTCCTGCCGATTTGTCATAAATAGTCCTTTTGTTTTGGATGCAATGCAGTTCCGCTCTAACTTGCTCAAGCTACCCAAGCTGGTTTTAGCTCAAGCGCAAGAGAGCGGTAAGTTACAGTGAAGGTATGCAAGTGTCACTTGCAGTAAAAGCCTAGCAACATTCCAGATTGCTTGCAAGCATTGCTTGCATTTTTCTATGACTTCTTCTCAAAGCTCAACCCGCCAGCGCTTGATTCAAGCAGCACTTGAGTTATTTGCCCGCCACGGTGTAACTGAAACCACAACCCGCCAAATTGCTGACCTGGCAGCGGTGAATGAAGTAACGTTGTTCCGCCAGTTTGGCAACAAGCATGGCTTGCTGCTAGCTGTGATCGAAGACGCGGCAGCGTTTACCCAGTGGAGTCAATCTCTAGTGCAGCAAGCAGGCCAGCCAGGCAGCCTGAATCAGATCTTGAAGGACTATGCGATTACCTGTCTTGAGGCCCTAGAACGTGCGCCAGAGTTTTTACGCTCTGTCGTTGGAGAGGCGGGTCAGTACCCAGTAGAAAACCGTCAAGCGTTGGGACGAGACTTAACTCAAGCCAACCGTCATGTGGCCCAGTACCTAGCGGCAGCAATTCAGCGCGGCCAGTTACAAACCTACTTGCCTGTGGAGAAAGTCGTCAGTTTGCTTAACAGCATGCTGCTAGGGTACGCCGTAATTGAGTTTACCAGTGAGTTCCATGAGCTTTGGGATAGCCGGGACGATTTCCTCAATCACTTGGTTGAGTTGTTCTTGTCCGGGGCGGTGTCTCAACCGGAATCTGCTGCTAAACTCCAACCGGTGCAGCCAAGTATTCTGGGGCAGTTAGAATCATCTTCTAGTGCTTGGATCTTTACGAAATCTGAGTTGACCGCAGGCGCAGCTAGAGTACAAAAGGTTGCTGATTTACCCGCTCATTTAGTTCACTTAATTCTGCAGCGAACCAAAAAACTTGGATTGCGTGATTATGCGCTAGCTTACGTTTTGTTTGCTGCGGGTCTTAGTCCGGCAGAAATCACAGATTTGCTGCGATCGCAGCAAATCTGTGATCCTCACCAGCACCTCTTGCAAGTGACTCAAGGCTCGGTCCGGCAAGTGACAGTTAATCGCTGGATATTAGGTAAACGCTACGGAACATACACCCGCAACCCCTTAACCCGGTGGTTGAGAAGTCGTAAAGATAGCCAGCCAGCCCTGTTTCTCAGTGATGCTGGCAGTCCCCTCTCTGAGCCAGAAATTGTGTCAGGCTGGCAGGTCTGGACTGAAGCCCTCCTGACCCCCGAAGGCAATTCACCTACCCTTGAGCAGGCCCAGCAGACCTGGTGCGTGGAAATGCTAGTTAAAGGGATGAGTTTGTCCTCTCTGAGTATCTTGACGGGTTGGGACCTGACAAGCTTGCAGCCCTACGCCCAAAGAGCCAGGGAAAAAGTTGCCCTTGACCAAGCAATGCGTTTGGATCAATCCTCGTAACGGACAAGCAGTGATCGCTAAGGGGCTTGATAAATCCTTACTTATCGTTCTGGAAAGAAGTCCTGATCCACAAACTGATTGACTGAATGAGGGCAGGCTTGCGGAAAAATAGCTTCGCTCAAGCCAGTCTCTGCGATCGCACTAATCCTGCCAATCTTTGCTATTTATCTCTGGAGCTTGATAAATAGAGGCAGCAAGCCCTTGATAACCAGCTACCTGCAAGGGCAAGGATTGCGCTGCAAGGGTTGGCACTGACTGGCGGATGCGAGTAGTGAGCTGGACCGTTTTGGCATCATAAACCTGGGTCAGCATCTTTGGGTACAGGCCAATCCCAATGATTGGAAATAGGAGGCAGGCAACAATAAAAATTTCGCGTGGCTCAGCATCAATTAGGGCCTCATGAGCGATCAATTCCTGGTTCTCTGGACCGTAGAAGATCTCTCGCAGCATGGAAAGCAAGTAAATGGGCGTCAAAATCACCCCAACTGCGGCCAAGCAGACAACCAGGACCTTAAAGGTAGGAGTGTAGGCGTCACTGGTGGAAAAGCCAACAAATACCATCAGCTCGGCGACAAAGCCACTCATACCGGGCAGCGCCAGGGAGGCCAGGGAACAGGTTGTCCACATGGCAAAGATCTTCGGCATCTTCTGACCCACACCGCCCATTTCCTCCAGGATCAAGGTATGGGTGCGGTCGTAGGTAGCGCCGACTAAAAAGAACAAACTTGCGCCAATCAGGCCATGGGAAACCATTTGCAGAATGGCACCGTTTAACCCTAGATCGGTAAACGAGGCAATTCCCAGCATGACAAAGCCCATATGAGATATTGACGAGTAGGCAATCTTGCGTTTAAGACTACGTTGAGCAAAGGACGTGAGGGCGGCGTAAATAATGTTGACCGTTCCTAAAATCGCTAGGACCGGTGCAAAATAAGCATGGGCAGCGGGTAGCATCTCAACATTCATCCGGATCAGGGCATAGCCCCCCATTTTGAGCAGAATTCCGGCCAGGAGCATGTGGACAGGGGCCGTTGCTTCACCGTGGGCATCAGGCAACCAGGTGTGGAACGGAATAATGGGCAGCTTGACCCCATAGGCAATCAGCAGCCCGCCATAGACCAAGAGCTGGAAGGTGAGTGAGTAGTCTTTGAGGGACAGCGATCGCATGTCAAAGGTGACTGAGTCCCCGTAGAAGGCCATCGCCAGCCCTGCAACCAGAATGAATAGGGAACTGCCGGCAGTGTAGAGAATAAACTTAGTTGCCGCATACTGCCGCTTGTACCCTCCCCAAATCGCTAACAACAGGTACACCGGGATTAGCTCTAGTTCCCAGGCTAAAAAGAACACCAGCATATCTTGAACGGCAAAGACAGCAATTTGGCCGCCGTACATTGCCAAGATCAAAAAATAAAACAGGCGTGGTTTCAGCGTCACCGGCCAGGCTGCTAAGGTTGCTAGGGTGGTAATGAAGCCTGTCAGCAAAATCAAGGGCATGGACAGGCCGTCGGCTGCCACGGACCAATTCAGACCAAGCTGGGGTATCCAGGCATACTGCTCAACCAGTTGCAGCTCAGGATTGCCAAAGTCGTATTGAGTATAGAAAGTGTAGACAATCAGGGCAAAGTCAATCAAGCCAATCACCAACGCGTACCAACGGATCGGCCTGCCTTTACCTTCTGGATCTGGAATTAAAGGAATGAAAGCAGAAGCCGCCAGGGGAAACAGAATAATGACGCTTAGCCAGGGGAAATCGGCCATGTTCATGTCAGCTAAACCTTAGGGATTGAATTGTTGGGTAGCGTTGACTCAATTAGTGCTAAATCAAGTAGAAATCACGACAAAAGCGAGGACAGCGGCAAAGATGACTAAGGCGTAGAACTGGGCCCGACCACTTTCTAGGTACTTTAAGCCTTCGCCTGTAATGACGGCTAGGAAGCCAGTCAAATTGACCGCACCATCAACCACGTTGTAGTCCACTTCCATCACCTGTCGGGCCAGACGGCGGCAACCTCGGACGAAAACTGCCTCGTAAATCTGATCAAAGTACCACTTGTTGAGAGAGAGCTGGTACAGGGGCTTGATTTTTTCGGCGATCGCGCCTGGATCGATCTTGCCCCGCAGGTACATCAGAGAAGCTAAAGTGATACCAATCAGGGCAATCCCTACGGAGTTACCCGCCATAATCAAAAACTCGGTCCAGTTGAATTCCGCTGCACTTTCTAGGACTTCTGCTGCCGGGTGAATAAAAACCTCAAAGTTGTTGGCGTAGGGAGCCCCCGTGAATCCAATCGCAATGGAGGGAACAGCTAGTAAGATCAGCGGCAGGGTCATGGTTAGGGGTGACTCGTGCGGAAACTCACTATGCCCGTGGGACTCATGCTGATCGGTGGTTCCGGCGTGGGACACCATTAGCTTCTGAGGATTCATCGCACCGGGGCCAAAGGCCATTGCCCTATGCTGCCCATCTGCTTTGAGCTGCTGGCGGATCACAGTTTCATTACCCCGAAAGGTTCCTTCAAAGGTAGAAAAATACATGCGGAACATATAAAAAGCCGTCATTCCGGCAGTAGACCAACCGACAAACCAGAGAGCGGGGTTGGCGCTAAAGGCAGAGCCGAGAATTTCGTCCTTGGACCAAAAGCCAGCAAAAGGAGGAATACCAGAGATTGCCAGGCAGCCGACCAGGAAGGTCAGGGCAGTGATGGGCATGAATCGCCGTAGTCCTCCCATCAGGCGCATATCCTGAGCCAAGGCTGGATCATGACCGACCACGGCTTCCATGCCGTGAATCACCGAGCCAGACCCTAGGAATAGCATTGCCTTGAAATAGGCGTGGGTCATGAGGTGAAATAGACCGGCACTGTAAGCCCCTACGCCCATTGCCATCACCATGTACCCCAATTGGGAAATGGTGGAGTAGGCCAGTCCCTTTTTAATGTCATTTTGCGTGATTGCAATCGTAGCCCCCAAGAAAGTCGTAAAAGCACCAGTCCAAGCAATCACCGTCATTACACCGGCAAGATCTTCGAAGACGGGAAACATCCGGGCAATCAAAAACACTCCAGCCGCAACCATTGTGGCGGCGTGGATCAAAGCTGATATTGGGGTCGGACCTTCCATTGCGTCGGGTAGCCAGACGTGTAACGGAAATTGAGCTGACTTTGCCACCGGACCTAAAAAAACCAGAATGGCGAACAGGCTAGCCAGGCCAACACTAAGTGAACCAGACTCGGTCAACTGCTGTAGGCGATCGCCAATCACCTCAAAATCGAAGCTGCCTGTAGCCCAGTAGAGACCCAGTATCCCCAACAGCAGGCCAAAGTCACCCACCCGGTTGACCACAAAGGCCTTTTGCGCCGCATCTGCTGCCGCTTTGCGGTCAAACCAGAAGCCGACCAGGAGATACGAGCACATCCCGACCAGTTCCCAAAAAATATAAATTTGGACCAAATTAGGGCTGATAACCAGGCCCAACATGGAGGAACTAAACAAACTTAAATAGGCGTAAAACCGGACATACCCCGGATCGTGAGCCATGTAGCCATCGGTGTAAATCATCACCAAGAACGCGACGGTGGTCACGATCGCTAGCATTAAAGTTGTCAGGTGGTCAATCGTGTAGCCCATGGTTAAATGGAAATTACCAGCAGCTGCCCACTCAAAGGTTTGCAGGTAGGGCGCATGCCCGTGGAGCTGACTCCACAGCAGGGCAAAAGAAAGGACCATAGAGGCCCCTAGCAAAGAAACCACAAAGATTGCGTTTGCTTGCCGCAGCGAATTGGTGAACTGATTGAACGAGATCAATCCCGAACCAACAATCATTGCTCCTGCAAGCGGTAGGACTGGAATCAGCCAAGCATACTGGTATATCGGTTCCATGATTCACGCGCCTACGTTAGAGTTTTTTTACTAAGCTGGCAAAACCGCTAACATTGTGACACACTCCTGATTTCAATTGGCCTCACTGATGGGGCATAGCTTAATTTTTTGCTCAGGATCTTCTCACATTTGAAAGACTGGCCATCTTAAATTAGCAGGAGGTTACTATTTTCGGCTGAGTGTAAACTTGGCTGAGCCAAGTCAGGGGCAGGGAGGATGCATCATAATTTGCTCTATAGCTGCTATAAGTTCCTCTTTACCCTGAAAGCCATCCAGACGATGGCACAGTTGGCCCCGATTGAATAACAGTAGTGTTGGCAGTGTCCTCAGCCGATAGTCATTCGCTAGCTTAAGACTTTCATCCGCGTTAATGCGGACGAGCTTAATTTGTTCATTCCATTCTGCTTGCAGTCGTGATAGCAGCGGATCAATCACCCGGCATAGCTTACACCAGGGAGCCCAGAAATTGACTAGAACTAGCGTGGAAGATTCTAGAACCTCTTTTGCAAAGGTCCGCTCACTCACTGACAATACCATGGGCTTCTGAAGTAAGTTTGTGCTTTAGTATTCCCACCATTGGCAAAAGAATTTTTCTTAAGGATCATGCTACCAGGCAATAGTTGCTGATGTACGGATTAAGTAAGGATGAGCCCACCAGGTCAGTAAGACAAAGGCAGCCACACCCAAGTAAGCAGGTCGGATAAACTCCTGCCCCTTCAAGGACTGGTGGTTTTGCAGAACAGCCCAAAACGGGACCACAGAGGTACGATGTTTTAAGTCGGTAAAGGCCTCACCATAGCGAACTCGCAGGCGGCGATCGCCATGCCAAACACCAAACAAGTGATAGACCACTAAGCCCACTGAAGTCACAAGGGTAAAGGACGTGCCAATCCACAGCGTGTGAGCAATACACCAAATAATTTGGCCGACCATCTGAGGGTGACGGGTAATCCGAATAATCCCAGTCTCAAACAGGTGAACCTCTGGCTTCTGGATTGCAGCAACTTCTAACAGGTTAAAGGTAGCAGGGTAGAGAAACAAGAAGGAAATTGCCGACAGGCTCCATACGGATGCCTCAACGCCAGGCAGCCCCTGCACTTGCCAAAGCTGGACCCCATCGTAGTGGTGGTTAAAGAAGTAGACCAGCATCGGTACGGCAAGACCAAGACTGACCAGGGCAAAAATTACCCGGTACAATCGAGCCCCTAGATGGGTCTCTCCCCAAGGCCGCAGCGCTGCCAAGCCGCTGTGGGCGATCGCAAAGCACAACAGCAATCCCAGCATTACGAACTGGGAGCCAGCCAGCCAGGTCTGAGATTCAGAATTCATAAGATTAATCCTGGCAGTTTAGACTTTGCTTAACCATTTTAAGAGACTCTACCCCAGCCTAGAAAGCAGGTTAGAGCTTGGGGCTTAAACTGATCCTGGTAGAATCTTTCAGCGGCTATTTTCAGGACTAAGCGAGATTGAAACACTCTGTATGGGTCAGCCGAATTTGGGCTAAAGCAAAGACCGTAGGAATTACTCGACCATAGTTGGTCGCGATCGCGCGCCATCCCAAATCTCCAAAGAACCAGATCCACAGAGCTGGCCCTAGAAAAGCAAAGATACCCCTAAGGGTGCCGTACTGAACAGCGCTCAACGCCATCCCCCGCTGAGCGGCCTGTAATTGTAGCGCCGCCGCTCCACTGCAGCGAGCAGCTTGTTGAGCAATTTGGTAGGTCGCCAAGTGAACTGTAAATTGATGAGCTACCTGCTTCAATAAAATAGGCCGCAGGACTGAACTTACAGCCAAGGCACTTCCGCCTTCTAAAAGCAGACGCAAAGGATCCTGGGGGATTGTCAGTGTTGGGTAAGAGGCCAAGGTTGACTGAACCAGAGACTGTTTGACTTGTCGATTCAGTGCTTTTTGTTCAGATACCGATAACTGCTTCCAGGCTCGGTGGAGCAAATTGAGAAAAATTTCTGCTTCTAGGTCAGTAGTTGAAAGAGAGGGAGAGCAAGGCAGCTTCAGATGGCGACAGACTTGGAGTAAGACTTGACGATAGGTGACCTGACGAGCCTCTCCCTTCAAGACCGTAATCCCGTCAGCCCCTAGGAAGCGAAACCTGCACTCAAGGGCATCCAACCAAGTCTGACGATTTTGGCTTTGAACAGCAACGGGTCCAGGAGCATGAAAATAATCTAAGGGATTGAGTCTGCGGCAAAAGAGAATTTCTGTTAAATCCTGAAGTTCTTCTTCAGTCGCCAACTCTAGGGCTGTCCTCAGCTCATCCACGCTTCCCTCCACCCACACAGTTCTAGAAGTTTAGTTTCATCAGTACGAGTGCTAACTTTGAGGATAGCCTATTCCTTGAACTCCGGCTGCAACTATTGCAGTTGTTCCACCACTGGGGTGAACCCGTTGCTACTGAGGCGCTGAACCATCTCATCTACTTCAGCCTGTTCGCGGTAGGCCCCCACCTGCATCACGGTTTTGCCTTGGTAGGCAGAACGAAAGGCATCTGGGACTAAGGAACGAATGCGACTTTTCTGAGCTTCGTCTACTGCTTCTACCACAACTCGATAGCGAAAACCTAGGAGCGCCACCCTCAAAGGTGGAGGGGGAGGGGGAGTACCCGCTTGCGGATCGACGAGGACTGGACTGCGGGAGACGATCACCGGGGGCAAATTTCCGGCGTTCCCGATCGGAATACTAGCACTGGGAACGGCAACTAGAGCTGCATTAACATCGCCCTGACTACTGGCCTGATTCTGAGTGGAATTACGCGGCTGCACCTGCGCTGTTGGCTCTGGAGTTGGTTTTGGGGAAACTGGCAGTTGTTCCACTACTGGGGTGAGCCCGTTGCTGCTGAGGCGCTGAACCATCTCATCTACTTCAGCCTGTTCGCGGTAGGCCCCCACCTGCATCACGGTTTTGCCTTGGTAGGCAGAACGAAAGGCATCTGGGACCAAGGAACGAATGCGACTTTTCTGAGCTTCGTCTACTGCTTCTACCACAACTCGATAGCGAAAACCTAGGAGTGCTGCCCTGGTCAAACGAGTCTGACCAGCAGTTCTACTAAGAGGCTGAGGCTTAGCGAGCATAGGGGGTAATGCGGGTGGCTGTACAGCGGGGGTTTCACCTGGAGCTACACCTGGTACTGGAGGTAATTCAGGTGGCAGCACGGCAGGAGTCTCGACTGGGGCTGCCTCAAGGACTGGCAGGTTTTGAGCTGACAACGCCGAGAATGCGTCTTCGGGTTCAACGACTGATTCTAATGCCACAACCCTAGAGCCATAGAAGCTAGGGTAAACTAGCAGCGATAGTCCAATTGAAATGAGCGGAAAGACCAGTACTGTTGGTAGCTGTAAAATTTGAAAGTGCACCAAGCGCACAGCTATTCTCCTTGAAAAATTGTTTTTCTGACTATCAGGCAGCGTCTGAATTTCTCTGTCAAGTGCAGTAATGGTGAGAGTATTTGAGCGACTTCAGGGTTAAACTTCGATCTTGATAAAGTTATACCCTCTTAAACCTGAGTTAAGAACCTAATTCAACTAAAAAACGCAACAATTTAATTTGTCTGTTAAGAATTGGTAAGAAGCAAGATTTTAGTCAGAGCCTCAGTCATTCTTACTCTACTAAAGTCAATGAGTAGAATATTAAAGTACAGATGGCATTTTTAGGATGACATGCATAGCCAAGACAGGCTTGGGTATCCTGCGCTCTATCGGATTTTAGATGCTAATTTAGATCGAGCTCGCGAGGGGCTTAGGGTTGTGGAGGAGTGGTGTCGATTTGGTCTTGATAGTGCCCCTTTAACCGACCAGTGCAAGCAATTGCGTCACGAGCTAGCCCGGTGGCACAGTTTCAAATTCCGGACTGCACGCAACACCTTTACTGATCCGGGTACTAGCTTGACACACAGCCATGAGCAGCAGCGTTCCAGTATTCAAGCTGTATTGCAGACCAATTTTAGTCGAGTTGAAGAAGCATTACGGGCCCTTGAGGAGTACGGGAAGCTTTACAGTTTAGTGATGGCAGCAGCTTTTAAGCAAATGCGCTACCAAGTGTACATGCTTGAGAGTACCCTCCTGTTTCAGGATCGCTACCAAAAGCTGTTGCGATCGCTACTTTACTTGGTTACTGCTCCATCAGAACACCTTCTTACTACCGTTGAAGCAGCCCTCAAAGGTGGGTTGACCCTAGTTCAGTACCGAGAAAAGTCTGCTGATGACCAAGTACGTCTGCATGCCGCCCAGCGGTTATGTGATCTGTGTCACCAGTATGAAGCTTTATTCATTGTGAATGACCGGGTAGATCTGGCCTTGGCCGTTGACGCGGATGGAGTACATCTAGGCCAACAGGACATCCCGATCGCTCTAGCGCGAAACCTGCTGGGACCCCAGCGGCTAATTGGTCGCTCTACAACAAATCTCGAAGAGCTAGAGCAGGCAGTCAAAGAAGGGGCAGACTACATTGGGGTTGGTCCAGTCTACGAAACACCGACAAAAGTTGGCAAGGCAGCAGCCGGATTAGAGTACGTCCGCTATGCGGCTGAGCACTCCCCCGTACCCTGGTTTAGCATTGGTGGCATTGATGCGACTAACCTGGGTGATGTGCTCGCAGTAGGGGGCCAGCGAGTTGCAGTTGTGCGAGCAATTATGCAAGCCGAGCAACCCACCCTGGTCACCCAGTCCTTTCTGGCTCAGTTGGCTGGCAAACAGCCAAATTTTGATAGTAAAGGAAACTCAGACTAAGCCTATGTTTGACCCACGGCCTACTCCTCCAGCGGCAAGTTTGATTACCCTGCGGATCAATGGTGAACCCTATACCTGTGATCAAACCGTGCTTCCCGATCTGCTAGAGCAGTTAGGACTGAACCCTCGCTTAGTCGCGGTAGAATACAACGGCGAGATTTTGCACCGTCAGTTTTGGGCTGGAACCAAGATGCAGGCAGGCGATCGCTTGGAAATTGTCACCATTGTTGGCGGCGGCTAGCTTTGGTCTTGGCTGGGTCTTGGATGCGGAAATCCACCTTGAAGCCGCTTAACGCAACGGAAGCGAAGCGATAGACTGAAGAGGCAAAGAATCTTTAGTTCGTGCTCAAGCAGTTTGCCAGCAATAGACCCTTCTATCCTCGGTTCAGTGTGCGTCTTGGAAAGTGGCCTTGCCCAGTCCTTGGCTGAACGGCTGACTCAAGAATTTCAATACCTAATGAGTAGAGATGAATAGCAAACCTCGTTCAATATTCAAACCCCTATCGCGAATCTTAGTGGTTGCTGGCCTTGTTGTCACACTTGCCCTAAACAGTGCTGCTCCAGCGCTTGCTGCCCGCAGTGGTGGCCGAATTGGCGGAAGTAGTGGCTTTAGGCGATCAGTTCCCAGCCAACCCTACCGACAATCACCCTCGCGGTATCCAGGGGGGGGCTACGGTTATCCTGGTGGTGGTGGTTTTGGTTTTCCCTTTTTAATTCCTTTCTTTGGAGTTGGTGGTGGTTTTGGCGGCCTATTCACCATCCTGATTTTTCTCGCGATCGCTAACTTTTTAGTTCAAAGTTTTCGTCGTGGCGGTAACGGCTCTGAATCCTCTCTAGGATATGGCGACAGTTACACAAATCCCCCAGTTTCACTGACTCGCTTGCAAGTCGGACTTTTATCTGAAGCCCGGAGCCTTCAAACAGACCTGAATCAAATTGCCCAGAATGCCAATACAGGGTCTGGAGAGGGACTAAGCTTGGTGCTTCAGGAGACGGTACTGGCCCTCCTACGCCATCCAGAGTACTGGGCTTATGCTAGTTCTGAGACGCAGCAAGCACGATTAGAGGGTGCAGAAGAAAAGTTCAACCGTTTAGTCTTAGCTGAGCGCAGTAAGCTGCAAGCAGAAACGCTCTCTAATGTTAATCGGCAGTTGCAGCAGTCGGCTGACAAATCATTGCCCGGTGCTGACGGCCAGGAGCTAGCGACTGAAGGTCCAGGAGAATATATCATTGTTACGCTCCTGGTTGCGGCCCAAGGTAGTCTGAAGCTTTCTACAATCAACTCTGCTGAGGATCTGCGGCAAAGCTTGAACCAACTTGGGGCCGTATCGACCGACCAGCTCTTGGCAATAGAAGTGCTTTGGGAACCACAAGCAGAAGGTGACACCCTGACCTCAGAGGAGCTAATTTCTGAATACCCTGACTTGAAGCTGATCTAATGTCTGTTGAGTTAGACTGCTTTGGCATAACCTAAATAAAAGAAGCCCAGACACAAACTGCCTGGGCTTCTTTTATTTAGGACGCTAATCTTTCTGGAAGTAGAATTAGTCTGGATGATGACCATAGAACTCAATTCGGTAGTCTGTCACCTTGATCCCAGTCTGTTGTTCGACTTCTGCAATCAGGGTGGCTGGCAGCTCAATATGAACGTCTAGAATCTGATTAGTGTCTATACAGTTGACGTGGCTGTGAGAATCGCTAATATTACCGTAGAGGCGACCACCAGCATGCTCAATGCACTCAATCACGCCATTTTGTGACAGGGCCTCAAGATTTTGATAGACAGAGGTATGCCCAATGTGCTTCCCTTGCTGATTCAGGCGATCATAGATATCTCGTGCTGAGAGGTGCTCTTGCTCCAGCCATAAAAGTTCCAGGATAAATCGGCGCTGCCGACTCAGCCGCATCCCTAACCGCTGGCAATGGTCTAGGGCAGCTTCTAAGGATTGAATTGGCTTCTCAGCTAGCGTTTTGTTTTGTGGACTCATGGTCTCTGCCCTCTCTCGATACACCCAGCTTGCTCATAGTTTTGAGCTGTGAGTCACAACTTAGATTGCTGAATCGATAAGTTTCTCCCTCAGGGGTCCAGAGGCTTATACTACGCAAATCCAGCTATTTTTATCATAAGCTAGTCAAACTCATACCGCTTACGTTTGTGAGGATTCTTATCTTTCAATGACGGTCACGATTACAGTCAATCCTATTGCCCTAAGTACTTTGAACCTGTCTTCAGTCCAAGATTTGATTGAAAACTGGTTGAGAGATGGGGCGATCGCAAACTATGAGCAGCAGCTCCGGTTTCAGATTGAATACCTGCGCGATCCTGAGGATGAGCGGGAACTTTCAGAGATCTCAGAGGTGCGGCTGTGGTTTATTCGACTAGATACGGTTTACCCCTGGCTACCCTTTCTTTTAGATTGGCAAGCTGGAGAGCTGGCCCGTTATGCAGCGATGCTCGTCCCACATCAATTTAGCAGTAGGGAGGGGATTCAATATAATCCAGAAGCACTAGACATTTTTATCATGCAAAAAGTGTTTGTCCTAGTGAACTGGATGCAAAAACAGGGTTTTGAGAGTGAATTCAAGCTAAAAGATATGGCTCAGATGTTTGGCTACGAACTAAACTCCGGTTTGTTTGATTTAATTCACGCTTGGCAGTGAGGCAGTCTTAACCTATTTGCCTATTTGAAGCTCTGGAATCTTTGCAGGAGCGGGTACGACAGTTACTGAAACAATTGAGTCCTAAGCAGGTAGCTTCTTTATGGAGTTGGGATTATGTTGTCACTGCTTTGTAGTAGTCCATCTTTTTTCCTTCTTAAGAATTGGTATAACCTGGACTAATCTAAGGTAGAAATCCGTGCATCTTTTGCTGGGCACCAACAGCTTTTGACTAGATCAATGAAGCCAAAAATTACAGATATTGTTAAGTGGCAACAGCTAGAACTCCTGATGCAACCTGCCTTCATCCGTCTGGTTGACAATATTCGAAAACAGCTTGAGCAGACCGACTGGAGCGGCAGCTACCAAACCATCGAAAGTTGGCCTGAAGGGACAACCACAGACGTGAAAGCAAAAGTTAACCTACTCCAACAGCAGCTTGAAGCAGCAACCCCAGAGCAAGCCATCGAGCTGAGCCAGAGCTTATCTGATTTACCCCAGCCCGAACTGATTTATCAACTTTGTCTCAAAAAACAGGATCATCAACTTGAGGTGAACTTGTGGGACTTGTGCTATCAAATCTGCTTTGACCACTACGACACCTCATCTGAGCAGGTCGGTGAGGCAGCTCAGGTTGACCCCAGTCTGATTGATTGCTCAGGTGAGGTGAATTGGGATTGTTTAGATCTCAAGGCTCGTCGTGTCGTGGAGACATTGTTCAACTAGCTCGCAGCAGGTCTGGCTTGAGGGAGGACCCAGTGTTCCCCAAGCGTTAGGCGAGGGAAAACTACTTTAAAGTTGAAGTAAGCAAGATTCGAAGGTCTAGCCTGATTGCTTTGCCAAAGCCTCGGCCTCGCTCAACTTATAAGTATCAATCAATATGCTTAAAATTCAAACTAAAAAGCAATGGTGGGCTGGGTTGCTGGGTAGTTTGGGACTATCCCTTCTGCCTATAGCTGGGGCTCCCGCCTGGGGAGCTGAACGAATTTATCTTTCCTTTGGCGGGATTGAACGCTCAATCCCGATTGAAGCTTTAGAACTCTACGCTAGAGAAGGCGAGATTAACAGCGATCTGAAGAGTTATGCTCGCTATTTTAATGACCAACAACTAGACCAGTTACGAATCGGGCTTCGCAGTCAGGTTGATCTAGATGCTATTAGCATTTCCCAGTTTTTATATTCTCCCACGGGTGAACGGTTACTGCGACGCTTGGGGCAAATTGTTCAGACCTCTTCTGGCCAACCTGGCTTTTACGCAATTCGCGCCGCCCTGATTCTGGCTGCAACAGAGCCAGAAGGTCTAACGGCGCTGAGTGTGCTGCACAAGTTTCCCACCTACGGTATTCGGGTCAACTTAGGCCAAGCCCTTGCCGTCTTCAGAGAGGTGGAAAGATTAGTCGATCAAACCGCGATCGCAGTGGCAGCGGTGCGTAATCAGGCTCCGGTGCAGGTCAATAATAGCTTTGTGTCAGATAGCGCCCAGCTCCACGGGTTAGAGTTTCGCGGGTCTTTTACTTGGCAGCAAGAAACCCTAAAATTCGAAGACGCCAGCCGGGTTCAACCTGGGCTAAGCGGGAATGCCCGGACCTTCTTGGCCGATATTTATCTTCCTAAGGTGCCTGAGCGTCGTCCGCTGCCAGTGATTGTGTTTTCCCACGGGCTAGGTGCCGATCGATTGTCCTATCAATATCTGGCTCAACACTTGGCTTCCCATGGATTTGTTGTTGCAGTCCCAGAACATCCGGGCAGCAATGCAGAGCAGTTAATTGCACTCCTAAATGGTCAAGCGGATGAGGTAGCAGACCCGACAGAATTTGTTGACCGTCCCCTTGACATTAAGTTTTTGCTCGATGAGTTAGGGCGGCGATCCCAGTCTGATCCCCTTTACTACAGGCGGCTTAACCTCCAGCAGGTGGGTGTCATTGGTCACTCCTTTGGCGGCTATACTGCATTGGCCCTAGCCGGAGCAAAGCTGAATTTTGAGCAACTGCAACGGGATTGCGGCGAAAATCTAGACCAGACCTTGAACGCCTCTTTACTGCTCCAATGCCGCGCCCTGACTTTACCCGGGCGCAACTACAACTTATCTGACCCCCGGGTTAAATCAGTGGTTGCGATCAATTCAATTGATCGCAGTGTGTTCGGGCAGTCTGGCCTGAGTCAAATCAAGGTTCCTGTGATGTTAATTGCCAGTAGCGCCGATACAGTAGCCCCAGCCCTATTAGAGCAAATTCAACCGTTTACCTGGTTAACAAGTTCCCAGAAGTACCTAGCGATCATGGAAGGTGCAACTCATTTCTCAACAACTGGAGAGATATCCCTGAGTACAGGGGTGTTTCCAGTCCCACCAGCCGTAGTTGGGCCAACACCGAGTCTGGCTCGCAGCTATCTCAATGCCCTGAGTGTTGCTTTTTTTCAGACTTATGTTGCCAACCAACCTGATTTCGCGCGCTATCTTACCCCGGAGTATACGACAGCAATTAGTCAGGCCCCCTTGAGGCTCAGTATCAGTCAGACGTTGACACTTATAGGCTTAGAATCAATGCTTGGAGATGATCTCTTTGAGGTCAGCATTCCGACTTCTCGACAGCAATAATGCTCTAGAATTACTCCAGTCCTATCGTCTGCCCCTAGAAAAGATAGCCTATTGACTTCTATTGTGCAGGGATTTTTGAACTTAAATAAACCCACAGGGTTAACCTCTCATGACTGTGTGGGCCAAGTAAGGCGACTGTTGAGCCTTAAGCGGGTTGGGCACGGTGGCACCTTAGACCCTCTTGCCACTGGAGTTTTGCCCCTTGCTTTAGGCCCAGCAACCCGGTTGCTGCAATTTCTCCCTACAGGTAAAGCGTACCGAGCAACAATTCGCTTGGGGATGACGACAACTACGGATGACCTAGCCGGGGAACCTATCGTAGCCCATTCTGCTGTTGAGTTGAGTCTAGAATCCATTCACGCAGCGCTAAGGCAGTTTCAGGGGACAATTCAGCAGATACCTCCCGCCTATAGTGCTGTACAAGTTCAAGGCCAACGGCTTTATGATCTGGCACGGGCTGGCAAGCCAATTGAAGTCAAGGCCCGCACCGTTGAAATCTTGAAGCTAGACATTTTAGACTGGCGACCTGGGGCACCCGCTTGCGGAGCATTTCCTGAGTTGGATTTAGCGATCGCCTGTGGACCCGGTACTTATATCCGGGCGATCGCGCGGGATTTAGGTGCAATTCTGCATGTAGGGGGTACCCTGGCGGCACTGACCCGGACACAGAGTGGTGAATTTAAGCTCTGTGAAAGCTTGACCTTAGCTGAGTTGCAAGCCCAGGTTCAGTCGGGACGTTTCTCCCCTATTTCTCCTGAAGCTGCTCTGGCTCATTTAAGGGCGATCGCGCTTCCAGCAGAACTAGCTCAGCGCTGGTGTTGGGGCCAGAAAATTTCCCTCAGTTCAAACTCCGTCAACTTATATCCAGTTGACTCCCTAGAGAAGTCTGAACCCTCTCAACCTCTGCGGGTTCACCACGAGGACGGTCACTTTTTAGGGATCGCCCAGCAGGTTAAGTCAGGCAGTGCCCCGATGCTGATTCCCCAAGTGGTTTTGGCACCGAGCTAGGGACAGCTCAAGACTGCATATTCTCATCCGCTCTAATTTAGATAAATTGACTAGTCCAAGTAGATTGGGCTCTACCCTAATAACAATTGCCTAGGCTTGCCAGGTTGAAACAGGTCGAAGGAGTGGGGGAATTTCTCCCTGCTCTAGAGGAAACTCTAACTGTGTCTCTCTAAGACCGAGATAACCAGACTCTGCAAAAGATAACAGCATCCTTTGCAGGGCCAGCCAAACCTCTAACTCATACTCCCAGTCACGCGAACGAAAGGATCGAGCAGCAATGGAGCGCAGGGCCCAGAAGTAACTATTCCGCACGACAGAACTGCCTTTTTTAAATACAGGTACATCCTCATGGTTCAAAAACAGAACTTGATTCTCAATTTTGGCTCTCACACAGCACTTACTTCTTTGCAGGTTTGGGTGATTGTCAAGCAGCTTACAAAATACTGCTACTTGATGGATTGTTGGGCTGGGGGCTACCTTGTGGCCATTGATAATTCAAGTAACTGATCAGTTCTTCATCTTCATACAACTCAAAACGATGGACAAACTTAAGATCAGAAAAGAATGCAGATAGACTGTTGAGAAAAGATAGCACTGCTGTTTTTTCGTCTTCTATAAATCCATTGAACAGATGCACGTTTGCGCTCAAGGGTTCAGTTTCCAATTCATCCCCGTTCAAATAGTACAGGCGGATCGATTCACTAAAGTCATGACCAGATTGTTCAAGCTCAACTTTCCAGGGGGAATTGTTCAAGCTTCTGTATAAGCTCTTTAACCCCTCTGGAGTCAGTATTTGCCCGTAGCATTGAAATCTTGTCACTTCTATACTCCTACTTCTATATTTCTTCTATGTTTCCAAGTGGTTTGGCTAACCCTATCTGGCTGCCTCAAGCCGTGCCGTAGTTTCCAAATAAACTAACAAAGCATTCACATCAGCAGGATTAACGCCACCAATCCGACTTGCTTGACCAATCGTCAATGGTTGAACTTTTGCCAGTTTTTCCCGTGCTTCCTTGGAGAGAGTATCGATGCTGGTGTAATCAAGGTCTTGGGATAGCTTGCGGTGCTCCTGGCGGACAATTTGATCAATCTGATGCTGCTGGCGTTGGATATAACCGGAGTACTTGATATCAATTTCCGCCCCTTCTTGCTCAGCTCTATCCAAAGTGGCATTGCTCAAACCATACCGCTCCAAATCAGCGTAGTGTAGTCCGGGTCGCCGCAGCAGATCCGCTAGGGTGATAGAACCTTTAATCGCTTGCTGGGTCTCCGCGACAACCCTCTGTCCGGCTGGATCGTGTTCCTTGAGACGAGTCCTGTCTAACCGTTCTTTTTCCGCAGCAATATTGATTTGTTTACGCCTAAACAACTCCCAGCGCCGATTATCAATCAAGCCTACTTCTCGCCCTAAGGGAGTTAAACGCTGGTCGGCATTGTCAGAACGAAGCAATAAGCGATACTCTGAGCGACTGGTGAGCATTCGGTAAGGCTCCCCTAGATCCTTGGTACAGAGGTCGTCAATCAGGGTACCGATATAGCTTTGCTCCCGAGAAAAGACCACCATTTCCTGGTTCCGGGCGTAGCGGGCTGCGTTGATACCCGCAACAATACCTTGAGCCGCAGCTTCTTCGTAGCCGGTTGTGCCGTTGATTTGTCCAGCGCAAAACAATCCCGCCACTCGCTTGGTCATCAGTGTTGGATAGCACTGGGTTGCCGGGAGATAGTCGTACTCAACCGCGTAGGCGGGCCTGAGCATGGCACAGTTTTCTAAGCCGGGGAGCGATCGCAGCATCTGCAATTGCAGGTTTTCGGGCAGTCCCGTCGAAAACCCTTGGATGTAAAGCTCAGAAATATCTCGACCTTCCGGCTCAATAAAGATCTGATGGCTTGACTTGTCGGCAAAGCGAACAATTTTATCTTCAATGCTGGGACAGTAGCGGGGACCCTTAGCATCAACCCAGCCGCCATAGACGGGAGAAAGGTGAAGATTCTCCCGGATCAATTGGTGGGTTATGGCTGTCGTCCGAGTTAGATAGCAGTTCATCTGGTTCCGTTCTACCCACACTGCCGGGTCAAAGCTAAACCAGCGTACCTGCTCATCGGGGGGTTGGGGGTCCAGTTTGCTGTAATCTACGGACCGCTTATCTACCCGGGCTGGCGTACCCGTCTTTAATCGTCCGGTTTCAAAGCCCAAGTGATGGAGGGTTTCAGTTAACCCTTCAGCCGCGAATTCACCAGCGCGCCCAGCAGGCATGGACTTCTTACCAACCCAAATCCGTCCCCCTAAGAAAGTGCCTGTAGTCAAAATTAGAGCCTTGCACTGAAAAGTGACGCCAAAGTAGGTCTCAACGCCAATAACTTCAGTGCTGGGACCTAGAATCAGATTCGTCACCATCCCTTCGCGCAGGGTCAAGTTTTCCTGCTCCTCAACGATTCCCTTCATCAGGGCGGCGTACTCCCGCTTATCCGTTTGAGCCCGCAGGGCCCAGACTGCCGGTCCCCTAGAGTTGTTAAGCAAGCGCTTCTGGAGGTAGGTGCGATCTGCCATTTTGCCAATCTCGCCGCCCAAAGCATCGACTTCGTGGGTTAGTTGAGATTTAGCTGGACCACCAACCGCAGGATTACAGGGCTGCCAGGCAACTTTGTCTAGATTGAGGGTTAGCAGCAGGGTACGACAGCCCAAGCGAGCCGCAGCCAGAGCCGCCTCACAGCCTGAATGCCCAGCTCCAACCACAATTACCTCAAAAGCATCTGAAAACTCAACAGGATCTAGCGATCGCATCTAAATATCCTAGGAAACAATCTGAGCCAGCGGAAATCCGACTCCCCTCATTATAGAAAAGCGTGGGAGCTTGAAAGCTACCCACTTTCAAGGATTGGATGAAAAGGACGACTCGACCTCTCGGCTTGAGCTCGGACCAAAAGGCTGAGTGCTCACCGAAGTTCCAGGCACTTTTAAGTCCGGTCACTCTCACTGCTACGCTGCCTGAATTGGATAAAGTCGAGCTTGGACTCTCTAATTTTGAATTACCAATTCAGAATTGCGAACTTGATTTTGAAACTTAAAAGTTAACTTAAAAAATAAATTAATGATCAAAGTGTCACAAAAGTAGGCAGCAGACTTAAGAGGTCCGCTGCCTACTTCTCTTGGTTATTATCAACACCTAGCTTTAGTTGTGTAAATACTGAATCACTTATCTAAAGCCCACAGCCGCTTGCCAGACAAAGGCAAGGAGCAAGAAAAAGACCGGGATCACGGGCAAAACGTCCACCAGCGGATCGAAGATTGAATACGCTTCCGGTAATTTTGCAAATAGCAGAGCCGCTTCCATGAAAAATTTTCCTTCTCAACACAGAACTTAGAATCGCCAAAGATCTTAACATGATTCAGACTGCCCCTTGAGGTCTTCTAACAGGTGTTGCGGGGATCGCTACCTGCTGAAATTTGGTCCCACTTGCCAGCCACCATAGTTTCTGCCGAGGTTGGAGCCGGGGCCAACCACTGGGCAAACTCTGTCGTGAAGCGATCGCCTAGAATTGCGGCTCGAATCCGCTGGGTGAAGTAAATTAGCTCTGTAATGTTGTGGATAGAAAGCAGGGTGTAGGCCAGGTGTTCCTGCGATCGCAGCAGGTGGCCTAGATAGGCACGGGTAAAGGTCTTGCAGGTGTAGCAGGGACAGCCAGGGTCCAGGGGAGTGAAATCTGCTCGGAACCGGGCATTCTTCAAATTCCAGCGCCTTCCCTGAACTAGGGCATTGCCGTGGCGAGCCAGCCGCGTCGGAATCACACAATCAAATAAATCCACTCCAGCGGCGATCGCCTGGGCAATCTCCCGGTAGGTGCCAATTCCCATCAAGTAGCGGGGTTTATCTTCCGGCAGCAGCGGGGTAGTTGCCTTAACAATCTGCTCAATCAGTTCCATCGGTTCCCCGACACTGACGCCGCCGATTGCATAGCCGGGGAGGTCAAAAGCTCGCAGGGCTTGAGCTGAGGCTTGCCTGAGGTCCGAGTAAACACCGCCTTGGACAATTCCAAATAGGGCCTGATCCGGGCGCTGGTGGGCTAGCAGGCATCGTTCCATCCAGCGGGTGGTCCGGTCTGTCGCGAGTATTATCAGGTCCCGACTGGCCGGGTAGGGGGGACACTCATCAAAGGCCATAATCACATCTGCCCCCAAGGTGTTTTGGATTCCAATAGATTTTTCCGGGGTCAGGTGAATAATCTGGCCGTCACGGGGAGAGCGAAACGTCACCCCCACTTCGTTGATTTCGCGGATCTGGCTCAAGCTAAACACCTGAAAGCCACCTGAATCAGTCAAAATTGGTCCCGGCCAACCCATAAAACTGTGTAGTCCCCCGGCCCCAGCCACAATGTCTTCCCCCGGCTGAATGTGAAGATGGTAAGTGTTTGCCAGAACCATCTGGGCTCCAGTGGCTTGTAATTGCTCTGGGGTGAGAGTTTTAACGTTTGCTAAGGTCCCCACGGGCATAAAGCGCGGGGTTTCAATTAGTCCGTGGGGAGTAAAGAAGGTGCCAACCCGTGCCCAGGTGTGACGACAGCGAGCCTGACACTGAAAAGAAAAATAATTGCCCAAGGCCAATCCAACCTTATTTTGATGCTCCACCATTGTAGAGAAACCAAAGACAAGGCTGCTGAGTGCAAAAATAGGTAAACTGTCAAGCTGGCTAAGATGTTAACGCGCTAGAGATTATTTGGACTCTATGGTTCTTGAAGCAGTAATGCTGAATGTCAAAGTCGGGATGGAAAGGGATTTTGAAACTACCTTTAATAAAGCTTCTAATCTGATCTCATTGATGACAGGTTACCTAGGTCATGAACTGCATCGATGTCTGGAAGTGCAGGGAAAGTATTTACTGCTTGTTAAGTGGGATAAGTTGGAGAATCATACAGTTGGATTCAGAAATTCTCTAGAGTATCAAGCGTGGAAGGAGCTGCTTCATCCCTTTTACGATCCATTTCCCGTGGTAGAACATTTTGAAGCAGTCAGGATTTCTTAAACTTCCTGGGAGTCCGCATGAGTGAAATGAACCAAAGGGCACAGCAGACTTGGAATGCGATCGCAGACTGGTGGAACGAGGCGATGGCAGAGGCAGATCCCTCCCACCAACACCTGATTCACCCTGCGCTGGAGGCACTGCTGACCATCACTCCTGGCGAACGAGTCTTGGAAATTGCCTGCGGTAATGGGAATTTCGCCCGTCGTCTGGCTCAAGCAGGCGCATCGGTTCTGGCCTGCGACTTTTCTGAGAAACTTCTAGAACGAGCTAGGGCTCGAACTATCAAAACTCCAGGGAGCATTGAGTATAGACTGATCGATGCGACTGATGCAGTTCAAATCGCCGCGCTAGGAGAGCACTGCTTCGATACTGTAGTGGTCTCAATGGGACTCCAAGACATGGAGAACATCGAGCCTTTGATCAATAGCCTTCATCGGTTGCTCTGTGGGGAAGGACGATTCGCATTCTCAATCACTCATCCCTGTTTCAACTCCTTAGGCAGCGAATGGATTGATCGCAGCGGAGTTCTGATAACAGAGTACCTAAAACCGTCTGTCGGGGAATCAATCGGGAAGCCAGGACAACCTCAACCTCATCCTTTTGTCCACCGACCGTTATGGCATCTCTTCGGGATTTGCTTTCAGGCAGGACTTGTTCTTGACGGACTGCTTGAGCCAGCTCCCTCAACGGAAATACAAGCTATCGAGCCTGAGAAATGGGAGTACCAGACTCGCATCCCCTACTTTCTGGTAACCCGATGGCGGCTACAATAGACTTCTTGCATAAGTCGGTTTAAGATACGTAATCTCAATACTCTCAGCCCCTGTTTGGGCATTTATGCAAGAAGTCTAATAACATGACCAAGCCTCAGTCAGATCGACTGCAATATTTGGCCCGTCAATTTTGGGGTGCGATCGCCTTTTATACCAGTTTCCCCATTCCCTCGTCCTGGTGCTTAGAATTTGCGAGGATTGCTCGCTGGGCTCCCTTAGTCGGTCTGATCATAGGTGCAGGTCTGGGGCTGGCAGATGCCCTACTCCAGACTTTAGGTGTGCCAGTCCTGACCCGAAGTGCTTTAGTGGTGAGTCTGTGGATTGTAATGACAGGGGGGCTACACTTTGATGGGGCAATGGACACTGCCGATGGCCTAGCTGTGCTAGACCCAGAGCGACGATTAGAGGTAATGAGCGACAGTCGGGCCGGGGCGTTTGGGGTAATGAGTGCGATCGCCCTGTTCACCTTGAAAACAACTGCCCTCAGTGATTTAGAGTCAGCTCGAAGCGTGGCGCTCATGGCTGCCGCAGGCTGGGGACGGTGGGGACAACTCCTGGCGATCGCCTCCTATCCCTATATAAAGCCAGTCGGAAAAGGGGCCATTCATAAGGCTACCCTGCAAGCTTGGGATCTAATCCCCAGTCTTTTATTGATGCTAGGATTTAGTAGTCTCCAGTTAGTCCTTTTGCCTTCTGACTGGATGGGGGTCGGTGTAGCTATCGGCGGCGGGGCGATCGCCTGGATGGTCGGGGCTTGGTTTAACCTCAAGCTCGGAGGTCAGACAGGGGACACCTATGGCGCGATCGTAGAGTGGACTGAAACTTTTGTGTTATGTTTCTTGACAAGTTTAATAGACTTTTAGAAACATTTTGTTTTCAACCAAGAATATTAGGTTTTTTACGGGTGCATAAGTAGCTCTCCACGCTATAATGCTTCTCAATAGAAGCAGTTGTGAATGAGAGACTCTTAGGGTTGCTGTCCTTGTGAACTCGTAAGCAGTGTGCAGCGCAGCTCGCTTTTACCAGACTTTCTGCCGATCTACAATTAGTGATTTAGCTTGGAATTAAAGCGTTCAAAGCGCTCCCCGTCGAATGGTTGCCTGTTGTTAGCTGACTTGCCTGTAGGTACTTCCAGCTATTTCGTAACCGTAAAACGCTTGAAGGGTTTCCCGCACAAGCCGGTCTATAGTTTCTCCTTTGGAGAAGTGCAATTTACGGCACTTGCTCTTAGGTTTTACTCCAAGCCTCTACAGATACTTGAAGAAAGGCAGAACGCCTTGTGACGCATTGTTTAATTTGTTTCAGCAAAAGCCGCAGACGCATTTCGCGCTCCCATCGCTGAAAAATCTTGAGGAACTTGAATGCCAAAGCAGATTATTATTGCTGAGCAGCATCGCATCGCTGCTGTATTCTCAGAAGATCAAATTCAAGAGCTAATTGTTGCTACAGGTAGCCATCAAGTCAGTGATATCTACCTGGGAATCGTCGAAAATGTCCTTCCTGGCATTGATGCTGCCTTTGTCAACATCGGTGACCCTGAGCGTAATGGCTTTATGCACGTTACAGACTTGGGTCCCCTGCGGTTAAAGCGTAGCGCCGGAGCCATTACTGAACTTCTAGCTCCCCAGCAAAAGGTTCTGATTCAAGTCATGAAGGAGCCAACCGGAAATAAGGGTCCCCGGTTGACTGGCGATATTACCTTACCGGGTCGCTACCTGGTCTTAATGCCGTTTGGACGCGGGGTAAACCTGTCCCGACGGATCAAAAGTGAAAATGAACGCAGTCGCCTGCGGGCCTTAGCTGTGCTGATCAAGCCTGCCGGCATGGGTCTACTGGTTCGTACGGAAGCAGAAGAGATCGGCGAACAGGCCATCATCGAAGATCTGGAAGCATTGCAGAAACAGTGGGAAGGAATTCAGCAGAAAGCAAGCTCAGCTAGAGCGCCGGCCCTGCTGAACCGGGATGATGACTTTATCCAGCGTGTCCTTCGGGATGTCTATAGTCTTGATGTCAATCGGATTGTGGCAGATTCGCACCACGGACTGAAGCGAGTCAAACAAAATTTAACGAACTGGAGTGGTGGCAGACCTCCTCAGGGAATCTTGCTCGACCACCACGGTGAGCCGACCCCAATTTTAGAGTACTTCCGAATTAATGCTGCCATTCGAGAAGCCCTAAAGCCGAGAGTAGACTTGCCATCTGGTGGGTATATCATCATCGAGCGCACTGAAGCATTAACGGTAATTGACGTTAACTCAGGCTCTTTCACGCGCTCGGCAACTGCTCGTGAAACAGTGTTATGGACAAATTGTGAGGCTGCGACGGAAATCGCCCGCCAGTTACGCCTGCGTAACATGGCTGGCGTAATTATTATTGATTTCATCGACATGGATTCGCAGCGCGATCAGCTCCAGGTTCTAGAACACTTTAACAAAGCTATCAAGGCAGACAAGGCCCGCCCTCAGATTGCCCAACTTTCTGAACTGGGACTTGTAGAACTGACGCGTAAGCGGCAAGGACAAAACATTTACGAGCTTTTTGGGCAAACTTGCCCTACCTGCGGTGGGTTGGGGCACCTAGCGCACCTTCCGGATGAGCCCCCTGATTCTGAAGGAGAGATGCTTGAGCGCTATGCCTTTTCGAGATCCCGGAATGTTAACGGCTCAGAACCGCGACTTGAACTCCGTGAAACTCGCAAAACACGCCCAGAAGAACTTGACCTTGGTACTGTAGACGACACTCAGGCACTAAACCTAACTAATCATCCAAGTTATCAAGGGCGTGGAGAAGTAACGACTAACCGCCGTCACCGCCGTCATCGGGTTGGTGACAATGGACCAAGAGGTATAGCTAGCCCAAAATCTCCCGAAGAAACAATTCAGCTCCCGCCTCGCATTACCGACACTGAAGCTCCCCTCTTGCAAGAGACGCAGCCTGTTCCTGAGGAGGAAAAGCGAGATGCGCTAGAACGTCGTAATAACAAGCCAATTCAACGGGAAGCATCCAAGCGTAGTCAAGAACCGCCAGAAGTTATCTCGGTAGAAATGACCCCTGAGGAACAGGAAGTTTATGCCCTGATGGGAATTTCTCCCTTGGTGCTTTTTAACGGCAAAGTTAAAAATTCAAAGTCTGCGATTATTTTAGTTAAAGAACCCAATGGCACTGAAGCACCATCATTATTTGAGCAAGTTGAGGAAACGACGAGCTTGCCTGCGAATGAATTGGCTGAAACCGACACTTTCTTAGCTGGGGTCCCGGAGCAGCCTACAGGAGTAGATTCTGAGGTGGAGTCTTCAGAGGTAGCTGGTGCGAATACCTCTGAAGCGCCTACGCTAGAAGAGGCAGGCTCTAAAACCCGACGACGGCGGCGACGTTCTTCTACGACAGAAACTCAGCTTGCCCTCGGAGCTGAACCCTAATCGGAGTTTAAGACCCTATTTTGATTCAAATTGATCTTTTGTTGCTCCGCAAACTGGGCAAACCCAATCTTCTGGGATGTCTTCAAAAGGGGTGCCCGGTTCTATACCAGAGTCTGGGTCACCCTGCTCTGGATCATAGACGTAGGCGCAAACCGTGCAGGTATATTCCATGCTTGCTCACTTCTGATTAATGGCCTGCTTTGCATAGTACTAGCCACAAGTGCCAGAATTCAACTGTTTACAGAACTCTGGTCATCAACTTAGTGTGTTTAGGGGAAACAGGCCATTGCAGCTACTGATGCCCATCGTGCCTAGAGTCGTCTCGTGGGGATATCAAGGCATCCCAGGCAACCTTGGCAGCGTCAGTTAGGCGATCGCCCAAAGTTGAGACTTCATCCAAGACTGACTGCCAGTTCCGCTCAGCTTGCTTCTGGATCAACCAAAAAGAATACTCAATTTGTCCTGGGTCAAACAGTTTATTCTGCTCAACGGCTTCTCTGGCTTGGCGCACGGCACTGAGGTAGGCATCGCGAGTTAGATCGCCTGCACCTTTGGCCTCTGCCTGGGCCCGCTTTTTAATCGCTTCCACCAGTGCCTTTGTCTCCTGCTTCAGCTTGTCGTCGGCATCTGGCAGTTCCTCTTCCACCAGTGCGTTGGTTTCTGAGCTTACCTCGACGATCGCAGAGGCTTCTGGCCCAGTCGGGGGAGTAGTTGGGTCTGGCACGGCTATCCTCCTTTGCAGTTAGTTGGTTTTAGATTCAATCTCATCCTGTAATGCTAACAGTCTAATCTTTCAAGAATTAAGTCGGATTTTGACTAAAACTGCGATCGCTAAAAACGGGGCTCTTTCCGCCAAGATTCCTAACTCCCCTTACGACTCCATCAAGATCAGCTTGAGTGGATCTAAATGGACATGCCAGGGAAAAGGCCGATCTTTGAGGCTGGCCCACTTTTCTTTGTAGATTTCAACTTGGAGGTGGTACAGTTGAGGGCCGGCGGCAGGACGGTGCATCCTGAGATACAAGGTTATCCGGTGCTGGGTTTCACTCATCTGGACCAGCCAGCAGGGAAAGGTGTTCTCTTGATTTGGGTGGTCTGGAAAGCTGAGGTGATGAGCACGAATTCCCACACAGGCAAGGGAGTCTGGAATAGGTTCAACGACCCGCAGGGTGCAATTCCAGTCTAAGGCGGCAATAAGTCGAGGCGAAACGGTCTGAGCACGGGAAAAGTTTTTGCACTCTGTCAGTTGGGCCACGGTGAACGTTGAGGGCCGCTCGAAAATATCTGCTTTGGGACCCAAGGCAATCACTCTCCCAGCCGAGAGCACTAGAAGCTGATCGCAGATCCGGTAGGCTTCCTCTAACTTGTGGGTGATGAACAGAGTGACGCCAGGGTAAATAGCAAGCACCTCAATTAGCAACTTCTCGATCTGGCTTCTGAGGTAAGTATCCAGGGCTGAAAGGGGTTCATCCAGGAGTAAAGCCTCCGGAGCGATCGCCAATGCTCTTGCCAAGGCAACCCGCTGCTGCTGACCGCCAGAAATTTGGTCTGGGTAGCGGCCTGCCAGCCCCTGCAACTGCATCAGGTCTATGTACTTTGCCACCCGTTGGGTACGTTCTGCTCTGGGCAACTCCTGGAGACCAAAGGCAATATTCTGAGCTACGTTCAGGTGGGGGAAAAGAGCATAGTTTTGAAAGACGAAGCCAATCCGGCGCTGACGGCTGGGAAGATTAATCCCCCGTTCTGAATCAAATAGAACTTGTCCATTCAACACAACCCGGCCACAAGTCGGCGTTTCTAAACCAGCAATGCAGCGCAGGGTCATACTCTTACCGCTCCCAGAGGCTCCGAGAAAACCCAGCGGGTTCCCTGCGGCAGTAAAGGCTACGTCCAATTTAAAGTTAGCGACCTGCTTTTGTAAGTCTACGCACAGGTCACTCCTAGTCTTTAAAGCTTGCGCCTCAGCGCCCCTACGAGGCTGAGCTAAACGCTGCTGGGGATCGATGCTTGGTACTTCGGTCTCTCGCAGAGGTCCCAGAATCAGCCAATCAAACAAGGGCTTCAGGGGGGGTGCCTGTCTGGTCCCAGTCTTTAAGGAACTTTGGGCAGCGGACCAATAGTTGAGTCCGGCAATCACGGCTAGGGCGATCGCAATGATGATCAGCACCCAGTTCAAGGCTTCGCCCATCTCCCCTGCTTCCGCTGCAAAGAAAATGGCGATCGGAATGGTTTGGGTTTTACCGGGAATACTGCCCGCCAGCATCAAGGTGGCCCCAAATTCCCCCAAGGCGCGGGCGAAAGCCAGAATTGTTCCCCCCACCACACCGGGCCAGGCTAAGGGAAGCAGGATCTGCCAAAAAATTCTTCCTTCTGTGGCTCCAAGCGTTCGGGCTGCCTGGGGCAAGTTGGTATCAACCTGCTCAAAAGCTGCCAGGACCGTTTTGTACATCAAGGGAAAGGCAACCACGGTTGCCGCAATCACCGTTGCTGGCCAGGAAAAAATAATCGTGATTCCCAACTGGATTAGCAGTTGTCCAACCGGACTGTTTCGACCCAATACCAGCAGCAACAAGAAGCCAACGACAGTCGGGGGTAGAACCAGGGGCAGGGTGAAGAGACCGTCAACTAGCCCTTTGCCTTTGCCCTGATACCTGAACATCCAGGCGGCGGCTGCAACTCCGATAAAAAGGGTAAAAACGGTGGCGACAGCAGCAGTTTTGAGAGAGATCCACAGGGGAGATAGATCGAATTCCATTACTGTAATGCCGAGGGCCACAAACTAACCCGGAAGTTACGGGGCAATGGGGATGAAACCGTAGGACTCAAATTTGCGCCTGGCTGGGTCGCTAGCTAAAAACTGGGCAAATTCCTGAGCGGCGTCAGGGTTTTTGCTATCTTTCAAGACCGCTACAGGATAGATAGTTGGAGAATGAGAGTCTGCCGGTGCCGTGGCGACAACTTTAACCTGATCGGATACTTTGGCATCGGAGGCATAAACCAGGCCCGCATCGACATTGCCCGTTTCAACGTAGCTAAGGACCTGGCGGACATCCTTGGCGAAGACCAGCTTCGGCTTGAGGGGAGCAAACAAATTAAGCGAGGTCAAAACTTCCTGACCATACTGCCCGGCAGGGACGCTCTGGGGATTGCCAATTGAGACTTTATTCACTGCGCTGCTGGTTAAGTCCTTGAAGTCAGAGATGTTGGCTGAATCTTTGGACGCGACCAAGACAATTTCATTTCTCAACAGGTCTTTACGAGTATCTGGGAGCAGGAGATTTTGCTTCTCTAGAGCATCCATCTGTTTTGGAGCCGCTGACATAAAGATATCTACCGGGGCTCCTTGTTCAATCTGCTGTTGCAAAGAACCGGAACTGCCAAAGTTGTAAGTAATTGTCGTGTTTGGCTGCTGCTGTTGATAGGTTGACTGGAGTTCCTCCATTGCATCTTTGAGGCTGGCAGCGGCTGATACGGTTAAAGTGACTGGTGCCGCCTGCGTAGTTGAGCTTGGAGCTGAGGCTGGGGGGTTCGTTGAACTGCAACCCATGCCTGTGAGAACCGCAGCCGATATCCCAGCAATCAAAGTCAGAGCGCATCGTCGGTTCATGAAAAAGCCTCGACTGACGGTTGATCGGCCCGACGAGAACCCTCGTCGATTGCTAGGATTGTACCAGTCCAGGGAGTTAAATTACCAACCAAGTTGGTAAAACTAATGCCTAGAAAACAGCAGGGATGGATTACCTTTCAATCTTCAACGGAAGAACAGCAGATTTTAGAGCAACACTGCCAGCGATCGCAGCGCAGTAAAACAGAGATTTTGAGAGAACTGCTACGCAGCTTGGATCAGCAGCAGTCAGCGCTACCTGAGCCATCCATTCAGCAAAGACAGGCGCAATCTAACGATTCTGAAACAAAACTCTTAACTCAGAAGCGAGAGGAAAAGGTAATGAAAGTAAGTGCCCGGAACATTTTTAAGGGGACGATCAAGCAAGTTGTGACCGGAGCGGTCAACACCGAAATCATTTTGGAGATCGTGCCTGGGGTTGAGATCACCTCAGTTATTACCAAAGCTTCAGCAGAAGAGTTGGGTTTAGCCGAGGGCAAAGAAGCCTACGCCGTGATCAAGGCTAGCAATGTGATGATGGCCGTGGATTAAGCTCAGCTCCCTGTAGCTCTTGATTATCAGAATCAGCCTCACTCCTAGTCAAAGGATAGGTGGAACACGCTGATTGGCAAATTGGCTGATGTAAATTTCTCTAGCCTTGCAGGTTTAAGTTAAAGGTAAGGCTTTACCAGAGGTGATAGATGGAAGTTGGGGTTCCCAAAGAAGTTAAAGATCAGGAGTTTCGAGTCGGGTTGAGTCCTGGAAGTGTTCAGGCTCTTCAGGAAAATGGTCATCAGGTCTTTGTAGAAACGGGTGCCGGTATGGGTGCTGGTTTCGCCGATCAGGACTATATCCAGGCCGGGGCTGAAATGGTCTCCCAACCTCAGGAGGTCTGGAATCGAGAACTGGTGGTCAAGGTCAAAGAACCTTTGCCTGTCGAGTACAACTTGCTGCAAAAAGGTCAGCTTCTATTTACCTATCTCCACCTGGCAGCCAATCGCGATCTGACTGAACAGTTGATGAATTCTGGGGTGAATGCGATCGCCTACGAGACGGTCGAATTGCCCAACGGTAAACTGCCGCTTCTCACACCCATGAGTACCATTGCCGGACGCTTATCCGTGCAGTTTGGAGCCCACTTTCTAGAGCGCCAGCAGGGAGGCCGAGGCGTGCTCTTGGGCGGAATTCCAGGGGTAAAGCCAGGAAAAGTGGTAATTCTGGGGGCGGGAGTGGTGGGGACAGAAGCAGCCCGCATCGCGATCGGCATGGGAGCCGAGGTTGCGGTTATAGACATCAACGTAGACCGTCTGACTGAGTTGGAAACGCTGTTTGGATCTCGGATCACACTACTTTACAGCACCTCTCAGCAGATCACTGAAGTGGTTATGGAGGCAGACTTGGTCATCGGAGCTGTCCTAGTTCCGGGCCGCCGAGCCCCAATCCTGGTGCCTCGCACGCTTGTTGAACGAATGCATCCAGGTTCAGTGATTGTGGATGTTGCTGTTGATCAAGGAGGGTGCGTTGAAACATTACACCCCACCTCTCACACCCATCCCACCTACATCCAGGCAGACGTCGTTCACTATGGTGTGCCTAACATGCCTGGGGCTGTTCCCTGGACAGCAACCCAAGCCCTGAACAACAGTACCTTGCCCTACGTGCTCAAGCTTGCCAACCAAGGCCTAGAAGTCCTGCAAACCGATGCAGCTTTGGCTAAGGGATTAAATACCCAGAACCATCGCTTAGTCCATCCGGCAGTGCAAGCTGTATTTCCAGATCTGGTGTACTGAAAGCCTAGGTCTTACGACTACGGGAGTTTGGGGAAGCAGGTTTTTTCTTTGCGCTAGCCTGACTGGAGGATTTAGTCGTCGTTTTTTTTCGGCTCGTTGACAGACTCTTGCCCTGGTTCGATTTACCTGAGCGGCTGTTTGACTTTTTGGTAGATTTTGTCGACTCTTTTGTTGCTAGCAACTCCAGGGCTCTATCTAAGGTCAAATCTTCGACGGATTGATCTTCCGGTAGAGAGACATTGGTTTTACTGTGCTTCACGTAAGGACCATAGGGACCGTCATAGATATTAACAGGCTCTCCATCTTGGGGATGGGCACCCAGCTCCCGCAGGGCCTGTTTGGACTTGCTGGCCCGGCCCCGACGACTCTTGGGTTCAGCCAGTAGCTCCAAAGCTCGATCAAAAGAAATGGTAAACAAGTCGTCCTGGGCCTTCAGGGAGCGGTAGTCTTTACCGACCTGTCCCTGATCATGAACGACGTAGGGTCCAAAGCGGCCCAAGCCAACTTGCACCTTGCAGCCTGTTTCTGGGTGTGCCCCTAGCAGGAGAGGCAAGGAGAGTAGATAGACCGCCATCTCCAAACTGGCCCCCTCAACGGTTACCCCTTTGGGCAGAGAGGTGCGTTTCGGCTTAGGATTGCTATCTGAGACCTCACCCAGTTGTACGTAGGGACCATAGGTGCCAATCAGCAAGTAAATTGGCTCACCCGTTTCAGGATGCAGACCTAGTTTGTCGGGGCCTTCAGTTTTCTGGCGCAGCAGGACCTCCACCTGCTCTGGATCGAGATCTGCCGGGGTGACATCCTGGGGAATGGAGGCAGTAACCAGACCCTCCTGATCGTCGGCCTCGATGTAAGGGCCAAAACGACCAATGCGGACTCGAGCAGCCAAATCCGGTAGTTCAACCGTTCGAGCTTGGTTGGGATCAATCTGGCTTTCTCGTTCTTTGACTTGGGTTTCTAAGCCAGAGTCTCCTAAGAAAAACTCCTGCAAATAGGGCAGCCAGTTAGCCTCTCCCGTGGAAATGTCATCCAAGGTCTGCTCCATCCGAGCGGTAAATCCAGTATCAACCAGATCGGGAAAGTTATTTTCCAGTAAAGCTGTAACGGCAAAGGCTGTGAAGGTGGGAGCCAAGGCATTCCCAAGCATCTGGGCATAACCTCGATCCACAATTGTGCTGATAATGCTGGCGTAAGTGCTGGGACGGCCAATGCCTTCACTTTCTAAGGTTTTGACCAAAGACGCCTCTGTGTAGCGAGCTGGGGGCTGGGTTTCATGGGCGATCGCCTCCAGCTCACGGCAATCAGGGCTGTCTCCGACCTTGAGGGCCGGGAGAATCACTTCCTGGTCTTCGATAGCGGCTTCTGGATCATCGGAACCTTCCACGTAGGCCCGGAAGAAGCCAGCAAAGTCAATTCGCTTGCCAGCAGCCCGAAATTCAGTCTCTTCTACCTGAAGCTGCACTGCGATCTGAGTCTGACGGGCCTCAGCCATTTGGGTGGCGATCGTCCGCTTCCAGATTAAGTCATACAGGGCTAGCTCTCGTCCCCCCAATCTGGTGTTCTGGGGAGTGCGAAAGGTGGTGCCTGCCGGACGAATGGCTTCATGAGCTTCCTGCGCCCCTTTACTTTTGGTTGTGTACTGGCGGGGTTGGGGGCTGAGGTAGGCTTTACCGTACTTTTGCTCTACACAGCTGCGGGCGGCGGCGATCGCCTGCTGGGAAAGATTAACCGAGTCTGTTCGCATGTAAGTGATGAAACCCTGCTCATATAAATTCTGAGCGGTTCGCATGGTGTCACGGGCTGAAAGTCTCAGTTTCCGGTTGGCCTCCTGCTGTAAGGTTGAGGTGGTAAAAGGGGCAGAGGGCTTGCGCGTCACGGGTCGCTCATCTAACGCCGTGACGCTCCAGGGTTTATCTGCCAGCCGCTGCTGTAAAGCCTTGGCCTCAGACTCATTCAAGAGCACAACATCACGGCCAGCCCTGATTTGCCCAGTGGTTTCATCAAAGTCACTGCCGCTGGCAAGGCGCTTGCCGGCTAAGCTGACTAGCCGGGCCTCAAACGGAGTCTTAGCTTGTTCCAGGGCTGCCTTCAGATCCCAGTAGGACCCACGGCGAAAGGCCCGTCGCTGCCGCTCTCGATTCACCAGCAACCGGACGGCCACAGACTGTACTCGTCCGGCAGAGAGGCCAAAGGCTATTTTTTTCCATAGCAGGGGAGAGAGGGTATACCCGACAAGTCGGTCTAGAATCCGGCGGGTTTCCTGGGCCCGGACAAGCTGTTGATCAATATCCCGGCAGTGATCGAGGGCAGCCTGGATTGCTGACTCCGTAATTTCGTGAAATACCATCCGCTTGATCGGCACCGTAGGCTCTAAAACTTGCAGCAGGTGCCAGCTAATGCTTTCGCCTTCTCGGTCTTCATCTGTGGCTAACACTAGCTCATCAGCTTGCTTGAGTGCTGCCTTCAGCTCTTTAACAACTTTCTTTTTGTCTTTGGGAACTACGTAAAGTGGTTCAAAGTCAGCTTCAACGTTGACTCCTAACTGAGACCATTTTTCCCCCTTGATCTGGGCCGGAATTTCACTAGCAGATTGGGGCAGATCCCGAACATGCCCCATCGACGCTTCTACTCTGTAGCCAGTCGGCAAGTAGTTGCGGATAGTACGGGCTTTGGTCGGAGATTCAACAATAACCAGAGTTGACATAATCTAGATAACCATCGGCTCAGTGACTAAAATAGCAGGACAGATACAGCTAAATCACCGCTAAATTTTTGTTTGGCTGTCTCCGCTGAGTGTTGCTATGGATACTACTGTTCTCTTTACCCTTATACCTAATATTCAAAGTTAAAAAGTAACAGATTCTGCTGCTAGAGCAAGCAAGCTAGATTTGGTTGAGTCAGTTTCCCCAGTTGATTGACAAAGTTCCTTTCTAGACCTTGAACCCTTAAGCAGAGTCTGCAAGACTTGAAACCGCGCGGTGGTCAAACGTTTGAAGACAAGTACAGACAAGGTTTTGACAAATGTCCGATCTGTATTTTGGGCTGGATAGAATGTTTGAGAAAGTTTAAGGTTACAAAAAGTCAAGGTGAAGTATCTTGGCTAGTTGACTGGCAAAATTTTTGAGCTTCTTCTCAATGGGCACTGGAAAAAAGTAAAAAGGTTAGGGGAGCACGCTAAGATCCACGCTAGAAGTGTTGGCAGAATTCCTGCAAGGGCAGTTCCTTTCACTCCTTCTCAAGCCATTCACCGCTTTGCCTAGACATCATGGACTTTGCTAATCTTGTAGCTCAGCTCAATGCTGGCGTGATTTTGCCAGAGGGAATTGTTATCTCGACCTTGCTGTTAGTCCTGGTAGGAGACTTGATTGAGGGTCGTACCTCCTCCCGTTGGACTCCTTATATCGCGATCGCGGGTCTCTTGACATCCGTGATCGTCCTCTACTTTCAGTGGAATCAGCCCGATCCTGTTGCCTTTTTCGGCAGCTTTAACAGCGACAACTTAAGCTTGGTGTTTCGTGGCATTATCGCCCTGTCTGGCGCTGTGACCATCTTGATGTCAATCTGCTACATCGATCAATCCGGCACCTCCCTAGCGGAGTTCATCACCATCTTGCTGACGGCAACAACCGGGGGCATGCTACTGTCTGGGGCAGAAGAACTGGTAACGATTTTTGTGTCTCTAGAGACCTTGAGTATTGCCTCTTACTTGATGAGCGGGTATACCAAGCGTGATCCCCGCTCAAACGAAGCAGCGCTGAAATACCTGCTGGTCGGGGCCGCGAGCACAGCTACTTTTCTCTATGGCATGTCGCTGACCTATGGCTTATCAGGGGGACAAACACGCCTAAGCCTGATTGCAGCAAATCTGATCAACAGTAGTCAGTCCCTGGGTTTATCGATTGCCTTAGTGTTTATCATTGCTGGGATTGCCTTCAAGATTGCCGCAGTTCCCTTTCACCAGTGGACCCCTGATGTTTACGAAGGCTCTCCCACCCCAGTGATTGCCTTTCTTTCTGTCGGCTCTAAGTCAGCGGGGTTTGCCCTGGCAATTCGGTTTCTGACCACGGCCTTTCCAGCTTTGACCCCGCAGTGGCAGTTTGTCTTCACCGCTCTAGCTGTCCTCAGCATGGTCTTGGGAAATGCTGTAGCCTTGGCCCAAACCAGTATGAAACGAATGCTGGCCTACTCCTCCATTGGGCAAGCTGGTTTTGTCATGATTGGCTTGGTGATTGGAACCGACACAGGTTATGCCAGCATGGTGTTCTATCTGCTGGTTTACCTGTTTATGAATCTGGGAGCTTTTATCGGTGTGATTCTCTTCTCCCTGAGAACTGGAACAGATCAAATCAGTGAGTACTCAGGTCTGTACCAAAAAGATCCCCTATTAACCTTAGGATTAAGCATTTGTCTGCTGTCCTTGGGGGGCATTCCACCCCTGGCTGGTTTTTTTGGCAAGTTGTACCTGTTCTGGGCAGGCTGGCAGGCCGGAGCATACGGCTTGGTATTGCTGGGCTTGGTCACAACTGTGATTTCAATTTACTACTACGTTCGAGTGGTCAGAATGATGGTGGTCAAAGAGCCTCAGGAAATGTCTGAGGCTGTGAAGAACTACCCGGACGTTCAGTGGAACTTGCCTGGCATGAGACCCTTACAGGTGGGCTTGGTCTTAACCCTGGTTGCTACTTCCCTGGCCGGAATTCTATCAAACCCTTTATTTAGCCTGGCGAATGGTTCGGTTTCCCGAATTGCCCTGTTGGAAGCGACCACTCCAACCTCGGATATTGCCGCTACTCGTCTGGACGACCGCGACCTTAGCAGGGCCTTGGAAGAAGTTCCAGCTTCTGCTCGCTTGGCAAGCTAGAGGAGTATTCAGTAAACTGGCACCCCATGCGCCCCATGCGAACGATCGCCGAAATCAACAATAAGATTCAGCAGGGTCAGGTTGTTGTCTGGACGGCAGAGGAACTAAAAGCGCGGGTTGCTGAGGTCGGTGTCGCTCAGGCTGCCAGGGAAGTGGACGTGATTGTGACTGGCACCTTTGAACCAATGGAATCCTCAGGGGCAATCATTAACCTCGGCCAGACTGACCCTCCGATCAAAATCCGCCAGTGCTGGTTAGATGGCGTCTACGCCTACTCTGGCTTTGGAGCAGTTGACCTTTACTTGGGGGCAGCACAAGCGGCAGATAGTGATGCCTTAGAGGTTGAGGAGGTTAGAGAACGGGGTGGCGGTCATGTGATTGCTGATCTGATTGCCGGGAAGTCGGTGCATTTACGGGCGGTCGGTCACGTAACAGATTGTTATCCTCGTGTTGCCTTTGAAACCACGATTACCCATGAAACGATCAACCAGTTCTATCTATTTAACCCGCGCAATCTCTATCAGAATTTTATTGTCGGTGTGAATGGCGGCGATCGCCCTCTATTTACCTACCTAGGTCCTCTACAACCCCGGTTAGGAAATGCAGTCTACTCGAATCCTGGGGCAATTTCACCCTTACTCAACGACCCCAACCTACAACTGATTGGTATTGGTAGCCGCATTTTTCTGGGTGGGGGTATCGGCTATGTCACCTGGGAGGGAACTCAACACTTTCCATTGCAAAAACGTCTACCTAACGGCACCCCCATTGGTCCTGCTGCCACCCTTGCCCTACTTGGCGATGCCAAGCAAATGAACCCCTACTGGGTGCGAGGTTGCTATTTTAAGCAGTATGGTCCTTCTCTAATGCTAGGCGTAGGGGTTCCCCTGCCTGTGCTACAGGAGGAAGTTGTGGAGCACTGTGCTGTCTTAGATCAAGATCTAGTCGCACCAGTCGTAGACTTTTCGATTCCTCGGCGGGTCCGGCCTACCTTTGGCCTAGTCAGCTATGCTCAGCTTAAATCAGGTCGGATCAAGATTGACGGCAAAACGGTTCGCGTAGCTCCCCTTGCTAGCATTTTCTTCTCCCGGCAAGTTGCCCTGGAGTTGAAGCAGTGGATTGAGGCCGGAAAGTTCACACTCACAGAGCCAGTGGCTGCCATTCCCACTGATCGGGCTTTCATTCCTCAAGATGTCTGGGGCTCTCAAATTGCCCTCAACTGATCTTAAACAGACCCTGAACTGCTACTTGCAACCCAACACCGCGTGGTTGACCTGAAAGACAGTGCTAGCCAGTTGGATAGCATCCAGTGGTGGAAAGATCTCACAGCAAAAGGAGGAGAAGGGATGGCTGTAAAGCCCAGGCAATTGATCAGCCAAACCCACAAAGGGTTGGTGCAAACCGCTGTGAAATATCGCGGACAAGAATATCTCCGCATCATCTATGGTTCCGAATATTTCATGCCTGAGAATTTAGAACGGCTGCGTCAACGTAGACTGTCTGTTAAGCGTTCTCTGGCACTGGGAAAATTTGCCCTGGGCATTGAAGCATTGGAACGATTTATCGCTCATGCTCCTTTGCGGCAAGTTCATGAATGTGTTTTTGGAATTTTAACTATGGAGAGTGAGCCCGTTGATCCAAGATTGTAAGGAATATGGCATGATTAGCCTTAGGAGTGGTCAGGTAAGAGATGTGGCCAGTTATCAGGATATCTATCCGTCACCAAGTTGAGAATTTTCTCCAGATCCGACACAGACTGCAACCGCTATTCAGGGAGCTGTACGTTCTTCTTAACCACTGATGCTCGTTTAGCTGCCACTCCAGACCTGGAGACTCTGGTTCTAGATCAACCCCTCAACCCATAGACCCTCAACCCCAGAAATAGAGCAGTAGATAGCAAGCTAACATTGCTCCTTAGCAAGACCCGCTACTTGCTAGATTGATCGATCAATGAGTTTCGTTCAGTACTCTTTGCAGATCGAAACTTCTCTATATATAAAGGAATTACTGAGCTAGGGAAGTTTTTCTGGACACTCAAATACTAGAGAACGCGGATAACACTGAGCTGCAGCGGGTTCGCCATTTACTCGTAATCAAGGACACCCAAGGTCAGCATTCGGTCTTTCTTGAGGCAGCTACTTACTCGATTGGTCGCGATTCTACCAACTCGATTGTGCTCCACTCCCGGATGGTGTCCCGCCAGCACGCAATTTTGCTCCGAGTGACAGCGCCTGAAATTGCTGCCTACTCATTTCGGATTATCGATGGAGATTTACAGGGCAAGCGAAGTACCAATGGCTTGCTGATCAACGGTCAGCGCTGCTTTTCCCATGACCTTAAACATACTGATGTGATTGTGTTCGGTGGGGATGTACAAGCCAGCTACTATACTGTTTCCCAGATCTCAGACGCCGAATTCGCTAAACATTGTCAGGCGGAGGACTTCGATAGCTTGTTATCCAAAACAATCAATCCGTTTGAAACGATTGTTTCATCCATTGTTGAGGAACCTGAAGATTTTGGTGAAGCAGCACTGGTCCGCCTCGCTTCCTTTCCTGAAATGGTTCCCAACCCAATCTTGGAGATCGATCTCGCTGGTGCGATCACCTACTTGAACCCGGCAGCACTGATGCAGTTTCCTGGTATTCAAAAAGCTGGCTTGCACCACCCAATGCTGGCGGGATTACGCCCTCTGGTTGAGATTCAGGATAGCCAGGAGAAATTTTTTGTCCGGGAAGTTGAAGTGGATCAGAGAATTTTTGAGCAGTCTGTTCACTACATTTCCGAAAGTGATCTGATTAGAAGTTATGTCAGTGATATAACGCAACGTAAGCGGGCTGAAGAACAGCTCAGGCAACAGGCCCAGCGTGAAGCGATCATTAACCGAATTGTTCAGGCAATGCGGGTCACCTTGGTCCCGGCAGAAGTGTTACAGATTACCGCTAACCTATTGCCAGAAGCCCTGGGAGTCACCCACTGCCTGATTGTTCAGACCGGGTCTGCTGAAGTCAAAACTCACTATGTGAGTCAAACGGCATTTAGACTGGAGAATCTAGTTCAGGCCAGTTTGAAGTTTTTGGAACACTTTAGAAATCGCCTGGTTCAGGGTGAACAAGTTTTTCTAGATTGCAAAAATGACGATATAGATCCAGAGCTGCGATCGCTGGCGCAGCAGTGTCAGTTTCAATCAATTTTAATTACCCCGCTGTTGTACCTGCACGAGTACCTCGGTACGATCAGCCTCTACCAGTCTGACCCAGATATTCACAGCAAGAGTTGCTGTTGGACTGAAGACCAGCAGAGCGATGCTAAGACGATTGCCGATCAGTGTGCGATCGCAATTCATCAAGCCCAACTCTACCAGCAAGTCCAAGATCTTAACGCCCAGTTAGAGCGCCAGGTGCAAGAGCGCACGGCCCAGCTACAGCAGAAAATGCAAGAGCTAGAGCGGGCCAACCTGCTTAAAGATGACTTTCTCAGCACAGTCTCTCACGAGCTCCGCACCCCGATGTCCAATATCAAAATGGCCATCCACATGCTGAAACAATTTCCGGCGGAAGTCCGCCAAGAACGCTACTTAAAAATTCTAGAAAATGAGTGTGCCCGCGAAACAGAGCTAATCAACGATTTATTAGATCTACAGCGTTTAGAAGCTGCCGCCGAACCCGCTGGCCTGGAAGTTCTTCACTTAAACGTATGGCTTCCCAGTGTTGTTGAGCCCTTTCAATCCCGCACCCAACAACGCCAGCAAACCTTGCGGGTTGAGTATCCCCCCGATCTGCCCTCCCTCAGCTCAGACCGGGCTTGGCTGGAGCGAATCCTGGTCGAGTTATTGAACAACGCCTGCAAATACACACCGACGGGTGGCGAAATCGTGCTGGGGGTTGGACAGACCAGCAACCCAGAGCCAACTGTCAGGTTTACGGTCACCAACGCAGCTAGAATTCCGGCGGCTGAGTTGCCCCGGCTCTTCGACAAGTTCTATCGCATCTCTAACTCCGACCCCTGGAAACAGGGAGGGACAGGGCTAGGCTTGGCCCTGGTTAAAAAGTTGGTAGAGCGGTTGCAGGGACACATTCTAGTGGAAAGCCAAAACGGTCTCACGACCTTTACCGTCGAGTTACCTCAACGAAAAAATACCGATTAGTAGGTTGGGCCTCGATTTACTCAAATACCTAGTTAGGATCAACTGAGAGGAGTAAACAATCCCAGGTAGTCGAACTGCCTAGAGCCAGAGGCCGCTATGACCCTAACTGAACGGATGGGTGTAAAGCTACCGGAAGATGCCCTAGTGAACCTCAGCCGGGTTGACAGCCTTTGGCAGCGGCTAAAAACTAATTCTCTTCCCGGAGCGCAAGTTATTTTCCAGTCTGAGACAGCCCTAGGAGAGGTGGATTGGGATGTAGTCATCTGTGGTGGCACCTTAGGAATTTTTATTGGCTCTGCCTTAGCCCGCAAAGGCTGGCGAGTTGCCTTGCTAGAGCGCGGTAGTCTCCGAGGCCGGACCCAAGAGTGGAACATCTCTCGCCCGGAACTAGAGGTGTTTCTGGAACTAGAGCTACTCACCCCTGCAGAACTGGACCGGGCAATCGTGACCCAGTACAACCCGGCTCGGATTAGTTTCTTGGGTAGCCCTGAACTATGGGTGCAGGACATCCTCAATATTGGTGTTGACCCCATCTTTCTGTTAGAAACCTTAAAATCGCGATTTTTAGAGTTCGGGGGCAGGCTGCTAGAAAATACGGCGTTTGCCGGAGCAACCGTTCATCCCGACGGTGTGGAAGTGAAAGCAGCTAGTTTGAGCCTGAAGACCCGCTTAATGTTAGATGCTATGGGTCACTTCTCGCCTGTCGTGAGCCAGGCGCGTCTGGGACAAAGGCCGGATGGAGTTTGCTTGGTTGTGGGAACCTGTGCCCAGGGCTTTCCGGACAATCAGACGGGAGATCTGCTGGTCTCATTCACTCCCCTGCAACGCCAGTGCCAGTACTTTTGGGAAGCGTTTCCGGCCCAGGATGGTAGAACCACTTACTTATTCACCTACCTTGATGCCCATTGCGATCGCCCCAGCCTAGAAACTTTGTTTGAGGACTACCTGCGTCTCCTGCCCGAATATCAAGCTGTAGTGCCAGAGCAGATTCAAGTCCAGCGAGCTTTGTTTGGGATCTTTCCCTGCTATCGCCAAAGTCCGCTAAAAGCCCCTTGGAGCCGCATTCTTCCTGTGGGAGACAGTAGCGGTAGCCACTCCCCTTTGAGCTTTGGTGGGTTTGGTGCCATGATCCGTCACCTCAAGCGCTTAGAAGCTGGGATTCACGCAGCTCTAGAACAGGATTCCCTAGACAAATCTGCCCTCAGCTTACTCCAGCCCTATCAACCCAACTTGTCCGTCACCTGGCTATTTCAACGGGCCATGAGTGTGGGTATTGATCAGCAGGTCAGTCCTGATCAAATCAATCAGTTACTCGGTACGGTTTTTCAAGCTATGCAACAGCTTGGAGATAGCGTCCTGCGTCCATTTCTTCAAGACGTGGTTCAGTTTTCCCCACTGTCTCAAACCTTGCTGAGGGTTGGTTTCAAGCATCCTAGCTTGATTGCTAAAGTCACTGCTCAAGTGGGACCTGTTGCCCTACTCAACTGGATGAGACATTACCTGCAACTAGGGCTTTACAGTCGGCTTTATCCCCTGGAACCAGCTTTGAAACCTCTGGTTGCCAGTCTATCTCCAACCCAGCAGTACTACTGTCATCGTTGGTTTGATGCCTGGAAGTACGGAGCTGGCGGTGATTATCACACCTAACCTGAATCCCCAGTGAAGTTGAGCAGTCCGTCACGGTTAGAGGCAGGCTTAGCGGTTCACGCTCGCCTCAGCTATCGAGCTAGCCTATAACTCCTGCTTATAGTACCTATGCAATAAACTGGTCTATAACTCTTTTATCGACTGTTAAAGTTAGTGTTAAGGATTAAAACTAATTGTTAACCACTCCCTCATGACTAGTATTGAGACCCTAAAGTCACAGCCGTCAGAATTTTACGACCACAAGAGGAAGCTCTGCTCCTCATCCATAACTGTACTGTGTGACTTTGATGGCCCACTAGTTGACGTTTCCGAGCGATACTTCAAAACCTACCAGCTAGCGCTTGCGGATACACAAGCTGTCTATCAGAATAGGAAAATCTCACTCCCAATCCTGACTCTGAGTAAGGAGCAGTTTTGGCAGATGAAGCAAGAGCGGGTTGCGGATAGAGAAATTGCGCTTCGTTCCGGGCTACGGGCTGAGCAGATTGATTTCTTCCTGGCTAGGGTTCGCCAACTCGTCAACCAGTCACCCCTACTTCAAGAGGATCACCTGCAACCGGGTGTCTGCTGGGCTTTAGCCTTACTTCATGCCTGTGGAGCACGTCTGGAAGTTGTAACCCTGCGCTGTCAAGCCCAGGCTAGACAGATCCTAGAGAATTATGGAGTGGCTCATTTTTTTGACTCAATCCGGGGAACTCAGGATGGGCTGGGGGCGTACCAAAATTTCACAGAACTAAAAGAGCAACTGCTGGCTGAGGTTTTGGCCGAGAATACCGCCTGCCAATCTGATGTCTGGTTAGTCGGTGATACTGAGGCTGATGTGCTGGCCGGACAGGCAGCGGGAATTTCTACGATCGCCCTTACCTGCGGCATTCGCAGCGCTACCTACCTGAAGCGACTACAGCCAACCTGCATTCACAATGATTTACTCTCTGCCGCCCATTACCTTGTGGGGTTGCCTCAACTCGTACAGGCTCAAACAGCAGTCACGGCGGGCTGGTAGAATCTAGCTAAAATTGAGATATGTCAACTGCCTCTATCTCTGAGCCAGCACCTATTCCGCAGCAGGGTAACCGTACTTTTGTTCTAGTGGATGGTCACTCCCTGGCCTTTCGGTCCTACTACGCCTTTGCCCGCAATCGTGAAGGAGGTCTGCGGACCTCCCAGGGGATACCAACCAGTGTTTGTTATGGCTTTCTCAAAGCCCTCCTAGAAGTGATGGAGCTGGAGAAGCCCCAACATCTGGCCGTTGCCTTTGACTTGAGCCTACCCACCTTTCGCCACGATGTGGATAAAACTTACAAAGAGGGTAGACCAGAGGTTCCAGAAGACTTTGTCCCTGATCTGCAAAACCTGAAGCAGCTTTTAAGTGCTTTCAACCTACCCGTTCTGACGGCTCCGGGCTATGAAGCTGACGATGTCATTGGTACTTTAACGAGACAGGCTAGCCAAGCTGGTTATCCGGTCAAGATTCTCAGCGGCGATCAGGACTTATTTCAACTGATTGATCTTGAAAAAGGGGTGAGTGTCTTGCACCTGGGTAACGCTTTTGCCCAGCGGAGTAGCAGTGCTCATCCGCGCGAGTTTGGCCCGGAGCAGGTGAAACAAAAACTGGGGATCTTACCCTCGCAGGTAGTTGATTACAAAGCTCTGTGTGGGGACTCCTCCGATAATATTCCCGGTGTTAAAGGCATTGGGGCCAAGACAGCCGTGCAGTTGCTGGAACAGTACGGTTCCCTGGAGCAGATTTATGCCTCCCTAGACCAGATCAAAGGCGCTGTGCGGCAGAAGCTGGAGGCAGGAAAGGAAGCTGCCCTGCATTCCCAGTACTTAGCACAACTGGCCTTAAATGTACCCCTGGAGGTTGATCTAGAAGCCTGTCAACTCAAAGGCTTTGATGTGGACACGCTGGCACCCCTGCTGGAAAAGCTGGAATTTCAGTCCTTCTTGGGCAGGATTGCTCAGTTACAACAGGTGTTTGGCGGGTCGGCTGACTTATCAGTAGAGGCCGTTGCTGAACCCCCTGACCCAGCCGCCAGCGATGAAGATTTGTGGTTCTTTAGTGCCAGTGAGACCGAGACAGCACAACAGCAAACTGCGATCGCGATCAGTCCCCGCATCATCGATACCCCAGAGAAGTTAACTGAACTGGTAGAGATTTTACAAACCTATACCGATCCAGCCATTCCAGTGGCTTGGGATACAGAGACTGATTCTTTATCTCCTCGTGATGCCAACTTGGTCGGGGTGGGTTGCTGCTGGGGTGCGGGTTTAGACCAGATGGCCTACATTCCCCTGGGTCATGGAACAGGGGTAAATTTAGACCTCAGCACAGTACTGACCACCTTAGCCCCAATACTGCAGGATGCTCATTACCCCAAGGTGTTACAAAATGCTAAGTTCGACCGTCTGGTTTTCCACTTCCAGGGCATTCAGCTAGCAGGGGTTGTGTTTGACACGATGCTAGCGAGCTATGTACTCAATCCTGAGGGGAGTCATAACCTGAGCGAGTTGTCTACTCAGTACTTAGGAATTACTGCCAAAAGCTACACCGAGTTAGTGAAAAAGGGTCAGTCCATTGGCGATATAGAGATTGCAGCCGTTGCCGACTACTGTGGCATGGATGTCTACACCACTTTTTTGCTGCTGGCAGAATTGCAGACTCAACTGGAGACTACTCCAGCACTACACCGGCTGCTCCTAGAGATTGAACAACCCCTGGAACCAGTTCTGGCGAGAATGGAGACCTATGGTATTCGGATTGACCAACCCTACTTAAAAGACCTCTCTCAGGTTTTAGAAAAAGACCTGCACGCGATCGAAGAGAGGGCCTATGCTGCCGCAGGCGGTCAGTTCAACCTTGGCTCACCTAAACAGTTGAGTCAGATCCTGTTTGATCAACTGAATTTAGACCGGAAAAAGTCCCGGAGAACTAAGCTAGGCTTCTCAACAGATGCCGCTACTTTGGAGAAGTTACAAGGGGACCATCCCTTGGTCGATGCAATTTTGGAGCACCGCACTTTAGCAAAGCTAAAGTCTACCTATGTCGATGCTCTGCCAACTCTGGTGCACCCTCAAACAGGGCGAGTCCACACCGACTTCAATCAAGCCATTACCTCGACCGGACGGCTGTCTTCTTCCAATCCCAATCTCCAGAATATTCCAATTCGCACCACCTTTAGCCGCCAGATTCGAGCCGCCTTTGTGCCGGAACCAAGTTGGTTGCTTGTCACTGCTGACTACTCGCAGATTGAGTTGAGAATTTTGGCTCACTTGAGTCAGGAGCCCAAACTCGTCGAAGCCTATCAAAATCAGCAGGATGTTCATACCTTAACGGCTCAGTTGCTGCTCGAAAAACAGACGATTAGTGCCGAAGAGCGGCGGCTGGCTAAAATTATCAACTTCGGGGTGATCTACGGCATGGGAGCCCAACGGTTTGCCCGGGAGGCCAGGGTTAGCTATGCCCAGGGTAAGCATTTTATCGAACGGTTCTACGATCGCTACCCTGGCATTTTTGCTTATCTCCAGAGGATGGAAGCCCAGGCAATCGCCCAGGGATACGTTGAAACCATCATGGGTCGCCGTCGTTACTTTAACTTTGACAGCCAGAGCCTGCGGCAGCTTCGTGGCAAAGACCTCCCAGAAATTGAAGTGATGGACTTGAGTAAGCTGAGAATCAGTAACTACGATCGCGGCCTGCTGCGAGCTGCTGCTAATGCCCCAATTCAGGGATCGAGTGCTGACATTATCAAGGTTGCAATGGTGAGGCTACAAAACGTACTTCGCGGCGAAAGTGGCCAGGAGAAGGAATCTTCGGGCACATTTCGCGCCTATCAAGCACGCTTACTCTTGCAAGTTCACGACGAACTGGTTTTGGAAATTCCACCCACAGAATGGGAAGCGTTGCGGCCTCTAATTCGCTCCACGATGGAGCAGGCCGCCCACCTGAGTATTCCGTTGGTGGCGGATATTCATGTCGGTCAAAACTGGATGGAGGCGAAATGAGCCGGAGGAATGATTCCGCCGGACACTTTTGCGCGAAATAGGGCCAACGGGTGCCTCGATTGCGTTGACCAAGAGATTATTCAGTCTTGATCGTTTTTTCCGGGCTAAAAAGGAATTCGGGTAGCGCCAGTTACTAAACCTGGGCAAGCTCTCTGGTACAGTAATCTCAAGAGTCTTAGAGCTTTTTAAGGAAACGCACCTCTGTGGGACCTACGCATGCTCAACTTGTTGAAGGCAATCCCCATCTGAGATCACTTTTGGGTTGGCACTTACAACAGGCTGGATACTTAATCCATCTCTCCGCCAGTCTGCATCAAGCTCGAGGTATCTTTCAAGCTCAGCAACCTGAACTTGTCGTTATTGACTCCGACCTACCGGATGGTAGTGGCGTAGAGTTCTGTCGCTGGCTGCGTCGACAGCAGCAGGTCTTGATCTTGATTCTCTCAGCCCAAAGCAACGAAGCAGATATTGTAGCAGGGCTGAAGGCTGGAGCTGACGACTACCTAAAAAAACCCTTCGGCATGCAAGAGTTCTTAGCCAGAGTCGAGGCCCTGGCTCGCCGCAGCCGGCCCACTCCCCCTGCTTGCTTGAACTATGGGGACCTAAAGATCGACCTGGTGCAGCGCCGAGTGCACTGCAATGGTGAACCGGTTGACCTGACGCCCCAGGAATTTAGCTTACTTTACGTTCTGGCTCAAGCTGATGGCACAGCACTGAACCGCCTGGAATTGCTTCATCGAGCTTGGCCGGATACCATCGATAATCCTCGCACGGTTGATACCCATGTCTTATCGCTGCGTAAAAAGATAGAGCGAGATCCCCAGCAACCTCACCTGCTGCAAACGGTGCGTAATGTGGGCTATCGACTCCACATTGATTCAAGTCCTCTCACGTCCAATGGCCGACCCAGTCCTGCTGCCCAGTCCATCACCCAGATAGCGGAGCGTCAGCGTAAAGACCCCGCTAGTTCCATTCGGTAGCGGTAAGTTGCTCTTGTTGAATCAAGGTCTGCCGGAGTTGGTCCCAATCTACAGCCTCAACGTCCCGATCCCAAATCAGCTTCCCCCGGTCTACATAGAGAATTCGGTTGCAGAATTGGCGAGCCAGATCGAGTTGATGGGTTACGGTTATAGTCGTGATCTGGCCGTGTTGAGTTAGCGCTTTGAAGACTAATTCTGCTCGACCCACATCTAGAGCGGAAGTCGGCTCATCCAGCAGTAAAAGCTTAGGTTTAGTCACCAGAGCGCGGGTGATCGCGACCAGTTGCCGCTCTCCTACCGACAACCTGAGTTCATCGCGCTCCAACCAATCGGCAGGAATACGTAATTGCGCCGTCCAGCTCTCCAAGCGCTGTTGAATCTGAGCGGGGGGGACTTTTTGCAGAATCAGGGGATAGACCAACGCCCTTTCTACCGTCATACCGAGTAGCTTAGGTTCTTGTGGGACCAGCATGACCTGCTGGCGCAGGCTGAAAACGGGAATTTGGCGAATTGCTGAACCTTCGAGGTAAATTGTTCCTTCAGAAGGTTCTTCCAATCGATTCAGTAGCCGGAGCAGAGAGGTTTTGCCCGCACCGGAGGCCCCAATCAGGGCAATGCGATCGCCGTAAAACACCTCAAAGGAGATATTTTGCAGCAGAAAGCGGGAGCCAGCTTTAGTGGACAGACTCACCTGCTCTAGACAGACTTGGGGCGATCCAGAGGGTGTCAGTCCCAACTTGAATACTTAGGCAACGTTGGCTGAGGTTAGGGCAGTCCAGAAAACCCACCCATCGATGAAAAACAGCACTAGGGTGAACCCAAGCAGGATCAAATACATCCAGGGCTGGGCCAAAGGTCGAACTGCCGTAGTGTCAATTCCAGTTCTGACTTCTACCTGCCGAACCAGTCTAGAAAATCCAACCACCCGCATTGGCAGTAAATAGGCTCGCCCGGAAGTACTAAGAAGGTAGTAAACTAACCCGCCTTGACTGGTGGAGCGCGGCTTCAGGTCTTGAATCTCTGTCCAGGAGAGAGACCAACCCCGGCGAAAAAATTGGGGTACCCAGACCGGGTAGCTGACGCGAATTCCCTGCTCATCTAGCAGAACACGCTCACTCAGGGCTGCCCATAAAGCCACTCCCCCCAGTCCAATCCCTAAAAGTAGCCAATTAGCAGAAATACTTGCACCTGTGGTCTGGGCCAAGAAAGGGAGAGGAACGGTCAGAGCCAGGTAGAGACACAGAAGCGTAACCCAAATCAGGGGAGAGACTCGAAAGGTAGATTGGGTTGGAGTTTGAAGCATTACTTCTAAGGGGATCGGAAGGCTGTCCTGGGGTTATAAGCGATCGCTGGGTTTTGATGACACAGGCATCAAGTTCTTTTCACTTCTTCTAGTGTAAGCCGAGTTTTTCTAATCATCCTATTTTGCTAAATGTAAGCTGCACCTATCCCTGATAAGGCCCCTAATTAAGGTAAGTATTTTTGTACAACGCTCCAGCCCGTCAGGGAAACTGCGACGAATCCAACCAAGAGAACAACATTGGTCCCGACGTGTAGCAGTCTAGCCCAAGGACGCTTAGGACTGATCTGGGTAGCGCTCCAAGCTGAGAGCAACACCAGGGAAACCACAATCAAACCAGCAGGCAGATGAGAGGAATGACCTAGATTTCCGTAATAACCCAAGGTGCCGATGATTCCAACAGCGAGCAGCAGTAGAACTAGAGTAACTAAAACACCACCAATTGTGTAGTGCAGTGGGCGGAGCCAGCGGGGCCTTTCCTGCTTCGTTCGGCGGGTGTAGGAGATCCAAATTCCTGAGGTCGCTAGAATCGCATAGGCGCAAAGAGAAAACCCCATAGACCAAGCTGCAATTTTCCACAACCAGAGGAAAGAAGGTAGATTCAAGGTTGGTCAACTATGCAACAATTAACTAGGTTTATTATCGCCGCAGGAATCTCACCTTTAATTTCTACCGTTTGGTAGAAATTTTTGGCGATTGACGTTGCGCTTACTTAAAAAATCAAGTCTGTAAAGTTGGTTTTCTTTGCTTTTAGTCAGTTAACAAACACTAAAAAAATGGAGTCATTAAAAAAATGGTCTAAGCAAGATCGCCGATTTAGGAGGCAACCTCAGCATGAAGCTCTGCTGGGTCCGGGCTAACGGGTCTACCTTCATTCATCTCCTCCAGCCGTTGCTGAGACTCGGGCGATGTGGCAAAAAAAGAGTTTTCAGCCTCTTGCAAGCAAAGTTGGCTGCAAGGGATGGTATCAGACAAAATTGAACTTGCCATCATGCCACAGTGGATTTCGAGTAATGCATTAGGCACAGCTTCAAATACAAGCCGCTGTCCTGGAAAAATAACACGTTCAAAGTACCAGTTTGGAATATTGCTAATTCGAGCGACCTGGATCTTGTTGGTTACGTTGACATAGCAGCAAACAATGCCATCAGGGCTGTGAGAGGGGAGGGGATCGAGCAGTTGGGCCATAGTTATAAGCTCCAAGTTAATGAGGGAGGTTAGGTTCAGAAGGCGTTAAATAACATACCCGCCAACTTAACACTCCTGATCCCCACTGGTTGTAAACGTGACTACCAACTCGTCAGTCAACACTATAGGCAGGGGCTGCAACAACCTGGCCATCCACTAGAGGGGATTATATTAACTCAATCTTAAGAAGGCCCAATCGCTTGCGAGGTAAAGGTTGTATTAGTCCTGTTAACCTCTTAATAAGTGAGGTGATCAGTCCCCGGAACGCTTAATTATTAAGTCAGCTCGGCTGATCTTAAGATTCTCTTTATAAATTGGCTCTTAAGTAGATCAACTTAGTTAAACCCAAAATGTACAAACTATGAAAGCCACTCTACACAACGACTTCTGTTGATTAGTATCTTGAGTTTGTTTAGGTGTACCTACTTACTGAAACTTCTGTAGGGTAATCAAGGGTTAGCTTGAGACATAAATTAACTCAGTAGCAAATTTTTGTAAGAGGTTGTTGAATATGCGTCGGATTCAGAGTTGGTGTTATCGTGAAGTTATATAAACGTCCCTTTAATATTTGTAAAGGTTCGTAGATCAAGAATAAGGTGTAGCTGCGGTAGGTAATAATGGCAAATCGGATTCTCTATGTCCGCCTTCCTTGCAATCCTATCTTTCCGGTTGGAGTGGTATACCTAGCTGACCACGTTCACAAGTTTTTCCCTGATCTCGAACAGTGCATTTTTGACCTGGGAACTGTTCCACCTCTAGATTTCTCGTCTGCCTTGGATCGCTGTGTGGATGAGTTCCAGCCCAACCTACTGGTCTTCTCTTGGCGAGATATTCAAATCTACGCCCCAGTGGGTGGGCGCGGCGGCAATCCATTGCAAAATGCTTTTGAGTTCTACTACGCTCGTAGCCCTTTGACTCGGCTAAGGGGAGCCACGCGCGGCCTACGGATGACCGTGGATTACTACACGGAGCTTTGGCGTAACTTAGGCTTAATCAAGCAGGGAACGCGACGGGCGAAAATATATCATCCCACAGCACGTTCTGTAGTCGGTGGTGGGGCAGTCAGTGTCTTTTATGAACAACTCGCTGACAAGCTCCCGCAAGGAACGATTGTTTCCATCGGCGAGGGAGAAGCCTTACTTGAGAGGCTACTTAGGGGTCAAGACTTCCAAGACCAGCGCTGTTACATTGTGGGCGAGACTAAACCACGCGATCGCCTGATTCACGAGTGGCCGACACCCATTGAAAAAACGGCTTGCAACTACGATTACATCAGCCAGATTTGGCCCGATTTCGAATATTACTTGCAGGAGCAAGACTTCTACGTTGGGGTGCAAACGAAGCGAGGTTGCCCCCACAACTGCTGCTACTGCATCTACACTGTGGTCGAGGGTAAGCAGGTCCGGGTTAACCCCGCAGATGAAGTAGTCGCCGAGATGCGTCAGCTTTACCAGCGAGGCATTCGCAACTTCTGGTTTACCGATGCTCAGTTTATTCCGGCCCGGAAATTCATCCCCGATGCAGTCGAGCTACTGGAGAAAGTCCTGGATTCAGGCATGCAGGATATCCATTGGGCTGCCTATCTCCGAGCCGACAATCTTACCCCTCAACTGTGCGATTTAATGGTCAAGACGGGGATGAACTACTTTGAGATTGGCATCAGTAGCGGTTCTCAAGAGCTGGTGCGGAAGATGCGGATGGGATACAACCTCCGCACGGTGCTGGAGAACTGCCGTGACCTCAAAGCAGCGGGGTTTAATGATCTAGTTTCGGTAAATTACTCCTTCAACGTGATTGACGAACGACCTGATACAATCCGCCAGACCGTTGCCTATCACCGGGAACTAGAACGGATTTTTGGAGCCGACAAGGTAGAGCCGGCAATCTTCTTTATTGGTCTCCAACCTCATACGCATCTGGAGGGATATGCCCTGAAGGAGGGAATTTTGAAACCCGGTTACGACCCAATGAGCCTGATGCCCTGGACGGCAAAGAAGCTACTCTGGAATCCAGAACCCATGGGCTCCTTTTTTGGAGAGGTTTGCCTCCGCGCTTGGCGACAAAATCCAAGTGATTTTGGCCGTGAAGTGATGGCAATTTTGGAAGCTGAGTTAGGTTGTGCAGATTTAGAGTCAGCGCTGACCTCGCCTATTTCTCCTAGAACGACTGCAGCCCCAGTCATGTCTGCGGTATAGTGTCCACTTTTTTGGGCACAAATTGCTTAGTCAATTCAACTTGTACTGTCTGCTGTCTTTAGTTATTCACCTGTTTACCAAGTATGTTGAAAGGCTCGATTCTACAAAAGCTGGAGGCTACCCACCGATCAGGCCAAGCTGGCAAGCGCTCGCTTAACTTTGGGGTTTACTACAAAAACACGCTGGTCGCCCTATGTCATGCCCTAGAAGATTGTATTCTGACTTCTAGCAGTTCACCGCTAGTCATGGCTGCTTTTCAGCAGGGGAAGTGGTATCTGCACGAAGCGGATCGCTACGGTGAGTTAGCAGCGCGCGCCCGTCAGATTGTGATTATGGCTGGAACCAGTACAGGTTTTGCCGAACATCCCACGAGTCAGCGGTCCAATGTTGCTCTTGTCAAGCTAGAGCCTGATGATCCAGTCGCGCAAGAATGGCACCTGATCATTTTGTCTCCCACCTACACGGCAATGGTATTGTGCCAAGAGCTGTCAGCCGCAGAATATGGTCCTCAGGGACCTCCTGCTGAGGACCGGGAGCGCAAATTTTACGGGTTTTGGACCTTTGAAGCTAGCTTAGTCCGGGAAACAGTTGACCTGGCGATCACCCACATTGGGGATTACGATCCTGACCTGCAAGCTCAACTCACGACCCTAGCTGATACGGTGACGCTAGAATCTCAAACTGCCGACTCTGAAGACATCTCAAACGTAGTATTCCGGGTCGTGAACTACCTACAGACCAGTCAGCAAGATCTGAGCCCGCTGGCTGGTGAGCTGCACTTGGACCACAATCTTGTCTCCAATGAGCTACAGGCCTTTTTACGGATGGCCCAGTTGATTGATCTAGCTGATGCCAATAACCCGATGGCCGCAGCGGAAGTAGCAGCGCTCTGCGAGATGATGGGACAACTACTAGATCTCCCCGCTTGGCAAATTCAACGCCTGCGCTTGGCAAGTCTGCTGCACCGAATCGGTCCCCTACAGATTACTCAGAGCGTCTTCGGTTCAGCTCAGACGGATCACCCTCAAGAGGCTCCCTACTCTGCCTTGTCCTGTCCTCTAGTTCCTGGCATTCAGGCGTTAAGAATTCTGCCCCGGCTGACGGCGATCGCCCAGATTATTACTCACCAGACAGAGTGGTGGAACGGCTCAGGTCAACCGGCGGGTCTGGCCCAAGATAAAATTCCCCTAGAATCAAGAATTCTGGGGCTAGTGGCAGAGTTTCAGCAGCAGGTTGCCAACCGCCAAGCTACTCCAACCCTTCAGGAGAACGCTGCCGAGCAACCGGACAACCTGGCTGCAGCCCTAGCCCATTGTCAGGCCGGAGCGGGCGATCGCTGGGATCCAAAACTAGTGGATGTCTTAACCCTTTTAGTTAGCGGTTTGCAGCAGGGCATCAACCTGAATATTAAACTGCCCAAAGTGGCTTCCAGTGCGTGGCTGCTTGATCCGCTTGCCAAGGCTGCTAAGCAACTCAACCGGACTACCCAGGAAGTCAGGATGTCTACTTAAACTATTCCTTTAAGGGAGCTCATGGATATCGAATCTATCCGCGCAGGTAAACTCAAGCACCTAGCTGGGGCTGATCTTGAAGACGTAGATCTTTCAGGACTTGATCTGACAGGAGTGGACTTAGCGGGCGCTACGTTAGTAGGAACTAACATGAGTGGCGCAAAACTCGAGAATGCCTGTCTCGATGGTGCCAACCTGGTTGGAGCTCAACTGGCAGGTGCCGATTTGCGGGCGAAACTTTGGGGTGCCAACCTGATGCAGGCTGACCTGACCAGAGCCGATCTGCGTGGCAGTAGTCTGCGGGGTGCTAACCTAATGGGCGCGAGCCCTACTCAAGCCAACTTTGCCGGAGCTTCCTTGAGTGGCGCAAACCTGACCGAAGTCAATTTGGCAGGGGTAGACCTGCGACGGGCTGACCTGCGCGGTGCTAATCTCAGCGGTGCTAACCTACACGGCGCTGACCTGAGTACTGCTAACTTACAGGGTGCGCTACTGACTGAAGCCAATCTTGAGGAGGCCGATCTGCGAGGCGCAAACCTTGCCGGAGCAACGCTCGTAAATGCTAACCTTCTATGCGCTGAACTAGAGGATGCTAATTTAAATGGCACGGATTTGGCTGGTGCTTGCCTGGTTGGTACATCCTTGGCTGGTTCCGCAGCAGAAGGTTGAAGTTTGGTAAGTACTTGAAGAATTGAAAGTAAGTTCACTAGTCCCTCACCAACAATGTTGTTTTTGTTAGCCGTAGTTGAACTGGTGAGTTGTTAACGATGTTTCAGATCCCTAAAATTGCTAGGAAGCGGCTGACAGAGCAGATTCAGGCAGCAGTCGAAACTTGGTTCAACCAGGAATGAACGCTTCGAAAAAATCAGCCAATGCGATATGATGTGGCTGGCGACTGATTTAGTACATAAAGGAAGAGATACCGTGGTTAGAGTAGCAATCAACGGGTTTGGGCGCATCGGGCGTAACTTTATGCGGTGTTGGCTACTACGAGAAAACAGCCCAATTGAAGTTGTTGCTGTTAACGATACCTCTGATCCAAAAACAAACGCCCACCTGCTGAAATACGACTCTATGCTTGGGCAGCTTGATGCTGACATCAGTGCAGAGGAAGACTCCTTAATAGTGAATGGTAAAGTTGTTAAGTGTACCTCTGATCGCAACCCGGAAAACTTACCCTGGAAGGCTTGGGATATTGACTTAGTTATTGAGTCTACAGGGGTTTTTACCAAAAGAGAAGGGGCTGCTAAGCATCTGACAGCGGGGGCCAAAAAGGTACTGATCACAGCTCCTGGAAAAGGAGATGATGGCACTTTTGTCATGGGAGTTAACCATGAGGACTATGATCCTCACAATCATGTTGTGGTAAGTAACGCTAGCTGCACCACCAACTGTCTAGCTCCAGTTGTCAAGGTTCTGCACGAAGAGTTTGGTATTATGCAGGGTCTAATGACTACCACCCACAGCTATACGGGTGACCAGCGGTTGCTAGATGCTAGCCACCGTGACTTGAGACGGGCACGGGCTGCCGCTTTAAACATTGTCCCGACGTCTACTGGAGCGGCTAAAGCCGTTGCCCTAGTCATTCCAGATTTAAAAGGCAAACTTAGCGGCATTGCCATGCGAGTTCCTACCCCGAATGTCTCAGTTGTAGACTTTGTGGCTCAGGTTGAGAAGCCGACAATCGCTGAACAGGTGAATCAAGTCTTAAAGTCAGCCTCGGAGGGTTCAATGAAAGGCATTATCGACTACAGTGACCTCCCCCTTGTTTCAGGTGATTATGCCGGGAACAACGCCTCTGCGATTGTTGATTCTGAGCTGACTATGGTCATGGGCGGCAACCTGCTTAAGGTTGTTAGCTGGTATGACAATGAATGGGGCTACAGCCAGCGAGTTCTAGATTTGGCCGAGTATATGGCTAACCAGTGGGTTGCTTGACGCCCCATCCTCCTGACTCCCTCTAGCAAGTTGACTCCTAACTCCATACTTCCCACACTCACTTGACTAACCCCCTTGACTAACCAGGGACAGTACCCTACTACAGATCCTTCAAAGTGTTAGACAGATCATGGAAGATAAGCAAATGCTGATGATTCCGGGACCCACTCCGGTCCCGGAGCAAGCACTGCTTGCACTGGCCAAACATCCGATTGGTCACCGCAGCGGTGAGTTCAGCCAAATTATAGCGGAGGTGACTGCAGGTCTCAAGTGGTTGCACCAGACTCAGAATGACGTGCTAATTCTGACGGCCAGCGGTACGGGGGCAATGGAGGCAGGGATTATTAATTTCCTTAGTCCTGGCGATCGCGTTCTAGTTGGCTGTAATGGCAAGTTTGGCGATCGGTGGGCTGAGATTTGCGATGCTTACGGTATCAACGGAGAGAGGATTTCTGCTACCTGGGGTCAAGCGCTTGACCCAGAACAGTTTCAGGAAAAGCTAGAGGCCGATACTCAAAAGCAGATCAAAGCGGTAATTATTACCCACAGCGAAACCTCTACAGGTGTATTAAACGATCTAGAAACGATCAACCGGCATGTCAAAGCTCACGGGGAAGCCCTGATCATTGTGGATGCTGTGACCAGCATCGCGGCTGCGAATCTACCTGTAGATGAGTGGGGGCTAGATGTTGTCGGCTCCGGATCGCAAAAAGGGTTTATGGTTCCACCAGGGTTAGGATTTATCTCAGTCAGCCCCAAGGCGTGGAAATGCTATGAAACCGCCAAACTGCCCCGCTTTTATCTAGATTTAGGTAAGTACCGCAAAAGTGCAGCTAAAAACCTCACCCCTTTCACCCCACCTGTGAATTTGATGATTGCCCTGCAAACCACACTGCGAATGATGCAGGAGGAGAGCCTAGCAAGCATCCTGGCTCGTCACCAACGTTTGATGAGAGCAACACGGTCAGCGGCTCAGGCCCTGGGGCTGTCGCTACTGGCCGCTGATACAGTTGCCAGCCCCGCAGTTACTGCTATATCTTCGGAGCGGATTGAGGCAGAGAAAGTTCGCTCAATTTTAAAGAAACAGTTTGATATAGTCGTGGCTGGAGGCCAAGACCAGCTCAAGGGAAAGATTTTTCGTATCGGTCATCTAGGGTTTGTCAGCGACAGAGATATCTTGACTGTGATTGCTGCCCTAGAAGCAGCCCTTCAGGAATTGGGATCCGAAGCCTTCAGTCCTGGAGCTGGAATTGCAGCAGCGGCTAAAGTTTTTGCTTACTCCTAGAATTTTGTAGGGTAAAACCAATTTTAGTCACCAGATTCTTAAATTTTGGTCTCAAAGTAGTGGAGGCAATTAAGCTTAGAGTGCAGGCTTAGATTGTCTCCAGCCAGTTGTAAATCTGATTTAACTGTTTTAGTGTAATCAAACCATATTGCCAAAGGATGATCGGTAGCGGACCTGGATCTTGTTCACGATGGCGCAGTGCGATCGCGATCGAGGAGGTAGAAATATCCAATTCTTCCTCTAAGTATTGAACCAGTTGGGAATGGGTTCCGGATGTCATCAGCTTCTCACCTCCTTTACCGAATTGTTCTTGGTGTTGTAGGAAGCACTAGTTCTAGCTGAGCCCTTTGTCAGCCTGAGCCTTAGCTCCAAATCCTTTTCAAGGCTTTGCCAGCCTAAGCCTGATTGAGTTGAATTTACTCACTTGGGCTTAAACTACTGCTGAGCTAACGTGACAGTAAAAGCGCTGCAAGGGTTGAAAAGCAAAGTCTGTTTGTATTCTGTTAAGTTTTTATCTGCTCAAAGTAAAAAAATGTGATGGCGCAAGTTGAATCATAAATCTTGAGACTTGACCTGTACTTTTCGAGTCAGTCTTCTCTCAATTTAAAAAAGGGGAATATTCTAGAAAATATGGAAAAGCTTCAGATTCAAGATGTACAGGCTAACAGATATTTGGTAGTATTGTTCACTTAGATAATTAAATTATGTTTCAACTTAGAAGTGAGGTTTTAACGGCGGGTAGAAGTTGAATCGAGATAGGGTCGCCTGGTTTCAACCCAAGCTCTGCTGCCCGCCCACCTCGTAGCTCTATGACTTGATCAACCGATACTTCTGACGAATACACCGGGCAGGAGCTCTGGGTGCAAGATGGCAAGTTAGCCGCGATTTTTACAACCTTACCGGCTCGTAAAAAAACGATGTCCAGGGAAATTGGGACATTTTTCATCCAAAAGCCTACAGGTTGAGGCGGATCGAACGGGAAAAGCATGCCTTGGTTGTCAGCTAATGTGGTTCGATACATTAGCCCCTTTGCCTGTTCCCCAGGTGTCTGGGCCACCTCTAAGTTAATGGTTTGGTCAGCTATCTTTGCAATGACCCTGGGCTTTGTCGTGTCATTGAAGGACGCTCTAGCAGGTTCACCACTTTGAACTTTTCCGTCGGAAATGTAGCCCATCAACAGGACACTTAATAAAATCCCGAAAGCTCCAAAAAACCACCAGTGGCGGCTACGCTTCTCGCAAGACATACCCTACTCCCCGAACGGTGTGAATCAGGCGTTTTTCACTCTGCTCTTCAATTTTCAGGCGCAGGTAGCGAATATAAACTTCGATGACGTTGGACTCCCCTAGAAAGTCGTAGCCCCACACGTTCTCCAAGATCTGCTCACGGGTTAGTACCTCTCGAGGATGCTCCATTAGGTACTTCAGTAGTTCAAACTCCTTCATCGTCAAGCTAATGGAGCGTCCATTTCGGTGAGCAGTCCGAGTAGTCAGATCCAAGCTGAGTCCGTCAAAGCGGAGCTGCTCTGTACTCACCCTCTCCGGTTTTAAGTAGAGGCGAACTAACTTCAAAAATTCATCAGTTCGATAGGGCTTGAGAAAGTAGTCATCAGCTCCAGCGTCTAAGCAAGCAACTCGGTCGTCAATACCATCGCGAGCCATCAGCAGTAGTAAGGGCATGTTTATACCCACCTTTCTGAGATGATTGCACAGTCGCAGGCCCGATTCTCCTGCCAGCATCCGGTCAACGACCACTAACGCAGGTTGGACTTCGTACACCTGATGCAGACCGCTCACTGCGTCGTAGGCAATAAAGGGATCATAACCAGATTCCTTTAAATCTAGACTCACGTGCTGGGCTAGTCCTTCATCGGTTTCAACTACTAAAATACGAGGACTATGACTGAGTGTACTGATACTCATAAGCGCAAATAAAGATAAATCTATAGTTTGGAATAGTGATTAAGTATTAATACTCTTCACTCACGTTGTAACACAATAATACATTCTGTCTACTTCGGTCGTTACGACTATACCGATGTCGACGAGTTAGGGAGTGTTCCCAAGGGTTCCATTTAGGTTGGTTTAGCAACGTGGGGTAACCCCCAGCCTAGCTTTTCGCGTAAAACATGGAAAAATTCAGGGACTTGGAGACGAATAAACCGCGCAGTAAATGGTGATCGCTGAATTCGAATCCGGTCTTCTGGCAGCACGTAGCAACCCGCATTGCCATCGACAGCCATGACAACCCGATTAGGATTAGCGGTGAAAATAGTCACGGGTTCACTGTCAGCAAATACTAAAGCGCGAGACGCAAGGGAATGAGGACAAATCGCTATCAACTGGAAAATTGGGACTCCTGGAGTAACAACTGGACCGCCAGCAGAAAGGGCGTAGGCTGTGGAGCCAGTTGGTGTTGCCACAATTAGGCCATCAGCAGCAATATCAACCAGGGCATGCTGGCCGATCTCAACCTCAAAATGACACATCCCTGCCAGGGGCTCCTTGGTCAGAACCATTTCGTTTAAGGACAGAGCCTCCCAGAGTAAAGTCTCAGCCCGAAAGACTCGGACGATCATCATTGCCCGCTCCTCAATCTCGTACTCGCCAGCGAGTAGGGAGTCTAGAACCTCTGGAAGGTGGCTGGAGTAGGTTTCAGTTAGGAATCCCATGTGGCCTGTATTCACGGTCAGCAAAGGAATACCGTAGGGTCCCACCATCCGGAAGGCTGAGAGGACTGTACCATCGCCGCCTAAAACCACAGCAAATTTCATCTCACAGTCAAACCCTGCGGATGCCAGGCGATCAATTGGTGTATGACAAACCGGACTGTCTGGGCGAGAGTAGCCAAGCAGACCACCCATACCTGTGGCAAGGTGCACTTCCCAACCCCGGGACGTTAACTTGTCTTTCAACTCCGCAGCGAGGCGACAAGTCGTCGGTTTAGTCTCGTTATAAATGATGCCAGCTTTCGCCATACTCAGGCTTGGCCTCAAGATAAAAGCTTAGGAATTAAACAACCTTGTACAATTCTTCTAAGAGAATAAGCTGCACCTGTCTTCATTACAAGCCTAATGAATAAGACCGCCTGCTGCCTGGAGTTAGGGGAACGCCACTCTCTGGCAAACCTTCGTGTCCCTACAAGTGGGACCCCTACAAAAGGGAATAGCCTAGCTCGATTCATTCATGCTTCATGGATCAGGAAGACTTTGAGGTTACCTTTCTCTTACTTTTAGACTGCTTCTTAGTTTTTTCGTAGTCTATTTCCTTGAGTTTCTTTAGAATACGACTAAAGTAATCCTGCATGTAAGCCTCAAGGGTTAGTGTGTCCTCTGGATCCAGGTTAAAGGCTGTATAAACTTCCTCCATTGGTGCAGTGAGTGGCTTACCAGTCCCTAGGACTTCTGCAAAAGCAAGCCGATCTGCCAGGCTCCATCCCCATTCAAAAAAGCGGGCGATCTGCCGAACTGAGCGCAGTAGGCCAATTGGCATTCGGGATACTTTCGCCTCCCGATTAGACAAGCGCTCACATAGGCGAATAATTTCGTAGGGACCCCAAGCTCGCGGGCCAGCAATATTGAACTTTTGCAAATCCGTCTCTGGCCGGGTAAGTGCTTGGACTGCAAACCTAGCAACATCTTGGGTATCCATGTAGGCAATCGGTGAAGCCTCACCCATGACCCAAACAGACTGTTTCTCTAAGACTGGAATGGCGTATTGCCCAATTAATCCTTGAAAGAAGCCGCAGGGCCGAAGTATGGTGTAGTTAAGACCTGACTCTGCCAAAAACACTTCTGTGCATCGTTTGATCTCCATCAATGGAACGTGAGAATGCTTCTCAGCATCCATGATTGAGAAAAAAACGTAGCGCTCAACGCCTGCCGCTACCGCAGCCTGGATCAGGGCGACCTTACCCTCCCAGTCTACCTGTTTGAACCTGAGGGAGTCGGTTGGGCGAGTTGTGGCAGCGTCGATAATTGCAGTGATCCCTTCTAGAGCAGGGGACAGGCTTTCAGGAGTACAGAGATCTGCTTGAACGAGGTGCGCCCCCCATTCTTTCAGGAAAGCAGCTTTTTTAGGGCTGCGAACCAGACAGTGTACATTCAATCCCTCATCGAGAGCCCGACGAGCTACCTGTCTTCCTAAGGTGCCTGTAGCACCGACGATGAGTAAATTCATGAAGAAATAGTGACGAAAGTTTAACTTTTGTAAGATTTTATCAGAAACAAGTAACTTGACGTTTGACTGGCTAGAGAACTCCTTTGGAACTGGGAACAGTGTTTGCGCGCCGGGGGTCGATCGCCACAGCCATCCGCAGGGCACGGGCGAAGGCTTTAAATGTGGCTTCGATAATGTGGTGAGCGTTGATTCCTGCCAGTTGGCGGATGTGTAGCGTCGTTTGACTGTGATTAACCACGGCTACAAAGAACTCCCGGACTAGTTGAGTGTCGTAGGTTCCTACCCGCTGGGTGGGAATCTCCAGTCCGTAGCTTAGGTGAGGCCGTCCAGAAAAATCTAGGACAACTTGAACCAGGGCTTCGTCGAGGGGGGCAATAAAGTGACCAAACCGGACAATGCCTTTGCGATCGCCCAGCACCTGTCCCAAGGCTTGCCCAAACGTAATTCCGACGTCTTCATTGGTGTGGTGATCGTCAATTTCTAGATCCCCTGTAGCCTGAACCTCCAGGTCAATCAACCCGTGGGAACTAATCTGAGCCAACATGTGATCTAAAAATGGAATTCCTGTGTGGTTGGCATGGCGGCCCTGACCATCCAGGTTAAGACTAATCTGGACATCTGTTTCGCCCGTTGTCCGCTGTACAGCGGCAGTTCGAGCCGCAGGTAAAGGTTTTGGTACCAGCAAGGGGTGGTTTTCCTGAGCAGGGACTGGATCTCGGAAATGCATCAAATCAATCCTCAAAAGACAGCATCTAGGTCCATTATCTCTTGACTCAAGCCTGCTGCTGAAGTAAAGGTATCCCCAGAGCTATCAAGGATCTGAGTAACTGGAGCCAATTGTCTCTCAAGGGGAAAAAGCTACCATAAAGAATGCTGCGTCACGCCCTCTTCTATCTCGCTTGCTATGGCCCCAGACCCTGATTCATTAACCCCCCTGTCTACTTCCGATTCAGCCGCAATCGGCAATGGAAACCGGCCAGATCAAGCGATCGAGCCAACCTTGGTGTCCCCTAGCCAGCACCCGACTCGATCGGATTCTAGCGACCCTACTCCGGATCAAACCCTGGGGACAAAAAAAATTAGGTTACCGGACCTGAAGGTAGTCCGGCAAGTCGTTGCCAGTCTCCCGGTCGAGGTGGTCGGGATTATTGCTGTCAGTCTTCTCCTCACGGGGCTATTCACAAATACGGTTTGGTTGGGAATTCCTGGGGCAGTGGTGGCGTTTATCCTCTCACTACGGGTTCTCTGGCCGTCGTTAATTCAGCAGGTGACAAACTGGGTTGTCTCTCAGAGGCGCTCTAGTATCGTGGCCGTGGTCACGGCTCTAGGGGCGATCGCGGCCCTAATCAAGCTGACAGGGCTCAATCAACAAATCAACACCTGGATCAGCGAGATTAACTGGGATGTGTTCGGGGCTTTGGGTGAGGTGTTTGGCGCTATCGGTCAGATCTTGATTGCTGTATTAGCACTTTACGTCACCTGGCGGCAGTACATTATTTCCAAAGATCTAACGATTCAGCAGAACCGGATCACCCAGCAACAGACGATTGATTCCTATTTTCAAGGCATTGCCGACCTGGTTTTGGATGACGAGGGTCTGCTGGAAGATTGGCCGCAGGAAAGGGCCTTAGCCGAAGGGCGCACTGCAGCGATTTTAGGGAGTGTGGATGCCGAAGGTAAGGCGAAAGTTCTCCGGTTTCTCTCAGGTTCGAAATTGCTGACTCCTCTGCAGCGCGATCGCCGCCTCGGTCGGCCCATATTTGATGGCATGGGTGGATATGCGGAAGATGTTGAGTATGGAGTCCGGGTGATTGACCTGGGAATTATGCTGGTCGGTGCTGATCTGCAAAAAACAGATCTGCGCTGGACTGACCTGAGTGAGGCAAACCTTGTCCGGGCCAATCTTAGCCACTGTGATTTAACCCGGGCCAACCTCTGCCGCGCAATTTTGTACGACGCTTGTTTAGTCGGCGCTGAGCTAGAGCGAGTCTGCCTATTCTACGGTTCTGCTGAGATGGCAACCCCGCGCAGCCGTGCTCACCCCCCTAACTACAATACGGGAGCCCAAACCGGCGCTGTCGTGGAAAACGCCGACTTTACCGACATGCACAAGTTTACAGAAGAACAGCGCTACTACTGCTGCGCCTGGGGAGGTGCAAAAACCAGAGCAACTATCCCCGGAGGGTGTGAGGGGATTCCTAACAGGCTTGGTCGCTAGTCCTTTCAACTTAGATTCTAAATACCTAGCATATCTGGGTCATAGGGTTTTTAGAGTGATTCTGGGCTTTTCAACAAGGCTTGTGCTTTGCCTGTAGCGTGGTCGAAGATTTACAGGGTTTTCAAGCTAAACAATAGACTTCTTGCATAAATGCCCAAACAGGGGCTGAGAGTATTGAGATTACATATCTTAAACCGACTTATGCAAGAAGTCTAATCAAAAATAAGCAGTTCAGTTTCTAAAACCGTAACCTAGCGATGAATGAATGCTGGAGATGGCAGAGTAGGAACAACATCTCTATCTAAATGAATTTCAATCATGCTGAGCGACATCCAAACAAATCTCAGGCCATCTCGTCAAAAGTGCTGGCATCACCTACAACTACTGACAACTCTGCTCGTAAGTCTTACCTTCGCTGCCCCAGGCTTAGCTCAAGAAAAGCAGACTAGAGTTTTGACTGTTACAGGTCGCGGGGTAGAGAATGTTCAAACCACAAAAGCTCAAGTTAGTTTGGGAGTAGAGGCTCAGGCCAAAACCGCTAGAGAAGTTCAGCAGGAAGTTGCCCGACGCTCAGCAGCCGTCGTTGCCCTGTTAAAGTCTCGTGGTGTGGAAAAGCTACAAACTACGGGGATTAGCCTGAATCCTGCTTACAACTACCAAGACAACAAGCCTCCCCAGCTCACTGGCTTTACGGGCAGCAACGTTGTCAGTTTCCAAATTGAAACTGAACAAGCGGGTGCGTTACTAGATGAAGCGGTTCGAGCCGGAGCAACCCGAATTGATAGCCTTAGCTTTATTGCCGCAGATGAAGCTATTGCCAAAGCTCAGCAGCAAGCTCTACGAGAAGCTGTTCAGGATGCTCAAGCTCAAGCCGGGGCAGTTCTAGGCAGCCTCAACTTTACCACCCGTGAGATCGTCAATATTCAAGTGAACGGAGCCGATGTCCCGCCAACCCCCTTCCCTCGCCCGCAATTGGCCCAAGCTGATGTCGCTACCCGGCAAGCAGTACCTACGCCAGTTATCGGGGGTGAACAAGAGGTCCAGGCTGCCGTGACCTTACAAATAAGCTACTAGGGGGCAATTAAAACGAGCTAAAACTCATCCTCGGAGGCACTCACAGCATTGGGGTCTATATCTCTTTTTGAGCCCAGTAACTCTAGCCGATCCACCCGAATAACAGGCTTGGAGCGGTCTGCTCCAGTGCTGCGATCCTTCCAGTGATCAAACTTTAGGGCACCGATGACACCAATTAGGCTACCTTTGCGAACGTAATTGGCAGCGACTTCTGCTGCTTTGCCCCACAGCTCCAGGTTAAACCAGTCGGGCTGGTCGGTGTTGCGGGTCCGACGGTCTACTGCCAAGGTGAGGTTACAGACCACACTACCTGACTCAAAATACTTTACATCAGGGTCACCCCCGACACGGCCTACCAGGTTGACAACGTTGAGACTCATAGCATTTAGTGCAAATATACTCGATAAGGTTTATCTACTCTAGCGAACCAATGCTGGGTCGATTGCCCAAACTAATATCTATTCCGGTGCTAGTCTATTTAGCCAGCATACCCTTAATGCTTTGAAGTCTGAACCATCCAGCTAGAATTCTCTTGAGGGAGATGAGCCGTATCCGGCACTCGATGCTCATTTTCTGGGTGGTCCCTCGTAAGACGCAGATTCAGGCAGATCCGGTCTCTCTACCGTTGAACGGTTTGGTAAAGTGCTGGCCTCTCCCCGCCAGGTATCCAGTACATCTTTGATTAAAATCTCACGGAGCCAAACTTGAGCAACGACGAGGAGAGGTAGGGCCAGCAGCAGTCCCAAGAAACCAAAAAAGACCGCAAAGATCACTTGGGACACCAAGGTGACTGCCGGGAGTAACGACACCTGCTTCTGCATTACCAAGGGTGTCAGAATGTTACTTTCGATCTGCTGAATCGTAATGTATAGGATAAGGACTGCCACAGCCTTCCAAGGAGCATCAAGTAGTCCGATCGCTATGGGCGGAATTACACTCAAGGTTGGTCCTACATTGGGAATGAATGTTAACAGGCCCGCCAGTAGCGCGTTGACCAAGGCCAGCGGTACTTGCAAAATCCATAGCCCCAAGCCACTCAAGACCGTAATCACAGCCACGTTAAAAAAAATGCCAGCTAACCAACCCCCCAAAGCCACATCGCACTCCGTCAGAATTTCATCAATTCGCCGACGATAGAAGGAGGGGAATAGTCTAATAAACCCCTGCCGGTAGGGAAGTGGATTGACAAGGAACATGATGGTCAGAACTAAGACCAGGAACAAGTTTAGGAAAATGGCTAAAAAGTTAGAGAATAGGGTAAAAAAGTTACCAAACAGCCGACCTGCCAGGGGTTGAACTTGTTGAACCAGGTTATCCCCGGTGGGAACATAATCCTCTAGCGATCGCCCACCTGGAATTAGACCTTGCAGCCGCTCAACCACTCCTCGCAGACGTTCTAGCCCAACAGGCACAAGCTTAGTTAAGTCTTGAAATTGCTCAATGAAGGGAGGCACAACAACCCAGACAAAACCCACAACAAACGTCAGTAACACCGCAATTGAGAGCAGGGCAGCAATGCCTCGCTTGACCCCCGACTTTTGGAGTCGTTGCACAAATCGATTTAACGCAGTTGCAAGAACAACCGTGAGAAATAGCAGCAACAGGACCTCCCGGATCTGCCACAGAATGTAAAGAGAGACAACCAGGGCAAGAAAGCCGATCCATTTCCCTAAGTTCACCGCGAAGACTCCGTTTTGCTGTTCAAGGTTTTGGTATGAACGGGCAGAATTTCTCCGCCTGGTTCTGCTAGGCTATCGGATTTTAGTACATTAGCCTGTCTTTCCTACAGCATTTTTCACGAGACTACACTACAGCTTCACCTTGCGAATCCATAACAGGCAAACCCTTTTGGACACTATCGTTGATGCTAGGGAAAGCTGCTTTAGGTTGCCATAAACCCGATCAGTTTGCCAATCAGGTTGGCTGAGGCAGGAAGTCCTTGAACCGATCCGCTGACCAAAACTCCTAGACTGGAAGTTGTAAGTAACAAAAACAACTGGTTTTACTCACGAAACAATGAATCCAAGCATTACCTCACCCACTGCAATTGATCAGGAGCTTTCCCGGCGGCATATTGATCTTGATCCCGGTGGCTATTTCATCATTTACCTAGATCGCGAAACACTGCTCATCTGTGCCAAGCACTTCACAACGGTGATTGATCAGCGGGGCTTGGCCCTAGATCCAGACACTGGAAAACCTATCCCAGCCCGAGGGAAAGTAGAACGGACGCATACCACTATTTTTAGTGGTCGCACCGCCAAGGAACTGTGCGTCAAGATTTTTGAGCGGGCCCAACCCTGTCCTGTCACCCAACTGGATCATGCCGCCTATTTAGGCCGGGAATTTGTCCGGGCTGAGTTTGCGCTCATCCAGGGTGAAGAGTACATTCAAGATTGATTAACTTCAAGGATAGGTGAGCCACGAAGAACCCGGCCTGGACAGCGTTTCAAGTTCCCTCGACCCTAGAGATGAAATTTTGTCTCAGAGACTGGATGCCGCCAAAAACTAAGTAGGGATCTTGAATCAGTCGGGCCATCCACTCAGGAGCCCGTCGCTGCCGAGCAGCCCAGGTTTTGAGGTAGTTGTAGAGCGTTGTAGAATCGCCCCCCGTCAGAACAATCCAGCTATCAGGATAGGTTTGCCACCAGGCTTGGACAAAGTCACAAACTCCCGCTAGCGTCGTGTAAACCGTACCGCTCTGAATTGCTTCGCCCGTACTCACGGCCCATCGCTGTGGTAACTGCTCTGGCAGCTCAATTAATGGTAAGGCGGCAGTTCCTGCGGCCAGCGATCGCACCTGTAACCCGAGTCCGGGCAAAATTGCCCCCCCGACCAGATTACAGGTAGCATCTGCCCCCGTAAAGGTTAGGGCTGTGCCAGCATCAATCACCAGGCTCGGCCAACCGTGGGCCTGGCCTGCTCCCCATAGGGCTAAAGCCCGGTCCACGCCCAGCGTAGGATAGACCTTTTGAAGCGGAACCTGTTCTAAGGTAATGATCTTGATACCGGGGTAGGCTTGCCAGAGATCTGCCTGCCCTGGAACTACCGAAGCAACCCAAACCTCAGGCCCGGTTACAGCAAAGTAGTGCAGCAGCGCCGAGGACAAGGTTTTTTGAACTAAATCAGGATTTGAGATCAGGGAATTGATCTCGGTTGTACTTAGGTGAGGAGTATCCCAAGACTGCTGGAGAACTTCTCCCTTAAACCCGGCCCAGTGAAGTCGGGAATTGCCAACACTTAAGGCTATCCAGAACTTATCTTCAGGATTGTCTTCAGTGGCGCTACGAATCAACTAACAGCCTTTAAACGTTTACTAAGACGATGCTCACACTTTTCTACAAGTTTTGCTAGAAAGTTCGTGCCTATAAAACTTCCCGTCCCAAATAGGGCTGTAGGACTTCAGGCAGGCGAACGGTTTCGTCAGGTTGCTGGTAATTCTCCAGGATTGCCGCCATTGTCCGACCCACGGCTAAACCAGAGCCGTTGAGGGTATGGACAAACTGAGTGCCTTTTTGACCCGTTTCTTTGAAGCGGATGGCTGCCCGTCGAGCCTGAAAATCTCTAACGTTTGAACAACTGGAGATCTCGCGGTACTGGCCCACAGAGGGCAGCCACACCTCCAGGTCGTAACACTTGGCAGCAGCAAAGCCCAGGTCACCTGTACAGAGTTCCACGACGCGGTAAGGCAGCTTTAGGGATTGCAAAATTGCTTCAGCATCCTGGACAAGGGTTTGGTGTTCTTGCTCGGAGGTCTGAGGATGCACCAGCTTAACCAGTTCAACTTTATTAAATTGATGCAGCCGAATCAGGCCCCTGGTATCTCGCCCATAGCTACCTGCCTCCCGGCGAAAGCAAGGCGTATAGGCACAGTGGTAAATCGGCAGATCGGAGGCTGCCAGGATTTCATTTCGGTAGAGATTGGTCACGGGCACTTCAGCCGTGGGGCTGAGCCATAAATCGTCTGGCTCACACTTGAAGCTCTCCTCGGCAAACTTGGGAAGCTGGCCGGTAGCCGTCAAGGACTGGGTATTAATCAAAAGGGGGGGCATTACCTCAAGATAGCCCGCTTGAATTTGTTGATCTAGCATGAACTGAATCAGGGCTCGCTCCAAGGCAGCTCCCGCGCCAACTAGCGTGACAAAACGGCTTTGAGCTAGCTTGACCGATCGCTCAAAATTGAGAATTCCTAGCTTTTCTCCCAGTTCCCAGTGGGGCAAGCTGGCGTTTTGGGGCAGATATTCCTCTCCCCAACGTCGCACCTCGACGTTGTCTGCTTCACTTTTGCCAATGGGCGTAGACTCACTCGGCAGGTTGGGAATTGTCAGCAGTAGGCTCTCGATCTGGGCCTTCAATTCTTTTTCCTGAGGTTCTAAGTCAGCTAAGGTTGCTTTAATCTGATTGGCTTCTTCCCGGAGGTCTTTCAGTTCCGGGTCTTGAGGGTGGGCACCTGCTCTGATCCGCTCTCCGACTAACTTACCTATCGCATTACTGCGCGCTTGCAGGTGCGATCGCTTCACCTCTAGCTCCCGTTGCTGGCGATCCAACGCCAAAATTGGGGCTAGGTCGTAAGTTCCGCGACGGCTAAGACGTTCAATCAACAGGTGGGGATTTTCTCGAAGTTGTTTAAGGTCAATCACGACTCTTTTCCGGAAACGTTGGCCTAGGGCTGCCAATAGACTCAGATTTTCTGCTTGTAATGGTTTTGGTGGGAGAAACCATCCGTTTCTACTGTATCGTCCCCGCTTAAGCAGAATAGGCTAAAGCAATTAAAATGACCCCTGCGGAGCAACCTGCCGGGGCCATTAGTTCAAGAAGTAAAAACTTATCTAAAGCGTGGGAGCTAAATAACAGAAATTAGTTCGATAAACTCTGACGGGAAACATGCTTTTCAAAAGTCGCTTGAGTTTGATGGAGTAGCTCTTCTCGACTATCAGCAGCACGAGTCAAAGTTGGGACAAGCTTTCGTGCCTGCAAGCTCATGTGAAGCTGAAGATGAGCAACGTATTCACTGAGGTCTTCGCGCAAAGAGCTACCCAAAGCTTGATTTGAATCCACGTACAAGGTGTTCTCCTTCCCTAAGGTTTTATCCTCAACAGACATAAAAAAGCTATCACTTGGCTTGGACTTACTTCGAGTTTTGCAATGAAGCTTAACCCTTCTTGCATCAAATTATTAAGAAGCGTAAACGGAACTTTCTCTCTAGTTTTATCCTAACCAGGTTTTTGCCCAGTTGGCTTTCGTAGGCAGTGAGGTCATGGCCTGATTGGCAGTGCTGAGCAACTAAGCCTGGGAATTTACGACAAGAGTCACCCTTGCCTAGGAGGGCAATGGGTATAGTTGAAAGGTTGATCGCCTGCCCGTTGGAGGGCCAGTGTATTAGGAGGATGGAACACCCTCAGTTTCAGTTTCGGGAAGGTCTTACCCTGAGGTTGGGCGATCAGCCATCACCCCAGGAGATTCAACAATTACAGGCGTTGTTTCAGGCGGCAGCATTTTGGGCCGAAAACCGGTGCGTAGGAGACATAGCGGTGGCGATCGCTAACAGCAAGCCCGTGCTCAGCGTTTGGGATGAAGCCTGTCTAATCGGATTTGCCCGCGCCACTTCCGACGGCGTTTATCGAGCCACAATTTGGGATGTGGTGGTTCACCCCGACTATCGTGGTGCTGGAGTAGGGCGCAGATTAGTTGAAAGGATGCTGACCCATCCGCACCTTAGCAAGGTTGAGCGGATATACCTGATGACAACTCACCAGCAACAATTTTACGAACAAGTTGGCTTTCAGCCCAATTCCAGCACGACGATGGTCCGCGATCAGCAGCGATTACCCTCGACAACCCTGTCCAGCCAGCCAACTGTCATCGTTCCCTAAGGACAGAAGTCGGAACTTAAGAAGCGGTGCAGAGGAACTCCGAGTCCGATCAGGAAGTACTTCTAGTCCCTGAAACGTAAAGCTTTGCTGAGAATTCAAGATTTTGTATTAAAGGACACAATTATCTCAGAAATCTCAGGTCTAATATCACACCTACGGGGGATGATAGCGCTTGGTAATTGGTTTTGATAAAGGAGCACAGCAACGCAATGGTCAGACGATTTGCTCGGCGTAAGTTTCTTCTGTACGGCTCTGCGACTTTTGGCGCCAGCATTCTCCTGAAAGCCTGTGGCGGCAGCCCGACTTCTACGAGCAGTCCAACTCCCGCTGCTTCCCCAGCACCCTCGGCGGCAGGAGACACGATCAAGGTGGGAATTCTTCACTCCCTCAGTGGCACCATGGCCATCAGTGAAAAGAGCGTTGTGGACGCTGAACAACTGGCGATCGCGGAAATCAACGCAGCCGGGGGCGTCCTGGGCAAGCAGATTGAGGCGATCGTCGAAGATGGTGCCTCAGACTGGCCTACCTTTGCAGAAAAATCGAAAAAGCTGATCAGCCAGGATCAAGTTGTTACCGTTTTTGGCTGCTGGACTTCTGCTAGCCGCAAGGCAGTGCTGCCTGTCTACGAGCAAGAAAATCACCTGCTGTGGTATCCCGTCCAGTATGAGGGGCAGGAGTGCTCGAAAAATATCTTCTACACCGGAGCGGCACCGAACCAGCAAATTGAGCCTTCCGTAGACTGGCTACTGGAGAACAAGGGCAAAGAGTTCTTTTTAGTCGGCTCGGACTATGTGTTTCCCCGCACATCCAATACCATCATTAAGGCGCAATTGGCAGCAAAAGGGGGCAAAACAGTCGGGGAAGATTACTTGCCCCTGGGCAACACAGAGGTGACGCCGATTATTACTAAAATCAGGGTTGCCTTGCCCAACGGTGGGGTGATCTATAACACCCTCAACGGGGATAGCAACGTCGCCTTCTTCAAACAAATGCAAGGAGCTGGGTTAGGGCCAGATAAGTATCCTTCTATGTCAGTCAGTATTGCTGAAGAAGAGGTCAAAGCGATCGGGACAGAGTATCTCAAGGGTCACTATGCGGCCTGGAACTACTTCATGACCGTCGATACACCGGCTAACAAGAAGTTTGTTGACGCTTTTAAGGCCAAGTACGGTGCTGATCGCGTCACTAATGATCCGATGGAAGCCGCATACATCCAAGTTTATCTCTGGAAGCAGGCTGTTGAAAAAGCCGGGACCGCTGATGATCTAGACAAGGTTCGTGCTGCTGCATTGGGGCAGACCTTTGAGGCTCCAGAAGGGACTGTGACCCTGGAAAAGAATCATCACCTGGCTAAAGTGGTGCGAATTGGGGAGGTGAGGGATGACGGCTTGTTTGAGATTGTCTACTCGACTGATAAGGCCGTTGCGCCGATTCCCTGGAACCAGTACGTGGCTGAAACCAAGGGCTTTGCCTGTGACTGGTCCGATCCGAGTAAAGGTGGAAAATTCAAATCGGCCTAGCCAGACTTTTGTAGCCGCTCTAGCAGTCTCAGCTAGTGGTTTGACTTTAGAATCCCCAAAACCCAACTTATCCCCAGACAAAGAGGAAACCCTGTGCTAATAGGACTGCTTGATGGGCTATTTAATGGGATTAGCATTGGCGCTGTTCTATTGCTGGCCGCGCTAGGGCTGGCAATTGTCTTCGGCCTGATGGGCGTGATCAACTTAGCCCACGGTGAGTTGATGATGCTGGGGGCCTACACCACCTTTATTGTCCAAAATGGCTTCAAACGTTTAGGCGGACCTTGGATTGAGATCTACATCTTCGTGGCTCTGGTGCTGGCGTTTCTCGTCGCTGCCTTGGTCGGGCTGGTGTTGGAGCGGGGAGTTATCCGGCATCTCTACGGGCGACCCTTGGAAACCCTGCTGGTCACCTGGGGCGTTAGCCTGATTCTGCAACAGTTTGTCCGCAGCGTTAGCTGGGTTCTGGTGGTTGAGATTGGGCTCTTTTGCCTCCTGTTTTTTGGTGGCTTGTGGGTACTCTCTCGCCGCTCTGCCCTGGGCCAAAGGCAGAATTGGGTGCGAATAGTCGTAGCGTTGCTGTCCCTAGGAGTTGCCGGGGCAACTGGGTCATTTCTGGGCCAGACCTATAAGCTGGCCGTGACGCAGCCTTGGTTCGGGGCCCAGAACGTAGATGTGACGGCCCCCGGTTGGCTACGAGGTGGGCTGCCGCTTGGCATCTATCAACTGCCGTCCGTACGGCTGTTTATTATCGGGCTAACCGTCCTCTGTGTAGCCGGGATTTATTTGTTTCTACAGCGCTCAGCTTGGGGGCTGCGGATTCGCTCTGTAACTCAGAACCGGAGCATGAGCGCCTGCCTGGGTATCCCGACTCAAAAAGTTGATGCTCTGACTTTTGCTCTGGGATCGGGCCTGGCCGGAGTTGCTGGGTGTGCCCTGAGTTTTCTGGGTTCCGTCGGACCGAATACCGGCCAGAACTACATCGTGGATACCTTTATGGTCGTGGTTGTGGGAGGGGTGGGTAAGCTGGCAGGGAGTGTGATCGCGGCCTTGGCGATTGGCACAGCAACCTACCTGATCGGGTCTGGTACCCTGGCGCTGCTACTGACTCCAGTCAAGCCCCTGGCTGACTTCTTTTTGTTTTTTGCCAACACTAGTATGGCGAAGGTAATGGTGTTTGCCTTGATTATTGCCTTTTTGCAGGTTCGGCCTGCGGGAATCTTTCCCCAAAAGGGGCGTGCCGTTGATGCCTAAGGAGCAGCCATGACAGCAGAGACAGCAATGGGCCTTCGCGGAACTGCCCGCCAGGGTCGCCGGGCACTGCTGGTTGAAGTGGGCCTTGTGGTGGGGATCGCCCTGGTGTTGATTTTGATCATGCCGGCGATTCTCTCTGGCTTTCGCCTTAACTTGCTGGGACGATTTTTGGCCTTGGCGATCGTCGCTTTGGGAATTGACTTGATCTGGGGTTACACTGGCATGTTGAGTCTGGGGCATGGTATTTTCTTTGCCCTGGGTGGCTATGCCTTTGCCATGCATTTAAAGGTGCAGATTCCTGCCGATGCCAGTATTCAGCTACCAGAGTTCATGTCGCTCTATGGGGTAACGGAACTGCCCTGGTTCTGGCAACCGTTTTACTCTTTCGGGTTTACAGCGATGGCAGTGATCGTGATTCCCGCTCTGCTGGCGGCACTGCTGGGTTACCTGGTGTTTCGTAACCGCATCCGAGGCGTTTACTTTGCCATTCTCACCCAGGCTGCCACGATCGTCTTTTTCAACCTCTTTAATGGGCAGCAAAAACTGATCAACGGCACTAACGGTCTCACCGACTTTAAAACCTTGTTTGGTATCCCCGTGAGCGCACCTTCAATGCAGTTTGGCTTTTATACCCTGACCGTGGTGTTTCTGGTAGCCGCCTACGTCCTCTGTCGCGGGTTGACCAGTGGCCGCTTTGGCCACCTGCTGATTGCGATCCGGGACGATGAGGGCCGAGTGCGCTCCTCTGGCTATGACCCGACGGGTTTTAAGGTCTTAGTGTTCGCGGTTTCTGCCGGACTGGCCGGACTGGCCGGAGCCTTGTTCACGGTCCAAACCGGCATCATCTCCCCCAGGGCAATGGACATCGCCTTTTCAATTGAGATGGTGATCTGGGTGGCTGTCGGGGGCCGGGCCACCTTGGTGGGAGCTGTCTTGGGGGCACTACTGGTCAACTTTGGCAAAAGTTATTTAAGTGAACGATTCCCACAGGTATGGCTGTTTTTTCAGGGCGCACTCTTCCTGATCGTCGTGTTGGTCCTGCCAGATGGTTTAGTTGGCTGGCTGCGCTCTCAGGGCTGGTCCCAGCTCCAAACACTCCTGGGCCGACGCCAGTATGCCACAACCTACCCCAGTCTTGAAGCAGATCCGGAGGTGGAACATGAGCGACAAAATCTTAGAAATTGAAGACTTGACCGTTAGTTTTGACGGCTTTAAAGCCCTCAACCACCTGAACTTTTCGATGGACAGGGGTGAACTCCGGGTAGTGATTGGTCCTAACGGCGCTGGAAAAACCACCTTCCTGGATGTAATTACGGGCAAGGTGAAACCGACGCAGGGTCGGGTGCTGTTTCAGGGGCGAAATTTACGGTCCCTGTCTGAGCATCAGATTGTCCGCCTGGGGATTGGCCGCAAGTTCCAGACGCCTCGCGTCTACCTCAACTTAAACCCACGAGAAAATCTAGAACTCTCTTACAGTCGTCATAAAGCGGTCTGGGCCACGCTATTTCGCCGCTCTGCTGTACCGGAGCGGCGGGCGATCGCGGGTCTGCTGGAGACGATTGGCCTAGAAACCAAGGCGAATCTCCAGGCTAGTCTGCTCTCCCACGGGGAAAAGCAGCGGTTGGAAATTGGTATGTTAGTGGCGCAAGCGCCGGATTTGTTGCTGGTAGATGAACCTGTCGCCGGACTCACCGACGAGGAAACAGAAAAAGTCGGCGAGTTACTCCTTGCCCTGGCTGAAAGTCACTCCATCCTGGTGATTGAGCATGATATGGAGTTTGTCCGCCAACTGAATCGCCAGGTAACCGTACTGCATGAGGGAAGCTGTCTCTGCCAGGGCAGCTTGGCGGAAGTTCAGAGCGATCCACGGGTCATTGAAGTTTACCTGGGTCAAGAACTTGCCGAGGACAGCGCCGTTAGCCTGGAGGGTGGTCAGTCTGAATTACTCCAGGTCGGAGGTGCCGATGATCCAAACTAATTCTTCGCTCCTACCTCCAGTCGGCCAAACTCAGGCTCAGCCAATGCTGCAAGTTGCGGGGCTAAATGTCTACTACGGCGAGAGCCATATCCTTCGCAGTGTCGATCTGAGCGTGCCTGCGGGGCAAATGGTCTGTTTGATTGGGCGCAATGGGGTGGGTAAAACTACGTTGCTCAAAACGGTGATGGGCTTAATCAAGCCTCGCAGTGGCACAATCCGGCTTGCCGGGGAGCCAATCACCACTAAATCGCCAGACCAGCGGGCCCGGCTGGGGATTGGCTACGTCCCCCAAGGTCGAGAGGTTATTCCTCGCTTGACGGTGAGAGAAAATCTTTTGTTAGGACTAGAAGCTCGACGCAAGGGCAACTCCAGCCAGAAAATCCCCGACGAGATCTTTGAACTTTTTCCGGTTTTAAAATCTATGTTATCCCGGATGGGGGGTGACTTGAGCGGCGGCCAACAGCAACAATTGGCGATCGCCCGTGCCCTGGTGGGCCGACCCCAGCTACTCGTCCTGGATGAACCTACCGAAGGCATTCAACCGTCAATCATTTTAGAGATCGAAGCGGCAGTGCGCCGAATCATCGAGTCCACCGGAGTTTCAATCCTGCTGGTCGAGCAGCACCTCCACTTTGTCCGCCAAGCCGATCGCTACTACGCGATGCAAAAAGGGGGTATCGTCGCCTCTGGATCTACCAGTGAACTTAGCAACGAAGTCATCCAAAGATTTCTAGCAGTGTAGAAAGAGGGGACCCCGACAGATCAGACTACTCAGGAACATAGCCAGGAAACTAAAATCTAAAGTGTGGCTAGCCTTGTTTGAGTGAAAGCTCACAAACCATGACTACTTCGATTAGCAATCCATCAACCGAAATCGAGTACCCTGACTCAGATGGATTGCCAATGGCTGAGAGTGATTTCCAGCGCCAATACCTGACTTATGGAGTGGAAGTCCTGAGGATCTATTTCCAAACCCGCACTAATGTGTATGTGTCTGGGAATCTCTTTGTGTACTATGAACAGGGTAATCCTAAGGCCGTGGTAGCACCAGATGTGTTTGTAGTCTTTGGGGTAGCTAAGCGCAATCGCCGCTCTTATAAAACCTGGGAAGCAGAGAATAAAGCCCCGGATTTCATTTTAGAAATTACTTCCAAAAGTACAGTGAGTGAGGATCAGGGAGTAAAGCGCGGGGTCTACGCCTTTTTAGGTGTACGCGAATATTTCCAATACGATCCGACCGGAGACTATCTTGAACCTCAACTGAAGGGTTTGCGTTTGGTGGAAGGCAATTATCTGCCAATGGGGGCAACGGTTTTGCCAGATAACTCCCTCTCGCTGACCAGTGAAGTGTTGTCACTGGAGCTACGACTGCAAGCTGACTCATTGCGCTTCTACGACCCAGTAACGGGTGAAAAACTCCTGACCCATCAGGAGTCTGAGCAAGCTCGGCGAGAAGCTGAACAGGCCAGAGCAGAGGCAATACCCCGGCTGTTGGAATTGGGGTTAAGTGTGGAACAGGTAGCAAGTGCACTAAGTTTGTCAGTGCAGCAAGTGAGGCAAGCGACCCAACAGTAGCCTTAAAGGCGCAATTGGCGATCGCCAGTATTGAGCTACACAGAATCATCCTTGGGAGCTTGGGCATAATCACTACACTGCTATCAATCCAAGCTGTTTTTTGGTCCTTTGACGACCCTAACCCCCGGTTTTCCTAACCTATAGTCATCTTGACTGAACTAATCAGACTACTATCCAGGTCATTTGACTCTTTGACTGGGCTGCCTGGATCAAGACACAACCGCTTCCGCGTTTTTGTGCACGCGTCCTAAGAGTAGTGAGGAAAATGTCATGCCTAAAACACTTTTCAAAGTTGACCTGACTAAGGCAATCAGTGAACAGGAGTTACCCGGTCACAACCGCTGGCATCCAGATATCCCGGCAGTCGTCTCAGTCAAACCAGGGGATGTCTTCCGGATTGAATGTAAAGACTGGACGGATGGGCAAATTCAGAACAACGACAGCCCCGACGACATTCGAGATGTAGACCTGACCAAGGTGCACGTCCTCAGTGGTCCGATCTGGGTTGATGGTGCAGAGCCAGGTGATATTCTCGTCGTTGATCTGCTAGATGTAGGTGCACTGCCCGACTACGAATGGGGATTTACTGGCATTTTTGCCAAAGAGAATGGCGGTGGCTTTCTCACAGATCATTATCCTGAAGCTGCCAAGGCAATTTGGGATATTCAGGGCATCTATACCAGCTCCCGCCATATTCCCGGTGTTCAATTTGCCGGGATTACCCACCCCGGCCTGATTGGCTGTGCCCCCTCCCACGAGCTGCTGGCAAAGTGGAACCAGCGAGAGTCTGAATTAGTGGCAACAGACCCGGATCGAGTTCCTCCCTTGGCGGCGTTGCCTAACCCCCAAAATGCCGTCCTGGGAAAACTAGCAGGAAGCGAGTTTGACCGCGTAGCGGCGGAAGCGGCCCGGACGATTCCACCCCGTGAGCATGGGGGCAACTGTGACATCAAAAACCTGTCTAAAGGGTCGCGGATTTACTTCCCGGTTTATGTTGAAGGGGCGAAGCTGTCAATGGGAGACATTCACTTCTCCCAAGGGGATGGTGAGATTTCCTTCTGCGGGGCGATCGAAATGGCGGGATATATCGATCTCCATGTTGACCTGATTAAAGGCGGGGTGGAGAAGTACAGCCTGACAAACCCGATCTTTAAGCCAGGTCCGGTTGAACCCCGTTACTCTGAGTACCTAGTGTTTGAGGGGATCTCGGTGGATGAAGTGACGGGCAAGCAGTATTACCTAGACGCCCATGTTGCTTACCGACGGGCTTGCTTAAATGCGATCGCCTACCTGAAAAAATTTGGCTTCAGCGGGGAGCAGGCCTACTTGCTCTTGAGCTGTGCTCCCGTTGAGGGGCGGGTCAGTGGGATTGTAGATGTCCCCAACGCCTGCTGCACCCTTGCTATCCCCACAGAGATTTTTAAGCAGAACATTCTGCCAACCTAGAGCACTAGGAGTTGGTTGCTCGGCTGTAACTTTACCAAGGTTAGGTCTGATCACCAAGCCCCAAACCTACAAACAAAAGTCAAAGAGGTTAGTGATAATGCCCCTTTACGAGTTTCGATGTGAGTGCGGCCCTTTTGAGCAGTGGCGCACCCTGGCAGAAGCAAGTAGCCCCCTGATCTGTCCAACCTGCCGGGTTGTTGCCAAACGGATCTTTTCCCCTCCCACTGTTAGATTGTCAGGTACGCTCCGGCTGCGAGACAGTTACAATCCAGAGCCGCAACTGGTTAAGCGTTCCCCAGAGCAGCCTGCTGCCCCCAAGTATCAAAGTCACCGTCACGGACGTCCTTGGATGATCAATCATTGATCATCAATCTAGACGGGCTGCAACAGTAACCGTGCCAAAATGAGATGTTCAGCCACAGTCTGAAGTATGGGGTTTTTGCGTTCCGAGTCTTGGACAAAACGTATTTTCTTTTTCTTTCTAGTCCTGACGATTGTCGTCTACGTGCTGCGGGGGCTGGCAATTTTGTCTATGCTCCCTGGCTCGGTCATTTGGGGGTTAGTTCTAGTCACAATAGGGATGGGCATCTTCGTCGCTCTCCAAAATATTCGAGAACGCTACTAGCTGGGCCAGATCAGAGGAGAGCTACTACTTTTACACAGGTTCTTTAGGCTTAGCCTGGACTGCATAATCGCGAAATCGATCCAGGTCAGCTTGAATCGTTGATTCCACAACCTTCCCCAAGAACAGGTTATCCATCAACCGCCCTAAAAACCCAGGAATAGCGTAGGCGACGGTCAATTTGACAGCACTTTGGCTGCCCCGATCATAGAAGCGAACGGCTCCCCGGTTGGGCAGCCCATCAATAGATTCCCATTGAATAATCTGCTGGGGGATCACTTTTAATAGCCGAGACTGCCAGCTAAATTCCAGCCCTCCGGTCGCAAGTTTCCAGCGAGATAGGTTTGGATCTGACTTCGAGACACTGACAGATTCAATCCACTTCATCCAGCGGGGAAGTTGCTCCAGGTCAGACCAAAGTTGCCACGTTTGATCAATCGGGACATCAACTTCTGTCTGAACACTGTGTTCTAACCAATCTGACATGAGGCAGTCTCCCGTCCTAGGTCTTGAATTTTCTCAACATTCTGAAGAATGGCTTTGGCTGCTTGCCGCCCAGAAAGAGTTGCCCCTTCCATGCTGTCAATGTAGTCCTGCTGAGTATAGCTGCCGGCCAGGAAGAAGTTTGGAATTGGTGTTTGCTGGTCAGGACGATAGGCATCCATGCCGGGAGCTTCTCGGTATAGCGACTGAGCCAGCTTAACAACGTTATACCAGGTCATGTGCAGGTCGCGAGAAGAGGGAAACAACTGGTGCACCTGTTGTAGGACATGGTGAGCGATCGCCTCATTGCTCTGCTTGATAAACGGATCTCCCGGTGTCAGCACTAACTGTAACAGCGACCCCTGCCCCTGGCGGTAGTAATCTGCTGGACTGGTTAAGGCCAAGTCGGCAAAACAGGAGAAGTCCGCATCTGCTGTGTAGAGCAGGTTATCAATTCCGGCAGCATGCTCCAACTGCTGGCGTTCCGAGTCATTGCTGAGTTCTGTTACCCAGCCGTCAAACCGCAGTTGCACAGTCGCCACTGGAACAGCATCCAGTTTATAAATGTTGTCGAACTCCCGCCACTGCCGCCAAGCCTGAGGTAGCAGGCGCTGTATCCCCGGTACGTCACAGGCACAGACGTAGGCATCCGCTGTAATGGTTTCTGACCCATCGTCTTTGGCAATCACCAGTCCTGTAGTTCGCGTTTGGTCGCCTGCATCGGTAAACAAGATCTCACGTACCCGGCGGCGGGTGTGAATTTTTGTCCCCCGTGCCTCTAGGTAGTCCACAATTGGTTTGTGCAGGTACTCTTGCGGAGAGCCTGCCAGCATCCGCAGCACGGAGGCTTCCGTTTTAACGGCAAACAACTGGAAAATCGTCAGCATACACCGGGCAGAAATCTGTTCAGTGTCAATAAAACCCAGAGCATAGGCGATCGGGTTCCACATCCGCTTCAGGCTGCCTTCCGACCCCCCGTGACGACGAAACCAGTTGGCAAAGCTGATCTGATCCAGCTTGCGGATGGTTTTCATTGCTCCTTCAAGGTCAACCAGCCCTCGCACGATTGGACTGGTGCCCAAGGCGATCGCGTTTTGGAGTTTATCCCGGAGCGAGAGTTGGGAAGTCGTAAAAAAGGCTTTCAAGCCGTTAAACGGAGCCCCTGTGAGAAAGCGAAAATCCAGGGAACTTGTCTGTCCATCCCGGTTGATAAAGGTGTGGGTATGCGCTTTTAAGCGCAGATTTTGGGCAGCGCCGACTTTCGCCATCAACTCAAATAACTGGGTGTAGCAGCCAAAGAAAACGTGTAGCCCCATTTCCACGTGGTTCCCCTCAATGTCAATCCAGCTCCCTGCCTTACCTCCAACAAACGGACGAGACTCAAAGATCTCTACGTCGTGTCCGGCATCTACTAACTCGACTGCCGTTGCCATTCCTGCCAGGCCAGACCCAACAATTGCCACTCGCATGAAGCCTTTTCCTTTCAGTTTCTTCACATATTTACATATCTTAGTTGAGCATTAGCCCTTACTTGTTTACAAGTGAAGCCAGCTTTCAACCCGCTATGATTGAAGACAGAAAGCTTTGAGCTGAAGCGAATCTGCTCTTAGCTGACAATCTCGATAAAATAGACTTGAGCGATGTACGTTTAAAGCTTATTAGGAGTTGTGAACCCTATGCCCCAAGGAACTCAGTTGCAGCAACAAGGCATCATGATGTCGGAAGCTGCACTTAAACACCTGCTGGCCCTGCGGGCTAGCCAGGGCCAGGATCTCTGCCTTCGCGTTGGTGTTAGAGGCGGAGGCTGCTCTGGTATGTCTTACACAATGGACTTTGAAGACCCTAGCAACATTCGAGAGAATGATCAGGTCTTTGACTATGAGGGTTTTCAGGTGATCTCTGATCCCAAAAGTATGCTTTACCTCTACGGTTTGGTTTTGGATTATAGCAATGCTTTAATCGGCGGTGGATTTCAATTTACAAATCCGAATGCAGCTCAGACCTGTGGCTGTGGCAAGTCTTTTTCAGCCTGACAGTTTTGCTAGGTAACAACCAAAAGCTGTTCTTCTAAGTTAGTAGCAGGTTTGATAGGTGGCTTCCTGCTAGTGGCTCTGTTACAGACGTATTTAGCCTGATATTTCAGCTAGTTTGTCTTCCTAAGTTTTATTGAGGCCAAAGTATGCCCCAAACTGTTGAATCTCTGTTTGATCAGGCTCTTGAGCGCTATCAAGCAGGTGAGGCTACCGAGACGCTGATTCCAGTTTTTAGCGAACTCTGCGATCGCGCGCCCAAGAATAGTCCAGCCTGGACCTGCTTAGCCTGGTTATATCTGCTGGCCGATAAGCCAACTCAAGCCCTTAAAGCAGCCCAGAAAGCAGTCAAACTGAACTCTCAAGACCCTCAAGCCCGGATCAATCTGGCGATCGCAATGCTAGAAACTGGTCAAAAGGGGGTAAGGCAACAAGTTGAGATGGCCCAGCAATTGATGACGCTAGTACCAGAGCTGCAAGACGAAATCACACGAAACTTTGCTGAAGGACTCAGCAGAAAGCCAAACTGGCGTAGCTTGAATCAAGTCAGAACGTGGATGTTGGAGAGCTAACCTGAGAATAGTTTCTTACTACAAAATCTTATCTAAATTTATAAAACTTAATAATTTTATAAGCAAGTTATTAAAATACTTATCTTACCAGTGATAGGCTTAAACCAGTAGCTAGATTTCTGGTTCAAAATTTAGATTTAAAGGGGTTTATTAACTATGAATATAAATGACTTCAACACAACCACTGACAGCGTTCAGGTCAAGCCAGAGACACGCAACCACAAAGGCTTTTTTGTATTAGAAGGTCCTTACAAGCTAGTTGATGTTCAACCAACAGGATGGGCCTTAATTTGTTCAGATGAGGCAACCTGTCACTATGTCGATCCAGATAACCTGTCTCTTCCGACAGAATGACCTATGAACTAGAGTTCAAGAAAATCTTAAGAAAAGCTGAAGAATTACCATAATAGTTCTGTCTTAAGTGCAAGGCACAGCCTTTTTAGCTTGGGATAAGAATACCCTACTTAGGTTTTCTTCAGCTTTTTCCAACCCGTCGCCGCGCTGATTAAACAAACAGTTGAACAAATAATAAGAATTTTTCTAGGTCTTGATACTTGACATAAGTGGTTACAGGCTGATTCTTTCCAAAAAGCTGGGGGTTTTGTGAGTACTTAGACAAAGCAATGATTTGATATTGGTCTAAGTCACAATTAGGAAGAAATTATCTACTGTCTAGTTGAAGGTTTAAATCAGGTCAAGCTCATCTTCGTAAAGGTCCTCATAATGCTCCTCTTCGAGCTCAATGACCGGATCAATCAGGGCAGCTTGCTGAGCTTCGTATAGACTCATCCATTGCCCTGGTACTTGAATCCTAGTTGGAGGGTTAAGGTAACGTGCAAAAAACCAGGGTGGAGAGGTGGGTTGGGTGATTTCAGCTTTAATCCTGTGGGTTTGACTATCTTCAAGGTCAGGTTGAACCGTTAGCCATACTTTTTGACCAATCAGCTCCTCTGGGGATAGCATAAGCTGCATCTCAACTAAAAGCATACAATAACAAGTCTAAAGGGTATTGCCAGAGGCGCTCTACTCTTCGAAAGTATCTTTACTGCACAAGTTTCACTTCAACGCATTTAACTCAGTATTGGTTCTTTACTTTAGAGCCAACGTTGTGCAGTGCTCTACTAGACAGTAAAACCTGAATTTAAGACCAATCAGGCCTGGGGCATAGATAGCATTTTGCCAGGAAAATCAAGCTACTCCCCAGTAATTGACAGCTTGTCTATCCAGATTCGAGGGCATACTCCGGCGGGAGTCATCTCTGCCTCCGGCTCCACGAAAATAATCGACCTTAGGAGCTCCAAAAAATCCCCCGCTACAGTTGCTGACTCAATGCTGGTCAGTTTCCCATGCCTGACAAGCCAGCCGTCAAAAGGTAGAGAGAAGGAGCCTTGCAGCGCTTTAACCCCGGCATGAAGTGCCTTGAGGTCATCAATTAAAATTACGTCCTCTGCATCAGCAAGGCTATAGGATTGCTCAGCCGCCACTCCGGGAAGGACGTGATAGAAGTGGGAACCAACTGTGACTTTAGCACCGGTGTTTGCATGACCTGTGGGCTGAGCATTAAGCCGTTTTGCTGTACCGGCGCTATGAAGGAAGCTGTTTAAAGTACCATTTGCCACCAAGGAAACCCGCCGAGTTGGGGTTCCTTCACCATCAAAGGTTTCGGCGGCCACGTTGGCAGGGTGCAGTGCGTCGTCATAGACCGAAAGTAGGGAAGTGGCGATTTGGGTTCTTAGGGACTCTGGGGTAGAGAGACTCTGCTTATCCAGAACATTCTGAGCGTTGAATAGGTTGGAAAAGGCACCAAGTAAGCTCAGAAAAGCTTCTGGAGAGAAAACGACGGTGTACTTACCTGACTTAACTTTTTGATAGTTCAAGTGACTGATAGTTTTCTCGGCAGCCTCTTTAAGACAACTTTCAATATCAAGTTGGTCAAGACTACGGCTAATCCGGTAAGCGCCAGCACTGCGGGGCTTCTTTCCCGCTTCTCTAGTTTTGCTGTAAAGGTAGAGCGAGGTGTAGGAACGGGCTTCATTGCGGATCGCACCGTCGCTATTGAGGTAAAAACGTTCAACGTCTCTTTGGGCTAGCCCATTATAGGGCACATCTTTAATTGCCGGGTGAGCAGACAGCAGCGCTTTTTCAGCCTTGACCAAATTTTCGATTAGTGCTGAAACCGGAGCCTGGTCTGCCATTTCATCCGACTTGGTGGTGATTGCCACCATTGCCTCCGGGCTAAAGTCTGGGACATGTTCCTTGACCCCAAAGAGGCTGGCTTCCTGGGCGGTTTTCAAAGCTAGTTCAATCCCCAGGGAATGGATATCAGTCGTAGAGGTAATCCCCATCGACTGGTCTGCGTTCCAGACACGAACCGTCACTCCAGCACGATTAGAGGCTTTTACTTGTTTAGGTTTTCCCTGGTCAACTTGAACACTGGTTTCGTCAACCGATGAGCCATAGATATCAAATTTCTCGATACCTAGCTTGTGCGCGATCGCCTGAGTATCCGTTGCCAGATCAGTAATGTTCAGCACAATACTTCAGCGACCCCCAACCGTAATCGAATCGACCTTAATATGGGGCTGGCCCACCGTTACATAAACACTGCCGCTAACCGAGCCACAAAAGCCAGCGGCCAAGTCCAGGTCTTTAGAGCAGAGGGAAACCTTGTTCATAATCTCTGTCGCTTCACCAATGAGGGTAGCTCCCTTGAGTGGCTTGGTAATCCTGCCCTGCTCAATCAAATAGGCTTCATCAACTCCAAAGTTGAATTGCCCAGTCGCTCCTACACTGCCACCCCCCATCTTCTTGCAGTAGATGCCCTTGTCGATAGAGGCAAATAAATTGTCTAGAGAATGCTCTCCGGCGGCAATGTAGGTATTTCGCATCCGAGAAGCCGCGGCATAGGTATAGTTTTGCCGCCGCCCACTTCCAGTTCTGGGATGTCCAGTCCGCAAAGAGCCAGCGCGATCGGCCAGAAAGTTCTTGAGCACCCCATTCTCAATCAACAGCGTTCGCTGAGCAGGCATGCCTTCGTCATCCATATCAATTGTTCCAAAAGCAGTAGGGGAAAGTCCTTCATCCCAGGCAGTCAAGCTTTCATGAGCAATCTTTTCACCTTTTCTTTCAGAGAAGGGAGAGGTCCTCCGTTCAATCTGAGTAGTTTCCAGCAGGTGTCCGCAGGCTTCGTGGAAGATGACGCCACCAAAGTGATTTGCCATGACTACAGGGTAAGTCCCCGATTCCACGTAGTCAGCATAAAGCATTTTCCCCGCTGACTCTGCGACTTCCTCAGCATCCAAACTATAGTTCCACACCCGCAGGAAGCTTGGATCGCTAGTGTCACCTGCCCGCTTACTAATAGAGGACCGATGGGCCCCATCAGCACACAAAAGGTTGTATCCGACGGACTGAGTCAGGCGAATATCCCTGGCAAAGGTGCCATCACTGGCTGCAATCAGTACTTCTTGCCAGTCCCTAAAGTAAACCGCTCGCCTAGATTGAACATGAGTGGCTTTAGTCTCTAGTTGGGCATTAGCAGCAAGGAGAACTTCTCCCATCTCCCGCATGGAACTACACTCTAGCAACCACACCTCTTTGCCTTTTTCCATTGCGTAATCTCTCAACAGCTCCAGGTTAATTTCTGGAACATAGGCATTAGGGACTGGAAGTTGCAGTCCCATGATCGACAGCCCCTTCTCCAGAGCTGCTCTTAGTCCCGAAAAGGACAAATCGTTAGTACTGACGTAACAGTCAGCTTTGCCGCAAAATACTCGCACACCTGCTCCTGTAGAAAGCCGGGGTGAGAGGCTGGTGATGACATCGTCTTCAGCCAAGCAGCTAATGTAGTTTACCCGCTCCAAGAAAAACTCAATAAAGTCAGCCCCCGCTGCTCGTCCCAAGCCCAAAAGGGTAGAAAGGGGAGCCTCCCAGGTTTCATCAAAGCGATCTGGTGTAGAGGTGTATTGCAGAGCAGGCAGTTCTCTAGAGACTAGAAGAGCACTTGACGGCATGGATAGCGTCATTGGAAAAGCATTCCTCAGAAGGTTAGCTGACACAGCCTAGGCTTTTTTAGTTTAGCAAAGCACCGGAAAGGATGCAGAGTGGAGACTCAGCATATTTTGGAGGGGTATGTCAAGAATTTTGTGTAAGCGAACAGTTGTTCAATGAGGGAAGCGATCTGGGAACTCAATCGCAAAACGATTAAGGGCAGCCTTCCACTCTTTGATGGGCATCGTCCATTTCTTAGCAATATTCCGTAGAGCCAG
>JBGTDT010000102.1:0-3271 GCA_041748155.1 Thermosynechococcaceae cyanobacterium | reverse complement strand
GGCAAAGGTCTCAGGCCGGACACCACACAATCGCTTGAATTCTGTTGCTTTGAGATGTTTGATGCGTTCGTAAGTCATTGTTTGTCCTCCTATGACCTACTTTTTGCATCTCATCTCCATTCCTGCAAGAGCTCTATTCTCTTGGTAGTTACATTAATTTGGTTACATCGATTTTTAGCTGCTACGTCCTGAAGTATTCCTGAGGGAAAAGGGACGGTCTTAGCTTACCTGAGAGCATATTGAATCGCTGGTTATTTTCCAATTTGGATAAATAACCTGAAATTTCATAGAGACATATGAATGGCAGTCATTCCAGATTTCAATGAAGCGACGTTTGTACCTGGTGAATCTACTACTGCCTACGAGATTGCTAAGTCCGATTCAGAGCGATCGCCCCTGATCATGAAATTTTTCTCACAAATTCTTCATGAAAGATTCACGCAGCACTCTGATAGTAAAGAAATAGAACTAAGTAGAGGAAAATTCAATGCCAAAATTTTGTTCTAAACTGAGCAGGTACTGTCTCAGCCTCAAGCATCTAGAGGAGAAGTAACGGCGAAACAACTGTCAAGGAGCTAGTTGTGTTATTAAAGAGCTGGGATGAAAATAGCCTTCATTGTCAATCAATTTCCTAGTTTGTCAGAGACGTTCATCTTAAATCAGATCACGGGTCTGGTTGATCGCGGCCACGAAGTCGATATTTACCCAATCCACCCTAGCGAGACGGCTAAGGTGCATCCAGATGTGACAAATTATTCCCTCCTGGACCATACTTTCTACTACGGTAGTGCCCTCCCAGCTAATCGCTTTGTTCGACTCCTGAAGGGCCTTGGGTTACTGTTTAGCAATTTTTATCAAGCCCCTGAGACCCTGCTGCGATCGCTAAATATTTTCGAACATGGTAAGAAAGCTGCCTCCCTAAGTCTGCTATACAAAACCCTTCCCTGGTTGGGCAAGCCCTACAATATCATTCATTGCCAGTTTGGTACCCTAGGCCGCATTGGTATGTTGCTGCGCCATATTGTTGCTCCAGAGGCAAAGCTGATCACATCCTTTCGTGGCTACGACATCAGTAAGCATGTTCAGCAGGCTGGGGATAACGTTTATGCCCATTTGTTCGACTCGGGAGATTTATTCCTTTCAAACTGCGAATACTTCAAACGCCGGCTGGTTGAACTTGGTTGTGATCCGAGGAAGATTGTTGTGCACGGGTCGGGGATCAATTGCAGCCGGTTTGTGTTCAGCCCGCGTCGCCCCAACCCTGATAAAGTTGTTCGAATCGTAACCACGGGTCGCTTAGTAGAAAAGAAAGGAATTGAGTACAGTATCCGCGCCATTGGAAAGCTAGCAAAGGACCCAACTTACACGAACCACAAGCAGGCCCAGTCCCGCATCGAGTACAACATCATCGGCGATGGAGATTTGAGGGAAGAGTTGCAGCAACTGATTCAGAACCTGGAGCTGAGCAACAGCGTGAAGCTGCTGGGCTGGAAACAACAACCAGAGATCATTGAGATTCTCAACAACTCGCACATTTTTACAGCCCCCAGCGTGACAGCCAAAGACGGGAATCAGGACGCCCCACTCAATGTTTTAAAAGAAGCAATGGCTATGGGCCTGCCCGTCGTAAGTACACGTCACGGCGGTATCCCTGAATTGGTTCAAGATGGTATTTCTGGCTTCTTAGTACCTGAGCGAGATGTCGATGTTTTAGCTGAAAAGCTAGCCTACTTGGTCCAGCACCCAGAAGAATGGCCTAGGATGGGTCAGGCTGGTCGGGCATACGTGGAAGCACACTACGACACGAACAAACTCAATGATCAACTCGTTAAAATCTACCAGAGTCAAACGAATTCAAGCCTAGATCAGGAACTTGAGCTAGATTTACCCGTCGGCTCAAACGCGCCTCAAACTAGAGGTACCCAAGGGTGCTAGGAACCAGCATACTCAAGTGCCCCCAGGGAGCATTAGGTGGATTTACATTACCAATCGATGACTAAAGTAGGCCATGGGCTTCTGTAGCTAACCAATCCAAGCTTCGGTGTATTTGGTATGAAGGATAAACCCCTTGTCAGCATACTCATTAATAACTACAACTATGACCAGTTCCTAGAGGAGGCTATAGGAAGTGCACTAGGTCAGGATTATCCTCATACTGAAGTCGTAGTGGTAGATGACGGTTCTACCGATAGCTCGCGTCAGATCATAGCTGGCTACAACAGCCAGGTTGTCCCGGTTCTCAAGCAGAACGGTGGGCAAGCCTCAGCATTCAACGCAGGGTTTGCAGCAAGTCAGGGAGACATTATTTGTTTATTAGATTCTGATGACATCTTTGTACCTGATAAAGTTACCAAGATTGTGAACGCGTTTGGCTCCGATCAAGAGATTGGCTGGTGTTTTCATCGTCTCAGGTTAGTTAACGCTTATACAGGTGAGTTCGTTAGACTCAGTCGCCGTGAGAGTCCATCACGGATGTACGATTTTCGATCAGATATTAAAAAGGGGCATTTTTCCTTCATTGCCCCGGCCACCTCCGGCCTCTGCTTTAAGCGCTCTATATTGCAGCAGATTTTGCCCATGCCTGAGTCTAAAGAAATCAAGATTATGGCTGATCGCTACGTCAAGCTTGTTTCCCTAGTGCTAAGTAAGGGGTTTTTCTTGGATGAACAACTAACTTTACAGAAAATACACGGTAGCAATGCATTCACCGCTATGTGTGGCAAGGAAAATGTTCAAGCTAGAGACAAGATTACTACAGCTTTTCATATGAGAGCTAAACTGCCAGAACTAGCAAGCTTTACAAACAAGTTGTTTGCAAGCGGCCTTGGTATCTACTGGCGAACTGGAGCCGAGACCAAAGACAAGGAATTGATCAATAAGTATCTGGCTAGTGTTTCACCCCTAGAGAAACTTGAAATCAATCTAAGAGCCTTTTATCACTGTAGAAAATTGTGAGAATAAACTAGGGCTTACCAAAACAGTCTTTGCCCCTTAGATTTCACTTTCTAAACGTCTGCACTTTATCTCAAGATCTCAAGCAGTGTCCCCTGTGATTGCAAGTAAATTTAGCACTGGAATTGTTACCCATGATAGACCCACAAGTCACGATTGTTGTATCGCCCCGAGAGCGTTTCAGCTTAGCCCGTGAATCACTTGAAAGCATCTACGCTCACACTGAGATTCCCTTCAAACTAGTCTATGTAGACGGAGGTTCACCATCCGAGGTTCGACGCTATCTCGAAGCTCAAGCCCACAAGCAGGGGTTTCACCT
>JBGTDT010000101.1:0-2488 GCA_041748155.1 Thermosynechococcaceae cyanobacterium | reverse complement strand
CTGGTCCCATGGGCGTTAATGTAACTAACCTGGTCAGCAGTTAAATTCGCATCCTTCAGGCAGAGTTCCATGGCTCTGGCTGCTCCCTCACCCCCTGGGACTGGGGCAGTCATGTGGTAAGCATCACAGGTTAAACCATACCCGACGATTTCTGCATAAATTTTTGCACCCCGGCTCAGGGCGTGCTCTAGCTCCTCTAGGAGCAAAACACCCGCCCCTTCACCCATCACAAACCCATCCCGCTGCCGATCAAAGGGTCGGCAGGCATGGGCTGGATCTTCATTGCGAGTTGAGAGGGCCCGGGCTGAAGCAAATCCAGCTAGTGATAACGGCGTAACGGCTGCTTCGGTACCACCACAGATCATCGCTTGAGCATACCCCCGCTGAATTAAGCGAAAAGCATCCCCAACGGCATTAGAGCCAGCTGCACAGGCTGTGACGGGGCAGGAGTTAGGACCTTTAGCACCCGTATGAATCGCGGCCAAACCGGCTGCCATATTGGCAATCATCATCGGAATCATGAAAGGGCTACAACGGTCAGGACCTCGGGTCAGATAGACTTCTTGCTGCTCTTCTAGAACTTTGAGACCACCAATCCCAGTGCCAATAATCACCCCTACCTGTTCTGCATTTAAGTCGTTAATGGTGAACTGAGCATCGGTGATCGCCTGCTTGCTCACTGCCACTGCAAACTGGGCAAAACGATCCATGCGCTTAGCATCCTTGCGGTCAAGGTAATCATGGGGATCAAAGCCTTTCACCTCCCCGGCAATTCGACAAGCATGCCGCGATGCATCAAATAAGGTAATCGGCCCAATCCCATTCTGACCGCTGAGCAACCCTTTCCAGTAGTCGGTCAAGGTGTTCCCAACCGGTGTAATTGCAGCGAGACCCGTTACAACAACGCGCTTCCGTTCCCAGTTCGTCATAGTGCCAGTTTTAAGAGCTTAAAGGTGCCAGTGGAACCACTACACAATCAACAATATCCTAACCCTGAACAATACCCCGACTACGATACCTTCAGGCTGTAACCTTCTGACCAATAAAGTCTACAGCAGCTTGAACCGTTTCAATCTTTTCAGCGGCCTCATCTGGAATCTCAACATCAAATTCCTCTTCTAAAGCCATAACTAGCTCAACAACATCCAGAGAATCAGCTCCTAAATCATTGGCAAAACTTGCTTCCGGTGTAACCTCGCTGGCGTCAACCCCCAACTGTTCAGACACAATGTTTTTGACTTTCTCAAAAATTTCTTCTTGGCTCATAGGAATTACTCTTTACAGGTGCTACTCTTTAACGATGCAACGTCAGGCCGAGATCGATTACCTAGCTTTAAGGGGTAGGGTCCTAAAGCTCTGACCAGTTGACCTGGATTTCCAAAAGCAGGACTCTACTTGAAAAGACAGGTAGAATAGTCAAGCTTCAGGATTTCGGCCATTCCCTCATCTTATCCGAAAGCGTCACCTTAAGAAGCAGCAACTACATTTAAGTAAGGTGCTATTAAAATCTTTCCCAATCCTTCGCACAAGGTATTTAGGGCTTAATGGGTTGTGCTGTCAGCTTCTACATAAAGAATTTCTCCAAGGTTCGTCTTCTGTTGAATAAAGTAATGAATAGCCTGCCTTCCAATTCACTCAAATACGCCTACTTCCCTGGCTGTGTCGCTCAAGGAGCTTGCCGAGAACTCTACTTGTCAACTCATGAACTGACTCAAGCTCTGGGGATCGAATTAGTAGAGCTGAAAAAGGCTTCCTGTTGTGGCTCTGGGACTTTTAAGGAGGATTCCTGGCTCCTGGAAGATGCCGTGAATGCGCGGAATATTGCCCTAGCTGAGCAGCTCAATCTCCCATTACTGACTCACTGTAGTACCTGTCAAGGTGTGATTGGTCATGTGGACGATCGCCTCAAGGAATCCCAAACTTCCAACCCAGCTTACATCCAACAGATTAATCATCTGCTAGAGCAACAGGGGTGCTCTCCCTACCAGGGTAGTACGGAAGTCAAGCACCTACTTTGGGCCTTGGTCGGTGATTATGGTCTGGAAGCAATCCAGCAACAAGTGACTCGCAAACTCACTGGACTGCGATGTGCCGCTTTCTATGGCTGCTACCTGCTGCGGGCTCAGAAAACGCTGCCCTTTGATGATCCCTTTCAACCTGAATCTATGGAGAATGTGTTTCGAGCGATCGCGGCCACACCAGTTTATTACGGCGGTCGGACTCAATGCTGCGGCTGGCCTCTGTCTAGCTATGCCACTCAAGAGTCCTTTAAGATGGCCGGGAACCGAATTCAAGCGGCGATCGCAGCGGGCGCAGACTGCCTAGTCACGCCCTGTCCCCTCTGCCATCTCAACCTCGATTCTCGTCAACCGGAGGTGGAAAACGTAATAGGACAAAAATTGGGGTTACCCGTTCTCCATTTGCCCCAGCTGGTTGCCCTTGCCCTGGGAATTGCACCCGACAAGCTAGGTCTAGCTCGGCATATCGT
>JBGTDT010000100.1:0-7738 GCA_041748155.1 Thermosynechococcaceae cyanobacterium | reverse complement strand
AACTACCAAGGTGACTTCCACTTTTTCCAAAGTTGGATTGACGAAGAGGGGCTAGAACACCCTCCCTTTTTCTCTGGCTCTGGACATTTGTGGTTTTTCGGGGAAATCGCAAACTGTATAAGACTTTTGAAAAAAACGGGGATGTCAAAGCCGCTGCTCCCCGCTGAGGTAAGGACGAAACCGTCGCTGCTGAAGGATTGGACAGACGACATTGCCAAGATTGATTCGGGTAGAAAGACATCACAAGAAAGGTGTCAGGGCTGGGAAGGTTTCTTAGAACATATTGATCTTGTTGTTCTAGGACAGGCGATGCGCGGGAAGTACACTTCCTCAACTGGGGAGGATGGCGATTCACTGGACACACTCATCCAGGTCGAACGGTGGGCTAAATCTATAGCCAAAACTTCAGAAAACATTCAAGCGGTGTCTTTATGGTCCGACCCGACCAGCAGCACTATCAACACCTTCATCACAAAAAAGGGGCGAACAAAACCAAGAGAAAACAAGGTTGAAGGGTTCAAACCAAAGGGAGCTAGAGGACGCCCTCCAGGAACGTTTAAGAAGCAAAAGTGAAGTTTTGTAAATTAATAACGGCCTGCTGTCCAACCCTCCAAAAACCAAAACTTTCATGCTTCGATAGTTGTTGTATCACTCTCTGGAGGCTGCTAATGGCTACGCTTACAGTCTTTGTTCCACTTCGAGTTAGCTCTAGCGATGCAATTACTTTAGAGACAGCAGCAAGGTCGCAACAACTAACTCGTTCTGCTGTGCTACGGACGTTGATCCGTTCTATCGATACCGCCACAAAGCAAGAAGCAGCCCAGAGAGTCTAATTCGTAGGCTGCTTCATCGTTCTTCTTGCAAACACACTCGCCCTCTTAACTGCCGAAACAGCGTGTTACCAGCACACTGAACAGCCAGGGGGACGAGGCTAGTCTCTGCCCTTGGAGCGGGCTACCTATATGGTACTTTCTGAATCAAGCAACACACCAGACCCCAGTCACGACAAATTTCAGCAAGTCTTGAAATCCTTTGAGCAGCTCAGCTCTGCTGAGGACCCGATAAAGCTTGAGTTTGAGCTAATTCAGCAAGCGCGATCGCTAAAGCTTCCAATCAGCAGTTATCGGAAAATGTACCGGACCTGGACCTCTCAGCAGAAGGGAGGCCAGGGCAATGCCTAATCTTCCCGAACTACCAGCGTGGCTGGATGATTTGCTGAACCAGCCCTTCAGCCGTGAGAATTCCTTAAAAGTTGACCGCTGGCTGGAGTACCTCTCGATGGAATGGGGGGTGCAGAGGTGATGTTACAGCTTAAACTTCCCGTCACGCTAGATATTGAACTTGCTCCTGACACTTCAGATGAGTGGTTCACACCACCCTCACTGATTGAATCTGTTCGGCAAGTCTTGAATGAAATTGACCTCGACCCTGCCAGTTGTCAAACAGCACAGCAAGTCGTCAGAGCCAAGAAATTTTATACCACTCAAGATGATGGGTTAAGCCAGCCGTGGAGTGGAAGCGTCTGGCTGAATCCTCCCTACTCAATGCCCTTAATTGAGCAGTTCACCGCTCGCTTAGTGCATGAGTACCAGGGTGGAGAGGTATCGGCAGCGATCACAATCGTCAATAATGCAACCGAGACAGCTTGGTTTCACACTTTAGCTGCAAACTGCACTCGACGCCTTGACTTCAAAGGACGGCTTTCTTTCTGGAATCCATCTAAATCGAATGGCAGTAACCGGGTTGGACAGGTTTTGTTCTACTTCGGAAATGCCCCAGAGCAATTTGAGCTGAGTTTTGCTCACCAAGGACTGATGTATGGACACCCTCTATCAGCAAGCAGGGGAGGTACAGCGTGATTGCCAGCCTCAGCCGTCCCATCGAGATTGCAGCTCAAACCCTCTACCGCTACGTTGCTACGACGCGAACAATTGATCAACCCTCCACTAAGCGATTCCGCAAACAAATGCGGAAGCTAACTTTTGAAATCATTGCTGACGATGGTGCATTCGCTCAGGTTCGGGACTCAGAGGGAAACTATCACTCCTGGATACCGCTGGAGCATCTAGAGCCAGTCACTGACGAGGGAGGTGCGGAATGATAGCATCCCTCGACCAGTTCCAAGACCCACGGCCAGCTCATATCGACCCGCAACATTGGCAAGAGTGGCTTGATAGCGGTGTTGACCCTGACATCATCGCGGCCAACGTGCGATCGCTCTCAGGAGAGGAGCCTTATGACTACCTGTGCTGCTCAGAGAAGCTAGAGCGCACGAACACCGGGCGCTTAGCTTCCAAATGGCTCAAGTCCTACGGCCACGTTGAGGATGGCGGCTGGTGGTGCTCTGGGCTTGACCCATTAAATGACTGGCAGCCTATGCTTTGGGGCTGCTTCAAGCCAAACCTTCCTCGATGGGAAAAACCTCAAGGCTTTGGTTCTCAAGGCAAAGAGAAGAGGGTTAAATACGAACACCCTCCCAAGACACAAACACGAGCCTTCTTCCTGGCTGTTCCTGACCACGTTTGGGAGCAGGTAGCTGAGCGCTATAGCAAGCCTATTTCTGAAGAGGACAGGCAGCACAGTTTCTGGTGGTGGGCGTGGAAGTATAACGTCCCAACCATCATCATTGAGGGGGCAAAGAAAGCGGGCTGTTTGCTTTCCTGCGGTTATGCGGCGATCGCGTTGCCTGGTATTTGGAATGGCAGGCGCAAGGCCACTGATACGGAACCAGAGGCTTTAATCCCTGAGCTACAGCACTTTGCCACCCTTGGCCGCGAGGTCCACTTCTGCTTTGATTACGAGACTAAGTGGAAAACTAGGATTGACGTCGAGAACGCGATTACGAAAACTGGAAGACTGTTCAAACAGTCTGGCTGCGAGGTCAAAGTCATTCAGCTACCCGGTTCTCAGAAAGGAGCAGATGATTTCATTGTTGCTCAGGGCTCTGAAGCATTTGAGGAAGTCTACAACAAATCTCTAGACTTTGAAGTTTGGCAGGCAAAACGCCTGTCTCAACTCAACCACCCCGTTAAGCAGATTGTAAATCGACGTTACTTAGGTGACATTGATATCCCAAGCTCAGCCAAGCTGATTGGGCTGAAGTCGCCCAAGGGGACGGGCAAAACTGAGTCCTTTATCAATCTCGTAGACCAGGCGCTCTCCGAGTCTAGACGGGTACTCTTGATAGGTCACAGAGTTCAACTTGTCCAGGCCATTTGCGATCGCCTTGGACTTCCATATGTGACGGAATTAAAGTCAGCAGAGGAAGGAGCAACATTAGGTTTTGGCTTGTGCATTGACAGTATGCATCCAAACTCTCAGGCCCGGTTTAGTGCGGGTGACTGGAAAGATGCACTGGTCCTGATTGATGAGTCTGAACAGGTTTTTCAGCACTTGTTGAACTCAAACACAGATGTTCGAACTCACCGCGTGGAAGTTATCTCTCAGATAAAGCAACTCTTTCAAAATGTTATTGCCAGCGATCGCGGGCAAATTGTCCTCAGTGACGCCGACCTGTCTGATGTGTCCATTGATTTTGTCAAGGGACTGGCTGGGGTCGATGTTCAGCCTTGGATCATGCTCAACAGGTATCTTCCAAAACAAGGCTGCAAGATTCATTCTTACGAGAAGCCACAAGATAATTACCAGAAGCTAATCGAGACAATTGAGGAGGATACTCGTGTCTTCATCTCAGTTGATGGGCAAAAAGCTAAGAGTAAGTGGGGAACTCAAGCGATTGAGACTGACTTGAGGAATCGATTCCCAAGCAAGAAGGTTCTCAGGATTGACAGTGAGACGGTCTCTAATCCTAATCACTCGGCCTATGGCTGTGTCTCAGAGTTGAACTCGATTCTGGGGAAATACGATATTGTGATCGCCTCTCCCTCGCTTGAGACGGGTGTTTCAATTGACCTTCGAGGACACTTTGGAGCTGTGTTTGACTTTGCCCTCGGGGTGTCCCCTGCTGACGCAGTACGTCAACGTCTATTCAGAGTTAGAGAAGGGGTGGATCGTCATATTTATATTGCAGAGTGTGGACTGAATCGAGTGGGCAATGGTAGTTCTTCTGTGAAGTCCCTACTTGCCAGTCAACACAGGGTAGCCAAGGAAAACATCAGTCTCTTGACTCGCGCCGGAATGGAATTTGACGCAGTAGGAGGAGTCAATGTTGATACAACTGCTCTGAACACCTGGGCAAAGATGGCAGCTAGAGTCAATGCCGGAATGTCAGTTTATCGGGAAACGGTCTTGCAAGGGCTTAGAGAAGAGGGACATACCATCATCCAGGTAGCAGAAGCTGGTGGAAATGCAGACTCCCTTAAAGCTTCCAGAGACGAGAATTACCAGCAGGAGTGTGCAGCGATTCAGAGTTCGGAGGATATCAGCGAAATCGAGTTTAAGAGGTTAACCAAGAGAAAATCTAAGACAAAAGGTGAACGTTACAGGGAGAGGAAATATGAACTAAAGCAGCGATATCAGGTTGATGTCACGAATGAATTGATAGAGCTAGATGATGACGGCTGGTACCCTCAATTAAAAATGCACTACTACCTAACGTTGGGTAGGGAGTTCTTGAGGGGTAGAGACAAAAGGGCAGCGGAATCTACCTTCCATGAAGGTAAAAGCTGGCTGCCAGATCTCAACCAAAGTCAATTGGGAACCGCCATCAGCTTCTTGGACAAACTTGGCCTTTTACAGCTACTCAACCGTTCGGCTGAGGCTCACGACCGAAGCCCTGATCAGGAATGGAGTAACGTGAGTGAGGAGTTAAAGCGAATGGCTCAGCTAGCAATCCATAATCGGTGGCAGATTAGGGCTGTCTTAGGAGTCACAATCCGAGAGGACTACACGCCTATCCAGGCGGTGCAGAAACTTCTTAGTAAGTTAGGACTCAAACTTGAGTGCCTACGGAAGGAGGGACCGAGAGGGAGTCAAGTGAGGATTTATGCCCTACAACTTCCTGAGGATGGCCGAGAGGCTGTGTTTCAGGCTTGGTTGGAGAGAGACTCACAAAGTGTATCGGATGATACCGTAGTCACGAACGGTAATAGATCTATAAACAACCTTTGTGACTACCAAGTTGCATGACGACCGCAGGCACGACAGGGAATCCCCCCGAAAGATGCTCGTGGGGCAGCAACCATGAGGTGCTACTCCTCCGCCCAAAAAAAACGAACTAGTAAGTATGCCGTTCCCAAAAACCGCACAGCGTCGAGGTGGTAAGCACCCAGCCAGTGAACATCAAAAAGTAACTGCCAGGATGTGGACTCTTGCCAATGAACCTTGGCTCAAAAGCAGTGGACCTAAAACCACCCTTGGCCTTTGTGTTTCCAGTCAAAACAGTAGAACTCACGGGCTCTACCGTACCTTTCGACCCCTCACCTTGGCGCAGCTTGAGACGTTGTGGCGTGATCCTTTCTACCGTGCAGTCGAGCGACGTCTTCGACAGCTTGAATTGAAGCAACAGCAAAAGTCTATCAATTTTAAGCAGTGGGTTCGAGACTACTTAATACCAGAAATTTTGAGGAGAGCACAAAATGAAAACTGAATTGCAGTTACAGGCAGAAATCAAAACTTTGCAGCACCAAATCACAGAGTTATGCTCTGTGATCGGGGAACTGAAATTGCGCCAAGAACACCTTCGCGCAGCACACCAGGTCCGCCCCAGTGGTAGCAGTAAAGAAATTCTGATGGCCTTCGCTGATCTTGTCGAGCAAGGCGACGAACTTGAAGGTAATGTCGCCGCGATCGCGGAGTTAAGCTATCGGAAAACTCTGCTCGAAGGGCAGCTTTACGCCCGACAACGGCAACTGACGCAGCACCAGGAGTCGGTGAAAATTGCCGAACTTCGCAAGAGTTTGTTAGACCAACTTAAAAAATGAGGAGCAATCCATGTCAAATCAAGTTCAGACAGAATCTGGCAGTCGCCTCTTGGAAGTCGAGGTCAATGACCTTCAAATTGAGCTTCAGCGGCTCCAGACAAACCGTGAGGAGCTGGCCCGACGCCCAGTCTTTGCCCAGGACGCACCCGCCGCAGAAGTGGCTCAGCGAATTGTGAGTACGGTTAGCCAGAACGCCGGCTCTCTGCGAGCGATGGACGCTGCGATTGAGGTTTTGATGGAGCGGCTCACTGGCAAGCGATCGCAACTTGCCCAGGCTCAAGATTTGCAGCGCAAAGCGCAGCTTCAGCAGGAGATTGACCAGGTTCGGTCTGAGATGGCGGATGTTTGCGATCGCGTAAACGAAGCGTCTAATTACATTACAGAGCAGGTTGACAAACTTAAAGCTCTAGAAACCAAACTGATTCCTCTGAGGCAGCGGCTAAACCCAAACACTGGCGACTACCCCTACTTTGTCCTGTCCGAACCGCTGTCGGTCCCCAGGGCTACTCATAATGACATTCAAACTTGTCTTGAGCCCAGGCCGCTATAGCTACCGACAACGGCTGTCGATCTTAAAACTTTATTGGGGGAATCTATGTCTTACGAATCACGGCGATTGCAGCAACAGCTTGAGGTTTTGGCTGAACAAAATCAGCAGTTGAGGGTGGACCTGGAAGCCGAGAGGCAAGCACGAATTAACGGCCAAGCCGAAGATCTACTGGCCGGCCAAGTCAAACAGCCTCGTCAGTTTCTCCAATTATTGCAAGCTCAAGGTGACTTGATCGAACGCAATGGAGAATTGCTAGTCAAGACAAGCCAGGGCCTGCTTCCCTTAGCTGATGGCGTGGCTGAGCTGTTGGGAAGTAGCGACTATGGGCACTATCGCACCTCTGCCAAGGGAGTCCCAGACACTGTGGACCCGACGCCTGAGATTGAATTGAAGCACTTAAAAAATGGGGTTCCCAGCACTGAAGAGATGCAACGAATTATGCGAAGCCCCCAGGCTCTGAATGAACTCTATTCAGAACTAGACTCGCTGATGCCGCAACCAACTACAGCGAATGCCACTCCTACCAGTCAGTGGCCCACGGAACAAACTAGCAATGTGCCCTCAGACTCGGAAATCACATCAGCGCTGAATAACCCGCAAGCTTTTGACCAGTTGCTTGCAAAGTATGCTTGAAACCGCGATGGTCTCCGACCGGCCTTCGGCCATCGCTGAGGGCTGAACCAAGCTCCAGACCTTTTCAGACCTTTCCCCACCGACGAAGCAGAATTGGCAGATTAACTTATACACATGGGCTAATGAATCCCCCCAGTTAGCCCGGTAGATCCTCGAAACGGCAACTTACTCCGAAAGGGTAAGACGCAAATTAGCAGACCTAAACCACAAGGCATGGACGCTGCTAGTACCGAAGGGATTTTTTAGCTTTTGTATAATTGAATTAGAGGGAGGTAGGATATGGAGCCGAATATTGCTGCTGAAACGATTCCCTTAGAACTCACAGGGCAAGCTCCCCTAGCAGCCACTTGCGAAACTTGCGAAACTTGCGAAAAGCGCTTTGTTCCAAAATTCCATAACGCTCTAGAGTCTACGCCCTGCAAGACACCTCGCTCTGGGTGCCGCTACTCCTAATCGCCCCATCTCTGCCCTTCTTCTGCTAGTACCGAAGGGATTTTAGTCTTTTTACATCGGATCAAGATGCCGTCGAGGTGCTATCCCTGGATTGACAAGTTCTGCTAACTCTTCTTCAGGTAACTTGCTTAACTCAGCCTGAAATTCTTCAGTAGTGAAGCGATAGCCCAGTGTTTCTGCAAGTTTGACGCAGGTCTCTGGGTCGGTTGCGGCTTGGCAT
>JBGTDT010000099.1:0-18438 GCA_041748155.1 Thermosynechococcaceae cyanobacterium | reverse complement strand
CTTACCAGAGGTTCTAGCAATCTCGACGGCTGATACTTTCTGCTCGAGGGTAAATTGTCTACGTTTTCTAGGTGACATTAGGACATTCTCCTTCTCTATACATCTTTACGGAGTTGTCCACTTTTTCGGGGTAAGGCCACTAGTTCATCGAGCAGTTCATCAGCACGAGTCTTTTCAATTCGTCGTCTGGGCATCGCGGTCTCCTTGATTGTTTAAGGTACTTTAGACCGCTTACACAAATTAATTGACACTCTCGAATGCTGTAGCACATGAGGGAGAGAAGATTTATAAAGAAGACTTGTATAAGTTTCTGAACTCAATTCGGGAGATGTGTTCTATCTTACGCACCTACCAAGAAGATGCCTTTTGACCGATGCCCCGTCACTAACTCTACACAACCGCTGTTGATACCCGGATAGTGATTCGCTATGTAACCTGTAGCATCAACCTTGAACGGCTGGCTTAACGATTTAAATCAGATCGGAAGGTCAAGAGCAGATCGGTACTGAGCTCAATTACAATCACGCTGTTTTGGTTAGGATTAACAGGAGGATTTGTCAGCTCAACTGTCAAAGTACCTGCCAAAAGCCTACTTAGATTCACGGTTTCCCCTAAAATCCTAGCGAGAATGGCCTGAGCAGCCAGCGTTGCCCTAGCATCTTGAACCATCTCAGTGGTCACCTCATTGGTCGCGACTATTGGATCAGAGGTGACCTTGAGGTTCGTGTAAGCCTGACCGCGAAGGATCAGCTTGTCAGCGACAAATTGGATTCCAGGTATTGCAGAACCGGCAACATTGACTGGAACTAATTGACCTTCAATTGGACTGGCGATGGGAATAACAACCTCATCTTTTAGGTTTTTAACTTCTCCAGCTACTTCCAAAGCAGTTTGAATAGTTTCACCCGGAGCCACAATGATCCGAGTCACACCAGCAACCGGGTGTTTAACCTTAACCCTAGTGTTTTTGAGAATTTTAAGTCCAGTCTTTTGAGTAATAGCGTCGGGGTCGGTACTAGGAAGGCCGGGCACAACGTACTGAGAATCCTCTAACCCGGTTGAGAGGGGCTGAAACTCTCCTTGGTTAACCAAGGCTTGATAGATATAAGCTGCAACATTCGCACGGGTGGCAGTCTCGTGAGGATTGAGAAATTTCAGATTCGGATAGTTGACGATAACACCCTTCTCTGTAGCTGCTGCTACACCATTCAGAGCGTAGTCAGGAATTTGTCCGGCATCACCGTAAACGCTTAAGTCAGTAGATGTAGACCGAGTCGGAGCGTAACGCAAGCCACTGGCTAGGGAGACTAGCACCTGAACCTTGGTAATTCTCTGATTGGGCAAGAATTGATTATTTGGGTAGCCAGCCATGAAACCTGTCTGGTAAGCTTCCTGAATCGCAGCGGTAGCCCAATAGTTAGAAGGAATATCCGTAAACGTGCTTGCGTCTAACTCCTGAATTGGCTTCTGGTTGAAAGCTCTTTGGAGCATCGTCGCAAACTCAGCCCGATCTACAGGCTGATTGGGCCTAAAGTTTCCATCAGGATAGCCAGTAATGATGTTTTTTGCTGCCAGTGCCTGAATAAATGGACGAGCCCAATAACCAGGCTCAACATCAGAAAATCTAGCCGCTGGAGCTAGTGTAGAAGCTTGAGTTAGAGCTGGAGCAGAGTCAATGAAGGGCACAATAACTGGCGTAGTCACGCCAAGCGTCAGTAACGCCGTAATTCTCGGCAACCAAAAAGAAAAATAAGACACTTGAAATGTCCTCCGCAAGCTTTATAAAACTACCCAAAACTGACTTTCACATTTTGGTAGTCCCAAAGATGTAAGGATGGGAGAGGTACAAATCGTAATGTAGTTTAATGTCCAATCCTTTACCACCATGCCCTGCTTGCAGTTCAAGCCATGTGGCTAGAAGCGGCAGGATTCACAACGGTAAGCAGAACTTCAAGTGCCGAGATTGTGGCAGACAGTTTGTGCAAGGGCCGCAGAACAAGGTGATTGACCAAGGGACCAAAGACCTGACTGATAAGCTGTTGCTGGAGAAGATACCGTTAGCGGGCTTTGTCGTGAGCTCAGCCGAACGGCCTTGCTAGGGTTAGAGGTATCTCAGAGCCGTAGCTGCAAAGCTACGTCAACGCCAAGTACGAAGCCGTGCCCAAACTGGTCAAGGTGCGTTCCAAAAAAGGGGCGTTTTGACGATTCAGTGTGATGAGATGTGGGGTGACCTAAATGTGCTAGCTAGCACATTTAGGTCACCGGGCAACAAAACTAACAAGCAGTCGACTTGACGGGGCAGACCAGCTACATTGAGCGATTCAGCGGCACCATTAGGCAACGCGTGTCTCGCTTAGTTAGAAAAACATTTTCCTTCTCGAAGAAGGTAGAAAGTCACATTGGAGCAATCTGGTACTTTGTCCATCACTACAACGTATCCTTACAAGTTTAGCACTACCCATATTTTGACAGCCCGGCTATGGAAGGCTTGGCTCCAGAAAAATGAGCATTTGAAATGGTGAGCAGGGGTATTTGTTGGCAAGCCCTCTTTCAAACCTCCCAAAAAATGCCCAGTGCAGTTTGCTAGAACTACGTTGCACTGGGTCAGAATTTTGGAAACATCCACTACAGCCGCTAAGCTATCCGTCGTAGAGCTTGCTACATTTCTTGGTGAAATTAGGAGGCATCGACGGCAAGCTCAGAATCGAGATTTAGCTGTAATGTGGCGGGCTCAATCGAGTACACAGTGGTTTGAGCATTGGCTTGAGTGCTAGCAGCACCCCCTAAAACAACTGCTAAGAGACTACCAACGTCGCTCTGAGTCCCCGATGTTGAGCTGAGAGCTGCTTTGGCGGACTGAGTGGCGGCTACTTTATCTAAGCTTCCTGGTTTAAGGGATTGTTTGTCAACGGGTTTACCACTGATCACCTGGGAAGTTGCAGCAATGTCATACGTCTGACTTCCAACCTTGAGTTTTTGAGCCACAAACTGAGTACCAATAAAGGCAGAACCAAGCGTACGAGGCTGAAATTCGCCCTGAATTTGACTACCTTTGGGAATTACGATTATCCCTCGAGGATTTTTGACATCTTTTGTAGCCACTAACGTTACGTTGCTGAAGGGTTTGGTAATATCTGCTTGAGTCACATACAACTTTTCAATTGGCTCCGGGAACCTGACATCAATCTTTTTGTCTGCTGTAAGCTTAGCTTGAGTCGTTGTATCACCTTGATTGCTGCCAGCGCTTTGATTACTTCTAACAACATATTGAGAAGCCTCTACTCTGGTCGAAAGGGGCTGAAACTCTCCCTGACTAACTAAGGCTTGATAGATATAAGCTGCGACATCGCCACGGGTGGCAGTCTCGTTAGGATTCAGAAACTTCAGATTTGGATAGTTCACGACAATGCTTTTCTCTGTGGCTGCTGCCACACCATTCACAGCGTAGTCAGGGATCTGCTCAGCATCACTGTAAACGCTTAAGTCAGTAGATGTAGAGCGGGTTGGAGTGTAGCGCAAGCCACTGGCCAGGGAGACTAGCACCTGAACCTTGGGAATTTCCTGATTGGGCAAGAATTCGTTATTCGGGTAGCCAGCCATGAAACCTGTCTGGTAAGCTTCCTGAATCGCAGGGGTAGCCCAGTAGCTAGTCGGAACGTCACCGAATCCACGCGCTTGCCGAACCGCACTTTCGTTGAAAGCTTGCCGGACGATCGCCGCAAACTGGGCGCGGGTGACTGGCTGATCGGGTTTGAACGTTCCATCCGGGAAACCAGCAATCACACTATTCGCAGCCAGCGCCTCAATAAATGGACCTGCCCAATGGCCTCGAACATCATTTAAGTTGGATTGAGCGGAAGCTGGAGCAGAGACCACCACGGGTACAACTGTAGTGGCCGTGACTCCAAGCGCTAACAGTGCAGCACTTCCTGGTGACCAACGAGAAAAACCAGACATGAATTAAAGACCCCCAAAGTTTTTAACAACGGTAGAAGAACAGGTTCTGTAGTTCAATTGCTATTCTGTTTTGAGTTAGATGGGTAAATTGAGACAACTCCTCTAAGCAGAAGCTCGAATCAATTATGTCATCATTAGTATCCAAATTATTATTAACTAAGTTCTTTAGATAGCATATCTTGCTGGCCTTCAACGCATTACAACGTTCGGCTTGGGAAATATTTACAAGTCTGTACCGATGTAAGAAAGACAGTTATCTCTCTTTTGATATAGGGTCTCTATCTGAACCAAGTTGGCTCTAAATTAAGCCAGCTAATAACAAGATCACTGGAGAGCAATCTTGAGGAAACTGAGCTAAATTTTTTCCTGGACTAATTGCTCCATTAAACACTGAGCAATGCGTCGAGCCGCACCTGATTCTCCCATTCTGTGCCGTCCATTTTTGGCAATTAAATTAAGGCGATCGCGATCGCCCAAGAGTGTTTTCACAGTATCCCCGACGTGCTCAGGTTGATGGACAACAATCACTGAAGGACCCAGCAGGCGAGCTTGGGACTCGGCAAATCGAGCCGTGAACTGTGGTCCTTGACCGGGAATTAGAATCGCGGGTTTACCCAGCCCGACAAATTGTTCAGTGGCGGTTCCGGCCATGGCGATCGCTAGATCGGCACGGTACAGGCAGTCGTTAAAGCTGTGTTGGGTCAGGATCAGCATTGCTTCCTGCTGGGCAAAGGCTTGAGCAGTGGCATCGCGGCACAGGGAAGCATCGGTTCGATGCAGCCGCCAGTCCTGGGCTTGCAGTGCCTGGCTCAGGGGTTCCAGGCTTAATCCCGGTGCGATCGCCCCCAGAAATAAAATCAACTTAAACGTTTGTACAAGTCCCGGCAGAGCAGCCATGATTTGTTGCCAGTTCTCATAGGCCTCCGGCGGTCTAGACCCCGGTAACAATACAATCGTCAGCCCTGGTTTCAAGCCCAAAGGAGCTGCTTCTAGGTCCAGATCCATCATTGGGTTACCCAAATCAAAAGCGGGAATAGGCCACTGCTGTAAGACTGATGTTGTCAAGCGATCGCGCGGAAAGACAGCCTTACAGCGGTGCCGGCTCATCAGCCAGCGCTCCCAAGGGTGATAAACTGAGCCTGACCATCCCTCCCAACGCTGCCACCAGTTCTCTCTCAATAACGGACCTGCTTCATCTCGCAGGTAATATTCCGATTTTGCCGTTCCCACAAATGCGTAGATTGCCCCACTCAACCAGGCAAACAGCAGCGGCACAATATCCCCCACCGCTAAAATTACGCCGCCTTGTTTAGCCCACGCCCGAACAGCCTGAAACTGCCTGCCTGTTAGTTGCAGCAATCCTCCCTGTAAATCCCGAACCAGTTGCCGTCCATCCATGTAGATAAACCCACCAGAAGGCAAGGCTTGGGCAGGTCCAATCACTGGAAGCTGATGTTGAGCAAAGGCTCGTCCTGCACCAACAATTGGCAAAGCTGCCACTTCTATGGAGGTGGAACATTGTTGCAGTTCATGTAGGATCTGAACACCGATTTCATCCTCGCCATGACCATTGCTAAGGCACAGTAGCTTCAATGAATCAGCCATGCGGCGTTGCCAGTCCTTTCAAAACATGTTTCCCTGAAGGTTCGAGAGGCTGTCGCCAATTTTATCCCAGTACTAAATCTTCCCGGCTACCGACCTAACCTTTTACCCCAGAAAAGATAGCTGCGCCCACTATGACTTACAGAAACTCACGTTTTTGCCTCTTTAAACCTAACCTTGAGTTCCTCCACTCCGGCTTTAACTTCGTCCACCTGCTCCCTTAGTTCTTCGTCTTCTGCCATAAGGTTGGTGCTTTCAGATTCAAGCTCTGCTGCCATAAATGTCAGCTCTTGAGCTTCAGCTTTAAGCTTAGCCGAGAGCTTAGCTGCATCCGAGGAGGTGCCTCTGAGCGAGTCGATCACTGCCTCCTGGGTTTGAAAGCGTTGCAGCTCACCATCCCTGGGTGTAGTATACCAACCACCCGCGACGCTATCCCGTTCTCCATCCCAGGAAATAACTCCCAAGGGTTGATTGTTTAAAAAGACGCGATATTCTTTGTATGCCTTGCCGTTTAGAATACACTCCGACCTAACCTCTTGCATTACCTCGTGCTCAGATTGACTTCTGCCAATGTAATTAAGTCGATCTAATTCAGCTAGCACTTTAGCAATACTATTCTTAGCACTCTCCTCTGAGGTGTGGCAAACAATCTCAGGATCAAGGGGTTCTTCGTAGGGATCGTCAATTCCGGTAAAGGCTCTTACCTCCCCGGCTCGCGCCATCGCATAGAGTCCCTTCACATCCCGATCCTCACATACCTCCAAGGGAGCGTTGACATAAACCTCTACAAAGTTCTTCGTTATCCTCCGAAGTTCATCCCTAGCCGCTCGGTAGGGACTAATGGCGGCGACGATCGCCACTACCTCATTTCGGCTGAGCAGATTAGCGACAAAACCAAGGCGGCGGATATTAACTTCACGATCTTCTCGGCTAAACCCTAACCCCTTAGAAAGACTAGTCCTGACTACATCACCATCTAGAACTTCAACTAGGTAGCCGCGCTCCTTGAGCTTGCGCTCAATCCCCTGAGCAATAGTGGTTTTACCTGAACCACTAAGTCCTGTAAGCCACAGTATTAGACCTTTACTCTTCATGTTTCTGCTAGCAGTAGACACAGGTTGAATTTTGCTCGACCAGTGGTGATCAAGACAAGCACAAGCAGCACAAATCTAGAAAGCTCTCTTAAGTTAGACCAAATGCTCTTTTTGTAAAGGGTTTCATCGTTAGGTTCAGTTAGGTGAGTCAGCACCTTTGCAGAGGTCTAGTCATAGTTTGGGGAAGAGGTTAGCAGCGTGCTTAAATCAACCTTACCTCTTCTCAGTCCTAGAGCATAGATAACTATTGCAAAAGTAAATTCTCTAGGTCAGCCTTCGCTATAGGGTTGGGTTGCGTCGTCACGCTAACAGTTGAAAATTGAAAACTAATTCATCTTAGCTCAAAATATAAATGTGTTGAAATTTATTTGCATTTTAAGTTTGGCACGTGTACGATTAAAACTCAGCACAGACTAAGTCGATTACTAGGGCCTAACTAGGGATTGACTCAGACAGGTCTTTATCTGCTTAAGATTTTCAAGCTCTTTCCCTCTGACTAGCTCGACATGTCAGGCTCCCTCTTTGGCGCAGCCAGTCAGAAGGAATCTCCCAAAAAACTGTTGACGACTACCCCTGGATTGAAGCGAGGCTCCCTGCATGAATAATCAAAAGACCAAGCCCAGAGGCTTTGTCAACTTAGTTGGAGAGGTTGCACTAGGTGCTGCCAATCGCTTAGAGAAGAGGACTATCGAAGATTTACCCAGCCTTTTCCCCGGCCAAAAACGCAAACCAAACATTATCTTGATCCTGGCAGATGATTTAGGTTACGGAGATCTGGGATGTTACGGGCAGAAGTCAATTAAAACCCCCGATCTAGATCGCATGGCCACCGAAGGAATGAGGTTTGCTGACTTTTACTCAGGCAGTACTGTCTGCGCTCCCTCCCGCTGCACTCTCATGACTGGCTATCACACGGGCCACAGCCGAGTGCGAGGAAATGGTATTGTTCCCCTGCTTCCTGAAGATGTCACCGTTGCTGAAATCTTAAAAGAAGCTGGATACACAACAGGTATGTTTGGCAAATGGGGACTTGGTGAGCCCGGTACGAGCGGAGTGCCGAACCTGAAGGGATTTGATGAGTGGTTTGGTTATTTGAACCAGGTGCACGCTCATAATTACTATCCCGACTACCTCTGGAGAAACCAAGAGAGGGTTCAGATTCCGCTAGGTACCTATTCCCATGACCTGTTTACCAACGAGGCACTAGATTTCATCAAGCGCCAGCAAGACCAGCCCTTCTTCCTCTATATTCCTTACACTGTTCCCCACGCCAACAACGAGTTGGGCGACCAGGGAATGGAAGTACCCAGTGATGCCCCGTACTCCCATGAGCCGTGGCCCCAGCAGCAAAAAAACTACGCCGCGATGATCAGTCGCTTAGATGGAGATGTGGGGAAAATCTTGTCCCTGCTGACTGAACTGGGTTTGGATCAGGATACTATCGTCTTCTTCAGCAGCGATAATGGTCCTCATGAGGAAGGCGGGGCTAGCGCAAAATTCTTTAATAGCAGCGGCCCACTGCATGGCATTAAGCGCGATCTGTATGATGGTGGCGTTCGGGTGCCTATGATCGTCCATTGGCCTGGAAAAATTAGGCCAGGGCAGACTAATAACCAGCCTTTCGCCCTTTGGGATTTTCTGCCGACTGCGGCTGAAGTTGCAGGAATTCAGCCCCCCACATGGACTGATGGGATATCTTTACTTCCAGCTCTACTGGGTCGCAGGCAAAAGCAGCATGAATTTCTCTATTGGGAATTTCATGAGCGAGGGTTTGAGCAGGCTGTTCGGATGGATCAGTGGAAGGCTGTTCGCCACGGCCTTGATCAGCCGACTGAACTATATAACTTGGAGAGTGATATCAGCGAGCAGTACAATTTAGCCGAAAAGTATCCAAAAGTTGTTCAAAGAGTCGAAGAAATTTTACAGTGGGTGCGCCTCGATTCCAAAGAGTTTCCGCTTCGGACTGAACCCCACATTCCACAGCTTTTCTCAATTCCACACCCAAGTTTAACTCAAGCATTGCCTGCCTAAAGGAAGAGAAGAGTCAATTGACAATAATCTAGACTCAGTGGAAAAGTACTAGGATTATGTTTGCTTAAAAAGCCAGGATCAACTTTGAAAAGATTTAGCTATTACTTCCTGGACAGATTCTACGACAGAGGAGATTGGTAGTGCTTAGACAAAAGAAGTCTGTCAACTGAAGTCCTGAGTTTACAGAGATGTCTAATTCCAATAAGATTCTATAGACTCACACTTGGTTGTAGTAACAGGAGAGTAAGACATTTGTCAATCGGTTAAAAAGGTTACTCAAAACTTTTACTTTTGTAATTCAATTTCTTCAAGTATTGAAAAAAACTAGAATACCTAGCCTAGCGACATTATGCAGACTACATTTGTGGTTACGGGAATGCACCGTTCTGGTACGTCTTTTACAGCATCTTTGCTTCAGAGGGCTGGATTAGATATTGGTGAAAGACTAATAGGCCCAGATGCTGGTAATGTTAGGGGATTTTTTGAAAGTATTGACTTCGTCGAGTTCCATGAAATGGTTTTGCATTCTCAGGGAATCAATCAAACTGGGTGGACCTTGCAAGAAAAGTTTGATGTTGAGGACCAGTACGTAGAAAAAGCAAAGGAAATAATTTCAAAAAACTCAATCAATTCTATATGGGGATGGAAAGATCCCCGCACAACTCTTTTCTTAGGCTTTTGGCTTGATCTACTTCCAGACGCTAACTTTCTACTAGTCTACCGTGCGCCTTGGGAAGTGGTTGATTCTCTCTATCGTCGCGGCGATGATCTATTTCTTGAGCATCCTGAACTAGCAGTAAAAGTGTGGATGCACTACAACTTAAAAATTTTAGAATTTTACAATAAGTTTCCTGATCGCTGTCTTTTAATAAGTGTTTCTAACATCGTTAATAGAATACAAGAGTTCATTAGTGAAATTAATGAAAAGTTCAAAGTAGCCTTAGTTACCCCGCCCTCTGACATTTACGATCAGTCACTTTTCAACACACAGGTATCGAATATTCACAGATCCACCTTAGTCAGTCATTACTTTCCCCAGGCTCTGGACATCTATCAAGAGCTTAACCAAAGGCAAGCAGGGTCTGACAGCCAGCTTTCAAGTCTCCCCTGGTTGGGAAAACTGAAGTCCTCCCCCTATAGGGCTTGGATTTTTCAGGATTGGGTCAGCATTCGGAGCTTGGAAAAGCAAGTCAAAAGCCTGCAATCGGAGTTAGAGCACTCACAGTCTCAGCTCGAAGCAGCTCAGACAGAGCTAGAGACTTTATCAGGGAGCACCAGCACTGACTTCTCTGAGGAAGACTGAGTTTCTCGAGGTTTTGAATCCTAACTTGTCGATCAGTAGTATTGCTGATTATTGGTAGTATTCCAGACTGTTAAGCTTTGTACCGTTAGCTTGGCAGTCTAAAGTCACTTAAATTAGTTTACTATCCATAATCAGTCATGAACCTTAGCACGCTGCAATGACGCAACTTAAAATATTTTATTTCTGCTTCAGTGATAATCAATCATCCGGTGGAAACAAAGAAATATATAGACATGTGGAAATTCTTACAAGACACAACTATCAAGCTTTTATACTCCACATGACTAAGGGATTTAAACTTACATGGTTTAACCACCAAGTAAATGTCATTGACTTAGACACCTTCAAAGCTCTTTTTGATCAGAAGAAAGATTTCATAGTTTTGCCAGAAGATCTGGGCAACGATATTCTGTCATTTCCGGGGAAAAAACTAATATTTAATCAAAATATTTATTATGGGTTTCATACTTTTTCTCTACAAAAACCTGTCTCTTACCCCTATCTTTGTCCTGAGGTAAGAGGTGCATTGGTAGTATCAGAACATAACAGAAAGTACTTAAGCTTTGCTTACCCTAATCTAGATGTTTATAAAGTTCGTTGTGGTGTAGATTCGGAAAAGTTTGCTTTCCGGCATCTGAACCAAAAGAAAAAGCAAATAGCCTGTAATCCTGCCAAGAGGCCGTTAGACATTTCCTTACTTCATCATCTCTTGCGATCGCGGGCTGAGCAAGAATTAAATGCCCTTGCAGACTACGAGTGGGTCTTTATTGAGAACAAAACAGAGACAGAAGTTACTCAGATTCTGCAAGAGTCTCTCCTCTTTATCTTCTTAAGCAAAGAAGAGGGATTTCCCCTCATGCCTCTAGAAGCGATGGCTTGTGGCTGCCTAGTTGTTGCTTACAGTGTTCCTCCTTTGACCGAGTATCTCCCAGCCCCATTTCTCTACGAACCTGGAGACATCCTTGGCATTGCCCAGAGTGTTGAGGCAATCACCCAATCTTTTCCTAATCAGATTGGCCCCTGGGAGACAGTCAGCAAAACTAGTCTTGAGACAGCCCTAGCCTACTCTCTACCCAGAGAGGAAAAGAGTGTGACTGAGACCTGGAAAGAAATTCTGCAATAAAGATTTGTAAGGTCAACCTGGCTTGACAGTTAAGTCTGACTAGCCGCTTTAAACTAATCTAGAACTTGAAGCAAGAGATCACTAAGCTGCACGTGAAAGCTAGTCATGTACCTTTTTTGCGGGCCAAGTTTGAGTACTATGCTGAGGCTCAGGTAGCCCGTGTACTGACACAGATGGATCGAGACCCTGACTCTCCCACCTTTGGCTGCTTTGATCGCAATTACTGGCATTACAAAATTCGCGACTTTCCCTCAGCGATTCTTCAGCAGGGTATTTTTACCCTGGAGGCAGTTCGCTGCCAACAGCTACGATTGGATGCTCCCAGGGCAGTGATTGAAAGCTGGTGTGTTGGCACTGTGAATGCCCTGTTGCGGCTGGTAGACCGTCAAGGTGGCCTGGAGGAGTACTATCCCTTCGAGCGAAGTTACCCAGCCGCTGCTTTCGGACTCTATGCGCTTTGCCGAGTGCTCTACGACTGGCAGCTTTCTACGCCTCAATTGCTCGTACCTGTGGATTGGCTGGCCTTACAACGTTTGGTGAGTCACGTGGCTAGACGAACTGAGCAGCAAGCAAGCAATCAACAGGCCGCAGGACTAGCAGGACTGGCTTTGGCGGTAAAGCTAGACAGCCTCACACTACCAGAGTCGGTGGTTGAGCAGCACACAGCCCACCTGCTGGCTGCCCAGCATCCTGAAGGATGGTTCAATGAATATGGAGGTCCTGATTTTGGCTACCTAAGTGTGACGTTAGATGCCCTGGCTGATCACCACGACGCCACCGGGGATAACCGGACCCTGAGCGCGATCGCCCGTGCTGTTGATTTCTTAGCCGCCCTGGTCGGGGCCGATGACCGCCTGCCGTCTACCTTAAACAGCCGCAACACCGACTACATCGTCCCCTACGGTTTAGTCCGGGCAGCAGGCCACAACCCTTTGGCGGCTTGGCTAGTGGAGACCCTGTTCCAGGATATTGATCAATGCAACCACCCGGCTTGGGCCACGGATGACCGCTACCACTGCCACTACATCTTTGCCAGCATAGTTCGTAGCCTTCCCTACCTAGAAGCGATGAAACCGGGGCAGGCACCAGCAAGACATTCCACCTGGCTGCCGGGTTGTGGATTCTGGATCTACTGGCCCTCGAATCAACAGTGGACAGCCTACGTCGCGGCTCGCAAAGGCGGGTTGGTCCGAGTTCACCAGCAGCGAGACTTAAGCGCGATCGCAGACTATGGCTGGCGCATTTACCAAGACGCTAAGGTCTGGACCACCAACTGGTGGTCAGACCACTGGCGGGTTCAAAAAAATGATGTTCTCCGCATTTGTGGCGCTTGTCAAAAAGCTCAATTCCATCATTCCAGCCCTTACAAACATGTGATTTTAAGGTTATTGGCCTGGATTTTGCGAGAGAAGCTGATTCCGCTGCTCAAGCGAGGGATGATCTTTCGGCCCGGTAGGGCAAACGGTCCAGAATTTGAGCGTAGGGTCGAGATCAACGACAGTGGTGTTTACATTCAGGACCGGATTAGCCCCTTTGCCAGGGCCAAGGCAATCCCCAGCCCCAGGCAAAACCTACGCCATGTTGCCAGTGCTGATAGTTTTAGCCCTGAAGAGTGGCTGCCACCCCTGCTAGGGAACCATGAGCAGACCCTAGATAAAGCGCTAGTAATTCAGAGGACCTGGAAGGCAAAACCTTGAGCCGAATTCTCTCTCTTATCGTCAGTCTGTTTGTGCTGCTGGTGATCTACTGGCAGATCAATTTTTCGGGCCTGCTAGCGGTATTGCAAAGTTGTGATTGGGGTTGGATCACGATCAGTCTGAGTATGGTCGTACCCCTGACTCTCCTCACGGCTTGGCGACTGCAACAACTGACACCGCGCCGAAAACTGCTGAAATTTGGTGAGGCCAATCGTCTGATTCTTTTAGCTTGCACCTTAAATATGGTTTTGCCCTCCAAGATGGGGGACATCGCCAAGGCCTACTTCATCAAAGAGCGGGGGTATTTGGATGGCTCCCTGTCCTTATCTTTGGTTGTGTTTGAGAAAGTCTGTGATATGCTCTCGCTGCTGCTGTGGTGTGGGTTTGGCTTGGTGCTTTATCCCTCTAAGGGCTGGCTTTTCTGGGCAACGACCGTCTGTGTTGCGGGCGGAATTCTGATCGGATTACTGCTACTCTGCTCCCGCAGGTTCGCCCAGGCATTTTTTGTCGTCGGGCAAAGAATAATTCCGTCAAAGTTCAAAGCTAAGTTGGAAAAGTTACAGGTGTCCTGGGGGGAAATGCATCGTTATTTCTGGCATCCGGCTCAATTGTTGCAAGTAACCAGTCTTTCAGTTTGTATCTGGTTTTTGCACCTGTTACAGATCTGGTTATTCATCCTGGCCCTGAAAGCATGGACACCTTTTACTGCCAATTTAGCCCTAGCTCCCCTGGCAATTCTGGCTGGTTTAGTCCCTTTGACCTTTGCGGGGGTAGGGACCCGTGATGCGGCGCTGATTGTGTTGTACCAACCGTACCTTAACCCTCCAACGGCTGCTGCCCTGGGGTTGCTCTGTACCTGTCGCTACCTCGTACCTGCGATCGCGGGTTTACCGTTTCTGGAGCAGTATCTGCCAGCCCTTTCTGCTAGGCGGAACTCTAAATCAAAGCGCTCCCCTCGCCTTTAACCCTCCGTATCAAGACTCCCCTTTCATCTCATCAATTTCAAACAGGCTGACCAGCACCCCGGCGATCGGCACCGCCAGAAAAATCCCCAGCAAACCTGCGACTCTAGCCCCAACTAAGAGCGCAAAAAATAGGACAACCGGGTTAACGTTAAGCGAGTTTTGCATGACGCGGGGGGAGATCAAGTTATCTTGAATCTGTTGCAAGACAATGCAGGCGATCAACACCTTTAGGGCTAACCAAACATCTTGAGACAAGACAATTAAAGAAACGATACCAATGCCTAGAGTGGCTCCAATTCCCGGAATCAGGTCAAAAATTCCAGCAATAACGGCTAAAAGCAAGGCGAACGGGACATTTAAGATTGAGAAAATAATGAAAGTGCTGGTGGTTAGAAACAGAACTAAAATCAACTGCCCCCGAAAGAAGCCGAGGAAATTACTGCGAATGGTGGTGGCAAAGTGCTCCCGCAAGTTCTTTGGAATTAACTTGAGAGTCAACCTCCAGAGACGTTTTCCATCTAAAACCATAAAAAAAGCCACGACTTCAATCAAGATCAGCGTCACTAAGTTTGTCAACAATGTTTGCAAAACTGCCAAGCTAAGGCCGATTCCAGTCAGAATTTGCGTCCGGATCTGTGCTTCAATCGCCGCTAAATCGACTTGAATGTTACGGGTGCGTAAAAACGCCTCTAATTGCTGAACCAGAGGGACTAAGGAACTTAAAAAATTCGTAACGCTGACCAGTAATTGCTGTCCTTGAGATAAGACGGTGAGGCCGACGACGATCACGATTCCACTGATGAGCAGAATGCTGAGCAGGAATACCAGGCCAACGGCAAAGCCTCGGGGTAAATAACGCTCCAGCCATTGCACCGGGTAGTTAAGTAAAAACGCCAGGATTGCGGCAAAGGCGAAGATAACAATCACCGTTTCAAAGTAGGCCAAGACCTGAGTCACGGCCCACCCCGCCGCGAAGAACAACAAGAAGCGCACCAAAGCCAGGTTGCTCAGGTGGTCCCAAAAAGTTTTTGGCGGCTCTCTTGTCATCTTTCTAGTAAACCCTAGAAGGGGGGCTAGGTTTGGTCAAGCTTCAACGGCCTTCAACGGATCAATGAATTGCTGGACACGCTGCCATACTTGGTCAAGTAGAGCCGGGTCATCGGCGTTGAACCATTCAATCTGGGGATTGGCTCGAAACCAGGTTCGTTGGCGCTTGGCAAACTGACGCGTATGCAGCACGGTCAGGGCCTGGGCTTGGGCCAGGGAAATCTCCCCAGCCAGGTGCTGAGTCATTTCGCGATAGCCAAGGGTGTTAAACAAAGAAAGCTCTGGACCATATTTTTGCTGCAGGGATTCAACTTCAGCCAGCCAGCCAGCCGCAATCATCTGCTCTGTGCGCTGCTGAATCCGGCGGGTTAGCGCCTCCGGCTCCAGGCAGTCCAGGCCAATTTGCAGCATTGGGTAACCTGGCGATCGCCCGCCCTGCTGCTGGGACATTGGATAACCCGTGGTATAAAACACTTCCAAAGCCCGCAAAGTTCTAACCTGATCGTGGGGGTGAATCTTCTGGGCCGAAACCGGATCGACTTGCTGCAACCAGGCAGAGAGTTGGGACTGCCCCTGGGCCTGGAGCTGCGATCGCAACTTCGGTTGGGGAGCAACCCTGGGAATTTGCAGACCCGCAACAATTGAGCGCAGGTATAGACCCGTACCCCCCACCAGGAGGGGTAGCTTGCCCCGGTGGTGAAAGTGGGCAATCCAGTCCTGGGCCTGCTGCTGGTACTCGGCCAGCGTTAAGGTTTCTGTCGGAGCACAGATATCAATGAGATAATGGAGTTGCTGCCGCCGTTGCCAGAGGTCCGGTTTAGCCGTGCCAATGTCAAACTCTCGATAGACCTGGCGCGAGTCGGCACTCAAAATCGGAGCACCCAGTCGCTGGGCCAAGGCGATCGCCAACCCTGACTTACCTGTTGCCGTCGGGCCACTGATAGTGACTAAACCTGGTGAGAACTTAGAACCCCGATCCATCCCCATTCAAATTTGCGCTTGAAACCGCTCTAAAATCGCTCAAAACCCTTTTGTGCTATAATCTTGGTGTGATCTTACATTTTGAAGCTAAAATTGATTTTAAGCCCATTACTGAGACGCTGCATCTATGACAACCAGTTACAGTGCTGATCAGATTCAAGTTCTAGAAGGCCTTGAACCTGTCCGTAAGCGACCTGGCATGTACATCGGTACAACGGGACCGCGAGGACTCCACCATTTAGTCTACGAGGTCGTGGACAACTCGGTAGATGAAGCACTGGCGGGCTACTGCAAGCAGATTCAGATTGCCTTGAATGCCGATGGCTCCGTCACAGTCACTGACGATGGCCGGGGAATTCCGACGGATGTTCATCCCCGCACAGGTAGATCAGCCCTGGAAACGGTAATGACTGTCCTGCACGCAGGGGGTAAGTTTGGCGGCGGTGGCTACAAAGTTTCCGGGGGTTTGCACGGCGTTGGTATTTCCGTGGTCAATGCCCTGTCTGAGTGGGTTGAGGCAACAGTTTGGCGAGATAACAAGACTTTCACCCAGCGGTTTGAGCGGGGTACACCTGTAACTGAGCTAGCGGCCCAGGCGGGTTCTCAGCGGACGGGAACTTCTATTTCTTTTCAGCCCGACACCCAGATCTTCACCACTGGGATTGAGTTTGATTACAACACCTTAGCAGGCCGCTTACGGGAGTTGGCCTATTTGAATGCAGGGGTTGAGATCACATTTACGGACTACCGCCTAGACTTGCTACGGCAGTCTGAGCCGAAGGTAGAAACCTATCGTTACGACGGTGGCATTCGCGAATACGTGGAATACATGAACCGGGATAAGCAGCCGATTCATGAGGAGATTATCTTTGTTCAGGGTGAACGAAACAATGTCCAAGTGGAGGTTGCCTTGCAGTGGTGCGTGGATGCCTACACTGACTACCTGTTGGGCTTTGCCAATAATATTCGCACGATTGACGGTGGCACTCACCTGGAGGGATTGAAGGCTGTGCTAACCCGGACCGTAAATACCCTAGCTCGCAAGCGCAATAAACTGAAGGACAACGATGCCAACCTGGCCGGTGAAAATGTCCGGGAGGGATTAACGGGCGTCATCTCCGTCAAAGTGCCAAATCCTGAGTTTGAAGGCCAAACGAAAACCAAATTGGGCAATACTGAAGTCCGGGGGATTGTCGATTCGCTGGTGGGCGAAGTCCTGACTGAATACTTAGAGTTCCGGCCCAATATCATCGACGCAATTTTAGAAAAGGCAATCCAGGCTTTTAATGCCGCCGAAGCAGCGCGACGGGCGCGGGAACTGGTCCGGCGCAAGTCGGTACTTGAGTCTTCCACCCTGCCGGGGAAACTGAAGGACTGTAGCACCCGTGACCCGCGTGAATCTGAGATCTTCTTAGTCGAAGGAGACTCCGCTGGCGGTAGTGCTCAGCAGGGTCGCGATCGCCGCTTCCAGGCAATTTTACCGCTGCGGGGCAAGATCATCAATATTGAGAAAACCGACGACGCCAGGGTTTACAAAAATCTGGAGATTCAAGCCTTAATCACAGCCCTGGGCTTGGGGATTAAAGGCGAAGAGTTCGATGCCTCCCAACTGCGCTACCACCGGATCGTAATTATGACCGATGCCGATGTGGACGGAGCCCACATTCGCACCCTATTGCTGACCTTTTTCTACCGCTATCAACGGGCTATGGTAGAGCAGGGCTTTATCTACATTGCCTGCCCGCCCCTGTACAAGGTTGAACGCGGGCGATCGCACTACTATTGCTACAGCGATCGTGAGATGAATAATCTGATTCGACACGAGTTTCCGCCCAACGCCAACTACACCATCCAACGCTTTAAAGGGCTAGGGGAAATGATGCCACAGCAGTTGTGGGAAACGACAATGAACCCTGAAACCCGCACCTTTAAGCAGATCACGATTGAGGATGCCGCCGAAGCTGACCGGATTTTTACCATCCTAATGGGCGATCGCGTTGCCCCCCGGCGGGAATTCATTGAAACCTACGGCCCTCGCCTACAACTGGCGGATCTAGATATATAAGCAAAGCTAACACTCAGAATGAGCCAAATCACGTCTATACAACCTAAGCTATTGACGTTTGAGGAATATCTTGCCTATGAGGACGGCAGCGATACCCGCTACGAATTGGTGGATGGGGAGCTAGTTGAGATGCCCCCTGAGAGCCAGGAAAATAATGACATTGCCAAAGGTTTACTGTTTGAGCTTGCAAAGCATGTTCCGATCGCGCTGCTTGCGAATAACACTGAAATCGAGGTAACAGGTCGACGGGCAAGATGTCGCTTACCCGACCTGCTGGTGCACACAGAAGAATCAAAGGCGGCCTTGGTGGGGGTAACCCGTGCCACCCTCACACGGGATATGCCACCGCCTGCTGTGGCAATCGAAATTGTCTCTCCAGGTGCAACCAACCGTACTCGTGATTATCGCTACAAGCGGACTGAATATGCCGCGCGAGAAATCGCTGAGTACTGGATTGTCGATCCCGAAGAGCGGCTGATTACCGTGTGTCAGTGGGTGGATGGGCAATATGAAGACAAAGTGTTTGCAAGTGCAGATCGCATTACATCAGCCATAATCCCGTCTTTTGAGCTA
>JBGTDT010000098.1:0-6326 GCA_041748155.1 Thermosynechococcaceae cyanobacterium | reverse complement strand
CTGACTCTAGCCTCTATCTTGTTGTGGTTGTAGTTTTAAAACACTCCCTAGCAATCTCGACGGCTGATACTTTCTGCTCGAGGGTAAATTGTCTACGTTTTCTAGGTGACATTAGGACATTCTCCTTCTCTATACATCTTTTTCTCCTTCTCTATACATCTTTACGGAGTTGTCCACTTTTTCGGGGTAAGGCCAATCGCGTGTGATGACTCGACTCATGCTAGGCAGGCTTGCTTGGGTTGCTGCTAACTCTCCGTCTTTCCAAACATCCTCTGAGGTGCAATATCATAAAGAACTGGTACAAGACAGCAATTGTTAACCAAATTCTCAGGAAAAACTCATTTTCAATTGGATTTCTTGGGCCATAATCATTCTCAAGTTTGAAGCACAAGCTTATACAATTTCACTTTTCGATTGCATCAGGTCAACGATTGTGTTCCTTGTAGAGGCGAGTATTCTAATCTTTAGATCTGTAGCAAAAATTCAGTGAAGTAGTTCTGTATCACCTCTCAGGTCAGAATAAAGTTGTCTCAAGGAGTTTTGAGTGATAAAACTAAACCGGTTAATTCTACTAGGCTCTACTTTTTCTTTAGTCTCTGGTCTATCATTTTCGGGCTATACAGCAAGAGTCTCTGCGAATCCGCCTTCTGAGGCATCAGCGACTGCCTCAACCCAGTCTAATTCGATTTCTGTGGCGCAAAGTCAGCCCGTGGCTATTATGTCAGGTACCTTCCTGGCAGGGGAAAAGCCTGCTACTGGACAAGCGCGGATTGTGACTGAAAATGGGCATCGCTACTTAGAACTTGATGGGGCTTTTAGTACCAGTGATCAGGGACCGGATTTGCACGTTGTCCTAGATCCTTCCGAAAGACCACCGCAGGCGTATCAAAGTCAACAATCAGGCACCTACGTGAACTTGGGCAGCTTACACGCATTCAAGGGTGCTCAGCGCTACCCTATTCCCGATAGCGTCAATCTGGCCAGCTTTAAATCTGTCAGCATCTGGTGCCGGATGGCTAACGCCACCTTCGGCTATGCTCCGCTTCGCCCTGCCAGCAGTGCTAGCGTTCAGTAACCCTATTGTAGCTACAGCGGTCTTCATTTGAGGGTGACACAGCAAGTATGCTTTTAATACTCTTTGGTCCCCTTAACAAAGATGTAGTCTATTAATGTGAAACCCGCTGTACGAAACTTCTTTAGTCATATTGCTTGACTAGATTAGGTTCTTAGGTGGGTTCCGTTTTTTAGCTAACTGCTCAAGCAATAATTATCTACAAAGTTTGAAGTAGATCACATGTTTAGTTGCAATTGTTCTGAGGTCCAATAGTGGAATTGAGGCACCTTTTAGCACTTACGCTATCTATCTCGACTTTTGGTTGTAGTCCAGAAGTGTTAAATAGCCCCTCTGAGACTGCCTCTTCCCCAACCTCGGAGGCTGAGCCTGAAACACTACTTGCTAAAGCTGACGAGCAAAGTGTCCTAAAGTCGGGCTCCTTTGTTGCTGGCGAACACCCTACTGAGGGAGCAGTCCAGATTGTTCCAAAAAATGGTGCGCCAGTCCTAGAGCTTGATCAGGCGTTTAAGACTTTCAATATGGGACCGGATCTTGTCGTGATCCTACATCGAGCTGAAAACGTGCTTGAGTCTACCAAACCCCCTTCTTACCCCCTGCAAGCAGGAGATTATGTCATCCTTGCTCCTTTACAAAAATTTGAGGGTGCTCAAAGCTACCCGATTTCTGAGGACATCAATCTAGAAGACTATAAATCTGCTGTGATCTGGTGCCGCAAGTTTAACGCCACCTTTGGTACGGCCACGCTCAACGAGACTGGAGGCGTTAGCGCTCAGTAGGTTCACTTTCACTCGCAACTTCACAAGCGGGTGCGAGGGAAATATGACTACGAGCTAAGACCGCACAAGTCACAGAACAGAGGTTTTGTATGATGGAATTCAGAGATGTAATCCTGCTGCTGCATCCCGCGATCGCAGCTATTATTGTTTTCCCGCTGATTGGCATGGTTGTCAATATGGCCTGGCAGACTCGATCGCGGCGGCTGACTCAGGGGAAGAGCAAGATCCCGCCAGTTGTTGGCCCGGAACACGTTAAGCTAGGCCGCTGGTTGACAGGAGCAGTCGTGGGAGTTGCCTTGCTGGGGCTTGCCTATGGGATTTTCAAAGATATCTTGACCCACCAAGTCTGGAGCCAAGCCCCGTTCAAAGTCCTGTTGATTGTGCTGCTGTTTGCCGCGACCATTGCCTCCTTAGTTATGCTCTATCGGGCCAGTCAAGGAATTTGGCGGGGAGTCTTTGCCAGCTTGACGGGGGCCGGTTTAATCATTTTGGGCAGCCAGGAGGGGGTTTTCCGCCGCACCGATGAGTGGTACGTGTCCCATTACTATTTTGGGATCACGGCGGCACTTCTGATGATTTTTTCATTGGCAATCCTACCTGAGATCTACCGCGATCGCTCAAATCGCTGGCGCAAGGTTCATGTCGCTTTGAACTGTGTGGCGCTTCTACTCTTTTTAGGCCAAGCTGCAACTGGAACCCGCGACTTGCTGGAAATCCCGTTGGGCTGGCAGGAATCCTACATCTACCAATGTGACTTTCAGAATAAGACGTGTGGCTCAACTTCTCCGACGTCAAAGAGTTTAGGCTCTGAGCCGGTAAGCTTGCGCTCCTAGAAAACGCTTTACTCCTCAAGACTTCAGTCGGACTTCTGGCGTTAGTCTCCGTCATGAACCCTTTAGAGAATCCTTGATGACGGTTCCACAGCCTAGTAGGCACTTCAATCGGAGGCAAATTCTCCAGACCCGCCTGGCAACACTAGTTATGTTGGCAACGGTTGGCTTATCAGCAGCAATCGTCCTCGCCTGGTTCGCGGGGGAAGGAACGATCAGCGGGATTTTTGCTCAGCTTCAATTTCTCCAAGAGCGTCCTCCCGTATGGCTAGAAGTGCCGATGGTTGTGGGTCAGTACCTACTTGCCCCTACCATTGTCCTGTTTTTGCTGGCGATCGCGATCATGAAGGTATCACCCCAGCCCCAAGCCTGGTCACGGGCTATTGTGGTAGGGATTTTATTGACATTGACGATTCGCTACCTGCTGTGGCGAGCGCTGACAACTCTCAACCTGACAGATCCCTTAAACGGTGTCTTTAGCTTGGGGTTATTTTTGCTGGAGTTGTTGATGGTGTTCGGGAGTATCATCCAGCTACTGTTGATGCTGAGGGTGAAAGATCGCTGCCGGGAAGCCGATCAAAGGGCGATCGCGGTGTTGGAGGGTACCTTCACACCCGCCATCGATATTTTGGTCCCCACGTATAACGAGCCAACATTTATTCTGCGGCGCACAATTATCGGCTGCCAAGCCCTAGAGTATCCCGACAAAAGCATTTACCTGCTAGATGATACCCAACGACCAGAAGTGCGGGCCTTGGCTGCGGAACTGGGCTGCGAGTATCTGACGCGGCCAGACAATCGCTATGCAAAGGCCGGTAACTTAAACCATGCGATCGCCCAAACCAGAGGCGATTTAATTGTTGTGTTCGATGCTGATTTTGTGCCCACCAAAAACTTTCTGCTGCGAACGGTTGGCTTTTTCCAAAATCAAAATGTTGCCCTGGTGCAAACGCCTCAAAGCTTCTACAACGCCGACCCGATTGCCCGCAACCTGGGTTTAGAAGATGTCTTGACACCGGAAGAAGAGGTATTCTACCGGCAAATTCAGCCGCTGCGCGATGGGGTAGGCAGTGCAGTTTGTGCTGGAACATCTTTTGTGGTTAGGCGCAGTGCCCTGAAAGAAGTTGGCGGCTTTGTCACAGATTCCCTCAGTGAGGATTACTTCACTGGAATTCGCCTATCCGCCCAGGGATACCAGTTGATCTATTTGGATGAAAAGCTAAGTGCGGGTTTAGCTGCTGATAATATGGCAGCTCAGGCGGCCCAACGGTTGCGATGGGCTCGTGGCACTTTACAAGCATTCTTCATTGATGCCAATCCACTCACCATCCCGGGGCTAAGCCCTTTACAACGGCTAGCCCATCTAGAAGGGTTATTTCACTGGTTTACCAGTCTATCGCGGGTGGGATTTCTGATTATTCCCCTGGCTTACGCCTTCTTAGGTGTGATTCCGCTACAGACAACGGAAACTGAAGTACTATACTTCTTCCTCCCTTACTACTTAGTGCAGTTGACTGTCTTCTCCTGGCTAACCTACCGGAGTCGCTCCGCTCTATTGTCAGATGTTTATTCGCTAGCTCTGGCTTTTCCCCTAGCGCTGACTGCGATTCAAGTCATGCTGAATCCTTTTACCCGCAGCTTTAAGGTGACTCCAAAAGGGACCTACAGCTCTAGCTTTTCCTTCAACTGGCTGATTGCCTGGCCGCTAATCCTCGTATTCATCGCCACAGCATTAAGCTTGTGGCGCAATTTAGGAATGTGCCTGACCAGAGCGTCGCAATCACGGGCCAGCTTCGATGCTGTCCAGCACTTGGAGGGTTTAGGCTTGGGTTGGATTTGGAGTGCTTACAACCTGATCATGATTAGTATTGCACTCTTGATACTGCTAGATGTCCCTAAGCCAGACCCCTATGAATGGTTTGACCTGCGACGAGTTGTGCAGCTAAAGACTGCTGGCAAGGCTTTGTGGGGAATCACGACGATGATTTCTGAAGTTGGCGCTCAAGTGGCTTTGACTCAGGCTGGACTGCCCCCAATGGTTGCAGGAGAAACTCTGCCTGTGACCCTGCAAATTGCTGAGGAAAAGCTAGAGCTGCAAGGCAAGATTACTGGCACTGGTTTCCGTGATGAATTTCCAACCGTACAGATTATGTTCGAGCAAGTTGACCTCCCTCAGCAGTATCGTTTGGTAGAAATGCTCTATTGTCGTCCTGGTCAGTGGCAGCGTCGAGAAGCACCCGGAGAATTAAGGTCAATTTGGCTGCTCTTCAAAGTTCTCCTGATCCCTCGGGCTTTATTTGGCAAAGCAATGGAAGTCAGACCTATTGCTGTTTCCAAGGTTTAGTTTGCATCCGCTACCAGGGTAAGGGAAGAAGATTGAGACGCTTGATTGAAGTTGATCATTTTATCTTTCCTTTACTCGATGGCACGCATTAAGTCTCTGCTCTGCCTGTTCTTGTTCATTCTGTAGAACCCATTAGGTTTACTATGACCATTGCTTCTCACATCAGTAGTTCTGACCCTTTCAACAACAGTCCACAAGTGCTCAAGCCTCGGCCTGACCGGAACAGCCTCAATGGTCGGCAGGCAAAACCTCAACCTCCTGCCCCAGCCCCGCAATCAGAGATGATGGAGGCTGTGCAGACTATTTTAGTGGGAGTTGGAGAAAATCCTCAGCGAGAAGGGCTGCTCAAAACTCCCCAGCGTGTTGCCGAGGCCATGCAGTTTTTAACCAGTGGCTATCAGCAGTCCCTGGAGGCATTGGTCAATGGAGCCATCTTTGATGAAGGCCACGACGAGATGGTTTTGGTGCGGGACATTGACGTGTTCAGTCTCTGTGAGCACCACCTGCTGCCCTTTGTCGGTAAAGCCCACGTTGCTTACATCCCCAATCGTAAAGTCCTGGGCTTGAGCAAGTTAGCACGAGTGGTCGAGATGTACGCCCGGCGACTGCAAGTTCTGGAGCGCCTGACCCGGCAAGTTACTGAGGCGGTTCAGTCCATCTTGGAGCCGAGAGGTGCAGCGGTTGTAATTGAAGCGAGCCACATGTGTATGGTGATGCGAGGGGTGCAGAAACCAGGCTCCTGGACGGTCACCAGTTCCATGCTTGGGGTGTTTCGAGAGGACCAGAAAACCCGCGAAGAGTTCCTCAACCTGATTCGTCTAAGTAGGTAGACATAAATAATTGTCAGAAGGGGGTTTGGGGGCTTCGCCCCTTCACCCCAAAAATCATCTTCAGTTTAATTAGATCCAGCTAGTTATACCAATTTGCGTACTAAGTAGATCAACTTAGTTAAACCCAAAATGTACAAACTATGAAAGCCACTCTACACAACGACTTCTGTTGATTAGTATCTTGAGTTTGTTTAGGTGTACCTACTTAACAAGTAATACGCGGATGGGGAAAATGGGTCATTGACCTCAACCGTTCGGGAACCATCATCAACTCCCGAAGACCTTGGCAGAGCCTGTGCATCACTGCATCAACAGACTCAAACACCTGGTTCTATAGCCCTACTAACATGTGTTAGGACTTGTATCATAGGTGACGAACGCAAAGAAACCCCGATGCCTGCTCCCTACAGCTATGACCTGCGCCAAAAAGCAATCAATGCAGTGAAACGAGGAGAAGGTAAAACGAATGTG
>JBGTDT010000097.1:0-59385 GCA_041748155.1 Thermosynechococcaceae cyanobacterium | reverse complement strand
CGATTCAACTGCACTTTACGGCAAAGAGTCTCACGCCTAGTCAGAAAAACGCTGTCATTTTCCAAGAAACTGGAAAATCATATTGGAGCTATCTGGCACTTTGTCCATCACTACAATGCATCCTTACACCTTTAGGACTACCCAATATTTCTAAGCTTCATTCCAAATCAGCTCCCAAGGCTTTAAGTTGCTGGTTCATCCAAGCGATCGCCCTCTCTACTCTTGCTTTCTCAGTTTCAACAGTTGCTTCGACGGACAATCAGAAGATCGATGTTGTCTCGGCAGCATTTTCTAAGATGAGCTTTTTGAGGTCCAAAATTTCAACCAAAACAAGTTTCTCTTTGTCCGAGTAATGGAGAATCGCCTGTCCTTGATCTTCAGCGTAGGCAATTGGTTCATCAGATAATTCAATCAAGAGTGCATCAACATCCTTGCTGTATCTAATCCGTTTCATATCGGCTTCTCCTACCTGGATAGAGTGTGATTACCAAAATAAATGCTTCGTATTCTCGATAGACAACCCGTAGCACTAACTTCTCATCAAGCCGTTTTTGGACGGTAGTTTTCTCTCCTTCTTCTGTTTCTTGCTTGTCAGGTGATTGAATGACTTCGATAATAAACTCTTTGAAAACAGTAATTCCTCGCTGACTCAATAGATCAATCTTTAACTGAGCATGGTCACTCAACCTGATTTCCTTTGTCATTGTTCTAATCGGACAGGTTAATTCCCAAGGCTTCAAGTTGCTGATTCATCCAAGCGATTCTCTAGAGGAGAGGTTACACCTTTCACGTCGGCGTTAGCTGAAACACCCCTTCCTGTCCCAGCTTAAGGCGCGATTCTCCTACGGGAGATGCTATGCCAAAGCGCTTCCTTCACCGCTATTTTCCCTCAGCTCTTAAAGGCTATAGTTTGGAGGTCAAAGCTTGGCGCTCCAAATATAATTTAGGATGCGCTCACTTCTCCTTCGCCTGACCTGAGTGCATCTCAAGTCCTGAATGTTGAAGTGGGAGCATTGAACTATCAGAATCAGATCAGTTGTCTGAATGAATCTAGACAATGAGGATAAAGATTTTCAGGGAGGTGGTGAAGAGAGTTGAGGTATGAGATTAAATTTAAGCCACGTGCTACTAAAGACTTGCAGGCGCTAACTTCAGATATCAGACAACGGGTTGTGGCTAAGATCGAGGTAATGCAGGATGGTTTGTCAGGTGATGTAAAACGATTAACTGACTTCACACCTGAGTACCGGCTACGAGTGGGAGATTACCGAGTATTGTTTGAAGTCGATGGAAACCAGATAGTAGTCTACCGGGTCAAGCATCGAAGAGATGCCTACACTTGAACAAGGTTAACCATTATGACAGCATTACACCCTCAGTTTTTAACCAAGAATGGCAGGAATGAATTTGTCGTACTGTCTTACGAAGAATTTAGCGCTTTACAAGAACGGCTGGCTGATTTAGAGGACTTGCTTGATCTACGAACTGCCAAGCAGGAAGAGGTGGATCAGCCCTCTGTCCCGCTGGCAGACCTGAAAAAGGAGCTTGGGTTGTCATAGTAGATCCTCATCTCACCTTGATTGCTCCTTCTCACTGCTTGAAGTAGGTGCGATCGCGTCATGTATGCCATAGCCTGTATCGCCTCTTCCTCACTCTAATTCACCTCGGATCTCGAATGTTGCAGCTCAGAGGTCAGAGTTTCGAGTTTGGAGTCTGTAGGTGAGGGTAGAGGGGATGCTAATGTCAGGCATTGTGAAGCATGATGGCTGCTAACAGTTTATAGCAGAGCAACGAACTCATCGACACTCAAGCCAGCTTGCCGAATGATTGCCCGTAGAGTACCTTTAGCCAACTCTCTATGATTGGGAACAGATAATCGTAATTTAGGGTTTTGGCGAACCAAAATAATGTGGCTGCCTTTTTGAGTACGAACTACAAATCCAACTTTTGCCAGTGCCTGCACACACTTTTGACCAGAAACTATGGGCAGGGTACTCATACTTCTAGCTGCACCATCTCATAGTGATCCTCTGGCACGGGTTCACCGTCCTCAATCAGTGTTTCAACGTAGAGTTCTATAGCTTCCTGGATGTTTTCCAATGCCTCCTCACGAGTTTTTCCCTGACTAATGCATCCTGGTAAGCTTGGTACTTCAACCACGAAGTAACCATCTTCATCTGGATATAGAAGCACAGTTCGTTTAATGGGTTCTCTGGTTTGTGTTCCGTTCATGCTGATGATTTTCCAGTTCGTTCACCGAGTTGCTAACGGTTAACAAGCACTTTTCCTTCCGCTATTTTCCCTCAGATCTTGGAAGTTGCAGTTCTGAAGTCGCAGTTTGGGGTTCAGAGCTTCAAGTTTGGAGGTTAAAAGTCAAAGCTTGAGGTTTTGAACATGAAATTTTCAATCTGAAGTTTGGGATTTGGGGTTTGAAGGTCAAAGCTTGGAGTTCTAGGCAGAAAAGATGCAGTTCCAAGCTCGGAATTTTCAGTGCAGAGGTTGAAGCTTTGTGTTCAGGGCCTGAAGGATGAGGAATGGAGGGCGATCGCTGATCTACTAATCCCCTAACTTGGGCGATCGCACCATGTATGCCATAGCCTGTATTGCCTCTTGCTCACCTTAATCTTGCCTCAGATCTCAAATGTTGCAGCTCAAAGGTTGGAGTTTCGAGATTGGAGCCTCAAGTTTGGAGTTCAGAGCTTCAGGTTTGCAGGTTTAAGCTTGAGATTTCGAGTCTAGAGCTAGGGATTTGGAGTTCGGAGGTCAAAGTTTGGTGTTTTAGGCAGAAAGGATTGAGTTCTAAGATTGGAGTTTTGAGTGCAGAGGTCGAGGCTTTTTGTTCAGGACCTGGAGGATGAGGAGTGGGGGGCGATCGCTGATCTGTTAATTAATCCCCTGCCTTGAGCGATCGCGTCATGTATGCCATAGCCTGTATCGCTCCTCCCTTCTTCTCAATTTAAGACGTGTTCGTGCAGCGTCTCCATAGGAGAATCGCCTCTTCCTCACTCTAGTTCACCTCAGATTTTAGAGATTGCAGTTCTAGGTTTGAAGTTTTGGGTTTGGAGATTGAAAGATGGGGGTTTGAGGGCGATCGCCTCTCTTGCCAGTGCAATCACAGCTTGGAAACTATTACTGAGTCAGAATAAAAATATTATCTCTAACCCTCAGCTTGTTGGTAATGCTAAATCAAACTTACAACTGGAAGAGATTCTGGTATCCAAGAGGAAGCATTTGCAGACTTGATTATGCTGGCTATTTAGATGATCCAGAGTCAGAATATGGACACTTCAGTAATCCTGATGTAGTGACCTTCGAGTCTATAGCTGAGGTTCCATGCTTAGTACTGCTGGGCGAACCAGGGATTGGTAAATCTACTGCGGTAGAACAAGCATTTGAGCAGACTGATAAAACAGCAAAGGCCCTCTGGTTTGATTTAGGAGAGTACCAAACTGATATTACGCTACGTGATGAAGTGTTCAAGAATAGTACTTTTCAAGATTGGCTAAGAGGAACGCATCGACTCCATCTGTTTCTCGACAGTCTAGATGAAGGGCGACTAACAATCAACAACTTGGCAAAGATCTTGGGTAGAGAATTAGGCAAATATCCATGTGACCGTCTTTATTTCCGTATTGCTTGTAGAACAGCCGACTGGCCAAGCAGTTTAGAAGAAAGGTTGAGAGATTTATGGGGTAAAGAGGTTTTGGGGGCCTATGAGCTAGCTCCGCTCCGGCGAGTGGATGTCTTTGAAGCAGCAAGGGTGAATAACTTAGACCCAGGTGCTTTTCTGGATGAAGTTTACGAAAGAGACGCTGCACCGCTAGTCATAAAGCCGGTTACGCTGAAGCTTCTTCTGAATATTTATAGCCGGGACGGACAATTCCCCACTACTCAGAAAGACCTGTATTATCAAGGCTGCAGACAACTCTGTGAGGAAGCCAATCAAGATCGCCGTGATTTTTTTACAGGTAATTTGACTGTCGATCAGCGCATGATTGTGGCAGCTCGTATTGCAGCTATCACCGTCTTTTCCAATCGAACTGCTATCTGGACAGGCTTAGACAGTGATGTTCCAGGTCAAGATGTAGCTATCCGAGAGCTATATGGTATTGAAAGCTTGAATGGACATGAATTTCCGATCAATGAAAATGCTGTCCGCGAGGTACTATCCATTACCGGACTGTTTTCCTCTCATGGGCTTAACCGTATGGGATTTGCTCACCAAACCTACGCTGAATTTCTATCAGCTTGGTATCTAGAGCAGCATCAGATGACTTTAGCTCAGAGAATGAGCTTGATACAGCATCCAAATGATCCTGATAGGAAACTGGTTCCTCAACTGCATGAAACAGCAGCATGGTTAGCTAGTCTAGTGCCCGATGTATTTCGGAAAATCATGGATACAGACCCAGATGTCCTGCTTCGAAGCGATATAGCAACTGCTGACACGACAGATCGGGCAACTTTGGTCGAAAGCTTACTGAAGCTATATGACGAAGAGAAGTTATTTCTTCACAATATCCTAGGTAACTACAGAAATTATCAGAAGCTATCTCACCCAGGATTAGCTGAGCAACTTCAACTGTATATTCACGATGCTAGTAAAAGCCTCGATGCTCGGTATGTGGCAATTGACATTACAGAAGCCTGTGAGCTGCATTCGCTTCAGAACGATCTTACGCAGGTAGCTCTTGATTCCACAGCTCCACTGTATGTTCGGATAAATGCTGCAAGTGCCCTATGTCACATTGGCGATGATGCTGTGAAAGCAAGACTGAAGCCATTAGCTATGAGTGACATGAGTGATGATCCAGATGATGAACTCAAGGGCTATGGCTTAAGAGCAGTTTGGCCAAATCACATTACCGCAGATGATCTATTTAGTGTCATAACTCGTCCCAAAGCAAAATCCTTTGGTGGAGCGTATCAAGGATTCCTTACGGAAGAGCTTGCACGGCATCTCCAGTCAGAAGATCTGCTGGTGGCATTAAAGTGGGTTGAAGAACAGCAGCATAGGCGCGAATTAAGCTATCCGTTTGATGCGCTTGTCGATACCATCATGTTTCAGGCATGGAAGTATTTTGAGTTTCCAGGTGTGCTGAAGACTTTTGTAAGGATAGCTCTGACACGATGGAGTAATTACGAGCAGCTTACAAGGGACCATGACAGTACATCATTTGAGAGTCTGTTAGCCAACAATGATGAGAGACGCCATCGCCTTATAGAGGAAGTGGTTGCCATACTTCCAAATTCAGAAAGAGATCCTCTTTGGCTTCTTGGTTCTAGCACTCAGGTAGTTCTTCAAAAAGATGTTCTGTGGATGATCGGACGCCTCCAAGCCTCTGAGTCCGAACATACTCAGCGTGTCTGGGCGCAGTTGATTTGGCGGAGCTTTGTTCGTTGGGAGCTAGAGCACATAGACCCTATTCTTGGTGCCAGCGAAAGTAATCTAGTCCTATATGAAAACTTTGTGTCACTCATAAAACCGATTGAGCTAGGGTCACCAGAAGCTAGAAAATCCCAGGAGTATTACCTGAGAGAACAAGAATGGCAAAATCGGAATCAAAGTCGTCCTCGCTTAGATCCAACTCCTGCACAAAGGATTGCTGAACGCTTAGATGAGTTTGAATCCGGTAACTACTTAGCATGGTGGCTTTTAATCAAAGAAATGACGCTTGAACCGGATAGTACATACTATGGAGACGAATACGAGCCAGATTTAACAGTATCTCCTGGCTGGAAGAGCGCAGAACCAGAGACTAGAAAAAAAATTGTTGAGGCTGCCAAGCGCTATATACGGCAAGGAGACCCAGACACTGACACATGGTTAGGAACTAACACTGTCTATTTTCCGGCGCTTGCGGGATACAAGGCATTAAGAATACTGCTTCAAGAAGTTCCTGACTTTCTTCCCAGTATCCAAGCTGACACATGGAAGAAGTGGGCTTCGACTATCCTTGCCTATCCCAGGACTAGGAATGAGGATGAAGAGCTGTGTTGCAAGCTTGTTAAAACTGCATACCAGCATGCACCTCAAGAGATTATTGAGAGCTTGATCCTTCTGATAGACAAAGATAATAGGGAGTACGGCAGCACCGATATTACTCGCAAGGTTAAAGACTGTTGGGATAGCTGTCTAGCCGAGGCTTTGCTCATTAAGGTAAAAGATGAAGCTCTAAAGCCTCAGTGCATGAAGCAGATTCTCAGCGATCTCCTTAAGCATGGTGTAGGAGCAGCCAAAACATTTGCAGAGTCTTTAATTCCTCAAAATCAACTTACTAGAGGCGGTGAAAGAGCTAGAGCGATTGTTGCAGCTCATGTACTTATGCTCTATGCAGAAGACGCTGGTTGGTCAACTATATGGTCTGCTATTCAGGGGGATCCTGAATTTGGTCGAGAAGTTATGGAGGCAGTATCGTACTCCATTAAGTATGAGGATAGCCTTGAAAAACGGCTCAATGAGGAGTGTATAGCAGATCTGTATATTTTTCTCACCCAACAATATCCTGACACTAAAGAGAAAGATGATTCTCAAGACGAAGAACTTCAGGGTCCAGGAGCTTATGAGATAGGATCAATTGATAGCGTCAAGATGTGGAGAAACTACATTCCACAACGCCTTCAAGTACGCGGCACTTCTCAGGCATGTGAGGCACTCCGAAGAATTATTCGTGAGCTTCCAGAGCTGAAGGACAAGCTACGCTGGAGACTATTAGAAGCTGAAGCTCTAGTTCGTCGTCAAGCTTGGGTACCACCAGAACCTAAAGATATTCTTAGAGTCACTAGTAATCACGAGTCGCATCTTGTTCTAAGTGGAGATCAACTTCTTGATGTATTAGTTGAGTCTTTGAGGCGCCTAGACCAAAAACTTCAAGGTGAAACTCCCGCTGCATTTCTTCTATGGGATCAGGTTGTTTCTCGACCCAAAGACGAAAATGCACTATCTGATTATCTGAAACTTTATCTAGAAGAAGACCTTAAGGGAAGAGGTGTAATTGCCAACCGCGAAGTCGAAATTCGCCGTCGCCAGGGAACAAAGGGTGTAGCTGCACCTGGAGAGCGGACGGACATCCAAGTAGATGCTGTTGTGCGGAAATCAAATGGAGAAGTTTGTGATCCCGTAACCGTCATTATTGAGGTGAAAGGGTGCTGGAACAAGGAACTAAATATAGCAATGCAGACTCAGCTTGTAGATCGTTATTTGAAGGACAACAGTTGTCAGCACGGTCTATATCTTGTCGGCTGGTTCAATTGCAACCAATGGGATAGTAATGATTCCAGGAAATCTCCAAAGCTTAGCCTTGAAGAAGCAAGAGATAAGTTTGTAGCACAGGCTGCTGAACTATCGAGTCAAAGTGTCAAAGTTAAAGCTGTGGTTCTTAATACAGCACTTCGGTAATACAACCAAATGAGCTGAGGATTTATTGCACTCAAAACTTGATCTTTCGTACTTAGAACTCACAAAATGAAGCTTAAAGCATCAACTTTCGTGTCCTGAAGTACAGCCTCTGAGCTATGGAATGACTGAGCTATTTTCTACTCTTTGGCGATCTCTCCTACTGAGTTTGAAAGAGAAAGGCGATCGCCTGAGGAAAGTTTAAGCGCGATCGCCCTCAACTCCCCACCCTCCGAGCTCAAAGCTTGATCACTCCGGTTCAAACCTGTAAACCTTAGCCTCAGGATTCGGAACTTCTCACCTGAAACAGCAGCGTTCTCACCTGAAACAAGAAATTCCTCACTTAAAACAGGAACATTGTTGTTTAAGCCAGGAAGTTTCTTGTTTGAAAAAGGGATCTTCTCACTTGAAACAAGAATACTGTTGTTTCAAGCCGGAAGCTTCTTATTTGAAAAAGGGATTTTCTCAATTGAAACAGGAACGTTCCCACTTAGAACAAGAGCATTGTTGTCTAAGCCAGGAAGCTTTCGACCCAAAACGAGAAACTTCTCACCTAAAACAAAAACGTTGCGCTGCGCGATCGCGGCAAAAAGTCAGAATGCTGTCTGGCCACTTCTAAGGCTTTACTGACAAAGGCTCGACTCTTGTCACCCATCTTGGGGAGCACTGGCGGGACCGACGGCTTCAATTGCGGCTTCTAGGGCGATCGCTACGCGAGCAACTAGAGAAAGGGGGATTGTACGTAAAGCAACTAGGACTCAACTATACTGGCAGGATCTAGTGCGGTAGTCGATATGTTTACGGCTTAACTTCCATGACTCAGGAACTCACCGATTTAAAAACCAGCATCCTAGCAGGCCGTTATGCAGATGCTTTAATGCTTGTCGATGAGCTAGAGGGAATGAGTAAACAAGCAATCCTGCGTAACATCGAGTCTTTTCTAGCAAGACTGTTGATTCATTTGATTAAGAACCAGGTTGAGCAACGATTAAATAATTCCTGGGCTGCTTCAATTCGAGGTTCAATCCGAGCCATTAAAAAACTGAATCTTCAGGATAATAAGACGACTTATTACATTAAACCCAACGAGTGGTTAACTCAGCTTGAGGATGAATTTGAAGAGGCAGTTCGTGAGGCAAGTGTGGAAGTGTTGAATGGTGCTTACAGTCCGTTCCAGCTCTCAGAGATGGTTAACAAAGCCCAGATTATAGAGACAGCAGAGCGGTTACTAGCTCTGATCTATGAGCATTCGTCTAGAACATTGCCGGCAGTTATCGATGAAAACTTAACTCAGTTGCCTGGCGGAGGGGATTGGAAGTTAGGCAAGCGATGAGCTTAAAGCAGGCACAAACGCTAGGCGGGTCCAACGGCTTCGATCGCGGCTTCTAGGGCGATCGCGGCGTGGGTCCAGTGGGTGCCGCCCTGGCAAAACACGATATACGGTTCCCGCAGGGGTCCATCGGCACTCAGTTCTGCCGTACTACCATCAATGAAAGTACCCCCAGCCATGACCAGTTGGCTCTCGTACCCTGGCATCTCGGCTGGGATGGGGTCCAGGTAAGCGCCAACCGGGGAATGCTGTTGGATGGCGCGGCAAAAGGCAATTAGCTTTTGGGCAGAGCTGAGTTGAATTGCCTGGATCACGTCGCGGCGGGGTGACCCCGGCAGGGGATTCACCGCATAGCCTAGCTGTTGAAACACGTAAGCGGTCAGGTGACTGGCCTTGATTGCTTCCCCTACCATTTGCGGAGCCAAGAACAAGCCTTGAAACATCAAGCGGTTCTGGTCCAAAGTGGCACCGCCAGCCCTGCCAATTCCCGGCGCGGTTAAGCGGCAGGCCGCCGCTTCGACCAGGTGCGATCGCCCGGCCACATAGCCCCCGGCAGCGACAATGGTTCCGCCCGGATTCTTGATTAAAGACCCGGCGACCAGGTCGGCCCCGACAGCGGTTGGCTCCTGGCTTTCAATAAACTCGCCATAGCAATTGTCAACCAGACACAGGGTCTGAGGATTTTGCTGCTTGACCAAGCAAATAATTTTTTCAATCTCTACAATCGATAGGCTAGGCCGCCAGGTATAGCCGCAGGAGCGTTGAATAAATACCAGTCGGGTCTCGGCTCGGACTGCTTCAGCCAAGGCTGACCAGTTTACGGTTCTTTCAGCGGTAAGCGGTAACTCTCGATAGCGAATCCCAAACTCTACCAGGGAGCCTTGCCCGTGGCCGCGTAGACCAATTACCTCCTCTAAGGTGTCGTAGGGGGCACCAGCAACGCTGAGCAATTCATCCCCAGGACGCAGGACCCCAAACAGGGCAGCGGCGATCGCGTGGGTCCCGGAGACAAATTGCAGCCGTACTGCAGCGGCTTCGGCGCCCATCACCTGGGCAAAGACCCGATCTAAGGTTTGGCGACCCAGATCGTCGTGACCGTACCCGCTCACCCCGGCAAAGTGATGGCTCCCGACCCGCTGCTGCCGGAACGTCGTGAGAACCCTTGCTAAGTTTTGCTTGACTTGGGCATCGATTTTAGAAAAGATTGGGGTCAGTGCCTGCTCAGCTTCTTGCAACCGTTCTAGGCTGTTCAAATAGCCCTCCTTTGAGAGAGGTTACGATAACAAAGTTCACGCGAAGATTAAGCATCGGCTCAATCCGATTCAATCATGACTAAATTTCAAAATATCTCTACATGACTATTGCAACTTTGACCAAACCTCGTCTTGAGTGGCCCGTTATTGTTTTTATGGCTGTTGTTCACCTTGGTGCGCTCTTGGCCTTGCTTCCGAGTAATTTTAGCTGGGCCGCAGTCGGTCTGATGCTATTTCTCCACTGGGTCACAGGTGGCGTGGGAATTACTCTAGGATGGCATCGTCTGGTTACCCACCGGAGCTTTCAGACCCCCAAGTGGTTAGAATACCTACTGGTTTTCTGCGGGGCCTTGGCCTGCCAGAGCGGACCGATCGAGTGGGTGGGCTTGCACCGTAATCATCACGTAAATTCCGATCAAGAACTTGATCATCACAACTCAAGCCGGGGATTTTGGTGGAGTCATATGGGCTGGATGTTGCACAAAGTACCGGCCAAGCAGGACTTGATCCGTCGCCACACCAAAGATATTGCCAATGACCCGGTTTACCAATTTTTAGACAACTATTTTCTCCCCATCCAAATTGCTCTTGCCGCAGTCCTATACCTAATCGGTGGCTGGCCCTTTGTAGTTTGGGGAATTTTTGTCCGCTTAGTTTTGGTCTATCACTGCACCTGGTTTGTCAACAGCGCCACCCATCAGTTTGGCTACCGCACCTACGAGTCGAGCGATCGCTCGACTAATTGCTGGTGGGTGGCACTACTCACCTACGGGGAAGGCTGGCACAACAACCACCACGCCTTTCAGTATTCCGCTCGTCACGGTCTGAAGTGGTGGGAAGTTGATCTGACCTGGTTGATGGTCCGTTGTCTCCAAACCGTTGGTCTAGCTCGCAAGGTGCGCTTGGCAGAAGGGAAGTAGCTTTTGAGTGTATCAGCACTAAAAAGATAGAGAGATAGGGTGACTGTGTACTCAGGGCTTTCCTAGAATAGTGTGGAAACCAACCTGCCTTTGACAGGACAATTTTTCCTTTGATAGGCTAGCTAAATCGTTCTGGTGGATAGAGGCGTGGATATACAAATCGGTCAGGGAAAGATAGCTCGCCGAGCTTACGGACTTGACGAGATTGCACTGGTCCCAGGGCGACGAACCTTAGACCCAACCCTAGTCAATACCCATTGGCAAATTGGTAGTCTCGCGCGAGATATCCCGATTATTGCCAGTGCCATGGACGGGGTTATAGACGTGCAGGTAGCAGTCTTACTCTCCCAGCTAGGCGCGCTGGGGGTGCTAAATCTAGAAGGCTTGCAAACCCGTTATCTTGATCCTGAACCTGTACTAGAGCGGATTGTCACGGTTGGACCAACCGAGTTTGTGCCCCTCATGCAGGAGCTTTACCGGGAGCCGATCAAACCGGAGTTAGTCACGCAACGGATTCAAGAAATTAAGCATCAAAGTGGAATTGCAGCTGTTAGTGCCACACCGGCAGGGGCAGCTCAGTATGGTTTAGTTGCGGCCCAGGCCGGGGCAGACCTCTTCTTTGTGCAAGCAACGGTTGTTTCCCCCGCTCATCTCGCTCCAGAGTCAGTAACGTCTTTGGACTTAGCTCAGTTCTGTCGGGAGATGCCGATTCCGGTTATTTTGGGCAACTGTGTTACTTATGAGGTGACCCTAAGTCTGATGCAGGCTGGCGCAGCCGCAGTTTTGGTCGGAATTGGTCCGGGGGCGGCTTGTACCTCGCGGGGAGTCTTGGGTGTAGGAGTGCCTCAAGCAACAGCGATCGCTGACTGCGCGGCAGCTCGGACAGATTACTACCACGAAACAGGTAATTACGTACCCGTGATTGCCGATGGGGGGCTGGTCACAGGTGGAGATATTTGCAAATGCCTAGCTTGTGGGGCAGATGCGGTGATGATGGGCTCTCCCTTTGCCAGAGCCAAGGAAGCACCTGGACGCGGCTATCACTGGGGCATGGCCACCCCAAGTCCAGTTCTGCCGCGAGGAACCCGAATTCGCGTTGGCACGACGGGTACCCTGAGACAAATTCTCCGGGGACCTGCCCAGCTTGACGATGGTACTCAGAATTTTTTGGGAGCCCTTCAGACAAGTATGGGGACTCTGGGAGCTAAGGATATCAAGGAAATGCAGCAAGTTGAAGTGATTGTTGCTCCTTCCTTGTTGACAGAAGGAAAAATCTATCAAAAGGCCCAACAACTAGGTATGGGGCAGTGAAAGTACTGCTCGGATTGTGAGTGCAACTTTTCTGATCGCAGCCTGTAAAACCTGTGAGTGTTGCGTACAATGAAGAAGGCGGAGACTTAGGTTTCCGTTCACTCCTCACACCACACTCCGCCTGGGCTGCTGTTCGGGCGGCTTCCTCATTTTAAGCCCAAGTCTTGAAGAATTTTCTCTGACATAGACAGGTTTGTCAGGTATCTGCATCTCAGGAGTTAAAGGCTGAGTTCTGGCTATGGTAGAATTCATTAAAACATTATTTGGAAAAGGTCCCCAGGCATGTCTTCAGCGGCGCAAGTTACAGACTCAACTTTTAAACAAGAAGTACTTGAGAGTGAAGTTCCTGTCTTAGTTGACTTCTGGGCTCCCTGGTGCGGTCCTTGTAGAATGGTAGCTCCTGTAGTCGATGAAGTTGCAGAGCAGTACAACGGGCAAGTTAAAGTTGTTAAGGTCAACACTGATGAAAACCCTAGCGTTGCCAGCCAGTATGGTATCCGCAGTATTCCAACTCTGATGATCTTTAAGGGGGGGCAGCGAGTAGATATGGTTGTGGGTGCTGTTCCTAAAACAACCTTGTCCAACACGTTAGACAAGTACCTTTAAAACTCTTTGCAATTAACTTGCTGTTTCTTGACTGACCAAGCCACACATTCCGACTAAAGGCTGTTTTTCCAGAGCTGTAAGCCACAACCTAGCTAACGTGTTGTCTGTAAGATGTGACTGTTGTTGGAGTTTCAGTAAAATGGAATCCCTCAGTCAAGAGAGCTGCATGAATTCACTTCCTGACTCTGATGTAATTCAATCCCTACAGGCACGTTTCGCCAAGCTTATTGAGCAATTGCCGGAACTTGAACACGGCAACTTAGTTTGTCAGGCGCTTGCAACGCTAGTGCGGATGACGGAGGAAGACATTGATCGCCTGGACTGGAAGATTCTTAAGTCTTCTCTCCAAGACCTGGAAAACGCTTTCCTGTCGTTTTACCCCTATCGATGCACGCGAAAAATCACGATCTTTGGCTCATCTCGATTGCAGTCGCACACGCCGGAGTACCTTTTGGCGGTTGAGTTTGCTCGCCGGGTTGTGGAGCAAGGATTTATCGTCATGACTGGTGCTGGCGGTGGCATTATGGAAGCCGGCAACAAGGGAGCTGGGCCGGGAAATTCCTTTGGGCTGAATATCCAACTGCCTTTTGAGCAAGGCGCTAACCCATTTATTCAGGGCGACTCGAAACTGATTAATTTCAAGTACTTCTTTACACGCAAGTTGTTCTTTCTTCGGGAGACAGATGCGATCGCGCTGTTTCCGGGTGGATTTGGCACTCAAGACGAGGCTTTCGAGTGCTTAACCCTAAGTCAAACGGGTAAGTCACAGCCAATTCCCCTGGTCTTAATTGATCGACCCGGCGGAGACTACTGGAAAGACTGGGATGCCTATATTCGCAAACACCTGGTTAAGCCAGGTCTGATTAGCCCAGAGGATGACAAGCTTTATTCCGTTACAGACAACTTGGATACGGCGTACCAGATCATCACTAACTTCTACCGGGTCTATCACTCCAGCAGGTACGTGGGAGACCAGCTAGTACTGCGGCTGAAAAAAGAGCTGGCGGATGAAGAAGTTGAGCAACTCAATCAATCCTTCGGTGACATTGTTCTGGCTGGGCAGATTGAGAAAAGTCAGGCCCTACCGGAAGAATGTCAGGAAACTCAGGCTGTGCCGGAAAAACTACAAGATGAAACGGCTAAGCTACACCGACTGGTCTTTCAATTTAACCAGCGTGACCACGGTCGCCTCTATCAGCTCATTGCTGAAATTAACCGGATGGGAACCCCTACACCAGAAGCTGCTTACCCAGAGCGGAAGTAGCAAATCTTGCCCAAATCAGCTAGGAGGTTCAAGAGAGCCTGAGCAAGCTTGACAAGCTGCTGAAATCTCTGTTGTTGACCTAGCAGCCTGCCTATAGCTCTACCATGTTCAAACTTCTTTATCCCGATAGGTCAGTCGTGAACCCATACTCGACCGCTGTCTTGCTAGCTGCTTCCGCTTCCAATCGCGCCAAGGTTGTTGCAGCCTCCGCTAGATATAATGCCCTTGTTGCACGAGTTGCAGGGTCTGTGGCTCGACGTAGGTCATTACTCAGCACAAAAACCCGTGTTCTATAAGCCTGGATGGACTCTGGATCGACTGCGTACTTCATGGCACTAATCATTCACGCTCAAAGAGGTTACTTCAATTCTAAGTAGTTGTCGCTCAGGTTCTAGGTAAACATATCGGACTTGCAAAAGCTCTCTCGCTGAAAGGTCTACCTCCTGCATTGCTTCCGGTGGATTCAGGGCTGGATGTCTGGCTATGACTGTGTACCTGTTCAAGGGCAAATTGTAAAAATGAGCGTCAGCAAATCTGAGACTGACAGGCTGCTCATCGTAGATCAGTTTATCCCGTTTCACAAGAGCGATCACTGGCTTTCCTTCGATTGAGGTCATTGCCTTATCTGCTTCATTACGAACCATGACATAGATGTCTGACATGGCCTCATTTTATGGCTAAGGCGGAACTGCACAGCGTCGCCCTAGGAGAATTGTGTTCTTGATTACATCAATCGAATTAAGAGGCTTTCTGCATAGAGTAAACTATTTTCGATCCGCTTTAGAGCAATTTCAAATCCCTCTAGACGGTCCATTTCCTCTGCTTCAATTCTTCTTGTAGCCCTTACATGGTCGGAGTAGCTGTAGTTTTTATCCAGGAAGCGGTTCCAGGTAATTGATCTAGCGTAGCGATCGCGGGACTTGTTCTTTTCGTCTGCGAAAACCTCGGCGTAGAATATCCGAATTTTACGCTCTATGAGCTGATAGACTCTGGTGGCTTTGTAAACCTCCTCTTCAGACTCTGCGGATTCTAGCGCTAGATCTAATTGATCCAAGCTATTAAACACCTCAATCACAAACTCTTTTTCAGGGATTTTACGAGACTCAGAAGCTTGTAGTCCTTTCTTAGGAGTCCACTCTTTATGCTCTTTCTCGGTGGCTTGATGGGTTTGAGTTGCAAAAATAGCAGCTCCTATTTCCAGTTAAACCAAAAGTTATGATCCAAAACGTCTTACCGTCTAGCTCGCCTCCTGTCATAAGAAAGGTGCCTGTACATGAAGGTACAAACAGGAAAACTGATGGTCCTACAAACGCTCCAAGCCAACTGTCTAGACGATTAGGAGGTTCTGGTCGCTTCTTTCCATCCTCTACCCACTGCTGGTACTTTTTCAGCTTATTCCTGTGTTCAACAACTTTTGCACTGTGCTTTATTGGCATAGCTATCTCAGCTCATGCTAGGTAGATATTTCAGCGGTCATTCTTTCTAGAGACATCATTCCCACTGAGCTACACAAACGACACATAGAAGTGTCGAGTTTTGAAATAAATGAGACTGATTAATGCCATTCTTGCCAGATCTCTACTCCGAGCCGTAGGTAGACCGTATTACAATGAGACGGTTGTATTTTGCGATCGCCCTTGATTGAGCGTTATACCTTGCCCGAAATGGGCAACTTGTGGACTGAGGCTTATAAACTCAAAACCTGGTTGCAGGTTGAAATTGCCGTTTGTGAAGCTAAAGCTGAACTGGGTGAAATTCCGGCTGAGGTATTAGAAACCATCAAAGCCAAGGCCAACTTCGACCCCCAGCGTGTCTTGGAAATTGAGGCGGAAGTCCGCCACGACATGATTGCCTTTCTCACCAATGTGAATGAGTTTGTCGGAGATGCAGGCCGTTATATTCATCTGGGATTAACCAGTTCCGATGTCCTGGATACTGCTTTAGCCTTGCAGCTAGTTGCCAGTCTTAATGTGCTGCTGACCCAACTGGAATGCCTGAGTCAGGCCCTGCGCTACCAAGCCCAACAACATCGCTACACCGTCATGATTGGTCGCAGTCATGGTGTGCACGCTGAACCCATTACCTTTGGGTTCAAGCTGGCCGGATGGCTGGCAGAGGTGTGGCGACACCGCGATCACTTGGTGCGCCTGCAGCGAGATGTGGCCGTGGGAAAGATTTCTGGGGCGGTAGGCACCTACGCCAATGTTGACCCCCGTGTAGAAGCGATCGCCTGTCAAAAATTGGGCTTACAGCCCGACACCGCATCGACGCAGGTAATTTCGCGCGATCGCCACGCCGATTATGTTCAGACTCTGGCGTTGCTGGCTGCCTCAATTGAACGGTTTGCCGTCGAGATCCGCAATCTCCAACGTACGGATGTGCTGGAAGTCGAAGAGTTTTTTGCCACAGGTCAAAAGGGGTCTTCCGCTATGCCCCACAAACGTAACCCGATTCGATCTGAGCGCTTGACGGGAATAGCTCGCATCCTTCGTGGTCACGCCGTCGCTGCCCTGGAAAATGTTGCCCTTTGGCATGAGCGGGATATTTCCCATAGCTCGGTCGAACGAATGATCCTACCCGATGCCACAATTCTTGCCCACTTTATGCTGGTGGAAATCACTGACGTGGTGAAACACCTGCGCGTCTACCCCGAAAACATGCTACGGAACATGAATCGCTATGGCGGTGTAATCTTTAGCCAGCGAGTCATGCTGGCTTTAATAGAGAAAGGCATGAGCCGGGAAGCCGCCTACACTGTGGTTCAATCCTGCGCCCATCAAGCCTGGAACCGAGAGGATGGAAATTTCTACAAAAACATCAGCCAGGATCCTCAAGTCACAGAACGGCTCTCCCTTGATGAAATTGAAGCCTGCTTTGACCCTCAGCATCACTTGAAGAACTTAGACCAAATCTATCAAGGGCTGGGGATTTAATGTTAAGCCCAAAGCGTTGCATTAAGTTTAATAGTCCTTCATTGAGGTAACAATGTGGTTCCTCAACTACAGTCCCTGCCCCAACTAGATGTTGGCTATCCGGAACGCGATGGCAAACCGATGTCAGATAACACCAAGCAGTTTCGCTCGATTGTCGTGATCCAGCAGAACTTGGAATGGTTATTTGTCAATGACCCAAATGCATTTGTGGCCGGAGGCTTGCTCTGGTATCCAGTTGAGGGAGATAACAAAACTCGAAATGCTCCAGATGTCCTGGTAGTTTTCGGCAGACCTAAGGGAGACCGAGGTTCCTACCAACAGTGGAAAGAGGATAACATTGCACCGCAGGTCGTGTTTGAAATTCTTTCCCCTGGCAACACGTTGACTGAAATGAACAAGAAACAGGTGTTCTACGATCGCCACAGTGTGGAAGAATACTACCTGTATGACCCCGACAAAAATGACTTGAGTGGCTAGTTACGCTTCGCTGATCCTGCTGCGGCACTTCATCAACGCTTAGATGTAATTGACCCGATTCATAACTGGACCAGTCCCAGGCTAGGAATCCGCTTTCACCTATCCGGGGAAGAACTATAGATTTACCGTCCTGATGGGGAGAAATTTGCTAGCTACGTGGAGATTTCTCAACAGCTAGAGCGAGAACGACAACGAGCAGATCAGGTGGAGCAAAGAGCAGCTAGGTCAGCGGAGCGGGTGGGAGCAGCAGGAATTGATCCAGATCAGGTATGACTAGTAATTAGCTGGATCAACAGCGAATCTTCCGGCTTTGAAGCCCAAGATTTGAGTTTTGAACTCCAAGAGCTAAGCATTGCAACGCTGTGCGATTCTTCTACAGAAATGTGCCCTAGAGGCCCTAACTTCTCTCTAAAGGAAGTGCCAGCTTAGAAAAGTCTTCGTCATGATTGAAGTTAGAGTGGCAAGCACAAATTTGTGCAATTTATCTTCGCAGTGTTTGCCTTAGACAGCTCACTCCTTCAAAATACAAGTTAACTGGCCTGATTTTGATCAGGAATAACCCATGCCTAGTTCTATAAAAGATCAAGTTACAAACGACCTTAAACAAGCCAAAGAAACAGGACAATTGCGGGCCGAACGGGTCCGAGAGATTGTTCGCGCTGCTGTATCTCAAGTTGTTTCAGAAGTTAAGCAAGGCTCTGGTGAGATTGGCTCGATTGTTAAAGATGCCGTCGCCGGGGCGATCGCCGGGCTACGGGACCGGGGCAGTGAGACCAAGGAAGAAATTACAGCTTCCATTGAAGGAGCGATTGAAGGGGCCAACACTGTTCGCCACAGGTCAATTTCTCAAGCTCAGGCCGAAATCAAGCAACTCCTCGCTAAGCTCGATACTGAAGAAGAAGCCCTTCAGCAGCAGGTTGAGAGCGATTTAACCGAGGTTGAAGCAGCCGGAAAAGACGAGCCTGCCGACATCCGGGCCTCTATTGAGGCTGCGATTCACGGCCTTAAGGACAGTGAAGAGGCCACCCTACTAAAAAGACGCTACGCCCAATTGCAAGCCCAAGCCGCCATCCTGCGGGCAAAATTGGTCGCCCGTCACGGAGGGCGCTTTGAGGAAGTCGAAGGTTATGTCAGTGACGCTAAGAATTGGTATAGCCAGGCCCGGACTAAAGCCGAAGCAGACGGGGTGACGCAGACAGAACAGAAGCAGGTGCAGCTAGAGGAGCGGTTTGGCGAAGCGGGTAGCGCTGCGGCCCGCAGAGAGCGAAAAGTTCGCCAGCTTTTGAGCGGTTTGTTCCAGGCAATCGCCGAAAACATCCGGGAGAAGGAACCTGCTAAAACTGAATCAAACACCAGTCAATCTCGCACTGACAATTTGCCTAAAACCTGAGCAGTTGTTAAAACCTTAGATCAGGGCGACACATAAACTTTTGGCTTAATCTTTACCAGTAGCAAGAGAAAGTAAGCGAATCAGCAGGTTCTTTTTGGTTAAGAATCACCGCCAAAAGCCAAAAAAGCAGAATTTACCAGAGAAAGTCTGCCCAGTTTGTGGCCGTCCCTTTTCATGGCGTAAGAAGTGGGAAAGGGTCTGGGATCAGGTTACCTATTGTAGCGATCGATGTCATAGGCGGAAGCACCAATAGTGCTTAGCTAGGGTAAATATATCTAAGATCAACTAGCTCTCAAGTCCAAACCGTGCCAGGAAGGGTCCCATTTTTACTGATGCAACCTCTGTTGTCAGAATGAAGGCTGTAGCTCGATTGTCATACTCTTCTAAGGTCTTAGGCTAAACTAAGACTTATTAAAAAGCTGGGCCTAAGTCGAGCACAACCATCAGCACATAAACACAGTTGTATGAGCAGTATGGATCTTCGGGTGTTGAGATGCCGCTGAGAAAACTTAAAGATTTAGATCCGAACTACCTTGATTCTGCTAGTGAGAACATGATTGGGCTCAAGGTGTCTTTAGAGGAAACTGGCGAGAGAGTTGGCTCAGTCAAGGATGTTTTAGTAGATGAGTCAGACTGCCTCCGCTATCTAGTTGTGGACTTTGGATTACTAATTTTTAACAAGGTAGTCATGCTACCCGTGGATTGTACCCGTGCCGATTACGATGCCCAGCAAGTTTATGTTTTTGGTTTTACCAGGAAGCAAGTAGAAGATTTACCTGAGTTCAGCGATCGCCTACTGGCTAACGACGATCCTGAAAAAACAGTCGACCCAGTTAAGACTTCAGTCGAACAGCCAACCGTTAGCTGGAAATTGGAATCAACAGAGCTTGAAGCCACGGCTAACAATAGAAAGAAGAATGCTTGCCTGGTCTTTAATCCGGTTGCTGGACAGTCTGACCCAGAAGCAGATCTAGCAATTATTCGGAGAATTTTACAGCCTAGGTTTAATCTAGATATTTGCCTCACTACTGAGTCAGTCGGTGCTAGCCAACTAGCTCAAAAAGCGATTGAGCAGGGGGCTGAAATTATAATTGCCTCTGGTGGAGACGGCACTCTCTCTGAGGCTGCTGAAGCTGTTGTCGGAACTGGGGTTCCCTTAGGGATTATTTCTCGCGGAACTGCGAACGCCTTTGCCACAGCTTTGGGAATCCCGATCATGATTGAGGCTGCCTGTGAAACAATTCTGGCGGGCAAAACCCATGTGGTCGATGCCGCTTACTGTAACGGCAAGCCGATGGTGTTGCTGGCCGGAATTGGCTTTGAGGCCGAAACCGTTGAGCGGGCAGACCGGGAGGCTAAGAATCGCTTTGGCATGCTGGCTTACGTCTTAGCTGGGATACAGGAGCTACGGGATCTCAAATCCTTTGAAACCCGGATTGAGACCGAAGATAAAGTGATTAGCCTTGATGCAGTGGCAGTCACCATTGCCAATGCAGCCCCGCCAACCTCGGTACTGGCGCAAGGACCGGCAGCACTAATCGTTGACGATGGGCTGCTGGATGTCACCATCGTTGCTCCCGCCAACCGCGTGGGCGCGATCGCCGCTGCTTACAACCTCCTACAATCTGCCCGTAGTGCTGCCACGACTGACCGCCCGGATACAGGTTTCCTCCGAGCCAAAAGCATTAAAGTCACCACGAACCCACCCCAGAAAGTTGTTTTAGATGGTGAGCTGATTGGCTACACACCCGTTGAAGTTAACTGCGTCCCCGGTGGATTGACAATTCTGGCACCTGCTACACCGGAAGAGAGCCCGGTCGAAAAATTAGAGGGTTTACCTAACCTTCACGTTGAGTTTAAGACACCACCAGCGGTAGGCTAGAGCCTTTAGTATGAATGACCCACTCCGGCGCTTAAAGTTTTTACCCTGGCGATCGCTCATACAAGTTGCTGCCCTAACTATCGTTATTGCTACAGCTCTAGACTTTCTATTGAGTATCGGGTACGCAGAATCAGCTTTTATCCGTAGCAGTTTGTCCTCTCCCTTCGCGCTATTGATTGCTGCCACAGCAGGTGTGGGAATTGGGGCCTTGGCTGTTTATATCCTGGAGAGGCTGTACCGACAAGTTATGATCAATACTTCAATTCTCTGGGCATTAATTCTTTGCTTGGCCTTAGGACTGGTGGTTAAGGCATTGCTGCGCCTACCGGGAATTCTAGTTGGGCTGGATCAGGTCCAGCTCATCACCGTTGTGGTTGGGGTTTTTTGGAAAGGTCAGCGTTACTGGCGGTGATTTAACCCTGCCTAAAGGCCTAAATAGCGCCTGGTAAAGCTCTCTAAGGTTTCCATCTTGATTTCAAAAATAGATTCAAGCCGCTCCACCTCAGAAGAGAAACAGAAAAACTCGTTTGCCAACAATGTTCTGAGAGTCCCTAAGGTTTCCTTGGCCTTGGGGTTGAACAAACCAACCGCATTGCGTAAGCCATCAATCGCCAGGAGTGGCAGGTTAAGGATGATCGGGTCCCGGTTAAAGATGCGGCTAAAAATTCTGGGAATGTCCTCTCGCTGCAACACCTCCGGTCCTCCAACTGAGAGGACTTGATTTTGGGCTCCCTCTCGGTGGTTAGACTCCGCAGCAATCTGGGCCAAGTCATCTGTACTCACGATCGAGGTTCGATTTTTAGGGTCCCCGATCAGGAGATAAAGACCCGTTTGGCGGAATCGCTCTGCCGGGGAGAGTAGGTTAGAGGCAAACCCAGAGGGACGCAGAATCGTGTAGTTTAGTCCACTTGCTTGCAAATATCGTTCCACCTCCCACTTAGCTTTGAAAACAGGTGAATCTTCGTATCCCCGATCAGCTCCAAGTACCGAGACAAAGGTGAAGTGCTCTACGCCTGCTGCTTTGGCCTGATCAACTAGTTCCACGTTGGCTTGGTAGTCAATCGTCTGTGCGTCCTCACCTTCGGTCGATTCGTTCGTTCCGTGTGCACTGACGACATACTTGACACCCTGGCAGGCTTTTTGAATATCTCTATCTCGCTGGAGATTGCCGATCAAGATCTCTGCCCCCCGCTGCTCTAGTTCTGCATAGCGAGAGGTCAGGCGCACAAAAGCCCGAACGGGTAGATTCTGCTCTCTGAGCCGTTGAACCACTCTCCGGCCTACCTGCCCGGTTGCTCCGGTCACTAGAAACATGGTGGTACTTCCTCTGCCATCTTTACCACTAGTTTAGCTGTACCTGGCGATTAATCCGGTCAATCAGGTGAGAAGATAGAGTCTAACTGGACTGATTGAATTTAACTTCAGACTGCTGAAGCTTTTAAGGATACAAGCATGCTAAAACTGATTGCAGTGGTGACTTTGATAGTGTTGAGCCTGACACTACAGGGTTGTGTTTCAGGTGTTAGTGGACTAAAAGCCTACATAGACAGTACTGACGGCTACCAGTTTCTTTATCCAAATGGCTGGATTCAGGTCAGAGTGCCCGACGGTCCAGACGTTGTGTTCCGGGATTTAATTGAAGCAACAGAAAATGTCAGCGTCGTTGTGAGTCCGGTTGACAGTAATAAAACCCTCATAGATCTAGGAAGTCCCAGCGAGCTAGGACAAAGGCTAGCCCAAAGAGTGATTGCCCCGCCGGAGTCTGGTCGCAAAGCCGAACTGGTTTCTGCCGCATCTCGTCAACTGGGTCCAAAGACTTACTACGATTTAGAATATGCGATTAAACTAGGTAGTCAAGACCGGCGTAACTTAGCCAGTGTTGCTGTTAGTCGCGGCAAGCTCTACACCTTGAGCGTGTCTGCTCCAGAGCAACGTTGGTCAAGCGTCCATGACATCTTTGAGCAGGTCATCAACTCTTTCTCGGTCTACTGACAGTCGTTGACATCTCTAAAGACCAATCACTAGAATGTTTTGGCACGCTTAAGTGTTATTTTGAGGGGAATTAGCTCAGCTGGTAGAGCGCTGCGATCGCACCGCAGAGGCCACCGGTTCGAATCCGGTATTCTCCATTTTGTTTGAGCGTCGCAGGGGTTAGCGGGTCTGCCAACCGGCCTGAATTAGCCCGGGGCTTTAATCAAGTGGAATTGCTCTACTAACGTTAGTCAGGAACTGAGGCAAAGTCCCGCTCGTCAATTCTGGCATCTTAGACGCTCTTGCTGTATTCTCCTAGTTGCCCATCCTGTCGTGGTCAAGTGACCTACCAACCCCAGGAAAATACATCAAAAGCTGGTGCCAAGCATCCTCAGTCTTTACTCAACTCAAATTGCGGTCTTCTCAAGCAGGTCGTAGCTAAACCAGGGGTTGTGCATCAGTTTTGCCGCTGAAGCCCCCTCTTTCTTTTGAGGGATCTATCTAAAGTTTCGCCAAGTTCCTTAAACTTTCTTAGCACAATGGCGGTCTATTGCTAGTAATATCATTAGCAATCAAAATAAAAGACGGTTTTTCAAAGTTCCAGTTGTTTTGTCTGCAAGTTCACTGAATCAGTCAATGGAGTTTTTGAGCCGGAACCTGAATGTGGCAAGTGCTGACCTGAGAAAATTTTTGCAAAAGAGGCATTATTACCACCTTTATGCGTCTATTCATGCCGACATTTTTGAGAAGGAGAAAGGTAATGAGGAGCCGAGGCAGCGCCTATCTGGCCCGACGTGTGAGTGGTACTCGTGTGAGCAATTCTAGGTACCGCCAGCTACTGCTGGGATTTATCATCGCAGCAATATTCTTATACCTGGCTTTTGGCCGCCTAGAGTGGGATGCCATCCGCCAGGCTGCTGCCTCAGCAATGCCTGGACCGTTGCTGCTCGGTTGTGCCTTTCTGGCAGCCGGTTTTTTCACCCGAATTACGCGTTGGTGGTGGATGCTGAGGGTGTTTGAGCCAGAGCTACCGCTACAAAACTGTGTGCAGCCGTTCCTGATCAGCCTTGCGGTGAATAATACGGTTCCCTTTCGGGCTGGGGACATGCTGCGGACGATTGGGTTTCGAGAAGAGCTGCGATCGCCATCCATGCGAGTTCTGGGAACACTGGTTGTAGAACGGCTACTCGATCTGTTTGTCCTGTTAACTTTTTTCTTTATTGGGTTAATTGGAGTAGCGGCTAACAGGTTTCCACCCGCTTTCGTCACCGTTAGCATTGCCCTTGCTGCTATCTGTCTGGCTGGCCTCCTAACCCTGCTCCTCCTCCCCCATCGAGTCCAGCAAGGATTTCGTTGGATTGCCCACCGACGCTGGCTGGCAAAGCGCAACTGGTCGGCCCAGGCAGAAGCATGGTTTGAGCAGTTGTTTGCTGCCCTCTCACTACTGCGCTCTGCCAAGCTGTCCTTGCAATTGGTGGTGCTGTCGATCATCACTTGGACCTTTGAAGGCGGAGTATTTGCTGCGATCGCGTGGTCACTCCAAGCCGATACTGCCCCCCTTGGTCCCTGGTTCTCCTTAGCCTTGAGTACCCTGGCAACGCTGATTCCCAGCTCACCGGGCTATGTCGGCACCTTCGATTATTTCGCCATGTTAGGTTTAACCTCCTACGGTGCTGCCTGGGAGACTGCCGCTGTATTTGCCCTTCTGGTCCATCTCTTTCTCTGGGCACCCGTCACCCTTATCGGGGCGCTTTGTTTTGTCACGTCACAGCAGCGGGTCCCCGCCCTGTCAGAAAGTGAGCCTCTAGATCCCGCTCCGCCTGCCAAACGCAGCTACCCTAACTTCGAGACCCGTCCCCATATTGTTGTCATTGGTGGCGGATTTACTGGTCTGGCCGCGGCCTATGAGTTGACCTGTCAAGGCATGAGAGTCAGCGTGCTTGAGCAAAGCGCCGAGGTGGGGGGCCTGGCAGGCAGTTTTGAGGTAAATGGGGAGCAGCTGGAGAAGTTCTATCATCACTGGTTCACCAATGACGAGCATGTAATGCAGCTTGTCAGGGAGTTGAAAGCTGAGGACCAAGTTGTCTACCGGGCAACCCGCACCGGCATGTACTACGCTAAAAACTTCTTCAAATTAAGCTCCCCGCTAGATTTGCTGCGATTCAAGCCCCTGAGCCTAGTGAGCCGGATTCGGCTTGGCCTGCTGGTCCTACAGGCCCGTGCAGTGAAGCGATGGCAAGTGTTGGAGTCACTAACTGCCGAGGAGTGGCTGCGGAAACTGTGTGGGCGGGAAGTTTACCAGGTGGTTTGGGAACCCCTCCTGCGTGGCAAGTTTGGACCATTTGCCCAGGAAATTTCTGCGGTCTGGTTTTGGAACAAGGTGAAGCTCCGAGGCGGCAGCCGCAGTAAAAATGGCGGCGAGATGTTGGCCTACTACCGGGGTGGCTTTGCCGCCCTTGCAGAACAACTTGCTGTCGAAGTCAAGGCCAGGGGAGGCCAGGTCAAGATTAGTACTCCTGTAACCGCTTTAGTTGTGGAAGATGGGCGAGTGACTGGTGTAAAGACCTCCACCGGTAGTATTCGAGCAGATGCAGTGATTGCAACACCGGCATTACCTGTCATTACGGACCTGGTTGAGCCCCATGTTCCCAGTGCCTATGTGCGTCAGCTTAGAAAAATTCAGTACCTTGCCAATGTCTGCTTGGTGCTAGAGCTAGACCGGAGTCTGTCTAATACCTACTGGCTCAATGTCAATGACCCCAGCTTTCCCTTTGTCGGTGTAATAGAGCACACAAACTTTGAACCTGCCGAAACCTACGCTGGACGCCACATCGTTTACCTTTCCAAGTACTTACCAGAAACAGACGAACTCTACCAGATGGCCAATGAGCAGGTACTGGACTACTGCATTCCCCATCTCCAGCGCATGTTTCCCAAATTCGAACCGAGTTGGATTCAGAATTACCACGTTTGGCGGGCTCGCTACTCTCAACCGATTGTGGTCCGTCACTACAGCAGTTTAATTCCCCCTAGGCAAACACCCTTGGCAGGGCTCTACATTGCGACTATGGCGCAAATCTACCCGGAAGACCGGGGAACTAACTATGCAATCCGCGAAGGGCGGCAAGTTGGTCGGATGGTAGCAAGCGCCATAGAAGAAAAAATGCCAAGGTGATTCAACTGTGAGAAGTCTCAGTAATACTGAAACTCTAGGTTTTCTTCCCAATGACAGAAAGTCCTTTGTACTAGTGTGCCTGTGCTTGTCATTGGTCCTTGGGTTACTCGTCAGGATTCCCTACTTTTTTATCTACGATTTTGCCTTAAATGATGGAGCACTATTTGCCCAAATGTCTGAGGCAATTCGCTTAAATGGCTATGTGCTGCCTCCAACAGTAGAGTACAACCAAACGCAGATTCCTCTTGCCTACCCGCCCTTGGCATTTTATTGTGTTGCTTTTCTGACTGACGTATTCGCGATTGATGTCTTGGATGTTGTCAGGTACATGCCCTTGGCTTTCAACCTTGTCACCATCTGCGCCTTTGTCCTATTGGCATCAAGATTAATCAAGAGTAAAGTAATCCTCTTGTACACTTCTCTGTTTTTTCCCTTAATTCCAAGATCCTACGAATGGTTGATTATGGGGGGTGGAGTTACCCGGTCTATAGGCTTTTTTTTTGCCCTCATTGCTGCCTATCAAGCTAGCCGCGCACTTTTCAAGCATGATCCTAGACCCTTTGCAGGCTGCCTGCTGTTCCTATCTATGGCAGCATTGTCCCACTTAGAGTGGGGAATTACGGGTGTGGTGACAGTATCGCTCTTAATTGCGTTTAGGCAGTTTGACCGGCGCAGCCTTGGACTGATTGCTGGTTTGAGCGCTTTAGTCTTGATTGTAACTTCTCCCTGGTGGGTTACTGTCTTGAGTCGGCATGGCCTCGATCCGTTCCTGGCTGCTCGTAAAACCTCTGAATGGGATCTGTTTAAGCTTGAAAATATCCTATTAAGTTTGAAAATATTTGATGATGGACTGGGTGCACCTCTGAGCGTTCTTGCCATCATTGGCTGGCTAATGTGTGTTGCCAGAAAAGATTGGTTTCTACCCCTGTGGCTGGTGGCTATATTTTTGACGACACCAAGACATGGCCCTACTGCTGGAGCAATGCCGTTAGCGATCCTGGCGTCAGTCGGCTTAGCACAATTTCTGATACCCAACCTGAGACAGGCATTGACGCTCGTCAAGAATACGTCTGGGTCGGGACAAGTTGCCAAATCAAAGCTATTCGGCAGTATTTTTCTTCAGCGTTTACGACCGAATTATGTTGTTTCTTCTTGCATCATTGCGGTTATTTTTCTCTTGGTGTTGACCAGCGTAAACTACTCCAGGCATACGCCACTGGTGGCTTTATCAGGACATGAGAGAGGTGCGATGGCCTGGATTAAGCAGCACACTCCTTCTAAAGCAGAATTCATCCTGTTATCTAGATCTGTTTCCTGGGAGGACGATCGCGTTGCCGAGTGGTTCCCAGTTTTATCAGATAGAAAGAGCTTAACGACAGCTCAAGGACTGGAGTGGATTCCAGGAAATGTCTTTCACGCCAAAGTAGATAGCATAAAGGAACTCAAGCGCACTCAAGCTTTAGCCCCTAACAACTTAGCGAAATACGTCGAATCTCGTTACAACACTGGTAAGTACGTCGCAGTTTTTATTCCTAATACGGCCCCTAGTTACGGAGGATTTTTAGCATCTGGACACTACCGGGTGATCTACGATGACAGGTCAGTGCTTGTGTTTGAGAGACTCTTGCTCGAAAGCAGCTCATCTTTTGTAAAGAGCTTTGGTGGTATCAGTGAGACGGTCCAGTACACAGGGCCAGATCAGGAGACTATGACGCAGCTTCGATTTGACGCACAGCAGTCAGAGCGGAGTAGCTTACCCCTGCCGTTCCTTCCCCTGGATGGGTAGAGTCTCCCACTAGCCAGAGATGCTGGATTGGGGTGCGATTGGCAAACCCAAACGGGCCAAAGGTTGGCACTCGCTGACCAGTCCCGCCCACGACCCCTTGAGCCCGAGCGGTGTAATGGGCAAAGGTACGGGGTGTGGCTGCTTCTTGATGCACAATTGTTGCCGGGCTCAGGTTAAAAAATTGACTGAGGCGGGCGATCGCTGTCTTCGTGTACTGGTGCTTCAGGACCTGATAGTTGCAACACTGCCACCAGAGCTGAGGGTCGGTGAAAGAAGAGGCAATAATGGTTGCCCGACCGGCTGGGGCGCGGCCATCTCCCGGCTGGCTGACAGAGACAAACAGAGAATTGTTCTCGCCAATTGGTCCGTCGTAGTCGTAGAGAAATTGCAGGTGAGGGGGACAGTTTGGGGGAATGGCTGCCTGGTTTACACCCAAGTAGATGACAAAGGCACCAGAGGCAGGCGGCAGCTTCTCAACCCGATGCTGGTAACCTTTAGGCGCGTGGTCCCCTAGTAGCTGGACTAAGTTCTGGACAGTGACATTGGCAATTACCTCGTCGGCAGGCTCAGTCCAGACCTGGTTAGTTTTTTGATTGCGAATCACCACGCCGTTGATTCTGCCCTGCTCGACTTGGATCTTCTCAACCGTGTGGTGCATCAACAACTGACCGCTATCTCGCTTTAAAGCCACGACTAGGCGATCGCTGAGCACCTGCATACTGCCCTTGAGATGAAACAGGCCCTGAGGCTGTTGCGAAACTCCCAGTGCCGTTGCCGCGTAAAGCAGTGCTGTACTCTCGGCATTTACTTGGGAGTACAACTTCAATTGCAGATCTAAGAACGTCCGCAAGCGCTGATTGTCAGCTAACCGGTATCCCCGCAGAGCATCTCCAACCGTAGAAAAAGTGTACGGTACCGTAAGCAGCGTGTCCGGGCGAAGCGCTTTAGTCAACTGCCACAGATCCCAGAGGTTACGCGGTGGCAAGACCGGATTGCGGGACTGAAACGCCCAACTGTAGCGAAACAGGTCAGCTAAATGCTGCCAGAAGGGCTCGCTGCCCGGAAATTGGCGCTGTCGCTCCTGCTGCCACCGCTGCGGGTCGGACCAGACTGAAACAGGTTCTATTTCTCCCGGCAGGTACACAGCACAAGCTGGGTTACAGACTGTGGCCTTCGGCAGGTCAAGTTCTAATTCTGCAAAAATCCGCTGGTGGATACCACCGGGCTGCAGTCCAGCCACCTGAGTTGCGCCGACATCAAAGGTGAATCCTTGCCGTTTGAAGGTAGAAGCGCATCCCCCCGGTACCAGAGCTTGATCCAAAACTAGGACGCGGTGGCCCCGGTGGGCAAGCAGCGCTCCAGCAGTTAGTCCGCCTACTCCGGCTCCAATCACCACGACCCGGCGGCTCCTGCCGTGTCCGGCAGAACGGCTTAGCATAGACTAAGAAAGTTTACATTTCGTAATAATTAGATTGTAGGCGATCGCAGCACCTCAGGCCACTAAAGCTAACTCAGGGTAATTACGGTAACTTCCGGTTGACAGAACACCCGCCCCGGCAGGTAGGTGCCAAGACCGCGATTAACGTAGAGCAAGTTGGCACCCACCTGGTGTAAACCTTGGTACCACTCCCAGTGATCGACAGGATTGAAACAGGTTCGGGCCAGCTTGGCGATCCACGCCTGGAGCGGTTGGGGAACAGTGCGATTCCACTCGATGAAGCTGCCCACAAACGGTCCAACCTTAGGGATAACAACTTGCCCCCCGTGGGTATGACCAGAGAGTTGCAAATCGACCCGCCACTGCTTCAAGATCTCAGCGCTGTCTGGATTGTGAGACAGCACAATTCGGGGTAACTCCGGTTTGACTTGAGCCATGATCGGCGCAGGATCGAAATGATCAGACCAAAAGTCACAGAGACCAATCAGGGCAAGTTCATTGCCCAGGGGGTAAACGATTTGGTTCCACAGCACTTCTATACCCACGCCAGTCAACGCAGCAGTAACTGCTGCCTTAGCTGCGGGATGGTAAAGGTCATGGTTGCCCAGAACCGCGAAGATGCCGATCCGGCTTTGAAGCGCCTTGAGCCGGTAGGCCAGGTCACAAATAGGAGCTGGGTCATGGGTGATGTAGTCACCAGTGAGCAGAACCAAGTCTGGTTCAGCTTGATTACTGGCCTCGATCGCCTGCTGCAAGAGTTGCTCAGACAGGCGGAGGCCATCGAAGTGAAAGTCTGAGAGTTGAACCAGTTTTAAGCCGTGCAAGGATCGGGGCAACCCCTGAATTGGAATTGTGAGCGTTTCTACACTTAACGGTCCTGCTAAGAAGCTATACATTACTTACCAACCTGGGACACCCAAATTTACAAACAAACGTTGCCAGAGTTTTGATCCAAGCACTCAACTACAGTTTCTCTAGCACACTCTAGTACACAGTCGGCTAGCTTCACGGGTCTCGATTCGCGGAGAGATACTCCAAGCAGTGCCAGTAGTTGTGAGGGCTGTAGAATTTAACTAAGGCTGCCTAAGAGCTTAATCCCAAAGGGTAAACGTGAAGTTAAGAACCACTATTGCCCCTATGCAGGTTATTGCACCCAGCCCACCTGGCAGAATGGGCTTGTTTCCAGCCGTAACCTTTTGTTTAAAGCCCTGACACGGTTACCGATAACTATATCCCTATGCCTAAATCAACTACTTGACTGGCAAGCTAGAAGTAGCTGAGACAGTTTGTTAATCCCCATAATAATCAGACTCCGATTTAGCAATGCAGACTTATTTATCAAATCTATCCAGCCGATCGCAATTTTTTGCCCTTTTGATCACTGGCATGGGCGCAATTTCACTCAACCCTATCTTGGCTGAGGCTGCTGTGAGCATGCAGGTATTTCCCGCTCCTATGACTGACCCAATCGAAGCTGAAAGCTGGGTAGCTCAGCAAGCTACTAGTACTCCAGCAGGATCTCTAGTTGCAGGAGCTACAGGTACAAAAGTCAAAGAGCTTCAGCAGCGACTCAAACAAAAGGGCTTTGATCCAGGGTCTATAGATGGGACCTTTGGTCCCGGTACAAAAACGGCTGTGATTGCCTTTCAGAAAGCTAAAGGACTACAGGCTGACGGCGTTGCGGGTCCAAAAACCCTAGCTGCCTTAGGAATAAAGCCACTTGAGCCAAGGCAATCTACCAGTACTGCCAGTTCTCCTAGCCTAAGCAGTCAATCGCCGAAAACAAGCTCCTCCCGTCAAACTCCAGTAACCCAAAGCCCTGCCGCAAATATCGTTGTCCCAGCCCCTGTTATTGTTGCTGATCGCTTTTATTGGTCAGGTCCGCAAGGCAATCTGGGTTTGTCCCTAGTCGGAAAGTTTATTGACCCAGAAAAAATGATCGAAACCTTTGAGCTCTCGAAAGTTCTCAGTGTTTTTAGTGGCAAGCAGTGGACGTTGAGAGACATCTTGGTGTCGGTTGACTTCAATGCCAACGGAACTACAGCAAGCTGGAAAGTTTCTGGCCCTCGGCCGGTTCTAGAACAGTACTTAGCTGTCCTCAAAGCTGACTATCAAAACAAGTCCCTCCTCTATGATTTTGGTTTCTCAGAAGTCAATTTTAAGCCAACGGCAGCGGTTGAGTCCGGCGAACAGAGCTCAAGATGAGCGAAGCCTGTGCTTTGTGATGGAGAGAGGCAAGATGCCTGTTCCACAAGAAATTAATTTTCTGTAAGGTAGGCTTCTAGTCTGCCCAGTCAACTGGGTAAATCTGTTACTTTCCGATACAGAACCGGCTGAAAATACGGTCGAGGACAGATTCAGTCACATCCTCGCCGGTGATTTCGCCCAGCGCCTGAATTGCACTTCGCAGATCTATCGTCCAAAAATCTAGGGGAAGCTGGTTGGCAATCGTTGCTTTAACGTGCTGGAGTGAGATTTTGGTTTGGGTTAGGGCTGCTGCCTGGCGCTGGTTGATGGCCAGGTCAAGGTTTGCCGCCCGTAGCCCTGCCCGCGCTGTTTGCAGAATTGCCTGTTCTAGATCTGCAATGCCCTGATTTTGGGCTGCAATGATGGTCACAGTTTGGCTAATCCCATCCGGATAATTCACTGAGCTAGCAGGGGCCAGATCAGTTTTGTTAATGACCAGAATCACTGGGCAGCTCTTGACCTGTTCGTAGATCGCCTGGTCTAGTTCAGTCCAGCCGCTAGGGGCTTCAATTACCAGCAAGATCAGATCTGCTGCTGCCGCTGCCGCCCGCGATCGGGCCACGCCAATTTGCTCTACCCGATCCTCGGTTTCCCGAATCCCGGCGGTATCTAGGACCTTCACGGGGATGCCCTGGACGACTAACTCGGACTCCACCACATCCCGCGTTGTCCCCGGTAACTCTGTGACGATGGCGCGATCGCTCTGGCTCCAAGCATTCAGCAGGCTAGATTTACCCACGTTAGGACGGCCCAAAATTGCCACCTTCAAGCCGGAGCGCAGCAGGTTTCCCTGGTCTGCCGTTGCCAAGATCCGCGTGACTTCCGTCCCAATCTGCTCAAGCTGAGCCTGAATCAGAGATTCATCTAAGAGGGGCAGGTCTTCGGCAAAATCAATCCGGGCCTCAATTTCTGCCAGCAAGTCCAGGCAAAGCCCCCGTAAATGCCGAATCGGAGCCGCTAGTTTGCCCTCCAACCCAGCTAAGGCCGCTTGGGCCGCTTGCTGTGATCGCGCCCCCACCAGATCGGCAATACTCTCTGCCTGGGTCAGGTCCAGCCGTCCATTTAGAAAGGCCCGTAGCGTAAATTCTCCCGGCTGGGCCAACTGGGCACCTTGCTCCAGGCAAAGCTGCAACACCTGCTGCACAGCCATAATCCCGCCGTGGCAGTGGAACTCTACAACGTCTTCACGGGTGTAGGAACGGGGGGCCAGCATCAGCAGGAGGAGCGCTTCATCAACCGCTTGGCCTGTCTGGGGCTGGCGAACATGGCCGTAGAGGATTCGGTGGCTCTGCCAAGCTTGCTGACCAGGAGCCCGGAAAAGGGTATGGGCGATCTCGACTGCCTCCGGCCCTGACAGGCGGACAATCCCAACGCTCCCTTGTTGGGGCACAATTGCCGTGGCGATCGCAGCAATGGTCGTTTGCTTCACAAACGGCTTCGTCATCTAGCAGTGAAAATCTTAATCTAACCTGGCTGCTCCCGCTGCAATTAATCTCCCCAGGATTGGCAATCAAAACTCAACTCTGGCCTTTTCTAGAAAAGTCTGGAGGGGGGCCTGGAATATATTCTAGCTGCTCTAGCTTAGCCAGAACTTTAGCAATGCTCTCCTCAACCGTTTCTGCTGCGGTGTAGCAGACAATGTCGGGATTGAGGGGTTCTTCGTAGGGATCGTCAATTCCAGTAAAAGCTTTAACCTCTCCGGCACGAGCCATGGCATAAAGTCCCTTCACGTCCCGGTCCTCACAGACCTCAAGGGGTGCATTAACGTAAACCTCAATGAAGTTTTTATTTTTCCTCCGAAGTTCATCTCTAGCTGCCTGGTAGGGACTAATGGCAGCGACAATCGCTACCACGCTATTCCGGCTGAGTAGACTTGCTACAAACCCAAGCCGGCGAATATTAGTTTCCCGATCTTCTCGGCTAAAACCTAATCCTTTGGAAAGGCCCCGCCTCACAACATCGCTATCTAAAACCTCAACTAGGCAACCGCGCGCTCTAAGTTCTTGCTCTATGCCCTTGGATATGGTGGTTTTACCTGCACCACTGAGTCCTGTGAGCCAAAGGGTTAGCCCTTGGCACTCTACAGGCTTCTTCAAATCAGGAAACAAACTTTCTTCCTCAAAGTTATCTTTAACAACTTCTTGGCGAACCCAGTTTTTTACCTTGTGTCGCAGTGAAAACATTTCCATAAGCTCCAAAAGAGAGGGAATTGAGGCTTAGGACTCAGAGTAGAAGCCATGCAGAACTCCCTGAGCCGATCACCAGTTAATTAGTAATGACTATATTTTATCTTGACAAAAAATTCTACACGTAATGAGTTTGAAATGCAAATAGAATACGATACGTTTACACCACAAGTTTAAGGACACCAATGAGACGCTTTGAAGCTCTCTTGTCCGGTCGTTATTAACCCAAGGTAACAGCCATGCTCCTCTTAATGAACACCCGACCAAGATTTATCTAACTGAAAAAGCCTGACTAAACCGGCGAGTAATGGGTTCAATCAAAAAAGTCAGGATAGATTTCTTGCGGGTGACAATTTCACCGGTGGCGGCCATGCCAGGGACTAACTTGACTTCTCGGTTGAGAGTTTTGATTGAGGTTTTTTTCAATCGAACTTTTGTCGGAAAAACCAGGCCCAAATCTTTATCCACAATTGCATTTGGACTAATTTGAACAACGGAGCCATCAACCGTACCAAATTCTTGAAACGGAAATGCCGCCAGCTTCACCTTGGCCCTCATTCCCTTGCTGACAAACCCGACATCCTGGTTGAGAACATTAACCTCTAGCAGGAGTTCTTCCCCTTGCGGCAGGATGGAGAGTAATTCTTCACCTGGCTGCACCGGACCCCTAGTCGCTTCTACCCGGTAAATAATTCCGGCAACGGGGGCCTTGACCATCTCCAGGTCCCGCTGCTTTCTTACTGCTGCCAGTTGGCCTGCAACGGTAGTCAACTCTTCGCGGCGCTGGTTGAGTTGGGTTAAGATTTCGCTCCGGTCTCCACTGCGGGCTAAGGTTTCATTCTGGTGCTCAGACTCTAGTTCAAGCACTTGGCTTTGGTTCTCTGATTGGACGCGAGCAACGGCTGTTTGAGCGGCTTGGTAGGCCTGGGTTGCCTGGTTAATTTCTTGCTGCTGGACAGCAATATCGCTTTCTAGAGACACAACTTTGTCCGAGATAGAGACAACGTTATCTCTGGCGGAAACTACTTTATCCTGAGCCTCCACGTAAGCCAGACGCGGAACTGCACCATTTTTGGCGTCTGCCAGGGTGCGAAGTGCCCGTTCTTGAATTTGGGCATTGCTCAAGTTTTCTCTGGCATTTGCGAGATTTTTTTTGGCATTGACCAGATTGGCTTGCAAGCGAGCTAGCTGAATTTTTGCGGCATCGATCGCGGCAGCTTGGCGATTTGCCTCTGCGATCGCACCCGCTTGTAACTGTCCATACTCCTGTTGACGAGAATTCAGGCGCTGATCGTATAAGTCGGTTCTGGTAGCAGCCCGTTCTCTCACCTCTTGTTCCAGGCGCGGCAGGTCTTGACGGATCAACGCAGCGACGTTTTCTAGCCGGTCAATCTCGGCTTGGGGTAGGGCGACATCACGTTCAATCAGGATTTCCCCCTTGTCAACCTGGTCTCCCTCTTTTACTGTGACGGCTCGAATCATGCCTTGAGTCAGTGATCGTACAGGTCGCACTTGGACGGCGGGAACCAATTTACCGGGGGCAACGGCAACTTCATCCACTTGACTGAAGGTGGCCCAGGTGATCGCGCTCAAAGTCAAAAGACTAATGGTCCCTGCCAGGAGTTGCAAGTACAGCGGCGGCAACTCCTGAACCGCTTTACCCAGTTCGTAGGATAAATCATCTTCTGGACTTTTGAGCTGCTCTCTAATCTGACGAGCTTGAGCGGGAGAAGAAACTAGAGAGGATTTCATTTTCCTGACAGGGAAGGACCTGAGTAAGCGGATGCCGCAGGGTTGTAGCAGCGCAACTCCGCTTGGTAGACATTGTGCTGGGCAGACGACCCAACCTAGAATACCCATTGGGGAAAGCGAATGCTTAGCTTGATCTCTAGGGCTCAATTAAATTTGCTAGAGATTGATCCTGCCTTGCGATCGCTCGCTGCTGTCGCTAAGGTCTTGAAACTGAGATCGGAGTTTGGGGAAGCGGCAAGGCGATCGCTGCTATTCTCCAGTAATATGAACGACAATTTCGCGTAGGGAGCCATGCTGGCGATGCTCCCAGATATAAACTCCCTGCCAAGTTCCCAGGAGTAATTTCTTCCGGTTGATCGGAATGTATTCCGAAGTATGGGTCAGAGCCGTGCGAATATGGGCTGGCATATCATCAGGTCCCTCGGCATCGTGACGATAGTTATGCCCCTCTGGCACTAGCCGGGACAGAAAAGTTTCTAAGTCCTTCAAAACATCTGGGTCTGCGTTTTCCTGAATCAGAAGGCTGGCGGAGGTGTGACGTAAAAACAAGGTGCAGACCCCGGTCTCAATCCCCGATTCTGCTACTAAAGCTTGCACCTTGGCGGTGATTTTGCACAAGGATTTACCCGTTGTCTGAACTTGAAGGAACTGCTGGTACTGTGTCATGGCTGTTGTTTGCATTCGCCTAACTCCCCGGTAGGAAGCTTGATGTCGCCAAAGGCTTACTCCCACGTGCTATTGCTAAATTAAGTCCTGGCAATTTAACTGTCTGGTGGTGAGGCTTTGGGTTCAATCCGCAGGTTAGGTAAGCCCTCCAGTTTTTCAGTCGGGTCTTCTTCTGGCCTAGCAGGCACAAGAACCGTCAACCCGCCGGGGACACACTCAATCTCAACGGGTGTATGACCGACTAACTCACCATCTAGGACGACTTCTTGGGGTGGGTCTGTCGTAACTTTAATATTCTTGGCTCGCAGATAACCTGTATCTGAGCGATTTGTGGTTGCGTCACTATCAGCAGTCTGCAATAGATTGTAAACAGCCGCGATCGCCCCCACCCGGTTGGCTGGGGCAACGATGGTGACATCCAGCAAACCATCATCGACGATTAATTCTGCCGGTCCCTGAGCCAGCACCGAAGTTCGAGGGGCTGCATTGGCAACAGTGACTGCCACGGCTTCACAGGTGATTACCTTGTCCTCTGTTTCAATCCGGGCTTCAAACGGTTTAAAATCACTTAGCTCCTGAACCCCTGCCAAGACATAAGCCAGCATGCCAAAGCGATTCTTGGCCTTCCGGTCAGCTCGCTCGACGGTTTCGGCCTCAAAGCCAATTCCGGCCAGCAACACCATCGGCTTGCCGTTACAGTAAGCCGCATCAACCACACGGGTAGTACCCTCTAAAATTGTCTGGCAGGCAGCTTCAATCGTAGAGGGGATTCCCATCGCAGTCGCAAAGGCATTCGCGGTTCCACGGGAGATAACCCCCAAGGGAATCCCCGTTCCGACAACGGCGGCAGCCGCCGTAGAAAGGGTGCCATCTCCTCCTGAGGCAATAATCAACTCGGCCCCCCGCTCAACAGCTTCGTGGGCTAGTTGGTCTGCATTTACATCTGGAGTAGTGGTGCGAATATCGAGGTTAATTTTGGCCTCTAAGAGAGCTTGAATGGTTGCTAGATCTTGTTCGGGATCAGACTGGCCAGCAACCGGGTTAAAGATTAAACAGGCGGAACGAGTGGCTTGCTCACCGTCAGATCCTGTCGTTCTAGAAGCTACTGGTTTAGATCGCTCTACCCTAACTTGCGCCTGTTCAACCGGAGCTTCACGCTGGTCAACTTCGGCTCCTACTTGCTGGCTCAACGCTGCCTCCCCAGGATTGGCACGCCTTCTGTTTACCAGCAACTGGTTTTGGTATTGCTTCAGGATTTGATGGTCTTGATCATTCAATTCGTACAAAGCGGGGTCTTGCTGGTAGTTGTAAGGAGCAGCACTTGTCTGAGCAGAGATAGCACTCGTTTTGGGGGGTGGATTCGGTGTTCTCTCAGAGACCAAAGGCATTGCCGCATTGGCCTCAGGGCGATAAACCCCTCTTACCTGTTCTTCATAACCGTGGTCAATCACCAGGCAGTCGTTGTACTCAGGCAAATCTTCTACTTGCTTTTTGGTCAAACCTAGAACATAAACCCGCTGAATGCGGTGCTCAACGCAAGAAAAACCAATTGGTAGCAGGACCACCTTGTTGAAAATCCACAGACCGAAGTCAACAACTAAATATCGAAAGTGCCCTAAGTCATCAAGTAAAATATCTGCAACTGTCCCAACTTTTTCGTCAGTTTTCTCAACATAGATGTTGAAACCGATGATGTTGTTACCACCAAGGGTTTCCTGATAGTTAGGATCGAAGTCTCTGAGTTTATGAAGAGCCATGCGATTGGTTCCTACAAGGCTAGTTTCTGCTGGACTACCAGCACCTATACTGCTCTAAGATACTGCCTGGAAGCTCATTATAGGGTACGACAGGCCAAGCAAGTCTGACTAGCCTATGCTTGCTCCATGCCAGTGGCCTGACTTTGGAAGATGAGGCAGGGAAATAAGGACTTAACGAAGCCCAATTTGAGATCCAAAAGTTGGTCGCTACTTGGTAGCCACTTAGGGGCAGCCTCATGCTGCTTTGGAGCGGCCAGAAGAAAAGTCTTGGTAGGGTTAGCAAGGATTATCCACCGCCGCTCAACCTGAGCGCTCTAGAATCTACGCCCCCACAGATTCCTTCGCAGCGTACATGACTTCAACGGTGATTTCGCTAAAGCCGCGATCGCGGGCAAATTTTTCTGTATTGCGCTTCACCTTGCCCCGGACAAATCCGGGGATCTTGTTCAGTTCTGCCTGACCTTCAGGGGTCCAACCCAAGTCAGAGTCAGCAGAGATGCCCTTGGTGATTCCTTCTTTGGTATCGTGACCGCCAAAGATTTCTAGCAGATGATCCTCCATACCCAGGGTGAAGGAATTGTAGACCAGATCACAAATCTGATTGGTGCCTTCGTAACCCAAGAACGGCTTGTAACCTATCGGGAAGTTCTGGATATGCACCGGGGCCGCAATCACCCCACAGGGAATATTAAGCCGCTTACCCACATGACGCTCCATTTGGGTGCCGAAGATGGCCGCAGGTTCGACACGGGCGATCGCATCCCCAATTGCCCCGTTGTCCTCCGAGATCAACACTTCATCACAGTATTCACTCACCTGTTCCCGGAACCAGTCTGCATCATACTTGCAGTAAGTTCCGGCCCAGACGACGTGAATCCCCATTTCTCTCGCCAAGATCTTGGTCATGGCCGCCGCGTGGGTGTTATCCCCGAACACTACTACTTTTTTACCTGTCAAGTTCTGGCAGTCAATTGAGCGGGAGAACCAGGCGGCCTGAGAGATGTGCAGGGTTTGTTCTTCAATGTAGGCTTCGTAGTCGACGGGGACCCCACCTTGTGGGGCGATTTGGGCATTCAGTACTTTTTGAATCGCACGGACACATCGGGCCGTTTCGACCACACCCATGGGGGTAATATCCACGTAGGGCGTACCAAATTCTGCTTCTAAGTAACGAGCAGCCTTCAAGCCCAGTTCGCGGTAGGGCACCAGGTTAAACCAGGCTTGCGGCAGTTTCTTCAGATTGTGAACGGAGGCTCCTTCCGGAATTACCTCATTGATCTCAATGCCCAGGTCGGCCATTAACCGCTTCAGTTCTGTACAGTCATGACCGTTGTGGAATCCCAGGGTGGAGATGCCAATGATATTGACCGAGGGATTGGCAGTTTTGCCCTGGGGAAGTTCACCCTGCTGGCGGGCTTTATCAATGTAAAACTGAATAATTTGCTCTAGGGTCCGGTCTGCGGCCTGGAGTTCATTCACCCGGTAGTGATTCACATCGGCTAGCATGGCGTCGGCTTGAGCCTCCATTGTGGCCCGCTCGACAAAGTTGTGTAAGTCCTCCTGGAGAATGCTGGAAGTACAGGTGGGGGTGAGGACAATCAGGTCGGGATGTTCTTCTCTGTCTTTGCGGGTAATAATGTCCACCACTTTCTCTTGAGAACCCCGCGCTAGGACATGACGATCCACAACACTGGTTGTGACCGGGGTGAAGTCCCGTTCCCGCTCCAGCATCGAGCGCATGACATTAAAGTAGTCATCCCCCAGAGGACCGTGCATAATCGCGTGAACATTCTTAAAGGAGCTGGCAATGCGAAGGGTGCCAATGTGGGCCGGACCTGCATACATCCAGTAAGCCAATTTCATATCGTAGTCTCCCTGCTCTGGTCCAAACTAAAACTCTGTAGAAAATAAACTTGCTAGTTAAAGCGACTTTGCTCAGCCAACCCTCGGTCTAAGATGAGGGCAATTCCTATTGTCTCAAACCTCTAGTCCGATTGATCCGGTATTTTTAGGGGTTAGCAGCTAGCTAGTAAGAAAGTAAACTTGCTAAAAGTTCTGACTCAAAAAGATTACAGCATTAGACGAGCTAGACAACTAGACTCATAGACTTACAACAATTCTTAACCTTTTAGGTGCTGGTGGAAATTTGCAGACCAGCAAGGAATAGGCATCACCTCTTGAGGTGGAAGAAAATCCGGCGATCAACTCTAGTGAATCTTACCCCATCAAGCTAACGGCACAACTCACCGAACGCAGTTAACCTTTGCAACTCAATCGACAGTTGGAAGCGTTCCGGTGCAGCGACTTGTTAGCTGGCTGTCTGCATTGGACTCATTTGCCCAAGCTCAACACTCACAGCATCAAAACGGCTGTCCCCAGGACGGTAGGACAAGATTTCTAAGCCAATTGGCTCACCATTCGCCCCATCCTTGATCAAAATCACGCCGTCACCAAGCTCAGTACCAATTTGATTTCTTCTTGGAACTTGCCAGAACACACTTAATAGCTCTGTCTCTGGTTCGTAAAATACCTTTATTTGAGCCATACCGCCTTCCCCTCCTTGATCGCATTAGTTTGATAAGCCGTAATTAGGAAACCATCTCCATTTAAGTGCCGTGCAACTACAACGACCCAACGTTCTTCTCGCCGGACCCGCAATAATACTTCTGCATCTCGGCTACTGCGTCGAATTTCATCCGGTGCAGCAAGAGCTAATTGAATTAGCTCCTCCAACTCTTCAATGTCGGGATGCTTGATAATCAACCGCTGCCAATACTCTTCAAATGTTCTAACCGTAAATCCAAGAGGTGTAGAAATTTCAAACTTCATTGAACTGGTATAAGCACTGGGTTAACAGCGTGTCTTAATGCCGTTATTGACTCAAGCATTACTGCCGCACTAGTGATCCCAAAAATTTAGCGGCGACATGATGCCAAACTCTGACAAGTAACCTTTGTGCGCATTCCAACTCAGAAGCAAAGCCAGCTAACGGCTCAAATCAGCGGCAGCAGATGTCTTTAACTCAGCACCCAGGGCTTTCGACCGTCCGCTGCATTTGAATTGTTATATTGCACTCATTCATGCACTGGCACCACTTCGCGTGGCGCTAGGAAACCAAGAACAATTGCCACCAAGATCAATGCTGGAACATCGCCAAGTAGGTGTCCACGTTCCCCAGGGTCAATCCCTGCCTGTACCGCCATGATCACCCCATGCACCACACTTGACCAGACGGTGAACCAGATTAAACTGAGATGCGCTTCTGGTTTTCGAGCAGCCCATAGCAAAAAGACACCGAGCGTTGCATAAATGCCGATGATCATCTGTTCGTATTCGGATTGACCTGGTTGCCATGCCCAGCCCGATGACCAGATCTTCATCAACGGATAGATCAGGAGAAAAGCAATTCCAACGACAATCAGGGCAATTCGCAAGTATCGATAACGCTCATCCATAGCTCCAACCTCCTACTATTTTTCAGGATAGTTTCTACCAATGGAATGCCTACTTGTCATCTTATTCTCGCTAATGACTCTTCAACTTTGGAATGTTAGGAATTTTCATGTTTCTCGCAGTTTAGAGCTAATTCGAGATTGAATCGTCCCACCAAAACCACCAAAGCACCATGTTCTCGTAGCCTCATAGGGCGTTGATGGCAAGAATCAACAGATAACTTTACGACTGCACCCTCACCGAAAAACTAAGCGATATAACTATAAGTAGACGGAATTTTTCCATCTATGCTCCCTACATAGTATATATACGGAAACCAGTCCACCTATATTTCCCATCCAGGTGATTAGGCTGAAACTTTTCCACATATTACCCCTTGAAGATGATTAGACGGAAAAATTCCGTATATTTTCTGCTGTTCTCCCTCAACCCTCTTGAGTATTCTCGAAATCGAGCTGACTCAAATCGATAAGCGTAGCATTCAAATGCGGCAGTCGTTGGAGCAGTTTGAGCGTGTAGTTGCCCGCCCCGCAATCAAAGTCAAGGACGTGTGTTGCATTTGGCTTGATAGCAGCCGCAGCATGAACAACCAGTTCCAGTGAGAGCGGCGCTCAATTGTGGCCGATTGCCCGATTTCAAGATTGGAGAAACGCTCAACGTCATTGTCAAAACGCTGACGGATTTGCTCAACTGTTGATTTTATACTTGTTTAGTACGACACAATTTTTGTGGAACACGCTCTAGGGTCGTGCAGCGGCTTAACGCTGATGTAGAACTATTTCGGCTTCTTCGTTAGCCTCCTCAACTTCCTGGTTGCTGACAGCGGGGAGCTTAACTTCCTCAACCTCGCCTAACGTATTCGGACTCCTGAGGGTAGCTTGAGCGTCCGGCTTTTGACAGGCAATCATTGTCTTGACATGCTCTCCTTCGTCATCCCGGATGTTGACGAAGACATCGTAGAGGGTTTCAATCACGGGACGGCGCAGGCAAGATTCGTAGACCTGGCCGGTTTGGAACTCATCAAACAGATAGAGATCACCGTCGTCGTGATAGTACTTACGGGCGATCGCCGGTGGGTTTTTCGTTTTCAGATCTACCTCATGCTCTTTGAGGAAGGTGTCGTAGGTGTGGTGGGCATGGGCTTCGATCAGTTCGTTCATGTAATAGGCAGAGCGCGGGTTGAACATGTAGAGCCCGACGACGACCCAGTAGTAAAACAGGGCCATGTGTTGGGCAAAGAAGCGGTCCACCCAGTGCCTATCACCGCCTAGGGCTTCCATGATCAGCAGGTGGTGCAGTTCGTTCCAAGATTGGGCAAAGTGAATCTTAAGCCAGTCTGCTTTGCGCCACAGACCCAGGGTTTCGTAGAGGTGCAGCACAGACAGGTAGGAGAAGTAGGGAACGCGAGCAATTGTCTCTAAGGCGTAAAAGCGCGGGTAGGGGCGATCGCGGTAGAGGCTGTCGATCACCACCACAAGCGTATCAACAGAAAACCGGATCAAAGATTTAATCATGAAGGCTTCCTGGAGGATTAGTCATTCGCCACACCTTCAGTGGCATGGGTTTGGGGCTTGCCTAATCTCAATTGTTGAGATTACCTGCCCTGTATGACTACAAAGGGTACAGCCCTGTTAAGACTAAACCTGTATGGTTGCAACAATACTTGACTTTTTGTTTCTCCTAGTCTTGCCCTAGGCCCGCAACCGCCTGCATTCATTGGCGAACTCAGTAGAGGAGATACCATAGGTTTAGGCTCAGATTTCCCAGAACGCGATCGCACTTGCCATGTCCCAATCTTTGGAAATTGAGGTTGATCTTTCGCCAGACATTAGTCATCTGGTAACCGAAGATGACACCCCTGTGGATAATCTATTCTCCGAAACTCAACAGCGCCTTTTGTGTGACTGCCTCTACAGTTCCTGGTCTCGTCCTGATGGCTCACGGATATTCCTGGTAGCGGCAAACGTGGGTGTCTTCTATGCCGTGCACCAGCCTGCCATAGTACCTGATGTGTTTTTAAGTTTGGATGTGCAAGCCCCTCAGGATTGGCGAGAAAAAAGGAACCGCACCTACTTTACCTGGGAGTTTGGTAAACCACCTGATGTCGCGATCGAGATAGTCTCGCGACCCGCAAGCGGGTACCCCAAGGGTAACGAGTGGGTAGCAAACTGAGAGATTATGCCCGCATTAGGGTTAGCTACTACGTCGTCTTTGACCCCCTGCAGCAGCTTGGAGAAACCCTGATGCGAGTATACGAGTTGCAAGGAAACAGCTATGAAGAGAGGTTCCAGACCTGGCTAGAAAAAGTGGGGTTAGGCCTAACGCTATGGGAAGGAGAATTTGAAGGCAAACAAGCAACCTGGCTGCGCTGGTGTGACCAGCAAGGCAATGTGATTTTGACCGGAGCCGAACCGAGCAGACCAGGAGCACCAGCGAGCAGAGCGGTTTGCAGAGCAGCTCAGAGCTTTAGGCATTGACCCTGAGGACCTACCGAGTTGAAGGGGCGATCGCGCCCCGCGCCACCAAGTCGTTCGTACTCCTTTCTATGTAAGGCTAATCGAAATTTAGATGCCTGAGAAATTCCTTAACTGGCAGGTTCAGCCAACTCTAAACATACCAGAATGGTTCCTGCGAGCAATTAGACACCACTCGCCGGAACTTCCTGGGCATTACGCAGCGCGGCTACTCTGGCAACGAGGTCTGCGTGAGCCTGAGCAACTAGCTGGCTTTTTAGACCCGCAGCAGTATCAACCCGCTAGTCCCTGCGAGTTTGGTCAGGAGATGCAGTGGGCTGTGGAACGACTTCAGCAGGCCCGCGATCGCGGTGAAATTGTCGCTATCTGGGGAGACTTCGACGCTGACGGAATCACAGCAACCGCCGTGCTTTGGGAAGGTCTGGGACAGTTTTTTACCCGGCAGCGCCAGCTTTTTTACTATATTCCCAATCGCCTCCGCGAATCCCACGGCCTTAACTGTCAGGGGATTGATACCTTGGTGGAGCAAGGCTGTCGTTTGATTGTCACCTGCGATACGGGTAGCACTAATCTGAGTGAAATTGATTACGCTCAAGGGCTAGGGCTAGATGTTATTGTCACCGATCACCACACCTTGCCCCCGGCCCGCCCGCCCGTCACGGCAATCATCAACCCCCGCTCCTTAGATCCCGACCATCCCCTGTTTAACCTTTCTGGGGTTGCGGTTGCCTACAAGCTAGTGGAAGCCCTCTACTCTGCCCTACCCGATGCTGCTCAACAACCCTTGGCAAATCTACTCGATCTGGTTGCGATTGGCCTGATTGCCGATCTAGTCCAGTTAAGCGGCGATTGTCGCTACTTGGCGCAACTGGGTATTCAGCGACTGCAACAGCAGCTTGCTACCCGAACCCGGCCAGGGGTAGCTCGCCTGCTGGAGCTCTGCAAAAAAAATGGCGATCGCCCCACAGACATTTCCTTTGGCATTGGCCCCCGTATCAATGCTGTCAGCCGCATTCAGGGAGACGCTCGCTTCTGCGTGGAACTGCTCACCAGCCAAGATGTCAACTACTGTCGCCAGTTAGCCGCAGACACCGAGGCAGCCAACGCCCGCCGTAAATCCTTGCAAAGGGATGTCCTTCGGCAAGTTACTGCTAAGCTTAGCCAGCTTGACCTGTCAACCACGAGCGTCATTGTGCTAGCCGATGACCAGTGGCCTGCTGGCGTGTTGGGCTTGGTGGCCGGGCAAGTAGCCCACGAGCAGGGACGGCCTACTATTCTGTTGAGTACTGATCCGCTCCACAACCTTGAGCAGGATTCTGGTCTAGCCTTAGCCAGGGGTTCCGCCCGTTCTGTGAATCAAATTGACCTCTACCTATTAGTCAAGGATCAAGCCCACCTACTACATCGATTTGGCGGTCATCCCTTTGCAGCAGGTCTCACTCTTCCGGTCGAGAATATTGCCGTGTTTAGCGAGGCTATCAACCGACAGCTTAGACAACTCCTTGCCGTTTCTGGCAAAGGTTCTGAGTTGAAAGCAGATCTAATTGTTACGGTTGCAGAATTGGGCAAAAACCTCTTCCAAGAACTAAAGCTGCTGGAACCCTGTGGCATGGGCAACCCTGTTCCGAAGCTGCTGATTCAAAATTGCTGGTTTAAGAATGTCAAAAATGAAAATATCAAAGATTCCAGGGGTCAAAAGCTCCGTTACATCAAAACTGAGTTTAAGGTTTGGGATGGCTCTACCCCTGCTGGATTCCCTGGTGTTTGGTGGGAGCATCACAAGGAGGACGTTCCTCAGGGACGATGCGACGCGATCGCTGAACTTGACTACAACACTTACAAAAAACACTATGAGGTACGAGTGATCGCCCTGCGACCCTGGGAAGAAACGTATCTCAATAGCCTCCCTGCCCCGGCAGACTGGATTTTAGACTGGCGGCCTCCAAATCCCATGCCTAGCTCACTTCTGCAAACCAGGCCCTTGCAGGTTAGCCAGTGCCCTAGCAGTTGGAACGACTTGCAGCCTTGGTTTCGGCAGGCGCTCCAAACCACTCAGAAACTTGCGATCGCCTACCCTCCTCCCAGTTCAGTTGAACCCACCCAGGTTTGGGAGCAACTAGTCGGAATTGCGAAGTATCTGGATCGAACTGAAAGGACGGCAACCTACAGGCAACTGCAAGAAAAGCTAGGGATCGGTGAGCAACCCCTACGCCTGGGTATAAAGGCCCTAGCTATTTTAGGCTTTGAGGTTACTTCCCTCAATCAGGCTATTGAGATAACTCGCAACGCCGGACAAGCTGGACTAGATAGTGAAGTCTTTCTAGCAATTGAGCGATTCTTAGCCGCAGTCCAAGAAGAACAGTTTTACCGCCAGTATTTCTCCCAAGTTCCCTTGACGACAATTCAAGCCGCAGCACTTGAGAACAACGCTTAAAGGATGAAACAATTGAGCTTCTAACGCCTGACCCTAGTAGTCGTTAGAAGCTCAAATACTCCATTTGCCAGCCCTGGCAACTACCAAAAGTTCTTCCCAGTCATTGAATCTACAGGGATCTATTCCCTGCTGCGGCGGCAAAGTAGCTGGGTGCTTCTAAAGTATCAGCAAGGTAGCCGCGCTCTTGTAGGACAGCTAGAACCTTTGCCACACTCTCTTCTGGTGTCTCTAGGTCAGTTCTGCACTCCACGTCTGGGTTTAGGGGTGGCTCGTAAGGGTCATCAATGCCTGTGAAGTTCTTGATTTCCCCGGCTCTGGCTTTCTCGTAGAGTCCCTTGACGTCCCGCTCCTCACAGACGTGTAGGGGGGCATTGACATGAACTTCAACAAAATCACCAATCCGCTGCCGCACTTCTTCTCGGACTCTACGGTAAGGGGAGATAGCTGAGACTAGCACGATGACTCGATTTCGAGTCAGCAGGTGGGCCACAAAGCCAATCCGGCGGATGTTCTCATCCCGGTCTGCCTTACTGAAGCCTAGTCCGCGCGTCAAGTTCTCGCGAACGACATCTCCATCCAGAACCTCAAGCTTGTATTCCTGAGCTTGCAGCTCCTTCATCACGGCCCGGCTGATGGTAGTTTTCCCTGCACCACTGAGGCCAGTAAACCATACAGTTACACCACGCTGTCTCATCTTTATGTCCTCTTTGTTTAGATTAGAATTTGTCTGTTTGTTTCAGCACAATTCAGGACTGCTCTGGAAAGCAGGCTTTAACAAGCCCGTCCTAGCCAACCCTGGATGGTTGTTCTTCTGTGATCAACTCGACTTGCTTCGAGAGCTCACCAAGGCGTGAAGCCAGCGACTTAGAGCCACTGGCAATGACAACGGACCCTCGCTGTCCCAGCAGGCCACGGGTATAACTTTCGACTGGCGCTTCTGCGATCGCAGTTTCCATTGAAAGCCCAAGTTGGGAGGCTCTGTCCCGTACCTTGTCCAGTAGATCTGTTGCCAAGGCATGGTAGCCTTCTAGCAAGGATGCCTGAAGGGTTGGGACTGAACCAGCCCCAACCCAGCCGTTCTCCTCCAGTTCACCGACCATCGCTTCCGCAGCATCTGGGTCGATAACGAAGACTGAATGTAAGGAAGCTCCAGCATGCTGAGCAACGTCCAGAGCCTGCTTGAGCGCGTACTCATAACCGTAGGTGTCCGTCAACACCAGCCAGACATGCTTGACGCTACTAAACTGATCAGCAGCCTCAGCAGTGCTGAGATAGTCAAGGGCAAAAGACTTCACCTGTCTAGGCTTGACATAAACGCGCTGCTGAGGTTGGAGCTGCAACTGGTTAAACCGCTCCCGGGTCAGATTGGCTTTGACCACCTGATTATCAGGCAAACTCAATTCTGCTTGAATTTCCCAACCCAAATGAACCACTCGGTTAACCTTGGCGGCGGTGAGGTTTGGACCGGGACTTGTCTCAACCACAACATCGTGGGGACGTAAAAAGACCTGGGGATGGGGTGCTGCCACACCATTCTTCTGGAAAATGTCAGCCGTGTTGGGAAGTACATTTACCGGGCCAATAAAACTCATGACAAAGGGAGTGGCGGGTTGGTCATAGATCTCCGCCGGAGTCGCGACTTGCTCCACCCGTCCCTGGTTCATGACAACGACCTCGTTAGAGACCTCCATGGCCTCTTCTTGGTCGTGGGTGACGAAGACTGTTGTGACATGAACCTCATCATGCAGGCGTCGGAGCCAAGATCGGAGATCTTTGCGAACTTTGGCATCTAGGGCTCCGAAGGGTTCATCTAACAACAGCACCTTTGGTTCGGCGGCCAAAGCTCTTGCCAAAGCTACTCGCTGTCGTTGCCCACCCGAAAGCTGGGATGGAAAGCGGTTGCCTAAGCCCTTGAGTTGGACCAACTCCAAAAGTTCCTCCACTCGCTGCCGAATCTTCGCCTTGTTTACCTTGCGGATTTCTAAACCAAAACCAATGTTCTGGCGCAGGTTCATGTGCTTGAACAGGGCATAGTGCTGAAACACAAAGCCAATGTTGCGATCTTGGACCCGCTGATAGGTCGCTTCCTTGCCAGTCAGCCAAATTCGACCAGTATCAGGTACCTCTAGACCAGAAATCAGCCGGAGTAAGGTTGATTTACCGGAACCGGAAGGTCCTAGCAGTGCGACCAGAGAGCCGCTTTTAATTTCTAAACTGACTTGGTCTACCGCTTTGAAGGAGCCAAATTGTTTTGAAACGTTTTCAACTAAAACACCCACGGCTACTGCTCCTGGTTGAGATAAATTCTGAAGGTTTTTGCTGCTTCGCTCAAGTCGAATCCGCTTGGCTTGGTGCAATTTGTCTGCATCTGAAGTCTCCTATTCAACCTCTCTAATCCGGGTTTTCCGCTCGACGATTTCCTTGATGACAAGCGTCACAGCCGCTAGACCAGCTAGCAAGACTGCCGCTGAAAATGCTGCTTGAGTCTCGTACTGCTTGTAGGAATCCTCGATAAACAGCGTCAAGGTTTGCGTTTTACGGGCTATATTACCAGAGACAACCGCTACTGCACCAAACTCACCCATGGCTCTAGCGTTGGTTAAAATAATGCCATAGAGTAGACCCCAGCGAATGTTAGGCAAGGTAACCCGCCAAAATATCTGCCAATCATTAGCACCCAAGGTTCGAGCTGCTTGCTCCTGGTCAGAGCCTACTTCCTCTAGGACAGGAATTACTTCGCGAGCCACAAAGGGCATGGCGATGAAGGCAGTTACCAGCACCATACCGGGTAAGGCAAAGATGATCTTGATATCGCCGGCCCCAAGCATGGGGCCAAACCAGCCCTGGCGGCCATAGAGCAACACAAACATCAAGCCAACGACGACCGGTGAGACAGCAAAGGGCACATCCAGCAGGCTAATCACAAAAGCGCGACCGGGAAACTTCTGCCGTGTAATCGCCCAGGCGGCACAAAGGCCAAAAACGGTATTTACTGGCACGACAATCAAGGCAATTATCACCGTCAGCTTCGCGGCATGGAGAAAGGCAGGCTCCGTTAAATTGCTTAAGAAGGGACCGATACCCCCTGTAAAAGCCTGGACAAAGATATTGAGAGTGGGAATAAACAGAACCAAGAGGAGGTAGGCGATCGCGGTACCAATTAAGGCCGCTTTGGTCCAATCTCGCTCCTTACCCGTAGGAAAAGTCCTAGGAAGCGAATCAGGTTTTGAGGTCTGCCCGACTAAATCAGAGCTCATAGCGCCGTCCCCATGCTTGAAAGATATTGATAGCTAATAGAAGGAGTAGCGAAACAGCCAATAGAACAGTACCAATCACAGTTGCACCAGCAATGTCGAACTGCTCCACTAGCTGGAAAATCAGGACTGGCGCGGTTAAGTCCTGAAACGGAACATTAGAAGCCACAATCACAATTGAACCGAACTCTCCCACTGCGCGGGCAAACCCCAGAGCTACCCCAGTTAGCATAGCTGGCATCAGGGATGGCACAATCACCTGCCGAAAAGTTCGCCACTGAGAAGCTCCTAGGCTCCACGCCGCCTCCTCAATGTCCCGCTCCATTTCCTGGAGCACCGGCTGTACCGTCCGGATGATAAAGGGCATCGAGATGTATATCATCGCCACGGCAACTCCTAAGCGCGTGAATGAAATCTCGATGCCAAAGGGGGCAAACCAAGAGCCAATCCAACCAGTTTCGCTGTAGACCGTTGCCAGAGTTAAACCCGCAACAGCAGAGGGTAAAGCAAAGGGCAAGTCGATGGCTGCATCTACGATTTTCTTTAAGGGAAAGTCGTACCGCACCAGGACCCAAGCAACCAACATGCCAAAGACGGCGTTGATCACAGTTGCCAGGGCAGCAGTTACAAAAGTGACATTGTAGGACGACAGGGCAGTTGGGCTCGTGGCAAGTTCCCAAAACTCTACGGGGCCTTCAGTACTAGCCGTCAACAGAATGGCTGCGACTGGCAGCATTAACATCAGAGACAGATACCCAACGGTAATCCGCCAAGGCCAGGAAAGCTTGGTAAGATCGCCAAATCGGATCTTTAGGTGTGAGTCAGAAGATGCAGCCATAGGGTCAGGACAGAACTCGTTAGGATTTATTCAAGGCCAGTAGACAGTGGCTGTAAGAAATCAAGCCGTTAATTGGGTCTATTTTCCAGCATTTGCCAGAATTTGGTCGAAAGCAGTGCCCTCAGCAAAGTACTCTTCATCGATAGTGTCCCAGCCTCCCATTTGCTCAGCTGTAAAGAGCGTTTTAATTGGAGGGTACTGGTCAGCAACCTCCTGGGCTACTGTAGGATCAACAGGCCGGAAGCCAACTTTGGCAAATTCCCGCTGAGCTTCTGGAGTAGACAAATACTGGACAAACGCCTCCGCCACTTCTCGTGTGCCGTGTTTATCCACGTTTTCATCTACGACTGCAACAGGGTTTTCAATCGAGACGTTCACATCTGGGACAATAAAAGGTGACTTCTCCCCTTCCTGCTTGGCTAGAATCATTTCATTTTCGTAGTTAATTAAGACGTCCCCCTTGCCCTGGTTGAAAAAGACATCCGTAGCTTCGCGGGCATCTTTGGGCAGCACGGGGACGTTCGCAAAGACCTGACTGGAAAACTCCTTCGCCTTGGCCTCGTCCCCGCCAGTTTGGGTCACCGATCCCCACAGGGCCATAAAGTTCCAGCGTGCACCACCAGAGGTTTTAGGGTTAGCAGTAATCACCTCTACTCCATCTTTGGTCAAATCTGACCAGGTCTTGATCCCTTTGGGATTGCCCTCACGAGTCACCAATGCAGCCACAGATTTTGTCACAATCGAATTGTTAGGAGCCTCCGTTTCCCAGCCTGGCTCAATCAGGCCAGCTTCCTCAACCTTAGTAATGTCAGGTGCCAAGGCTAAGGCTACGATATCCGCTTCTAAACCCGCAGCCACTGCTCGTGCTTGCGAACCAGAGCCACCGTAGCTTTGGTCGAAGACAACGTCCTGGTTATGCTCCGCTTTCCACTTAGCTGTAAAGGCCGGAATAATCTTTTCGTAGGCTGCTCGGGTCACCGCATAGGAAACCAGGGTGAGCTCAGCCGTTTCTTTAGGCTCATCGCCTGCAGGTGAGGCAGCGGTTTCCGAGGGACTAGTTGACGTACAGGCCGGGAGCAACAAGCTCAGACCAAGACCACTAGCCAACAGCAAACCAAAGCTTTTACCTGGGCGCTGTCTCAACAACTGGGTAGGACGCAGTAGAGCGGTTAAAGACTGGGAGCGCTTTGTCTGGATTAACAAGCTCTGCTCCTGTTGAGGGTATTGCATCGACTAAAGAACTCCTTTGTACGCAAGTGTTATACGAGTCCCCCGCTGACTAGGTCAGTTCCCCACTAGATAGGGGCACTAACACTATTGATGGAGCTGGGCAGGAATCCCCTCCAGCCAGTCCCCCCTGAAAACGCAAGTCTATAGCTTGCTCAGCCGCTGATTTGATAAATTACATGCCAGTGTTGTTAGCTAGGACAGCACGATCACTGCACCACTGGACAACCACTTTCCCCCAAACCTGAAGTCCTGCCTTTGCCACCAGCGTGACACTCAGGTCATTCAATTGACTTAGAGTTGGGAGCAAACTTTGCTCAACCCAAGGACAGTCATCAACGGTTTGTCTATAACTCCTGGTCAGGATGCTTCCTGTGGAAGCAACTAATCCAGTAAACTCCACCAACAAGCGCGGGCGGTAACTGAAAGCTTGAGCAGAAACCATAGAAGCTTTTTGACTAAATCCCTACAAAGTTTGGTGGAAGGCTTTATATCTCCGTGTTGAAGCTTAATCTTACATGTACCAAGTTTAAAAAGCAAATGTATTTGAATACATCTACAATTTACCTTCAGAAATTCCGGCTCCCAGGTCTTGGCATTTCGCCATCCCATGAGGGTGTGCCAGGTCGAAGCCCTTGGGATGGCTGGTTGGCCTACTCAACTTACGTAGAAAGGTTCATAGTCGATAACGCCAAGCGAGAGGTAGGTTTCCCAGCTTACAAGCCGTATATCAGAATAATCAGTGGCGGTGTGATCAGGGTCATCAGTAGATTGAGAGGTGCGCCAACCCGCGTGAAATCCAGAAACTTGTAGCCACCCGGACCATAGACCATTGTGTTTGTCTGATAGCCAATCGGGGTCATAAAGCTGCTGGAGGCAGCAAAGGTAACGGCGAACATAAAGGCAAAAGGATTGAGACTCAGGCTCTTGGCAACTTCTACGGCTACGGGTAACATCAAGACCACTGAAGCGTTGTTAGATAGGATCTCGGTGAGTAAAGCCGTAATGATATAGAAGAAAAGTAAGACCCAGTAGCCTGAAAGATCACCGCCTAAAGCTACCAGGTTATCTGCCAGCCACTGCGTTGAGCCTGACTTGTCCATTGCTATACCGAGGGGAATCAGACCCGCCAATAGAAAGATAATGTCCCAGCGCACGGCACCGTACACTTCCCCTGGTTTCAGACAGCCAGTCAGGACCATTAGTATTACGCCAACCAGGCCACTGACCAATATTGGCTGCCAATTAAAGGCGGCAGTGATCACAACGCCCAAGCCGATCGCGATCGCGATCCCCGCCTTGTCTCGCCGCAAGGTTTCTAGATCTCGTTGCTCCAATACCAGGAGATCTCGGCTGGTTTGCAGTCCTAAGAAACTTTGCCTCGGGCCTTGGACTAACAGCAGATCGCCAAAGCGTAAGGGAACTTTACCCAGGCGATCGCGCACCAGTTCTTCACCTCGACGGATTGCCAGCACCGTAGCGTTATAGCGTTGCCGAAACCGCAGATCTTTCAGAGTTGAGCCAGTCAAGGTGGAGTTAGAGAGGATCAAAACCTCGGCAATACGGTCTTCACCAGAGCTAAGTTCTTCTTCCAGGGACTCTTGCCCGAACTGAACATCGGGCAAAATATCAATCCCTTTTTCGTCCCTGATTTTGAGTAAATCTTCTCGGCCCCCGCGCACGAGTAGAATATCTCCAGCCGCCAGGACTTTGTCGGCCACAGGTTGAGGAAAGTGGCTGTCGTTGTGAATCAGTTCCAGCACGTCTACATCAAACTTGCGCTGAAGGCCACTGGAGCGCAGGGTTTGCCCCACCAAACTAGAGCGCGGCGTCACCACCACTTCACTGACGTAATCTTTCAGGCCATAGGATTGCCCGACGCCATCCCCATCCGGCTCTTTACGAGCAGGCAGCAGTCTCAGCCCAATCAGGGACAAGTAGCCTAATCCAATGGTAAACGTAACGAGTCCTACCGCTGTAAACTGAAATAAGCTGAACTCTCCGTAGCCCAACTGAGCAGACAAGCCGCTTGCCAGCACGTTCGTAGAGGTTCCAATCACTGTGATCATCCCGCCCAGAATCGTGACGTAGGATAAGGGGATCAGGAGCTTAGAGACCGAGATACCCTGCTTTTTGCACCAATCTTCTATGATTGGCAGAAAGACGGCCACAACGGCAGTGTTATTGATAAAGCCGCTGATTGGACCGATGATCATTCCCATCGCCAGGATCTGCTGAGTTGGATTTTTGCCACCCCATTTCAGCAGCAGGTCGCTGACAACTTGAATTGCTCCGGTGCGAGCAATACCGGCACTGAGAATAAACATCGCCATCACGGTAATAGTGGCTGAGTTGCCAAAACCAGAGATTCCTTCCTCTGGGGTTACCAGCCCCAGAAGCATCAGCATCACGGTGACGACGATTGCCGTGATGTCAACGGGTAACCATTCGCCAATGAAGCAAACGAGAGCCAGAACTACTACACTTAGCGTCAGAAAGATAGTCATAGAGCGATCGCATCTAGGTTAATTAGTCCCCCCTTGGGAAGCGTTTTCATGCCACTGCGAGCACGAGCCACTCAAGCAATTAGAAAGTACAAGGGTTCCTGAGGACAATCTTTACTCTTTATGATGATCGAGTTACAAGCTTTCCCATCTCGAAGTCTAATCCTACACGGAACAGATTTAAAGCACAAATGAACTTTAATACATCCCCATTGCCAAAATTTCAACACATTTATAATTCATGTCAGAATAAAAGTGTTATTTTTTTCAAAAGGTACTGGCATGGCGGCACGGACCAGGCGTTTAGCAGAACCTGACCTGGTTAAGGTACTGACCCAAAGCAATTATCTGTTTAAGGGCCTAGACGAATCCTGGTTGGCGGGTTACTTGAATTCGCCAAGGGTGCAGGGCGCAAAGTTGTACGCCAGCCAACCGATCTACACGGCGTTTAGGCGAGCCGGGGAGCCGCTGAATGTCCTGTATGCTATCACCACGGGTGGCCCGGTAATTGTCCGTAGTACCCCTTTGGATCGGATCATCGGCATTAGCTACCCTGGCAGTTGTTTTGGGATGCGAAGTCTAGACTTCAGTCATGGGTTAGTCTGCCATGCTTTCCCTAGCCTGGTGGAAGCTTATAAAACCACTGATGTGCTGAAAATTCCACTCGAAACTGTTCAGGCACTTTACAAAGATAGTGACGTGTTTCGCGATCGCTATGACCTGCTGTTTGAACTCCAAGAGAAATTTCAGTACCACCTGCTCAATTGCAGCACCTACCCACCCCAAGCTGTGGCAGCGCTGTTGCGTGCCCTCATCTATCAAGAACGGGAACTGGGGAATCAACCAGAATCTGGTGGAACCTACGGATTTGACTTGCCCATTGATGTGATTTCCCATGCCTGCCAGCTAAATCACCGCACGGTTGAACAGGTGCTTAAAGGCATGCGTCAAGTCGGACTGCTTCAAGCTCTGAAGCCAAGTGACGCAGACAATGATGTTGTGCGAGTGCTCGATCCAGAAGGGATGAAAGAAACCTACAGTGCGACACGGGGCAAAGTTCACTGGTGGCCCTTGCGGGACAAGTAAGCACCGCCTCCTCAAGTCAGGACTGCTTAATAATGACTCCCCGACTTGCGGTGATGCACGGCGGTAAGCGCGTTAGGTTGTAAAACCCTACCATTTTCCACCACGGCGTAAACAAGCCAGTGGTCGCCACACTCCATCCGGCTCTCGGCCCGGCACTCTAGATAGGCTGAAGCATCCTTGAGGATAGGAGTGCCATTTTCAGATTCCTGAGTCTCAACCCCCCTGAAGCGATCTTCACCGGGGCTAAAGGGCTTGAGGAAGTGTTTCATCAAGTTTAGGTGTTTGCCCTCAGCCAGGGTATTTAGAACAAACTGACCCCCTGAGTACAGCAGGGATTCAATCGCCCGATCTTTGGCAACAGCCACCGTCAGTCCTGGTGGATTAAAGGTGGCTTGGGATACCCAGGACGCGAGCATGGCACTGGCAATATTGCCCTGCTTGGCAGTCAGGATGCTTAAAGAACCGGCAATCCGACCTACTGCCTGCTCAAGCGTACCGGCAGGCTGAGATTGACGGCGTTCCCGAGTTTTTTTTACTTTTTTGAGCGTCTGGGCAAAGTCGGTTCCCGCTTCTTCACAGAACTGGAGGGTTTCATCCGTTGGTTTGAACTTGATCCGGATCGGCTCGAAGCCAAAGCTGTAACCCGCATCGCGTAGTTTGCCTTCAATCAAATCAATCGCTTCACCGCTCCAACCGTAGGAGCCAAAGACCCCAGCCAGCTTAGTTTTGGTTGCAGTAGAGAGGACAATCCCTAAAGCCGTTTGCACGGGAGTGGGAGCGTGGCCGCTGATCGTGGGAGAGCCAATAATAAACCCGGCAGATTTTTCCGCCGCCGTGCGAATTTCCTCTGGGTCGGCGATTTCACAGTTGATCGACTCCACCCGAACCCCAGCTTTGGTCAGCCCGTGGGCGATCGCCTGAGCCAAAGTTGCTGTGTTCCCGTAGGCAGAGGCGTACAGCAGCGCCACTGAAGTATCTTGACCCTTCTGGGCCTGACTCCATTTTTCGTAGGATCGGCGCAGGTCCATGAGGCCGTAGCGGACAATCGGACCATGACCGGGGGCATAGAGCCGAGCTGGCAAAGCATTTAGGCGCTCTAGGGCTGTTTCAACTTGCTGGGCGTGGGGAGCCATGAGGCAATCGTAGTAGTAGCGCCGATCTTCAATGAGGGTCTGCCAGCCTTCATCAAAGACCTGATCACTACAGACGTGAGCCCCGAATAGCTTATCGCTAAATAGCACCTCTGTTTCAGGATCGTAGGTGCAAAGGCTGTCCGGCCAGCGGGGATTGGAAGTAGGGATAAATTGTAGAGCATGACCGCGACCCAAATCGAGGTCTGAGTCTCCCCGTATGACTTTGACACTCAGCGGCTGATCTGGGAGAGCTTCGCGCAGGGTTTTTGCCCCCGGATTGGAGCAGACGCAGACAACCTGAGGTGCCAGCGCCAGCAGTGCTTTCAGGGTAGTCATCCGGTTGGCGTTAACGTGCCCCAAAATCACATAGTCGAGTTGGGCCAGATCTAAACGTTGCTGTAAAGCTGGCAGGTAGATCTCTGTAAAGGTCTCGCCAGGGGGATCAATCAACGCCGTTTTATTGGCTTGAATTAGGTAGGAGTTGGCGGTGGTCCCTCGTTGCAGGGCGTATTCAATTTCAAACTTAAGTCGAGTCCAACTGCGCGATCGCAATACCGTGATATCGGTTGCGATGGGTAGAACCTGGACATCTCGTGGCTTATCTGGCATCAGCTTGCTCCTGCCTGTAATACTTGATCAGCGATCAGAATCAACTTTGGAAAGATTGCAGAGACAATTGGCTGACTCCCGGTAAAAACTCTCTCCTCGTAAAGTCCATCAACAAGCAGCAAAACCATGACCTTTGACGCTAAGGGATCTACTATCCAATACTCTGGGATTTCCCGTGCTGCGTATTCAGACCGTTTATAACGATAATCCGCTTCAGAATTAGCCTGACTGACAATTTCTACCGCTAGGAGTGGGGCTGACTGGAGTACAGCCGACATAGACCGAATTGCTTGGCGCTGCTCTTCAGTAATGACGACCAAATCTGGGATTCTGGACTTGTTTTCAGTTGTGCGAACCCCAACATTACCTGGCCTCACTACCCAGGGTCGCCCTAGTCGATTGATTTCAGCATACAAACCAAGCTGGAGGAGTTCCAAGATATCTGCATGTTGCCCACTGGCTGGTAGCATTAAGACCAGCTCTCCATTGACTAGCTCATAACGGTTATCAGTCCCGTCGTTATGAGTTGAATATTCTTCAAAGGTTAAGCGTTGCAGGGTTGTTGGAGTCATAGCCTGCTGAGAACCTGGCCTTACTATTATCCTACGGCGCTACCGCCTGGAATGATAGAGAGAAAGTGTCGGTCTTTTATCCTGCAACCGATCTCACAGAAGAAAACTCCGTATCTTGCCGGAAGGTATACGGCAGAGTTCTGTTCAGTAAACAATTATGCTTCACTGAAGTCTCAGTTGGCAGAGGTGGAACTAGTCTGAGCAGATTAGGTGGCTGCTCCAAGCGCTGCTTAAGTTAGACTCAACTTTATCTCGGAGCATGAAAAGCGTTTACTTGTGGTGGAATCACATCCAATTAGTATATTAATGAAACACCCGACATTGGCAATGAACTGGCTGCTATTACCAATGCGATCGCCTGCAATAGCAATGTAACAGCCTGCACAACAAATGCGACCTACTACATTGGCATGTGTGCGTCTAACATTACGATTGTGACCACCAACGCAAGGAATGTAACTCACTACATTGGCATTGCAAGGGCGTGATTTGAGAATGTGAGCAGTAAATAGGTCATTGTAAAGAGTACACCAAGAACAACACTTTTCACTAAAGTAGGCACCTTAAAAGCTTTAAGCCCAAACCGCTACCTACTCGGCAAGGCGTCAATCAAGACGTGAATTTTCTAAGTTGATGTAGCACTTGATCCAGTTAACACAGCTTTTCTCGGTATGGATAAGAGTAATGGTTGACCCGAATTACATCCCGCACCCGGTCTAAAAGCTTCTTTTGGGGTGATTCCATCATCCAGCGTTGGAGCACTCATGAGTCAGATTCAACTCAAAAGTACCACTGACACTGACTCAGGATATATAGAACTTTGCTGTCTATCTACCTAAAATGGAGCTATTGCACAGATTACTTTCTAGCTGTCTGCCTAAATACGGAAAATGAACAGACACTCTAATGCATATTTACTTGAGATTGGTAGATAGGCAGCAAGGATCTACCTAATGAAAGTCAGCAAGCATTGGCGTTAAGCGAAGCATTGAGCTTAAGGGAAATTTAATTGGCGGTCTATGAAGCTGTTTATTGAATGCACGATTCGTGTCTTTGGACAATGGAACTCATTGTTTGGCCTGATTGTGTTCTTACTGACAGTACTAAGCATCTCTGGAGGTCTTGGCATGCAGTTGTTGCCTCTTCCGAACCAGATCTGGGTTGTTACTCTGGTGTTCAGTCTTTACGGAGGAACATTCTTAGCGTATCGCGATGTCATTAAGAGCCGACCAACTGGGGCTGCTTTGCAACTCCATCTGCGAAACATGTGTTTCTCGGGTAGGGGTTGGCAACAGGTGTTCCCGCTTCGTCCACTCAAGCTGACACTCTGGATTGAAGCGGTGAATTGTGGCCAGGAAAAGGCTAGGGTGCAGACCCTTGAGTTTTCTCAGTGCGAATTACATACGCCAATGTTCAAGCCGACAAACAACGTCGTGATCTATGAATCCTTGGGGAAGTATCCGATGAGTCTGCCTTTTGACGTGCCGCCCCGAGATAGACTGAACTTCCTGATGAAACATGAGATCGAGATAACTGAACTCGATCCGGAAGCCTTCGTTCGGGGGGTTAGATATCTCGCAAACCTCCAATTTAAGCTTCTGTATTGCTACGTGGACATAGATGGGAACTTGAAGGAAAACACAATGAGCGGGACGGTTTCATATGAAAAGTTCAGGAACTCACTTCTTAACAATCTGGTATATTATCGTCGCAACCACCAGTTAGCCGACATCCTCAGAGGCACTTAGCCGCATTGAGTGCTGGCCTAACAAGAGTTTGCAGCCGACCGCTTACAGCAGCGGCTGAGACCTAGCGTTAGCTCTCTAGTAGTAATTTCCCGCTTTGCGATGACGCACCTTAGTTAGGGCGTTGAGTTTGGAGAGCGGCTAGGCGATCGCGTTACCTGGATTGTAGGACTTCTGGGCTTGCTCCAAAGAAGTAGACAGTTGACTTAAGCGGCTGAGTTCAGTGTAAGGGCATTGAGATAGTGTTGCTCAAATTGCACAGGGGAGAGAAAACCGATTGTGGAATGACGCCGCTGGCGATTGTAGAAGACATCAA
>JBGTDT010000096.1:0-66760 GCA_041748155.1 Thermosynechococcaceae cyanobacterium | reverse complement strand
ACTCGCTTCGCTCTTTCTCATCCCTTTATCGATTGCCTGTATCACTTTTTGCCTTAAGTCGTAGCTGTAGGGGGCTGCCATTATCCTCACCTCTCTTTTCCCACCCTCTATTGTGTCCTAACCCTCATGCCCTTTGCTATATCTCGAATCCACTCGCTAGGATAGGTTGATATTTCTAACCCTAAACCTATCTTGTACTGATAAGTACAAAGCCGCGAGTTCTGCCTGAAACGGAATCAACTGTATTCATTGCCTGCCACAGGTCCGCTGCTGCCACCCAGATTGGCGGGTATTTGTAGCGGGAGACATCTAGGATCAAAAAGCGGTCTGTTTGCTGATCGTAGGCGGCTAAGGGGGAGATATGTCCTCCTTTCTCTTGAGCAATGCGGGAGCGCAGATAGTTGACCAGGACAAAATTTCTCGGCTCTTGCAAATTCTTCACTAGCAAAGCACGGAACTGCTCCAAGCTGATGTCACCTGCGTGGTAAGCCTTTGTTGCGACTGGATATGTTGCTAACAGTTGGCTCAACTCATCTAAGGTCATCCCTTGACGGCCAACAACTTCTGAAGTCAGAACCTTTTGGGTCTGCTGATTAAAGAAATTATCCTGAGTAAAAACCCGGTAGGGAGCAAACTCAGGCGCTAGGGGTGCAGGAATGCCAAGGGCATTGAGGACCATAACACTACTGGCAACTCCGCAGTAGGCTTGATTCTTTTGCGTCACGAACTGAACACTTAAGGGTAAATAATCTGATCGAGCCTGACTCTCAAGTAGTAACCGCTCTCCTTCAGACGAGTTTAAGTTAATCAAGCTACGAGGAATAGGGAGCGTTTGGGCCAATACATTTCCCCCCACAATCCAGAGTCCCATCATTGCCGCTTGCAGGGGCATGCCAATAACCTTCCTAACTAAACCCTTTCTATGCATATTGAAATTGCACTGCCCTTCCAAGTGAACTGAATGGTTAGCCAAAGCTTGACCCAATCTCAAGATTATAAAGTCAATTAATGTTCAATTTTTGTTCCCCAAAAGAATCTACTGTCTTGCGGTAAGTGGACGTCGATTATCTACGTTGTATAGATCAGGTTGTATAGATTGGAATAAGTCGTTGTTTAACTCGTCCTAAATTCAAAGACCTTTGTAGCCGTCTACTTTTAGCTCATTTTGCTTTCGAGTAGCAACTTAAGTCCTTCCAGTTCATTAAGTCAAATAGGTGATGAAAGCAAATCCTTACTTAACTACGAGTAACCCTGTCTACTGCTCCTTGAAGTCCATCAAGCAAGCGCTGCTCCTCCTCATTCAAGCCAATAGACAGACGCTTGAGATTTAAGTACCGTAGTACCTGATTATTCCAATACAATAACTCTTCCATTGAATTTAGTGATCTAAAGGTGTTGTTGTGGGTTAAATTGCAGATAAAAAGCCGGGGACAGTATTAGTAGTACTACCCCCGGAATTGATATTTATTACTGAATTTTAAGACAATGTAAAACTCTAGTTAGTTCCTGAATACTAGTGAGGAACAAGTATCAGTTATGGCGATCGCCATAACTGATCAGACTGAACTACAATCTGCTCCTGTGCAATAGAGGGATACATGCTTCCACTTTGGCTCCCAAAGGCTTCTTGAAGTGATCGTTTGCCGGTGTGTACCACAGGTTAGAGCCAAAAAATGACAAACTTGGGACATAAAGTGTGTTGGATAGCCCCGGTGGGGTTTACCGTTTTTTGAACAAGACTAGGTCTTTGGAGCTAAGCGGGACCTTAATCGCTGCATTGTGCTACCCCTCGTTTGCTAAAGTGCAACAGTTTGGAGCTGGTCAGGGCAAGCTATAAGGAGCCTGTACTCCACTCCTATCAATACTGCAACATCTGGCCTAAGCACTGCGGTTTATCTAGGCAACATAAGACTGCCAGACATTTGCTAGATTAAAAATAGTTTCTGTAGTATTTGTTACAGAAACTATTTTAGTTTAGCCATTTAGGTCGGGCAACTTTAAGCAAATTAGGACCGAAGCTGCTCAACCAGTCTAGCGTTGATTCACGAGAGTAAAATAATGAAACTCGACACCTACAAAGATAAAGGTGCTGTCCAGCCAAATCTGTCCCCATCGGTCTGGTCAATTAAGCCTTACCTCAACCCGTCTCAGAACTCGTTTCGAGCCTCTACCTGGGTACAATTGCTAGAACTTCCCACTCCCTTTAGCAATGATGAGGCGCTGCTACTGTGTCATGAATTTGGGGATCTCTGGGTTGCTTGGATTCCCGGTTATGGTGAAGCGGTACTCCACAGTAGCCAGTTTGTGGAAGCTAGGTCTTAAGGTTGAGTAGTATTGGCGCGGGATTCAGCCCAAGTTTGCCCCACACGAATAGTCAGATCAGACTCCAGGCTTCCCGTAGAATCAGCTTCAATTTGAGTGTCACCCAAGGTTGCTTGTAAAGTCCGAGCGGCCTCCAGATCACCGCTCTGGACAATGACTTGAGTCTGGCGCTGGGTTTCCGGCCAGTCATTATCGATGTAGATGTTGGAAATACCTTGTTCCTGTAAGTAACTAGCCATCCAGCGACTAGCTTCAGGTTCACCGGAGGCATTTTGGATGGCAATTTTAAGGTCTTGGAGGGCTGGGTCTGCTTCTTCGGTCCAGGGCTTGTCTGAGCTAATCTGAAAGTAGTCGCGCATCACCCGCTCCATTCTGGTGGAGTCCATAATCCAGTAACTGGCGGCATACTCGTTAGGGGTACTAAATCGTCCGGGTAGCAACACCATCTTGAGTTTCTCTGGCTCAAGTTGGAGACCAAATTGGATCATTGATACCATCTCACCCAGGCTGAGGTTAGTGTCAATGTGATTCTGCATGACTGAGAAGATTTTGGGCAGCCGGGTGAGGACGAGCGGATTGGTTAGGCGCTTCCTTAATGCTTTTAGCAGGGCTTGTTGACGCTGAGCTCGACCAATATCCCCGTACTCATCACTGCGAAACCGGGCAAATTGTTCGGCCTGATCACCATTGAGGGTCTGCCAGCCTGGCTCCAGGTCAATTTTTAGCTTCTGAGTTTGATCGACATAGTGCATCGGCTTTGGCACAAAGACCTCCACGCCGCCTGCTAGGTCAACGAGCTCCCGAAAGGCCCCGGTGCTAATTCGCACGTACCGATCAACAGTCACTCCATTCAGGGTTTGACTTACAACTGCTGAGGCTAACTCGGGTCCGCCTTGCCAGTTAGCGTGATTGATTTTGGTGATGCCGGTACCCGGAATTTCAACTTGAGTGTCCCGTGGAATTGAGAGCACGTTAATGCTGTGGTCACTGGGATCAAACTGTGCCAGCAGCATGGTGTCACTCCGACCGGCAAAGATCTGGTCTGAATCAGGCGCTGCTTCTGGCACCTGGTCAATGCCCATGATTAGAACATTGGTAGGGCTGGTAATGCCGTACTTGAGGCCCTCACGAAACCACTCACTCAGTGATCGCTCATCCTGTGCAGCGTTGGTTCCGACCTGCCAGGGAGCAAGCAGGGCCAGTGTTGCACCCAGCGTTGCTGAAATCATTGTCACTAAGACAAAGGTAAAACCCCAAAGTAACCAGCGGGCTGCTACGGCTCCTCGGGGAGCAACTTTAGCGTTAACATTCAGGGATTGCCGGGAACTAGCAACATCCTGTTGCTTGCTAGCAGACTTCAACGGCTTGCTACCGTTGGTGTTTTTTACGCCTCTTGCCACTTGTTCCTTACCTGAGAAATGTAGCCTTGTGTAACATTAGACATGAGTTCCATCTGCCAAGGTATAGCCGCCAATATATAGCTTTGGTGTTTAAAGTGCCAAGATGCAAGTCGAGATGATTGCCAGTTAGAGGAAGTCCTGACGTTGCTCTATATACAATACAACTCTGTGTGTTAGGCTCTAGCCGAGTAGATAGAACGAATTGCTGGAGCTGTAAAGGAACTAAGCATGCAAGCTGTAATTATCGCCGGTGGCAAGGGAACTCGTCTAGCTCCACTGACTTACGGCAACTGCAAACCGATGCTGCCCCTAATAGAGCGCCCCTTTTTGGCCTGGGTGGTGGAGCGGTGCCGGCTGGCAGGGATTACACACATCTTAATGAACGTTCACTATCAGGCTCACCAGGTTCAAGCGTACTTCGGTGATGGTAGCAAATTTGGCGTCCAGATTCGCTATATCGTTGAAACAGAGGCCTTGGGTACAGCAGGCGCTATGAAGCTGGCTGAGCCTTATTTTACGGGCGACTTGCTTGTGGTTTTCAACGCCGATATTCTCACCGATTTAAGTTTGCAGTCATTAATTCAGGCTCACCAGCAGTTAGAGGCCACAGCAACCTTAGCGCTGGCGCGAGTCGATAATCCGACTGCCTTTGGACTGGTTGAGTTAGCGCCCATAACTCCTAGCTGTGAGACGGGTGTAGCAACAGTACAGGTACAACAGGTCCGGGCTTTCCGGGAAAAGCCCTCAGCGGCGGAGGCGGCCCGCTTAGGAATCGATACAATTAACGCGGGTACTTACATTCTTGCACCAGACATATTCAAAGACTATCCTGTAGGCGTGCCCTTGAGTTTTGAGCAAACAGTCTTCCCTCAGCTACTGGAGCAGGGGCAGCTCATGGCCGGGTTTGTTTGGGAGGGTTACTGGCTTGACCTGGGAACCCCTGCTAAGTACTACCAGGGCCACCTCGATATTCTGACAGAGAAAATGCCCTACGACCTCATGGCGATCGCCGAGGAGAAAGCACCGGGGGTCTGGATTGCTCCATCCGCTGAGGTCAACCCGGCAGCCGCCTTAGTCGGTCCCTGCTACATTGGCAGCCATGTGCGTCTTGGACCGCATGCCCATGTGCCGGCAGGGACGTTGGTTGGGGCAAACTCCTTGATCGATCAGCCGCTGACGCTAGGAGTTTATCCCCCCGGAACGCTGGCAGTCGCAGCTTGATTGAGTCAATCTATCAAACCCTGCTTTTAAGCTGGTCAGGCGACGTTAAGCTGCTTGTGCCTAGTCGTGCAACCCGGAGGCCCTGTGTCTTTAAGTTTTAAGCAAATTAGTTCTCGTCAGAGAGTAATTGCTGAAGTTCTACTTCGCAATGGCTGGGGCTATATGCGGCAGTTGCTACTAAGGGGTAAAGCAGAGGAACCAAAATTGCCCCCACCGACGGTTCTATCTAACATCCTAGTTGAACTTGGACCTGTCTATGTCAAGTTAGGGCAATTGCTCAGCACCCGTCCTGATCTACTCCCCCCCCCGTACATTGAAGCGCTGACAGCTCTGCAAGCTGAGGTCCCAGCCGTTGCCTGGGATGTGGTTGAGGTTGTGATTCGCCAGCAACTTCGTCAACCTTTGACAACAACCTTTGCCACCATTGACCCTCGACCAGTGGCCGCCGGTTCAATCGCCCAGACCCACCATGCAACCCTGACAGACGGACGGGAAGTAGCCCTGAAAATTCAGCGGCCTGGGATTGAGGCCACGATTGAGCAAGACATTACGCTCTTACAGGGGCTGGCCCAGTTGGTCAGCCGGACTGAGTTTGGTCGCTACTACGACCTGATTTCCTTAGCTGAGGAGTTTGCCACAGCCCTGCGCGCAGAGCTTGACTTCTTTCAAGAAGCAAGTTACACGGACCAGTTGCGGCGCGGCCTCGCTAGCAGTCGTTGGTTTGACCCCAAATGCCTGGTCATCCCCGAAATCTACTGGGACTTAACCACTAAAAAGCTGCTGGTGATGGAGTGGTTAAACGGGGTTCCCCTATTGAGTGCAAACTTCAAGGGTGCAGCCTACGGGGGTAGTGCTCTGGCAGAACGCCAGGCGATCGCCAACCTGCTGGTGCGGGCCTTTTTTCAGCAAATTTATATTAACGGGGTTTTTCATGCCGATCCGCACCCTGGAAATTTGTTTTACCTGGAAGATGGCCGCATTGCTCTGATTGATTGCGGCATGGTTGGCAACCTCGACCCCCGTTCTCAACGAATTTTGACGGAACTCCTCCTGGCAATTGTTAACCTAGATGCCCAGCGGTGCAGCCAGTTGACGCTGCAGTTGGCTGAATCGATTCAACCCGTTAACCTGGCCCAGCTAGAAGGTGACCTGAATCGCCTACTGCGTCGCTATCACAATCTAAATTTATCTCAAGTCAACTTTAGTCAACTGATTTACGAAGTTCTGCAAGCGGCTCGGAATAACAAAATTCGTCTCCCCGGCAACATGGGCCTGTATGCCAAAACAGTCTCCAATTTAGAGGGAGTAGCCCGTAAACTAGACCCGGATTTTAACCTATTTGATCAGGCCAAGCCTCTGATGGGTGACCTGTTCCAGCGGCAGTTAATTGGCGAAGCACCCCTGCAAGATTTGCTCAAAGTTGCCCTGGATCTGAAAGGCTTATCCCTAGAGTCTCCCCGTAAAGTTGGGCTTCTGTTAGATCGACTCACCTCAGAAACCCTGCAGTGGAATGTTGCCCTACGGGGAATTGAGCCACTCCGCTATAGCCTAGATAGCTTTGCCAACCGATTGTCTTTTAGTATTGTGGTTGCCGCCTTGATTATTGGAGCAGCGACCATCTTTTCCCAAGATCCCAGTAATCAACTATTTTTTTGGGTCAGCGGCGTCTTATTTTTAACTGCCAGCCTCTTCGGGCTATGGTTATTAATTAGTATTCTTAGAACCGGATGGCTGCGGTAGTCAATTCTCCGTTGAGATAGAGAGGTAGTCGGTAGTGTCTATTTAATGACTCAGGTGGGTGCGCTAAATTTTTAAGCATGCTGAAAAAATAATTTTGCCAAGGTTGATTGAAGTAACAGCTTATGACGACCGTATCTATTCAGGCACCTGTTCGGGAAGCGTCCTCCGAGAAGAAACAGGAAGGAACTGACCGGGCGCTCTACCCCAACTACAAGGTGATTGTCCTGAATGACGATTTCAACACCTTTCAACACGTCTACCAGTGTTTAATTACCTATATCCCCAGCATGAGTGGTGATCGCGCCTGGGAGCTAACGAATCAAGTCCACTTTGAAGGTCAAGCGATCGTCTGGGTGGGACCGCAGGAGCAGGCAGAGCTTTACCATACGCAACTTAAACGGGCTGGATTGACAATGGCCCCCCTGGAGGCTGCCTAGTGAAGACAAATTCTGCTCAGGGCAGACTGGTTCTGAATCACTCCACTCATATTCCCGGTCTGATCGCGACTCTACAGCGGCTCACCTGGGTCACGGGTGTGCAGACGATTACCCCTGCTGTGATTGGTCCAGTCAAGCACCACGCCCCCCAGTTGCTCCTCAAGATCTCAGTCCCAATTCAAGGCGGCTTTAAGCTGCTGGCCCGACGCGGTAAAAGTGTGCAAGAAGTTTTTGTGCTGACAACTCTGAACCAGGAGTCTCTAGAGCGGGCGATCGCTCAAATTCTTGACTCCAAATAGTTAACCCCACAACTAGCTTAAAGATGCAACTCTACACAACTTGCCGGGACGAGAGGCGATGCAGGGGCAAGCACAGTAGACAAGAGAACGTCAAAAAGTAGGAAAAAATTGCCGTTAGCCTCAGATTTACCTGCAGGATATCCCAGTCTGGTAAAACAATCTTTTGCAGTCCAATAGCAGTACAGTAGACCATCCAGTAAGCAAAAGTCATTTTTAACAAGCTTTGCTCTGTCTCGACAATTTCATCGACTTTCTTCTGTCTGGGCTGAAGTAACAAAAGCAGGCCAGCAATAGCAGCAACAAAAGAAAGAATATTGAGATAATCGTGCCAGCTTAAATTGGGCATGGTTTAATCTACCAATCTACAGACTTGAAGTGTAAGGGATGAAGTGTTCTGCGATACAGTAATCCTTACAAACTGCAATCTTATTTGGGGTTAGCGTAATCCCCTTAAACCTAAACAGCCTGGAAAATTGCTTATAGCCTCGTGCGGGTTGTTAGCTGAACCATTCACAAATTAGTTACATTCCTTCATGTCTTCACACAGTGGGCTGGGTAGGATTGGAGAAGGCCAACGCTGCGATCGCAGCGTTGGCGAGAATTTGACCGGTGGCAGCAATTGCGGCAAAGGGTATCAGGTAGATTAGATCTATTGATTGATCAATGCTGATCAATGCCTGTTTTGTTGGTTGAAATTAGTCTGATTTGCAATTAGCCCTGCAAGGGGCAGCTAGATCTACAGCAGCACCCATCACAGAGCTGCGTTCATTGCTGCATAACCCAGTCGGGCTTGGTCTGGAGAAATATGGATATCATTACTGCTTTGCTGGTATTAACTGCTTTAGGGGTAGTTGCTTGGGGTTTCATCCGAGCCAGACCCGCAGGAAAATTAGGAATTTTGGCCTGGTTCCAATCACTAGCCTTGTTGTTTCCCTGGCTACTCACCTTCAGCTTGCTGGCAGTGGGAATTTCAATTAATCTTGCCAGCGTTTTATTTTTGTTAGTTTTCTCTAGCGGGATCTACATTTTCTTAGGGAGACGACTGCGGGCAGCCAGTCAGGAATCCCTATCTCAACCAATTTCTACCTCGATCAATACAGCTTCTGAACAAGGCAGGCAAGCTGAAGTAATCAAGCCGGATTTGAGAGTAGAGGGCTCTACTCAGCAGGTGACCGGGTCGGAGGTAATGCCGTTGCCGGCTGAAGATCTAACGCTAATCCAGGGTATTTTTGGCCTTGATACCTTTTTTATCACTGAAACCATTCCCTACCAAGAGGGCGTTATCTTCAAAGGCAACTTACGGGGGGAGCCTGAAGTTACCTTTGCCCGCCTATCCCAGGCCCTAACAAATCGCTTCTCTGAGCAGTATCGTTTGTTTCTGGTTGAAAACCAAGATGGTAAACCTGTAATGATTGTGCTGCCCAGCCGAAACGACCCAAAGTCAAGCTCAGTTCCTGAAAAAATCCTGGCAGCTATCCTACTCCTGGCAACAATTTTCACCAGTTTAGAAGCCGGGGCGTTGTTACAGCGCTTTGACCTGTTGGAGGCTCCAGCCCGATTTGCAGAAGCATTACCCATCAGCCTAGGAATTTTAAGTATTCTCGGCGGCCATGAAGTCGGCCATCGTTTGCTGGCGCGTCGCCACCGGGTTAGTCTGAGTTTGCCTTTCTTGATTCCAGCTTGGCAGATTGGTTCTTTCGGGGCGCTGACACGCTTTGAATCCCTGGTCCCTAATCGCAAAGCATTGTTTGATCTGGCCCTGGCTGGCCCGGCTGCCGGGGGTCTCCTATCTCTGCTGTTGCTATTGGTTGGCTTTTTCCTGTCCGGTCCAAACAGCTTGTTTCAGGTTCCAGCATCGTTTTTTCAGGGTTCTATTCTGGTCGGGAGTCTGGCTCGAGTTTTTCTGGGTTCGTCCCTGCACCAGCCATTAGTCGCCGTTCACCCGCTGGTGGTGATTGGCTGGTTGGGGCTTTTGATTACTGCTTTAAACTTGATGCCTGCCGGGCAACTGGATGGGGGCAGAATTGTCCAGGCAATTTATGGCCGTAAAACTGCTGGACGGGCAACAGTGGTCACGTTGATTCTGCTGGCGATCGCCTCGCTGGCAAATCCTTTAGCGCTTTACTGGGCCTTAGTGATTCTCTTTCTCCAACGGGAGTTAGAACGTCCCAGCTTGAATGAACTCTCGGAACCTGATGATGCTCGAGCCGCCCTGGGGCTTTTGGCCCTCTTCCTGATGGTAGCAACCCTTTTACCCTTAACCCCAGGTTTAGCCGGTCGCTTGGGGATTGGTGGGTAGATGACCCTTGTTAGATAGGGGTACAGCTTCAGCCAGATTGAGACAGAGACCCGGTATCACGAGGAAACGATGTCTGATCCGGCGCTGTTTAAGGACCGTCAAGAAGCTGGGGAGAAACTTGCCCAGGCGATTATTGCCCAGGGACCTGCTCAACCAACCGTGTATGCCCTGCCTAGAGGGGGATTACCTGTAGCAGTGCCCGTGGCCCGGCAACTTCAATGTCCCCTGGGTGTTGTGGTGGCTAAAAAAATTACGGAGCCAAAGCAGCCAGAACTGGCGGTTGGAGCAGTGACATCGGACGGACATGTACTTTGGCTAGAGCACAAACCTGCTTGGATGAAAAAAGCGCATCTTTTGCGGCGCATGGCTCTGGAGCAAGCCTACCAGAAAGCTCAGGCTCAGTTTGCCCAGCTAACGACTAACTGGTCTCAGCCTGATCCGGCAGGTACGACGGCAATTTTGATCGACGATGGGATTGCGACTGGCATGACGATGGCTGTTGCTGTCCAGGCTTTACGTCAGCAACAGCCTATCGAAGTTTGGATTTGTGTTCCCGTCGCACCGCAGGGTTTGCTGCGATCGCTGCAAGAATTGGCCGATCAGGTAGTGATACTCGCAACCCCTGAACCTTTTTTGAATGTGAGCCGCTTCTACCAGGCGTTCCCACAGGTTGAGATTGAGGAGGCTCTGGCCTGCTTACGATATTTAGAGGGCTAGGACGAGGGAATAAAACTGGGTAAAATCTTCTAGGCTGTTGCTAGAACTTAGATTCAACCAGGGTACTTTTCACAAGCGGACTGATCTAGCTTGAGTGAAAGGTTTTGAATAATTAAGGTTCTGAGTGATTAAATTGAGAACACCCGCGTGGGGAACTCAAAATGCTGACTTGCTCAACCCAAAGATTTTTTAGTCAAAGCCCAGCTAGTGATGCCAGCTTCTTGAGCGGGCCTGCTCCCTCCACTTTGATCGACAGTTCTCAACCCTTCAGACCGCTGATTGCCCAGCAGTTTGAGGATAACTTGTTCAACAACGCTCAAGGCACCTTTGACAACTTTGTTGAGTCTGGCCAGGTCTGGGCCCTACTGATTGGCTTGGCAGTGGGTTACATGATTCGCAGCTTGACTGCTTTTTGAAGGGGAATCAGGGTAAAATCTATCCAACCTTGTTGGTGCAATCTACCCTAATTGCTTTCTTCTAACTCAGGATACAAACTGTTGGAGACCAATTCTAAGCCCCAGTCTACTCAGGCTGGCCCTGTCACGAGTGGGGTTGATCAGCGTCAACCTTGGAGCCAGCGGTTTGAGTCAGCCTTACACCCAACCATTGCTGAATTTAATGCCAGCATCGGCTTCGATATTGAGTTGATTGAGCATGACCTAACGGCCTCTCAAGCCCATGCTCGAATGTTGGCGCACACTAGCATTCTCCCCATAGCAGACGTTGAACAACTGGTTGCTGGCTTGGAGCAGATTCGCCAGGAATACGGTCAAGGCCAATTCATTCCCGATGTGACAGCAGAGGATATCCACTTTGCGGTTGAGCGGCGCTTGATTGAACTAGTCGGAGACGTCGGCAAAAAGTTGCACACTGCCCGGTCTCGCAATGATCAGGTCGGCACGGACACGCGATTGTACCTACGTGATCAGATCGAGCAAATTCAGACCGGACTACACAAATTCCAAGCCGTCATCCTTGCCCTGGCTGAGCAACACATCGATACGCTGATTCCTGGCTACACTCACTTGCAGCGAGCCCAGCCTTTAAGCCTGGCCCATCACCTGCTGGCCTATTTTGAAATGGTAGAGCGCGATCGCCAGCGCTTGGGCGAAATTTACCAACGAGTCAATATTTCCCCTTTAGGCTGTGGGGCTTTGGCGGGAACTACCTTTGCAATTGACCGCGACTATGCTGCCTCACTCCTGAGGTTTGACGGGGTTTATGCCAATAGCCTGGATGGCGTCAGCGATCGCGACTTTGCGATTGAGTTTCTCTGCGCTGCCAGCTTAATAATGGTGCACCTGAGTCGCCTGGCGGAGGAAGTGATTCTTTGGGCGTCCCAAGAATTTGGATTTGTCGCCCTCAAAGATAGCTGCGCTACAGGCTCTAGCATCATGCCCCAAAAGAAAAACCCAGATGTGCCGGAACTGGTGCGCGGTAAAACCGGGCGAGTTTTTGGTCACTTGCAGGCGCTGCTGGTATTAATGAAAGGCTTGCCGCTGGCCTACAACAAAGATTTGCAAGAGGACAAAGAAGCGCTGTTTGATGGGGTTAAAACCGTAAAAGCCTGTCTGACGGCAATGACCATTTTGTTAGCGGAAGGGATTGAGTTCCGCAGTGATCGCCTGGCAACTGCTGTGACTGAGGACTTCTCTAATGCCACGGATGTGGCAGACTATCTGGCTGTGCGGGGGGTGCCGTTTCGGGAAGCCTACAACATTGTTGGTAAAGTGGTGCGAACCTGTCTAGCAGCGGGAAAACTTTTGAAAGATTTGAGTTTGGCGGAGTGGCAGGCCCTGCATCCCCAGTTTGAAGCAGATATTTATCAGGCGATCGCACCACGACAGGTGGTGGCTGCCCGTAATAGTTATGGCGGCACAGGTTTTGAGCAAGTTAGACAGGCAATTGAAACCGCTAAATCTAAGTCAAAGGCTAGCTCAAGCAGTCAAGGTTAAGCGCCGGTGACGCTGGCGATTATTGATCACTAATTCCTAGGGGCATAATTAATAGTAGTCGTAAGGTTAAGCTGGAATCTCACACCGTGGCAGTCCTAACCGAATCTCCTCGCTACTTGAGGCTCTGCTGACCTATGTGTCGCCTGCGCCGCTCCTGGCAGTACATTCAAACTGGGTTAGGGCTACTTTACCGCCATCCCCTAACGGGTACCAGCATTATTCCAATCTTGCCGGATGGTCAAATTGTTTTAGCGCGACGGCGTGATACTGGCCTTTGGGGACTGCCGGGAGGCATGGTGGACTGGGGTGAGGATGTTGCCACTACAGTTCGACGAGAACTGGCAGAGGAAACTGGCTTGGATCTCGTGACGATTCGGCGTTTAGTCGGGGTTTATTCTGCACCAGAGCGTGACTCTAGAATTCACTCCATTTGCATTGTGGTAGAAGCAGATGTGCAAGGAACAATCCAAGTCCAAGATACCCTAGAGATTAGTGAGGTTCAGGCATTTAGCCCCACTGCCCTGCCCCAAGATGAGTTTTCTTACGATCACATCCAGCAGCTACAGAATTACTTAAATGGCCTGACAACCTTGGCATAAAGCCAGTTTAAATCAGCTTTTCGGATTGCACTGGTTTGGTTCAGACAATAAAGTGTACTGAAGTTGAGGAAGGAAATCTCATGGCTGAACCCAAAGTGGCCCCCTACGGCTCCTGGAAATCACCAATCACCTCAGATTTAATCGTCTCAGGCACGATTCGACTGGGGCAGATTGTCCTAGACGGTGCAGATACTTACTGGGTCGAGCTGCGCCCGGCGGAAAGCGGACGAAATGTGATTGTCCGGCGGACACCAGATGGAGACATGAGTGATGTGACGCCGCCGCCATTTAGTGTCCGTACTCGTGCACATGAGTACGGCGGAGGTAGCTTCACTGTCGTAGGTGGCACAATTTATTTCTCTAACTTTGCTGACCAGCGTCTCTACCGGCAGGAGCTAAATTCTGAACCACAACCGCTCACTCCTGTAGAGGACATCCGCTATGCTGACGGCGTAGTTGATCGCCCGGCAAATCGCTTGATCTATGTCTGTGAAGATCACACAGCAGGTGAGCATCAGGTTGTGAATACCTTGACCAGCTTTGATCTCAACACGGGTCAGAATCGCCGGGTACTAGCTGAGGGGAACGACTTTTACGCTTCACCCCGCCTCAGCCCTGATGGAGCACATCTAGCCTGGCTGAGCTGGAATCACCCTAATATGCCGTGGGATGGGACCGAGCTATGGGTAGGTACACTCAACTTAGATGGGTCCTTGGGGAGCCCTGAGCAAGTGGCCGGGGGTATTGATGAGTCGGTCTTTCAGCCTGAGTGGTCCCCGGATGGCGTTCTCCACTTTGTCTCAGATCGAACCGGCTGGTGGAATCTCTACCGCTGGCAGCAGGGGCGCGTTGAACCTCTACTGAAGATGTCCGCTGAATTCGGTGTGCCTCAGTGGGTGTTTGGCCTGTCTACCTACGTCTTTGCCTCAGAAGACCGGATTGTTTGCACCTACAATCAACAGGGAATTTGGAACTTAGGGAGTCTGGATCTGACAACCCTAGCCCTAAAGTCAATTACAACGCCCTACACCGAGATTATGTTCCTACGGGCAGCGGCTGGACGGGTCTACTTTCAGGCCAGTTCTTCCACTGAACCGGATGCGATTGTTCAGCTTGATCTGGCGACACAACAGATCGAAGTGCTGCGCCGCTCCAGCCAGGTTGAAGTTGATCCCAGCTATTTCTCTAACCCACAGGCAATTGAGTTCCCAACCCAGGACAATCTGACAGCCTACGCCTTTTTTTACCCGCCTCAGAACCCGGACTACACCGCTCCAGCGGCAGAAAAACCACCTTTATTGGTTAAGAGCCACGGCGGACCGACATCCGCAGCATCTAGCACGCTCAACTTAAGTATCCAGTACTGGACTAGCCGAGGAATTGCAGTCTTGGATGTTAACTACGGTGGCAGTACGGGCTATGGCCGGGCCTACCGCCTGCGTTTGGAGGGCCAGTGGGGAATCGTTGATGTAGACGACTGTGTAGATGGGGCACAGTACCTAGTTAACGAGGGTAAAGTGGATGGCGATCGCCTGGCAATCACGGGCGGCAGTGCTGGGGGCTACACGACCCTTTGTGTCCTCACCTACCGGGATACCTTCAAAGCGGGGGCCAGCCATTACGGGGTGAGTGACCTGGAGGCTTTGGTCAGGGATACGCACAAATTTGAGTCTGCCTACCTGGTCAGATTAATTGGTCCCTACCCGGAGCGAGCGGATCTGTACCGAACCCGATCGCCCATTCATTCTAGCGATCGCCTTTCCTGCCCAGTCATCTTTTTTCAAGGTCTGGAGGATAAAATTGTCCTTCCTAACCAGGCAGAGTTGTTGTTTGCGGCCCTCCGTGCCAAGGGACTACCCGTTGCCTATATCCCCTTTGAGGGAGAACAACATGGCTTCCGCCGGAGTGAGAATATTAAACGAGCCCTGGATGGTGAATTCTATTTCTACTCGCAAGTTTTTGGGTTTGAACTTGCTGACCCGGTGGAACCTGTCTTGATCGAGAATCTTTAGCTTGGTCGAGCCGTCTGATCCACCTGTCCATAACATCTCCAGAGGAACGGTCTTGCTCACCCTGGGCCAACCTAAACTTAAAATATCTACCCCTGAAACGGACCCTTGAAAGGGAGCCGGGGCTAGGTGCGTCACTTCTGATTCTCCTAAATGGAACTGTGCTAGCAGTTGCGGGTCATCAGGAGAGGGGAGCCCAGCGGAGAGAAAACTTGCAATCAATGAATATCTGGATTGGCAAAACGCTTCAGGATGGCAAGTATACTATGGTCCAAGAGCTAGGGCGAGGGGGTTTCGGCATCACCTTTAAGGCAATTCACCACTATCTGAGTCAGACGGTTGTGGTCAAAACCCTGAATGAGTCCCTCAGTCATCATCCTGACTTTGAGCAGTTTAAGGAAAAATTTCAAGCTGAAGCGCGACGACTGGCCCTGTGTGTGCATCCAAATATTGTCCGGGTGAGTGATTTCTTTATTGAAGCAGAATTGCCTTACCTGGTCATGGACTATATCCCCGGTCAGACCTTGGACGCGATTGTATTTCCCCACAGTCCCCTGCCGGAGGCAGTTGCCGTTTACTATGTCCGGCAAATTGCTGAGGCACTGAAGGTTGTGCATGCCAATGGGTTGCTGCACCGCGATGTTAAACCTCAGAACATCATGCTGCACGAAGCTACGCAGCAGGCGGTCCTGATTGACTTTGGGATAGCCCATGAGTTTACTCCCGACGTGACGCAGACCCATACAAGCTTGATTTCACCAGGCTATGCCCCCGTGGAGCAATACCTGTCTCAAGAGAAACGTACTGCCGCTACCGACGTTTATGGGCTAGCTGCAACCCTCTATGCCCTTCTAACCGCCCAGACTCCAGCCGCCTCAATTTTGCGGGACCGCCAACCGATGCCGGAGCCCCGGCAACTCCAACCCAAACTCAGTCATGCAGTGAACCGGGCCGTGATGCAGGGCATGGCCTTGGAAGTCCAACACCGACCCGCTAGTATTGCGGCCTGGCTATCCCAGTTGCCAGACCCTGAGACTGTCACTGGCAGTGCTGGCCTAGCGGGTATACCTACGGCTGCGACCCTGCCGATTGGTAGACCAGCGGCTGTTCGCCAGTCTGGTTCTGCAACAGTCATCTCTGCTCAATCGAGACCAAGCATGCATCCTTGGCTGCTTGGCTTAGGGACGATCGCCCTCCTGGCAGGCACAGGGGTTGCTTTAAGCTCCTTGGGGTCTTTAAATTCCAGCCAGTCGCAACCATCAACTCCCGCTGCCAGCCCAAAACCGTCTCAAGAGATACTGACAGGACCCGCTGGCGAGAATAACTCCAGTCCCAGCCCCAGTAGCTCTCTACCGCAGACATCCGGTTCAGACTCATCTCCCGGAGTCGAGACTCCTGAGGCTAGGTCATCTGCTGCCGGTGAGCCTGCTCCCGCTCCGATTCCAGACTCGGATTCTCAGGCTGGAACAGGATCGACATCGTCTCAGCCTGCCCCTACTCCGGCAGCGACCTCACCGACTCAGGCTCCCCCCAGCGCTGAAACCCCGCAGCCCACAATAACCCCGGCTCAACCCCCGGCAAAAAAGGCCCCAGCGGCGAAAGCCCGCGCCCAAAAATCTCAATCCTCAAAAGCTGAACCCGAAGAAAAACCTGAACGGGCAAAAGACCGTCCTCGCTCTGGCGATCGCCAAGAAGAAGTAGATGAAGATGAAGCTGGTGAAACCGACGATTAGCTTAGTTTGAAGCTGATTTGCTCCCAATGGGTACTCTAAGGACATTCTGGATAAGACTCAAATCGGATGGCTCAGCTAGAAGATTGCTCAGGCTTCTCAGGACAACTCGTCACCTTAGAATCAGTTCTCCAAACCCTGCGCGAACAGGAGAACGTTGAGACAGTGATTGAGATTACCCTGCGTCACCTCAAAAGGGAGTCTGACTTTAATCTGGTCTGGATCGGGCTTTGCGACCCAGCAAAACCGATCCTGATCGGTCAGGGCGGCACTGCACCAGAAGATACTCCCTTGCTGAAGCAGCGAATTCCAATTTCTCCGGGGGATCTCCTGGATCAAGTATTAGTTCAGCAACGTCCAATCGGGGTGCCCGATCTGAGGGCGGAAAGCCGGGCCGGAGAATGGCGCAAGGCGGCAGAAAAACTTAATATTCAAGGAACGATCCTTTTCCCAATCCGCTACAAAGATCATTCCTTTGGCTTGGCGCTGCTGGGGTCTCACCTCTGGGGAGTTTCTCCGCGTGCGGGTGAGATGGCTAAGCTTTTAATGCTCTTGAGAGCCCTGGGAGCTGTCCTGAATCAGATCGAGGTGGAGACGCAGCGCCAAAGGGCGAAGCGCTCAGATCAACCCCTGCTGGCTTTACTAGCCAAGTTGGGCACTTTGCCAAACCTGACTCAGCGTTTAGAAGCGGTTGTGGGGCAAACTCACCAATTTATTGACCCTGCACGCACCAGCATTTACTGGTTTGAGCCGGAACGAGGCTGTTTCCGGCCACGGGTGAGCCAGGCAGCAACAGGGAATAGCAGCCGTCGGGGACAGCAATCTAGCTCAGAAATCTTGGCTCAGGATATCAGTGGGTTTTACCAGGCGATGAGTGCGAATCAGATGGTTGCCGTGAGTGAGGCCCAGAGCATGCTGAAGGCCGACGTTACCGGGCGGCTGATGCAACAGTTAAAAGCGCGCTCACTCCTGGCAGCACCGGTCTTATCTCAAGATGAGTTGCTGGGGTTTCTAGCCGTTGAAGGCAGCGAACCCCGGATCTGGGAAGAGGCAGAAAAAAGCTACCTACGCGGGGCAGCCCAGTTGGTAGGACTAACGGCTCCCCTAGAGAAGCTAGAGAAAACGATTTGGCAAACCCAACGGGACCAATTGCTCCAGTCTGGGCTGACTCGCGCCATCTACACTGATGACGACTGGAAGGAAACCCTAAAACAGAGTGCTAATCAACTTTGTAAACACCTACAGGCTGAGCGTTTGCTGGTACTACTGCTCAACCCAGACACCGGCAGATTTGAAGTTTGTCACCAGCAGCAAGGACCCCAGGGCCGCCCGCTCAAGGAGGTTCTCAACCCCCTCAGCAGCGTAGACTGGCAGATGTTAGAGCGCAGTACTGAGGCGATCGCGATTGAGAACTTGCCAGACAACCTAAAACTGATGGCTTGGCGGGAAGCCCTGTTGGAATTAGGAGCGCGATCACTCTTGGTCTGTAGTACCTGCATCGGTCGTCCCCTAGAAGGTCTCCTGGTGATCTGTGATAAAACGAATCGCTCTTGGAGACCTCAAGATCGCCAGGTTGTCCAGGGAGTCAGTCAACAACTGGGTCTGATTTTACACCAGTGGCAACTCCAACGGCAGAATAATCAACAACAACAGATCCAGCAAACGACTCAGCAGGGAATAGTTGCTATCCAGCAAACCCGCAACCTTGTTGATCTAGAACAGGTTGGCTTACAACAGATCACCCAACTGCTTCAGGTTCCCCTAGCAGCGGTAGTCAGATGGTCTCCAGGTCAGGATCACGGCTGGATTATTACCCCGCCGACTACTAGCAAGCAGTTTGCGCTCCAGACAGAGACAGCCATTTCGCTAACTGATCCCCTGATTCGGTTGGCTTTGGAGCCAAGGCAGCAACAGACAAGCTCCGCAATGCACCCCGGGCTACGCCTGCTCAGTGTTGAGGACCTGGCACCAGAAACAAGGCGTTGGCTGATTGGGGCTGAGATTGGACAAATCGGGGTAATGGCTCTACAAACCGCTCCTGAGCACCTGCCTGCTGGTATTGTCTTAGTAGCAGACAAGAGGGGGCGACGCTGGAGCGAACTGCAACTGGGTGCTTTTATCGCCTTAGTTAACCAGTTGGCCTGGTCCTACAGAACCATTCAGCTAGCCACAAGCTTGCAGCAGAAGACACAAGACCTGGAATGCTTAAACTGGTACAGGCAGCGTCGCCTGGAAGCGATCTACCGTTCAATCAGCGAGGGAAGTGACCAGCTTAAGGAACTGGCAACTCAGCAAACGTCAACGGCTGACACGGGAACAATCCCAGAGCTGACTAGAGTCCTTACTGGGACGGAGACACGGGCTGCTCTAGCGGGACCAGCAGAACCTGGCCCTAGCCTGCCAAAAGACAGCTATCAATCGGTAGCAGAACAACTTCAGGGTGCCCTTGCCGCGATGATAGCCCTGATTGAAGAGGATTGGCAGCTTCGGGTTCAGTATGAGGCAGTTGTTTTACCTGCATTTCTCAAGCGTGTCTTTGATCGCGTTGATCCGTGGACTCGTCAACGTCAGCTCTGGCTTCAGGTCCATAACCGTGCCAATGTTACTCTGCGTGGTGACCTAGGCAAAATCGAACTTATTCTCTTAGAGTTGCTGCAAGCAGCCTGTAGCCGCTCGCCCGTCGGGGGACGAATTGATATCTGGTCTCAAGTGTTGGATCAACAACAGCTAGAGCTATTGATCACAGACAACGGCACACTCGCACCAAGGTTGCTGCTTGAGCTGCAACAGGGTGATAACCGCGATGTACTGGCACCCTCAGTCCTAGAGCAACCCCCTGGTCGATATCTCAAGATCTGTCGAACCGTAATTCAGCAACTGGGGGGCCAGTTGAAAACGAGCCAGCTAGCCGATGGCCGGGTTTTAAACCAGCTAATTCTACCCTTAACTACCAAATCCTAGAGCAAATCTTAGGACGAAGATTCTTTTGACTGAAACAGTCCTGTTGAAGTTAGCTCTCTAGTAGTAGAGATAGAACCAGTTTGAAAAGATAGGATAGATCCAACTATTGCCATCTTGATCAACTGGTTTGCAGCGCCAACAGGGCAACTTCCCAAACCAACCGGGGTTGGGCGTAGCTGAGTAGATGCTGACGAGCCTGTTCCAGCGGCTGAAGAAGACCAGGTTTCAGGCGCTGCTGCCAGTAGTAGTGCTGTAAGTAATCCACCAGCCAAAGTTGCGTTTCTAGATCTAAGGTTTTATCAATCTGGCTAGCCAACTCTAGTGCCTGACGGGCAGACTGCGGTGGCTGAGTGGTGCGCTGAATTAGGTCAGTGGGAATTGTTTGGAGCTGCTGCCAGCTTTTAATCGCTGCCCCTGGGCTGCCTTGGGCCATTGCCAGGACTTGCGGTGAGGCCAGGATCTCCTCATAGCCAGTTTGTTTGAGCACTTGAACCATCTCAGCCGTGGTTAAGCAAGAAAAGAAAATCCGTTGACAGCGAGAAACGAGTGTCGGTAGTAGGGTTTCAGCCCCAGCAGCAATTAGGATCAAGGTTGCCCGTCCGGGTTCCTCTAAAGTTTTGAGCAGGCCATTTGCGGCTGCTTCACCCATCGTCTCTGCTTGTTCAACCACCACGACAAAGCGAGATGCCTCTAGAGGTGAGCGACTGAGAAAACGGGCAACTTCCCGAACCTGCTCTAGGCGAATCTGAGGCCGAGCCTGAGGAGGTTGAGCGGCTGTGACGGCAGAAACAGGTAGCAGCTTGCCCTGCTGGAGGTAAGTCGGTTCTACCCACAGGACATCGGGATGATTTTTCTGGCGCAGACGTTGCCACTGTTGAGCTGTGTTGGGCGCAGCAGTAAGTAAGGCTAAAAAACAGCGAGCAGCTAGGCTGCGCCCAACACCGTTTGGTCCGGCGAACAAGTAGGCTGGAGCAATCCGCTGCTGACTGACTGCCCAGCTCAGGAGTTTTACTGCTTGAGTTTGGCCCACTAGGCCGGGGAAAAGGGTTGGTACCATTCCTGAAGTCGCTGACTGAGAGTGGCCTGAATTTGTTGCGTGACTATTGTTTCACTTTGGCTGGCGTCAATTCGGACAATTCGATCTGGAGACTGGTGGGCTAGTTCTCTAAACCCTTGCCGGACCCGTTGGTGAAACCCTAAATCGACTTGCTCGATTCGATCTAAAGCTGAGTCTCCTGCTGCCCTCTCCTGACGAGGTATCGCTGCCCTGGTGGAGCCACTATGAAGACGCTTTTGAATTCTGGTCAGTCCAATTTCTGCGTCTAGATCGAGCCAGAGGGTAAGATCACTCTCTAACCCACCTGTAGCAATCTGGTTAAGCTGGGTAATCAACTCTAGGTTCAAGCCGCGACCGTAACCTTGATAGGCGATCGTAGAGTCAGTATAGCGATCGCACAAAACCAAGGCGCCTTGAGCAAGGTGAGGCTTAAGCAGACCTTCTACATGCTGGGCTCGATCAGCAGCGTATAGTAACAACTCCGTCCGGTCTTGAATCAAAAATTCCTCTGGCCTGGTTGTGAGTAATAATTGTCGCAAATGCATTCCCAGAGGGGTACCCCCAGGTTCACGGGTGACAATCACCTTCTGGTCAAGATAGGCTCCGGTCAGTCGAGCCAGCCAGCCACTTTCTACCAGCCACTGCTGCGATCGCGCCAACTGGGTGGTTTTACCCGCTCCCTCACCTCCTTCGAAAACAATTAATTTTCCCCACATTTTTGAATAAGCTCAAACAAATATGTATAGATGTTTACGAACTTGAGCCTGGTTGAAGGTTTCTATGTACTTTCTATCCAATGCTGGCAGTTTCAAGGCATATCCTGTTGAGGTTAAGTCAATATCTAGATTAAACCCAGCTTATCTTTATTTATTTCATCCTCCTCCAGGTTGGGAGTAGTTACTGGATTAATCGACACAGAATCTGTTCGCTATCATGAATTAGACTTTTGCGCTGTCTCACATCTAGGTTCTTGTATGGCTCGTTACACCCATTCTCTCAAGATTGCAGCACCAGTGAACTATCTACAGCAAGTACTTGTAAACACTTTGCACATCTGTAACTTTGAGACAATCTACTCAACTGGGGACTACTTAATGGCCCGTGAGACACCGGGCGAAGTTCCCTTTACCAAACTTGTTACAGTAGAAATTTTGATCGATAACACGACTGCCAGTGGAGAAGAAACGAACCTCAACTTTGTGGTTAAAAATGAGGAACTTCCCCTACAAGCAAACAATCACTGTTATCAAATGTATAACCGCGTCAGCCAGGCCCTTGAGAATAATGACAGTTGGGAACTGGTTGAAAGCGTCGTTGGGCTTGAAACTTCTAGATCTAGCCTCAATTAATTCTGAAGTTACAAGTACCTAGTCCTACAACCTAGCTTGGCTGGATGCCCAAAATCATTCAGGGGTTTACTTAGCTGGGTGGAAGGACTGTCGCAACAACAAAGAATTTGTTACAACACTAACGGAACTAAAAGCCATTACCGCTCCTGCTGCTGCTGGATTTAACAGCAGGCCAAAAGCTGGTAGCAGCACGCCTGCTGCCACTGGAATTCCTAGAGTATTGTAGGCAAAGGCCCAAAATAAGTTCTGCTGAATTTTTCTAAAGGTGGCACGACTGAGGCGAATTGCTTCAACCACATCCATCAGGGCAGTTTCCCCATTCCCGTGAATCTGATTGTGCATGAGGACAATCTGGGCAGTTTCAATTGCTACATCAGTACCCGCTTGCAAGGCAATTCCGACATCAGCTTGGGCCAAGGCAGGGGCATCGTTAATGCCATCGCCAACCATAGCAACGCGGTGTCCTTCAACCTGGAGTTGCCGGATCACGGCTGCTTTTTGATCGGGCCGCACCCCGGCTAGCACACTTTCTACTGGCAGGTTCAAGGGTCGAACCATCGCTGAGGCTGCTTTAGGTTGGTCGCCCGTGACAACCATCACCCGCAATCCCATAGTCTGCAAGCAAGCAACTGTAGCGATCGCATCGGGCTTGAGGGAGTCTGTAACAGCAATGACGCCAGCAAACGTACCCGCGATCGCCACATAGACCAGACTTTTTCCTGCTGCGGCCAGGGCTACAGCGCGGCCTTGATCCTGAGCGGCAAGATAAATTCCCTGCTGTAGTAACCACTCTAAACTGCCCAGCAAAACTGGCTGGCCTTCGACTTGGGCAGAAACTCCTAAGCCAGGAATGGTCTGGAAATCTTCAGCTACCAACAAGGTCAGCTCTAGCGTTTCAGCTTGCTGTTGAATTGCCTGGGATAAGGGATGGCGGACGCCGCTTTCAACAGTAGCAGCAATCTGGAGTAGCCGCTCTGGCGTGAATCCTATCGGTGAGGACTCACATAGCCAGCAGTCCGTTACCTTGGGCTGCCCTGTAGTTAGCGTGCCTGTCTTGTCAAATACGACCGTATCCAGGTGATGCACCTGCTCTAGGACGTCACCGCCGCGAATCAGCAGTCCTCGCTCTGCGCCCAAACTTGTCCCGACCAGGATTGCGGTAGGGGTCGCCAATCCTAGGGCACAGGGACAGGCGATAACTAAAACTGCAATAGCGAGCTTCAAACTCAGCAGGAGAGGATGGGAGGCCTGGGTTGTGATGCCGTGGTGAGCGGATGATGCTAAAGCCAAATCGGGCCAGAGGTGGGTGCCGACAACGTACCAAAACACAAAGGTCAGAGCGGCGATCGCCATTACCCCGTAGGTAAAGTAACCCGCCACCACATCCGCCAAGTGTTGAATCGGCGCTTTGCGCGCCTGCGCAGCTTCTACCAGGGCTACAATCCGAGCCAGTGTGGTATCTTTACCCGTGCGGGTCGTGCGTAGGGTCACTGCCCCAGACTGGTTTAGGGTGCCGCCTACCACCCCGTCACCTGGCCCCTTAGCCACGGGGAGAAATTCTCCGGTAAGCATGGATTCATCCACCAGGGTCTGTCCGGCCACGAGTTCGCCATCGAGAGGAAATTTTTCGCCGGGAAGCACTTGCAGCCATGCCCCCACCTGCACCTGGTCAACCGGAATTTCAACGCTTTTGGCCCCATTCAGGTTTGAGTGGGGTAGCCAGCGGGCGATCGCTGGCTGGAGAGCTAACAGAGCCTGGAAAGCAGAGGCTGCGCGGCCTCTAGCTCGCTGCTCTAGAGAACGACCCAAAAGAATCAGCCCGACAATCATGACGGGCTCATCAAAGAAGCACTCCCAGTTCAAACGCGGGAATAGCAAAGCAACCAGACTTGCAGTGTAAGCCGTCAGTGTCCCTAAGCCTACCAGCGTGTTCATATTGGGTGCGTTGTGGCGCAACCCTCGCCAGCCATCAATTAGGATTGACCGGCCCGGAGCTAAAAGCGCCACACTTGCCAGTCCGGCATGAAACCAGATGTTGCTCAGGCCAGGGACACCAATCCCGCCCAGCTGATCCAAGTGTCCCAATCCCGAAAGTCCAACGAGGATTGCCGCCACAATCAGTGGGTTTAAATCACTAGCTTGTTGGGGTTGACCCTCTACTGAGTTTGATCCTGCCTGGGCTGAAGTGGAGACTTGGGGCTGGTAGGGCTGACTGGGAAATCCTGCGTTTGTCAACGTGTCAGCCAGACTGGTAGAGGCAACAGCGTCATTACACTCAACGGTTGCTACGCTCGTCACCAGGTTGACCGAGGCAGAAATCACCCCAGGATGGTTCCTCAACTGTTTTTCTACCGTTTGGACACAACCCGCACACTTCATGCCACCCACATCCAGGGCAATGGTTGCAACGGCAATATCATCAGAGGTTTCTGGCAAGGATTGATCCATAGAAGTATAAAGACAAGATTCAGTACCCTCTATCATTCTGATTGAAATCTTATGCTGACGTCAAAAGACAGACTGTCAAACCGTATCCTTAGTTCTAACTGATGGCAAAATAATGCTTAGTGATTGCTCTACCAAAAGCGCCAGAAGCGACCAACAAAGAAAAACACAAGTCAAGTTTGCAAGTTATAGATAGCAATCCGTATAGCTCTGCGCCATGCCATTCATTTTTATGAGACCAGATAGATAAAACCATAAGTTATGTTAAGTCGAGTTTGGTCCTTAAGCTAGCGATTAATTTGTGACGAGAGTTAAGAGAAATAGCGCTTTCCTGGAATGTCTAGAAGCTTCACCCGCTATAGCTTTTGTCTTTGCTAGAGATGGTGACAAGTTTTTAGCCGTAGTTGAGGACTAGGAATAGATTTACTGTCCCAAAGAGTTCCCCTTTGATTGTAAATTTTAGTGAAGGGTTAATCATATTTTAGGAAGTCTCTACCTATACTGATAAAACTTCATTGCTTAGAAGATTTTTTATTGATTGATATCTTAAGGAGACAACTATGGCCTTTGCTGAAACTCGAAGCTTGAATAGATTTAATTTTTTATTAATGATTAAAAGCTTCCTAATCTGGTCCTTTATGTTGATGGTTTTCTTTTTGGTGGTTGGTTTTCCTGTCATTGCTTTGATGGCTGTTGTCGGGTCTTTACTGGCGATCGCCCTACACTCTGTCCTGCCCACTAGTGCCGTACTTCTAGTAGCAGGGAGTTTAATTGGTGCTAACGCCCTAGCAATCGGGGTTGGTGCTGCTGTGTTATCTCTCAAGGGGGTTCATCCCCATGAAGTGACTTGGTTAAACTGGCTCCGTGACCCAGCTAAGTCCCTGCATACTTCTATCTACGCAGCTTGCCCTTTAACCTGTGATCTCAAGAGCTAGTTGACACTTCACCCCTAGCCCATAGTACAAGTCAACGATTGACAAATGAAGCAATACTGCCCGGTCCATGCCGGGTTTTTTCATGCTTGTAGCCGGGAGTGGAGAGGTAGGAGTGGATTCCTAGTGTACCGTCGGGAAAAATGCTGTAGTTTAGTGGTTTGTTGATCCTCCAACTGCTATGCCGAAGCTACCGATCCGAGTTTGTATCACTTTAGGAACCCGACCTGAGGCGATCAAATTGGCCCCTGTGATCCAAGCGTTTAAGGATTCCCCTTATTTTGATACGCAAGTTTTTTTAACAGGCCAGCATCAAGAGATGGTCAAGCAAGTCATGCAATTATTTGATCTGAGGGCTGACCGGAATCTAGCAATCATGCAGCCCAATCAAACTTTGACGGACATTACTTGCCGGAGTTTGCAAGGGCTGGAAGCCTTATTTCAAGGTATTCAGCCCCAGATTGTGCTGGTTCAAGGAGATACTACAACGGCCTTTTCTGCTGCTCTGGCAGCTTTTTACCAGCAAATTCCCGTCGGTCATGTAGAAGCAGGCTTACGAACCGATGACTTATTCAATCCTTATCCGGAAGAGGCTAATCGTCGCCTGATTTCTCAAGTCACACAGTTTCATTTTGCCCCGACTACCACAGCCCTAGAAAACCTTCAACGTTCGGGCGTCACAGGAAACATTTATCATACGGGAAATACCGTGATCGATGCTTTGCTCAGCGTCGCTGCGACCAATCCCCCCTGTAAAATTCCCAACCTAGCCTGGGAGAAATACCGGACGTTGCTGGCCACGGTTCACCGCCGCGAGAACTGGGGGGCACCGCTGCAAAGAATTGCCCAGGCGTTTCTGCAAATTCTAGACAGGTTTCCGGACACGGCGCTTCTATTGCCCTTACACCGTAACCCTACAGTACGGGAACCTTTGCAGGCGTTATTAGGGAACCATTCCAGGGTATTTCTAACAGAGCCACTGGACTACACTGACTTGGTTGGCGCGATTCAGCGCTCTTACCTGCTGCTCACCGACTCCGGGGGTCTGCAGGAAGAAGCACCGAGCTTGGGTAAACCCGTGTTGGTCTTGCGAGAGACGACTGAGCGACCGGAGGCAATTACCGCAGGGACGGCAAAACTAGTGGGCACTGATCCGGACCGAATTGTTGGAGTTGCAACTGAACTACTCGGTGACACGGCTGCTTATGCAGCCATGGCAACCGCGATTAATCCGTTTGGCGACGGTCGGGCGGCGGTGCGGATTCGCGAGATTGTGGAAAACTACTTTCTGGTGGATCGCTAGTTTTTTAACTCCACTAGTACGTCGTATCGGGTAGTCCGCGCCCCATCAATGGCAGTGGTTACCCCGATCGCGTGAGTCGCCGTTGTGAACTTCCGCAGGCTAGGAGCCAGCTTTGGCAGTAGCGGGCTGCTGTCTAACAAAGCTTGAGTCCGGGCCATATCGATAAAGAAGTAACCACTAGGCCGGTTCAGGTCAGAGCGGGTGCTGGTTTGAAACAACTCTGTGCTGGCTAAATCAGTCTTGGGTTGGGGCAGGATCGCCCGCTCTACGGGAGCACCCAAGCTCAGAAAAGCGACGTCGTCTTCTAGCCAACCGTGACTGGCAACGGGCAAACCGGGGGGAACTTTCCAGGTTGTCAGGGGCTGGTTGCCGACTTTCGATTCACTCACATTCAAGTTAAACCGGCTCCGCATGACAGAATCTAACTGGGCCAAAGAGCGGTCTGCCGCTTTGCGATCGCTGGTCTGTGCTATTAAGACTAAGCCAACCCCTTGGGACGTTTGCGCTGAGGTCGGTAGTAGGGCCAAGGCAAACTCTCCATCCATCCACTCAACAAAGTCTTGATTAAAATTCATCCCTGTTGCCGTCTGGACCCTGGCTTGAAATTGATTCGGGTTGAAGGGCACCACAGCTTGAGACTCTGTCCCCTGGGCATACTCCTGCCAAATCTGTTGAAAACTGCCTCCCGATGCCATCATCACAGTATTTTCAGGCAGGCGATTCAGCAGATCCCCAGGATTATTCTTGGCCTGAAGTTTTCGCTCACTGTTGGGCTTCAGCCAGGAAATACTCTTAAGCCGGATACTGTTAGCCTCCAGCAGGATCGTTGACCCCAGTCCCTGGGTGTCCTGAATCCTGGCCTTGGCCTCGGCGGAAGTCTGCCGTCCGGAATCTGCGATCGCTTGCAGGGCTGAAGTCGGCAAGTTGACATAAATTCTGGCGAAAGGTTGACTCGCTTTGATTTCACCCAGGGCGGCTTTAAATCCCGGCGTCTTGACCAGGGAAGCCCCACCCCGGTAGGTATCTACGACCTGATTCATGGCGCTGGGAGTAGAGGCCAGGACAAAGAGGCGGTTATCCAGCACGGTGGCCGAGACCTGAGAGGACTGGCCCTGGAGTTCTTGAATCTCCAGGCCCTTGTAGGTGCGTGTCGGTTGTCCGGTCTGGGACCGCTGCGATAGGGTTTGCCGGGCCCGGTTTAGATTTTCAATCGGCAGAACCCAAACCATAGACTGCTGGCCTGAGGAGGCTGACTGGCCGGTCGCGGGCAAAATAGCTACGGTTGCTTCATCACCGATCCAAGGCTGAATATCTTGCGGGTAATTGAGACCGTTGTCCGTCAGGTAGCGAGTCCGCAGATCGTTGAAGCGCTGCTGGAGTGCCTGTTGGGTCTCGGCAGTGCCAAGGTCTTGAAACTTGCTCCATTGGTTAGGACTGGTGGACACGGAAACGCTGAGCAAGGATTCCTGGGGCAAAATCTCAGCACCCACAGGGATTGCCCCAACTGCCCCTCGCCGGATTAAAAAGTAGGCAATACTTCCCCCCAAAATTACTAAACCTGCAACTCCCAGCGTCAGCAGCAGCGATCGCGGCTTTTTTGGAATCTTCAACTTATTCTGAATCATGTTAGCTCCCCAGCCGGTGACGATATCGACTTGACCATTGATTAGAACGAGCCTGCAGTGGATAGAATGCAGCGAGATGCAATTTAAACGACTGCACCTAGCAGGGTTCGTACAGCGTGGTCCGCTGTTGGTAGGGACGGCCCAGGGCGGTGATTGCTTCCCTCAGGGTTTCAACCGCCATGCAGGTCCCTCCTTGAGCCCCGGCCATTGTGGTAATGTGCTCCTCCATCAAGGTGCCTCCGATATCATTGCATCCAAATGTTAAGGCTTCTTTAGCACCAGCCAGGCCCAACTTGACCCAACTGGGTTGATGATTGACGATCCAGCCACCCAAAAAGATCCGGGCCACGGCAGTCAGCAGCAGGGCATCCGCCAGCACAGGCTGGTCTCGCCCGACCCGCCGCCGCAGAACTTGGGGTGCTTCCTGCCCAACAAAGGGCAGCAGAATGAATTCTGTCATTCCCCGGTAGCCCTGCTCCAAAGAGGTTTGCTGCAGCGATCGCAGTATGCTTAAATGATGAATTTGCTGGGCTGGCGTTTCAATATGACCTGACAGCATTGTGCTGGTGGTGGGTAAACCCTGCTGGTGAGCTGTACCAATAATTTCTAGCCAGGTAGCCGTATTAATTTTCTCTGGACAAAGGACTCGGCGCACCTGGTCATCCAAGACCTCTGCTGCGGTTCCCGGTATCGACCCGACTCCGGCATCCCGCAAGGCAGCAATTACCTGGGCGTAGCTCAGGTCATCTTCACGGGCAATAAACTGTATTTCCTGGGGTGAAAAAGCATGGAGGTGAAGTTGAGGAAATTGACTGGTGATTGTTTCAACCACTTTGAGATAGTAGGGCAGGGATTTTCCCTTCAGCTTGGCTCCTAGATGCAAACCACCCTGCATGCAAATTTCCGTTGCCCCTCGCTCAACTGCGTCAGTTGCCTTTTCTAGGATCTGGGCTGCTCCCAGCCAGTAGGCCCCATCTTCGCCCTCGTCGCGCCGGAAGGCACAAAAACTGCAATGCTGCTCACAGATGTTGGTGAAGTTGATATTGCGATTGATCACATAGGTAACCGTCTCACCCACCTGCTGCTGGCGCAGGCGATCGGCGGTTTGACGAATTGCTGCGATCGCGGCTGGCTCAGTCTGCTGCAACAGGAGCAGCCCTTCTTCAGAGGAGAGATCGTGTCCATCAAGCGATCGGTCTAAAATTGCTTCAACAGACTTTACAGTTTTAGTAATCACAGAGGGTTTTGGCAACAAGCTAACGAATCACCCTCTCTATTGTGCTCAAATCTTACACCAGTTGGATAGTCTGCATGTTAAGGAAGCCACGTTGACCGCTGTCTCAACAGGATAATACTTATTAGATGCATGCTAGCTAGACAACATCGCGGGTTCACTTTAGTTCTTGGTGCTGGGCGTAAGATTACGTCTGTGCCAGATCTGGTTAGAGTTGATTACTTCAGATTTAGAGATTGAAGGATACCTGCTGCCAACTATACCGCTACAGTGCTTGCCTGATCCTGTCAGGTCAAAGATCTGAGCTAGTTCGATTGCTTACAATTTAAGTCTGGGGTAGGTGAGTTCAGCGATAAACAATGAACACAACTGACATTTTAATTATTGGGGGCGGCGCGATTGGTCTTTCAATTGCCATTGAACTTGCCTACCAAGGCGCAACCGTCACAGTCCTGAGTCGAGACTTTAAGCAGGCAGCCACCCATGCAGCCGCCGGGATGCTTGCCCCCCAAGCGGAAGCATTGCCTGCGAGTCCAATGTTGGATCTATGTCTACGAAGTCGAGCCTTGTATCCCGCCTGGATTGATAAACTAGAGGCATTGACTGGCCTCAATTCAGGCTATTGGCCCTGTGGAATTCTAGCTCCTGTCTTTGCAGAAGAGATCGCTAGTGGTGTAGCCTCCCCTGATCAACCGCAACTTACTGGGGAGAGCCAGTGGTTAGATCGAGTAGCTATTCATCAGCATCAGCCTGGGCTCAGCCCTCAAGTTGCAGGGGGCTGGTGGTTTCCTCAAGATGCTCAAGTCGATAATCGGGCCCTAGCTCAAGTTCTGTGGGCTGCGGCGGTGCAACTGGGGGTAGAGCTGTGTGAGGGAGTTACGGTTGAGGCAATTCACCAGCAGAGTAAGCAGGTGGTTAGGATTGAAACCTCTGTTGGGAACTGGCAGGCGGAGCAGTATGTGCTTGCTACAGGCGCTTGGTCAGCCCAGTTGTTACCTGTTCCTATTACTCCCCGCAAGGGCCAGATGTTGTCAGTTCGGGTGCCGACGGATTCTTTACAAGCCGAGGCTCAACCTCTACAGCAAGTCCTGTTTGGCACGCAGATCTACATCGTCCCGCGTCAGGATGGCCGGATCGCGATCGGCGCGACTAGTGAAGACGTCGGATTTACTCCCCATAACACCCCGGCTGGAATTCAGTCCTTGTTGGCGCAGGCGTTTAGGCTCTATCCAGAACTTCAAGACTTTCCCACCGAAGAGTTTTGGTGGGGCTTTCGGCCTGCCACCCCCGATGAGTGTCCAATTTTAGGTCTAGGTCCCTGTGATAATCTAATTTTTGCCACCGGCCACTATCGCAATGGCATTCTCTTGGCTCCTATAACCGCTGCCCTCCTAGCAGGTCTGATTTTGGAGCAAAAGACCGACCCTCTGTTACAGCACTTCTCCTGGCAACGGTTTCAAAATGCTTGATAGGACTTACCCAGTTGGTTAATAACTCACAGAATCTACTTCCCCCCAACTCCGTATTCAGGGGATTGAATTGGAAAAGCGAATTGTTTCGCGCCCAAGCCACTTAATGCAGCTCAAAGTTAAATGCTTGGGTTCAATCTTTGAGAATGAGCTAAAGCTCGACTCTACAAGGTTTACAGCTTTTGGCTTAACCCAAATTCACGTTAGGTAGTCTTTTGGTCTAGTAGAGCACCATTTGCTGTGGTTGAGCACAAAAATGGGACTACTCTAGATCTCCTCTAAAATAGCCCCAAGCTTTGGTTTATGAATGACTACGGGTTACTTGGACAGGACTTCAGCAGGTTACGCTAACGCTGCCATTCTGACATCGTTGGTCTCTAGCAGCTCCTGTAGTTCCTCGGCATCAACCGTTTCCTTGTCTACCAGCATTTCAGCTAGCTTATCTAGGACAAGACGGTTATTGATCAAGACTTCTTTGGCACGACGGTAAGCCTGCTCTACGAGGTTGTGCACTTCGTCATCGATCGCAGCGGCAGTTTCTTCAGAAAAGTCCCGCTCAGCCATGATGTCGCGGCCCATGAATGGATTCCCTTGCTGGCGACCCAGGGAGACCGGACCCAGTCGATCACTCATGCCAAACCGGGTTACCATTTGCCGTGCCACCCGCGCTACCTGTTGCAGGTCGTTGGAAGCACCGGTGGTTACTTCTTCTTCACCAAAAATAATCTCTTCTGCCAGTCGTCCACCCAAGGCTACAGCCATTTGGTTCTGCAAGTACGCCCGGCTATAAAGACCAGAGTCCATCTGATCTTCGTTAGGTGTAAACCAGGTCAGGCCCCCAGCGCGACCGCGAGGAATGATACTAATTTTCTGAACCGGATCATATTCTGGCATCAGGGCCCCAACAAGGGCGTGACCAGCTTCGTGAAAAGCTACCAAGGTTTTACGCTTTTCACTCATGACTCGATCTTTCTTCTCTGGACCTGCCAGCACCCGGTCGATCGCGTCGTTAATTTCATCCATCGAAATCTCAGTCAGGTTGCGACGAGCAGCCAGAATTGCCGCTTCGTTCAGCAGGTTAGACAGGTCAGCACCGGTAAAACCAGGCGTGCGACGGGCAATCTTTTCTAGATCAACGTCCTTGGCAAGCGTCTTACCCCGGGCGTGAACATTGAGGATTTCCAAACGGCCCTTGTAATCGGGACGATCTACCACCACTTGACGGTCAAAGCGGCCCGGTCTGAGTAGGGCTGAGTCTAAAACGTCTGGACGGTTTGTCGCGGCAACAATAATGATTCCAGTGTTGTCCTCAAAGCCATCCATTTCAGTCAGCAACTGGTTGAGAGTTTGCTCCCGCTCGTCGTTGCCACCTCCGAGTCCAGCACCGCGCTGGCGACCGACGGCATCAATTTCATCGATAAAGACAATACAGGGTGCATTGGACTTTGCTTGCTCAAACAGATCTCGAACCCGCGAAGCACCGACGCCGACAAACATTTCGACAAACTCAGAGCCGGAGATTGAGAAGAAAGGAACCCCAGCTTCTCCAGCAACCGCGCGGGCCAGCAATGTTTTGCCTGTTCCCGGTGGCCCGACCAGCAACACTCCTTTAGGAATTTTTGCCCCAACTGCGGTGAAGCGGTCAGCATTCTTCAAGAAGTCCACCACTTCACTCAGTTCCAGCTTGGCTTGCTCAATTCCGGCCACGTCATTAAAAGTGACCTGGGTCTGAGGCTCCATCTGAACTCTTGCCTTAGACTTGCCGAAGTTGAGGGCCTGATTGCCTGGACCGCTTTGGGCCCGCCGGAGTAGAAAGAACAACCCTACGAGGAGTAGAACTGGAAATAAAAGACTGCTTAAAGCTCTAAACCATACCCCGTCATCACTCTGAGGCATGACTGAGATATCGACGTTGTTTTGCGTCAAGATATCAATTATTTCAGGGTCGTTGGGAAGGTTTACAACAACTCGCTTACCTTCTAGGGTTTTGACCAAAGCTTGAGTGCGGTCAGCGCTGATACTGACCCGCTCTACTTTGTGGTTCTCAACTTCGTTCAGTAACTTGCTGTAGCGCCAAGTCTCTCTAGATTGAGGCTGCCTATCTAGAAAGGCTGTACCAAGCGCAATTACAACGATTGCTAGCAGGACATAGAGTCCTGTGTTTCTCCACCGCTTATTCACCAGGCTTGCTCCTTGTTGGGTTAGGAATTAGGGTGCTATAGGATAATTTTTATATTAATTAATATTAACGCATCGGCAGAGTTGCCGAGACGGCTGATCAGGTAAGCCCTTGAACGTAGGAACCCGAAGCGCTTTCCAGTTAACTGACCAAAGCATGAGTAGAGCGGTAAAGCCAACCAGGTTGAGCACTAGCACCAGCATCCTAACCAAAATCGCTTAGTTGGACTGCTTAAGCCATTCTGGTCCTTTGTTTTCCGAGTCAAATATATAAGGCTGAATACTTGCGATCGCCCTGGGCACTGCTAAAGTAATGCCACACGGCAAGAAGGGCATTTCTCGATCTTACTGAGGAGATAACCAACCAGCGCTGAGAATCGTGGTTAGTCCCATAAACAAAATGGTTAAACTCCAAGTAACCCGGTTTAAGGTTGTCTCTGCACTTCTAGTACTGGTAAAAAGTTGAGCTTGACCGCCAATGCCACCTAAGCCTTCCCCTTTAGGACTATGAAGTAATACTAAGACAATCAGGCTAGCAGCCGAAAAGGCCCAAACTCCTTCTAAAACATACGTAAGCATAAGAAAAACCAAGCATAGATAGTTTAAAGAGGAACGCGAACTGGAGTCCGGTTGGAACGAACCTCAAACCCAACAGGTTGGATCATGGATCGACCTGTCATTTCAGGTGGTTGAGGCAGCTTGAGGACTTCTAGGATAGTCGGGGCAACATCTGCTAAACAACCGTCATCTCTTAACGTTGTTTCCGCCCCATGTCCTGGTATTTTTAATCCTTCGCCTTCTACCAGAATAAACGGAACGGGGTTTGTTGTGTGAGCAGTCCAAGGGTTCCCCTGTTCATCTTCCATATACTCAGCATTGCCGTGATCAGCAATGATGATTGCGGTTCCTCCAGCTTTATTGATACTCTCTAGAAGTTTGCCGACACAGTGATCTACGGTTTCAACCGCTTTGATGACCGCCTCTGTTCTACCTGTGTGACCTACCATGTCGGGGTTGGCGTAGTTAATTACAACCAAGGAATAAACTCGTTGCTCTACTGCTGCGATCGCCTTGGTGGTGACTTCTTGCGCAGACATTTCCGGGGCCTGATCGTAGGTGGCAACCATCGGACTGGGCACCATAACCCGATCTTCTCCTTCAAAGGGGTCTTCAATCCCACCATTGAAGAAGTAAGTCACATGGGCATACTTTTCAGTTTCTGCTGTGCGTAACTGTTTTAGCCCCTGGTCAGCAATGACTTTACCGAGGATGTTGTCAAGACTTTGGGGTTCAAAAGCAAGGGAAACCGGAAATCTGGGCTCATACTGGGTAAAGGTAGCGCAGTACAGGGGCAAAACTTGCTGGCGCTCAAACCCCTTAAAGTCAAAGTCGACAAACGCTTGGGTAAGCTGTCTAGCACGATCTGGCCGGAAGTTAAAGAAAACAAAGCTGTCCCCAGCTTCTACAGCTCCGGGGGCAACCCGCGTCGGTAGAATAAACTCGTCAGTTGTTCCTTCGGCGTAGGCATCTTCTATCACCTTAATGGCAGAGCGACCATCGCCCGGACCATCTTGAGTCATCACCTCGTAAGCGCGTTGAGTTCTGTCCCAACGGTGATCGCGGTCCATGGCGAAGTAACGCCCGCTAATGGTTACAATCCGACCCAGACCGACTTGCTCAATGTAGTTCTGGAGGTGCTGGACCGCTTCTTTACCCTTTGTCGGCTGAGTGTCGCGGCCATCGGTGAGAACATGAATACAAACTTCAGCAACATCTTGCGCTTTGGCTAAATCCAGTAACCCAAACAAATGCTTGATGTGAGAATGAACCCCCCCATCCGAGCAAAGTCCAACTAGATGCAGCTTCTTGCCGTTCTTTTTGGCCGACTGGCAGACCCCAACTAGGGCCGGATTGCTCAGGATGCTGCCATCTTCCATCGCATCACTAATCCGAACCAATTCTTGCGGCACAATCCGACCAGCCCCAAGGTTCAGGTGGCCGACTTCTGAGTTACCCATTTGACCCCTGGGCAGGCCAACAGCCTTACCAGAAGCCTGAATTAAAGTTCTTGGATAGGCCTGCCACAAACTATCTACAACTGGGGTACTAGCAGCAGCGATCGCGTTTCCAGCAGTTTCTTCCCGGTAGCCCCAACCATCCAAGATGACCAGCACAACTGGAGAAACAGATGCCTGCGCCATATCCTTCCTCACTTTATTTCTTCGCAATCATCCTACCATCCACCCTTGCAGTCTTAAAAGCAGCAAATTCTTTTCTGCAACTACAAATGAGGACAGGCGTGCTAACAGGAGACTAAAGTTTTGATTCTGACTGGTTGAGCAACTCATTTAACTGACCAAGCTCTTAACAAAATGTTCCATCTGAACACTTTGGCTAGGTTAACAGCCGCTCTATCGGACCCCGCGGCCAACCAGGAATTGATTGAAATGACTTGGGAAGTTTCTCAAGAATCCAGTCTATTTACTTTACCCAAAGAATTAGGCTGCACCCAAAGAAAAGGAGCCTGTACAAGGCTCCCTGATGGCAAACATTGAAGGTTTAAATATCGTACCTTATTTAACGCTTACCTTTGCACCAGCTTCTTCCAGTTGCTTTTTGGCAGCTTCGGCATCTTCTTTAGCAACAGCTTCCTTCACAGACTTGGGTGCCGATTCAACCATGTCTTTGGCTTCTTTGAGGCCTAAACCAGTTAGGGTACGAACGACCTTGAGGATGGCAATCTTCTTATCTGCCGGGACTTCTTCTAGGACCACATCAAACTCAGTCTTCTCTTCTACTTCTTCAGCAGGAGCTGCTGCACCGCCGCCTCCAGGGGGAGCCATCATCATCATGCCTCCACCGGCAGAAGCAGATGCATCGACGCCAAAGGCTTCTTCAATTTGCTTGACCAACTCAGAGGCCTCAAGCAGGCTCAACGATTTAAGTTGATCGAGAATTTCATCAGTTTTAGTAGACATGGATATTCTCCTGTAGGTAGTAAGTCAACAAAAAAATTAGTCAGACGGGGTAGGCTGGGATTCTTCCTGCTCAGACACTGCCTTGATCGCACGGACCAGGGATGCTGGCACTTCTTTAATCCCCACAGCTAGTTTCGTCGGGATAGCATTCAGGCCAACTGCCAATCGAGTCGGAACCACATTTAGCGCTCCGGCCAGGCGAGCCATCAGTTCTTCCTTGGTGGGTAGCTCAGTAATGGCCTTGACTTGATCTTCGTTCAAAGCCTGCCCTTCCATCACCCCGCCACGAAGTTCAGTTTTTTTGGTGGCTTTCTGAAAGTCTTGATAAGCTTTAATCGCTCCACCAAAGTCGTCTTTGACGAGCAGGAAGGCAGAGGAGCCGGAGAGAAATTCACTCATTGGCTCCCAGTTCTGGTCACCCTCAATGGCCCGCTGCATCAGGGTATTTTTGGTAACTGTGCAAGTTGCCCCTACTGGGCGTAGCCGGTTCCTTAGATCAGTGATTTCACCAACACTCAAGCCCTTGAAGTCAATCACAACGGCAAGTTGAGATTCACTCAAGTCCTGCTTCAGGTCACGGATGATCGCCTGTTTGTCTGCTAGGGTTCTACTCATAATACTTTCACCTCCTTGACGCACTATAGGATCGCAAGTTTAAGCCTTGAAGCCGGGGAGCAGCTCACTAAAAAACCCCGGGTTTGGGCCGGGGTTGGGTATTACAAACCTTGTCAAGCCCTGAGGTCGTCAAAACCTGGGGCAATTCTAAGTGTGTAAACCTCGGCAGGAAATTAAGCTAGTAGCGCCTGCTGTCTCCGGCTTGATCAATTTAATTTTTGAATGAGTCTAGGCTACTTCCCCGGCTTTAAGGTCTCTAAGGGTATTAATATCTACTTCAATCGCAGGACCCATCGTAGCAGAGACAAACAAACTACGCCAGTAGCGCCCTTTAGCTCCGGAGGGACGGTTGCGATCAATAGTATCCTGGAGCGCTTTGAGGTTGGTCAGTAGGTCCTCTGCAGGGAAAGTCGCTTTGCCAAACATGACGTGAACAATTCCGGTGCGATCAGCCCGGAACTCTAGCTTACCTGCCTTAAATTCGGCGATCGCTTGGGGTAGGTCAAAGGTGACGGTTCCAGCCTTGGGGGAAGGCATCAGACCGCGAGGCCCAAGAATTCGACCCACCTTTGCAACTTGCGGCATCATATCCGGCGTCGCGATCAGCAGATCAAAGTCCATCATCCCTTTTTGAATTTGCTCAATCAACTCCTCCGATCCAGCTAGATCAGCGCCTGCGTTGGTTGCCTCTGTAACCTTCTCACCACGAGCAATCACACCAATTCGCACCGTCTGGCCAGTGCCCTGGGGCAAAACCACGGTGGTACGGAGTTGCTGATCAGAATATTTAGGATCAATGCCCAAGCGAATATGGGCCTCGGCGGATTCAGGAAACTTAGCCGTGGCAGTCTCCTTGAGTAATGTCAGGGCTGTAAGCGGTTCGTAAGGACGCTCTTCGACCTTTTGGCGAAGTTCTTGTAATCGACGAGATATTTTCTTCACACTAGTCTCCTTTTGGGGTACTAAACGAAGCTAAGCTTCTTCCCCAGTGTCAATAGTTTCAGTTTAGTCAACCACAGTTACGCCCATGTTGCGAGCTGTTCCAGCCACAATTCGCATAGCAGCGTCGATGTCGTTTGCGTTCAGGTCAGGCATTTTTGTCTGGGCAATCTCCTGAAGTTGAGCCTGGGTGATCTTACCAACTTTTTGCCGGTTTGGTTCTCCAGAACCCTTCTCAACTCCGGCAGCTTTTTGAATTAGAACCGAAGCAGGGGGAGTTTTAAGGATAAACGTGAAGCTGCGGTCTTCAAAGACTGAGATTTCGACCGGGATAACCAGACCTGCTTGATCGGCAGTTCTGGCGTTGTACTCCTTGCAGAACATCATAATATTGACACCGTGCTGACCCAGGGCTGGACCTACGGGAGGAGCTGGGTTAGCTTTTCCGGCAGTAAGTGCCAGCTTGATCACTGCCGCAATTTTTTTTGCCATTGCTTAGTTCTCTTTTTCAACCTGATTGAACTCTAATTCCACGGGGGTGTCCCGGCCAAAGATAGACAGTAATGCTTTGAGTTTGCTGCGCTCAGGGCTGACCTCAATGACTTCACCTTCAAAGTCTTTGAACGGTCCAGAGAGGACCTGGATTTTATCCCCTACAGTCATATCAATCTTGAGCACAGGCTTTTGTTCTTCAGTCTGCTTAAAGATCCGCTCAACTTCCGATAGCCCCAAGGGTAAAGGTTTAACATGGCCTCGACCTCTACCGTAGCGACGCTTTTGCTCCGCTCCAACAAAGTTAATCACGTTGGGGGTGTTTTTAACAACTTGCCAAGTTTCGTCATCCATCATCATTTGGACGAGAACATAGCCGGGAAAAACCTTTTCTTCACTGGCTTGACGGCTACCGTCCTTACGCAACTTGACTGTGGGAGTCTGGGGAATTTCAATTCGGACAATCCGGTCGGCAACATCCAGGGTTCTGAGTCGCTGTTCCAGGTTGTGCTTAACTTTCTTTTCACAGCCGGATGCAACTTGAACAGCATACCAGTTGTGATTCTGGCCCAAGGACTGAGATTCTGTAGACTGAACTAAATCAGATTGGTCTAACATTGTGCCTGTCGATTCACCTGACATAGACATCAAAACACCTGCCCAGCTATCCATCTAAAAAGGTTGTCGATCAGATAGATCAAAGTTGCCGAAAGCAAAACCATCAGCAGGACTGAGACTGACTCACCGATGAGTTGTTGTCGGCTTGGCCAAACAACCTTGTCTAGTTCTTGAGCTGTTTCCTGAACAAAAGCACTGGGGTTAAACCCACTTGCCTTTAGATTCTCCGCTTCTTCTTTTTTCATCACGGCCTCTCTAACACCGACTTCTTTTACCCTGCAAGGGGGCTTTGGTTATATCTTTCATGATTTGCAGGCTTGACTGAAAGATTTCCTCCAACCCAGAACCTGCGAGTAAATCAACAGCTTGGTTACACGAGTATAGATTGTTAAGGGGGAGTGGCCTGATCTCTACCCTAAACCAATCGCTGGAACTGGCTTTGATGGATATTTCGAGCAGTACATTACAAAGTAGTGGTAAAAGCGTGCCCTGGAGGACTTGAACCCCCGACATCAGGTTTTGGAGACCTGAAAGAAGGTCGATTTATAGGGGTTGCAGCGTTTAGTGTTGCCTTTTACCTCACAGTTATTCCGAGATCGAGACAGCATATTCAATGTCGGCCTATCTATTGTGCCATCTGCTGACCCGACCTGCAATAACCTTGAGGCGTTGCACCTAAACAGAGGTACATTGGTTGCAGTGTATTTAACGTCAGTTCGGGATAAGAGCAATCAAGTATCCCCGAATGGCTGAAAGAGCACAAGTACGTTGGAAAAACGTCCAAGATATGAACCTAGGAATGCGAGTTTTAGCTTAACCCGAACTCGGGTTATTTAGCTCTTTTGCGGGGAGTTCGGGTCTGTACGTGAAATATGCCCGAATATCAAATTGGAGACATACTGCCAATTGTCTCTGCCCCCTCGTAGTCGCTCCACAACTCGCACCAGGCGAAACCAAACCTGCTCACCAGGGACTACTGATTAACGTGAATGCAGACCAGTAGTAAGGTGCGGACAAATCATTGCTGACTTTGCCACTCAACTCTGCGGGTAAGGGAATAGAACCGCGTGAGAGTATAAGCTGTTTACCCTCCACCCGAATTTCTCCCCGTAGCATCCGTAATTGGGCTTGCCGGAGGGCTTCGGCTTTGGTTGAGGTGGTTCCAAGTTGTTGGTAGAATTCACTCATCAGCGCCAGGGTTCCTTCATCGCTGACGTTCCAGAGACTCGCCAGAACTGATTTGACCTTTGATTTTAGGGCTACTCCGGCAAAGCCAAGTTCTGCTTGATCGTCGCCAATCGCAGTTCTACAGGCACTCAGCACCAGCAGTTCCAGGGAGGGGGACCCCCAATCCACCGTGCGGATATTGTTCAACCCAAGTTTAGTGTCCCAAAGCTGGATGTAGGAATTATCGGGTTTACCGGGCTTAAACACGGCATGAGTTGCTAGATGCACGATATTCGGACGCTGAGCTTTAACTTGCTGTTGCAGATTGGAGAGCGTGAAATTCTGGTTCAGGAACGATTGTCCTTTCCATTGATCCTTCAAAGGTCTAGCAGATTGAAGCTCATTGAGGATATTTGAGAGTTCTGTAGGAACCGCAGGCAAAGGGGGTTGCTCCTGAAATTCAGACTCTCCCATCGCCAGAATTTGACCCTGTTGGAGATTGACATAATCTGTTTGAATCAAATTGAAGGCAGGAATGCGCGTCACGCTGTATTTTTCCAGCAGGAATTGCTTGCCGTCGTGGAGTGCCGCCAACGGCAAGCTCCGCAGACCCTTGCCGAGGCAAAACAGCAGGGTGTCAATGCCCTCTGCCTGGAGATATTCTGCTTCAAACGGTTCAATCATCCAGTTGTGGAGTTGTTGGGCGGCAATCATCTTCCCTTTACTTGGGGAGCCGTACATCTCCAGGTGGAACGCATCAACAACGCCGCGCAGTTTGGACGGTGGGACATCGTAGAGATCCCGAACAATTGGCTTGCCTGCTGGTGTAATCAGCACCAAGTGCAAGTGGTCTTTACGGGGAATAGCCCAGAGGACAGCAGGTTTCGTCTTGGTTTGTTGCTCGATGCGTTGCAGCGTTTGGGCAATCTTGTCTGGGGTTTGAGTCACATCCGCCAGATTTTCTCCGAAATACTCCTCGAACTCCTTTTCCAAACCACTTTCCATTGCCAGGACTTTTTCGCTCAAGGTTTGGGACACCGCAGGGGAAGGGCTGCCAGCGCAGGCAAGGATTGCCCCAAGACAAGTGAATCCGGTAATCCAGCGTTTAGCTAACCCCGTCTTGCCGCCGTTGATTTGGTTCCGAGTCACGAGTTGCATTGTGCTTAGTCCTTGAGAATGAGTAAAGGTGGAACTGAGATAAACAAACTATTCTTGCTGCTGTAGCAGCGTGGTTGCTTCAGCAACGGGTAAGGGTTTTGCCCAAAAATATCCTTGCCCAAATTCACAACCGAGCGATCGCAGCACCTCCGCATCTGCTTTTGTCTCGACCCCTTCAGCAATCACATCCATACCCAGAGTGTGCCCCAATGCAATGATCATCCGAACAATCTCATGGTCTTCGTGACTTTCACCCATCTTGTGCACGAAAGACTTATCCACCTTGAGGGTGTCAATCGGGAAGCGCCGGAGTTGGCTGAGGGAGGAATAGCCCGTACCAAAATCATCCATGCCCAGCTGGCAGCCGAGGGACTTGAGCCGCAGCATTAGATCGATCGCTGCCTCCACATCTCCCATCACCATGCTTTCAGTGATTTCCAGCTTGAGGGTCACCTCCTGGATGTCTGCCTCCTGGATGATTTGCGCTAACTGGTCAATCAGATCAGGTTGCTCGAACTGGCGACCCGAAAGATTGATGCTGACCATCAAAGGCTGGGCTGGAAACTGCTGTTGCCATTGGTGCGCCTGCTGGCAGGCTGACTGGCAGATCCAGGCTCCCAGGGGAATAATTAGTCCAGTCTCTTCTGCCAGGGGAATAAACTTCAGTGGTGGAATGAACCCTTTAGTTGGATGTTGCCATCGCACCAGCGCTTCAAATCCGGCAATTTTTTCAGTGTTGAGGCAGACAATCGGTTGGTAATAGAGGACAAATTCTTGGGCATCAATGCCCTGCCGCAACTCATTCTCAAGCGTGAACCGATCAACGGTTTCCGTCAGCATTCCGGCTGCGAAAACTTCATGGCGGGCAGTTCCCAACGTTTTGGCCCGGTACATGGCTGTGTGGGCATCGCGCAGCAAATTTTCGGGTGTGTGACGATAGTCTGCCTGAGTCACCGCAATCCCAACGCTAGTCGTTATCACTATCGATTGCTGGTTGATCAGAAACGGCTCTGTCAAAGCAATTTGGAGTTGGTCTGCCAGCGCAGTCAGGGTTGCCTTGTGACTATGCTGCAGGGAAAGGGCAAATTCATCGTCCCCGATCCTGGCGAGGCGGGCAGACCGGGGTAGGATGGGCTGCCATCGGGCAACCACTTGTAATAGCAAGCGATCACTCGTTTGGACTCCCAGACTCTTGCTGATCAGTTGCAGGCGATCCAGATGCAGAAACATGATGCCAAGGGTTGAAGTAGTTTTGGGACGAGCTATTCGAGTCAGCGATGGCCTACGGCCGGTCAGAGACCATCGCCCCAGATACCGCACAAACGCTTCCCGATTGAGCAAACCCGTAAGTGGATCACGGGTTGTCGTGTAAAGTAGGCGGTGAGCCATCGCCAAACCAACTGCGGCAACGAATCCCAGTACAGGCTCCGCAACAGGAATCCAAAGCAGAGAGCCAAACAATCCCCAACCAGTGCCCCCAATCACAAGCAGACAGCCTATCCCGGCCAACCCAAACGCGAGGGGATGTCTCAATCGCCAGACGAGCAATCCACCCACGAATGCCCAGCTCCAGAGCCAGAGAAGTTCACCTTCCTGAGTCCAAAATTGGAACAATCGCTGCTCTCCGGCGGCAACGTCCAGGAGTTGACTGGTCATTTGAGCATGGATCATCACCCCCGGCATCTGAAAGGTGTCCTGTTGGCTGGGGCTATAGGGCGTATACACCTGATCTTTTAAGCTGGGAGCGATCGTGCCAATTAGAACAATCTTGTCACGCACCCAGTTTGGATTCACACCACCATCCAATACCTGACTCAAGGTTACCGTTCGCGCTACATTGCCGCGAGTGCGATAGTTCAACAAGATTTGATACCCTCGTGTATCAGCCGTCTGATAGCCGCCAGAGGTTGGTTCTAAGGGAACAATCGGGATTTCTCCCAGAAACAAGGCTTGCGGGGTATGGCGAAAGAGAACGCCTTCTCTACGGAGATAGGACAAACTCATTCGCAACGCAAATGAATAATAGTCTTGATCCTCCGCCGCAACAAATAGCAGGTTGCGGCGGAGAACTCCCTCTGTGTCTAAGGTCAGGTCATTGAAGCTAACTCGTTCAGGCTCAACATCGGGAGGAGAGGGAATACCGCCGACGATTTCGGTGATGGCGATCAGGTTTTTGGCTTGCAGTTGCGTGGCAAGGGCGGATACTCCCGGTGGGTGTGCAATGTCACGATAAAGATCTAGACCGATAACCCTGGGACGGTAGGACTGAAGTTGGCTCAATGCCTGGGCAAGAATCTGATCAGACAGGGGCCAGCGGTAACGGTGCAGGTCTTGTTCGGTGATCGTGACTACCAGCAGGCGCGGATCGGGGGTAGCATCGGGCTGAAGCTGCACGAACCGATTCAGAGCCAGTAATTCTGGCGTTTCTAGCCCGCCAAACTGCTGGATGCCCCAAAATAAACCCGTTATGACCGTACTTGATAGGACGATAGAGCGACCCGCTACCCAGATGATCCGGGACATGGGCAGCCTGCGATCGCCCCACCACTGAGTCGGCAGGAAGCGCGATCGCACCCGATTGACAAAGGCATTCACCAACAGCAAGAATCCCGTCACCTGGTCAACTTCCTCTTACAACTGCCCCGCAACAGTTGGCTCAAAAACCGACTTCAACTCCAACTGTTGTAAAAGTTGTTGCCACTGGAGTTGAACCTGGTCATTATTGGGGTAGGTCTGGCGTAACTCAGCCAGGGTGGCGATCTCGTCGTTCGAAAGTCCAGCTTCCTGATAGGACTTCGCCAGATTAAGGCGAGACTCTAAACCAGCTCCACTCTTTAAGGCTACATCGGGTGAGACTTGTCGTAGCCACCCTGACAAAACCATATTTTGCGAACGATCCTCGGCATCACACACCACCGAAAAATACCACTGATAGTCTTGACCCACCTTCAGCGCATTTTTTGGCAGATGAATGCCGACAATGTCCTTGTTCTTGCCTGCTTCTAGGGCGGTTTCGTAGACTGAACTTCCACTGGCATCGCGCAAGACAAACTCAGCGGGATAAGACTCGTCAAATTTGGGGACTACAAAATAAAGTGAGGGGTGATCACTAGCAGTCACCCCCAGATTGCTTGCCGGGTTTAGAGCAACTAACGGTTGATTGCCCATCAGACATTCTCCCCGCGTTCCTCCCCCAATCCGGCGCCCTGGAAACTCGCCACGATTAGAACTCTGTTGTTGAGCCAGGGCAGGGGTGATTGCAGCGGTAGAAATCAACCAAAGCGCGACACTCACAGGCAACACAATTCGGCGCAAAACAGTCACGTGCATAGCTTAAACCCTCAAAACAATTTAGATATAGTTTCTATGACTCCGACAATTACCATTAGTAGAGTCTTGATGGAATTTTGATAAAATTAATGCTCTCAATGCCAACTGATGCACGAAATACCTAAAGCAAACAAAAGGCACAGAACCACGACAAAACTTCAGTAGATGCGAGAAAAGACTTTAATAATGTGTTGAGCAGTCTCAAAAACCACTAAACTCTCAGTCAAAGCCCTACACACTGCCATTTAGATCATGCGACAACTTTGGTTATAGCTAAGTTCAGATCCTGATACCAGGGTGATCTCACGGAACCGTTCTGGCGGGTTCTGTGAAAAACTTAGTAAAAATACGAAAAGTCCTTCACTGCAAAGCTTTTAGACATAGATAGATCCAAATCTCAGCTACGCTACTTTAGAACCTATTAGAGTTCTTGATCTGAATAGAACCCTTACTAGCCTTGCGTTGGGTATCCTTGGAGTACATCGAGTAATCTCTTTGGGTAAATACCTTACTTCTACTTTTAAGTAGTTACCCCAGTTTTTATCTCAAAGTGCCCTAAAAATACCTAAACCTGGAAGCCAGTGTAAAAAATAATTTACCCAGAAATAACGAAATCCTTGAAATACAAGAGATTTCAAGGATTTCGTATAAGCGCGCCCTGGAGGACTTGAACCCCCGACATCAGGTTTTGGAGACCTGCGTTCTACCAACTGAACTAAGAGCGCACAAGTTTAGCCTAAGTCGGGCTAGGACTTTAACTCTAAAATTCTAGGGAATAGCCTGCTTTGCATCAAGTATATCGTCTGAGTTAGCCCTCTAGGTTAACCTCGGTCGAACCGCTGCTTGATCCGGGTTGCCTTGCCCACGCGATCGCGGAGGAAGTAAAGTTTGGCCCGACGAACTTTGCCTCGCCGCACAATCTTAATATTCTCAATCCGGGGAGAGTGAAGCAAAAACACTCGCTCAACCCCAACCCCTTGAAAAACCCGGCGCACAGTAATGGTTTCACTAATACCGCCGTTGCGTCTAGCAATCACGACACCTTCGTAAGGCTGGGTCCGTTCTTTGTTCCCCTCTTGAATAATTACGCCTACTCTAACGGTGTCGCCGACGTAGATTTCTGGGAGGTTTGTTTTGATCTGCTCCGCTTCGATTGAGCGGATAATTTCCTGGGCATGCATAGGTCTTGGTAAAAAGCCACGGCTTCTCAGTCTAGCTCAATCTACAGCTCTAGTCTAGGGATGACTGCTGTGCCGATAAGCTGGAAAGGTGCGATCACGGCCTTAACCTACGTCTTTTCTGACAGAACCTCAAAGAAATAATAGAGAATGGTGAAGGCTGGGCTTTCTAGAGTGAGTTTAGTTCCGTACGATCCATTACTCTTCGTTGCAAAATTAAAATGTCCTTTCTAGCTAAGCTTCGTCAAGCCGTGTTTCTCGGTGTACTCTTCAGTTTATGTTTTAGCGCGGTCGTATTTTTCTCTAATGGATCTGCTGCTATTACGGATACACCAGTGCCGCTGACGGCAAAGCCTGACTCTTTTGACAAACAAATTGGTACCTTGAAAAAAAACAACGTTGATATTTCAGTTTTGCCGGCTCAAAATTCTGCTACTGTCCCTTCTTTGACTGAGGGGGCGCGGAAGACTGTCCTCGATAACGGCTTAACGGTTCTGACTAAAGAAGTTCACACAACGCCAGTGGTGAGTGTACAGGTCTGGTACCGCGTTGGCACCCGGAATGAAGGTGTGGGGCTAAATGGGATCTCGCACCAGTTAGAACATTTACTCTTCAAGGGAACGACGAACCGTCCGATTCAGTACGGTCGCCTCTTCAGTGCCTTGGGCAGTAACTCAAACGCCTTCACCAGCTATGACGAGACAGCCTACTTTGGCACTGTTGGACGGGATAAGTTACGGGCACTGCTGGTGCTAGAAGCAGACCGGATGCAGAATGCCTTGATCAATCCAGAGCAACTGACCAGTGAGAAACGGGTGGTAATTTCGGAGTTGCAGGGGTATGAAAACAGCCCCAGCTATCGGCTGGGACGAGCGGTGATGCGGGCTGCTTTTCCTGAGCGGCCCTACGGATTACCTGTCGGTGGCACCAAAGTAGACGTAGAAAAGTTTACGGTTGAGCAGGTGCGAGACTACTACCGCACCTACTACAGTCCTGATAACGCCACCCTGGTGATCACAGGAGATTTTGCCACTGAGCCTGTGCTGGCAAGTGTGCGGGAAATTTTTGGCAGTGTGCCAAAGCAGGTCAAAACTGCTCCTAAACCGGCAACTATTCTACCGGCAGCTTCACCTGCTGCGAAATGTGCCGGAGGAATCATTCCCCCGGCACATTTCGCCGCTAAAGTACCTGTCGTCCTGCGCCAGCCTGGAAGTGCAGCCCTGCTAGAAGTGGTCTACCCGTTGCCTGATGCTAAACATCCTGACGTACCCGCCTTGGATGTGATGGATGCAGTTTTAACCCAGGGCCGCAGTTCCCGACTGTATCAGGCTCTAGTTGAGTCTGGCCTAGCCAGCGAGGTCAGCGCTTACCCGGCGGAACTGATCGAGCCCGGCTGGTACAACATTTCTGCAACGGCAGCACCGGGCCAGAACCTGAACAAAGTTGATCAGGTTCTCCAAAAAGCTCTAGCGGACTTACAGCAGGGACAAGTAGCTCCAGAAGAACTCAATCGGGCCAAAACCCAACTGCAAGCTAGCTTTACCCTTAGCAACCGGGATATCAGCAGCCAAGCTAGCCAACTGGGCTACAACCAGACTGTGACGGGGGACTATCGCTACAGCGATCGCTACTTAGCTGGGGTTGCTCAGGTCACTGCTGCTGACATCCAGCGCGTCGCTCGCACCTACCTTGACCCAGCGAAACGAACTGTGGGTTACTTCGAGCCGACTGAGACAACCGATCAACCTACTTCTGCGGCAGAGGCTGGCCCTACCCAAACCTCAGAGAATTTTAGCCCTGGTCAGCCTGTAGACCCGGCAGAAGTTGCTCAATACCTGCCGGAGATAGCCACAGAAACAACGACAACGCCCCAACCGCTGCCGCAGCGATTCGTGCTGAAGAATGGCCTGCGTCTGCTGCTGCTGCCGGACTCCAGCACACCGACAATCACGCTGAGTGGGCAAATTCAAGCGGGGACAAGTTTTGATCCGATCTCGAAGGCGGGAATTGCCAGCTTGACAGCAGAAAATCTTGCCAGTGGCACCCAGACAAGCGATGCCTTGGCTCTGGCTGAGGAGCTAGAAAACCGGGGAATTGACCTGGAGTTCGGTGCCAACCGGGAAGGAGTCCAGGTTGAAGCGAGTGCCTTATCTCAAGAGCTACCGACGCTGATCCAAACCTGGGCTGATATAGTTCAAAATGCTACCTTTCCAGCCGATCAGCTTGAGTTGAGCCGCCAGCGAGCCCTATCGGACCTACAAGTTGAGTTAGATACTCCTCAAGTCGTCGGTCGGCGGGTATTCCAGCAGGCAGTTTATCCCCAGAACCATCCCTTTTATGCCTTTCCGACTCCTGAGAGCTTGAAGCAAATTACTCGTCAGGATGTTGTCCGCTTTTATCAGCAGCACTACCGTCCGGACACCACTGTATTGACCCTGGTGGGGGATTTTGATCCAGCTCAGGTGCGATCGCTGCTGGAACGTTCTCTGGGTCAGTGGCAAACCAAGGGTAAGCCTCCCAATTTAACCTTCCCCCAAGTTAGCTTGCCTAAAGCAGTCAAGCGCTTAAACCCAGTTTTACCAGGGAAGGCTCAGTCAATTAGCTACTTGGGCTATCAGGGTATCAGCCGTCAGGACCCTCGCTACTACGCGGCCCTGATTCTCAACCAGGTTTTAGGGGGTGACACGCTTGCCAGCCGGTTGGGTACAGAAATCCGCGATCGCCAGGGGCTGACCTACGGGATCTACAGCTACTTCCAGGCCGGAAAGTATGCAGGGCCGTTTCTAATTCAAATGCAGACAGCCCCGGAAGACAGCCAGCGAGCAATCAGTAACACACTAGTGCTGCTAGAACAGCTTGAGCGCAAAGGAATTACCCCTGAGGAACTAAGGAGTGCAAAGCGTTCAATTACGAGCAGCTATTCGGTGGAACTAACCAGCCCTGAAGCATTAGCCAGCACAATTCTAAGTAATGAAGTTTATGGATTAGAACCAGCAGAAATCCGCAATTTTACCGATCAAGTCAATGCTGTGACTCAATCACAAGTTCAGCAGGCAGCGCAAGAACTGATCCATCCAGACCAACTGGTGATTGTGACTGCAGGACCGCCTCCGAATGCGGCCTCAGGACAGACTCGATAATGCTGGGTTTGGCCAAGCCGATCGCCCTGAGCCAGTAGTTGCTATTCTGTCTGGCTGATCTCGTGGCTAACCGCGTTGGGGCCGTCGTACTGCCGATCTGGAATTTGCTTTAGCGCCGATAGTGCGTCTTCGTCTGCACCCTGCTGCTCAGCATGGTTGATCAGGTCTTGTTTGCTGACCGGATAGTCAACTCCTTTTAGATGTTTTTGGAGTTGGATCTGGTTTACTTTGGCCATTGTTCTCTTTTTTACTTCGGGTCTTTAACTGCTACCCGTATTGTAGTTTCACCCTTTAAGGGAAGCCTCTTACTTTAAAGGCGTTTTGTCCATCGTCCAGTGTTGCCGGAGTACGATCACTACTAAGTCCAAGATTTCAGTAGAGCAGGCACAAACCTGGTCTTGAGCAGAAAATACTATCTGCAGAAGATACTATCTATAGAAGGCCGACTCAATGTAGTTCTGCAAGGTGAGCTGATATTTACCGAACTGGACCACTCGTCCTAAGAGCGGTGAGGCTGGCATCTGAGACGCTGCGATTCTTGCTATCTCTGGCAGTTTCCCTCTAAGGACGCTTTGCGATTCTCTTTCAGAGACGCTTTGCGATCGCTGGAAGCAAACTAGGGCGACGTCAAACCGGCAGGGTAAATTTGCCAGGGCTGCATGATCTGCCAAAAACATCTCTGCCGTTTTCCAAAGCTTTGCTTGTTTGCGCGGGGTAATGGCTAAAAGTCCATCGGCATCCCAGTTGCCGGGGCGACGCGTTTTCACCTCAATGAAAGCTAGGGAAGCCTGAGCAACACCCTGAGACTGGCAGGATGGGGTAATAAGCTGTTGAGCAACCAAATCGATTTCACCCCAGCGGCAACGCCAACGACGATGTAAAACTGCCCAGCCTTGAGTCTCTAGCCAGTCGGCAACCAGCTCCTCTCCTAAACTGCCAATGTCAGACACAATTGATTTCACAGCTTCAGGAGCGACATTTGCATCAGGTACGGTCAAAGTGCTACTAATCTAGCTTGGCTGACTATTGACTATTGAGGCTGAGTGTGAAATGGATAGCAAGATCGTTACTTCTCAATATGCCCATAGCTGGGTAGATTCTAGACTGAGGAGTTATCTCCGGGCTAGCTTGATTGGTTTATTTTTGCTGATTACGGTTTGTGTGACCCTGCCTGTCCTGGCTGAGGACTACGACAAAGAGATTTTGATCAATTCAGATTTCTCTGGTCAGATGCTGAGCGACTCTAGCTTCACCAAAGCAAATCTCAAAAATAGCAACTTTAGCCACACCGATCTGCGCGGGGTGAGCTTCTTTGCCGCTAACTTAGAGGCTGTGAATTTTGAGGGAGCAGATTTTCGCAATGCTACCTTAGATTCGGCCCGGTTCACGGATGCAAACCTGACTAATGCAGTGCTGGAAGGGGCGTTCGCCTACAGCGCCAAGTTTGACAACGCTACGATTGACGGCACCGACTTTACAGATGTCGATCTTCGCAGTGACACGCAAAAAGTACTTTGCAGTGTTGCCAAGGGAACAAACCCGGTCACAGGACGCCAGACCCGTGAGACGCTGAACTGCCAGTAAGCCAAAATACTTGGCTAGGAAGTCTGGGCTAGATCGCTCAACGTAATATAACGCTGCTGATCAAGCTGCTGGAGGTAGTACTTTTCCTGGTAGAAAAGCTTTTGAATTTTGCCTAGTTCTTGCAGGTGATACTGGTCAGTTTCAGGGAGCTGAAGCAGGTTCGAGGCTTCTGGATCAAAGGGTTGCCGAAGCTGGAGAGTTTCGGCGGCAATCATCTGTCCCAGTTTCTCCAGCATTTGTTGTTGACCCAGCCCGTTGAGGGCAGAGCGGCTAGTCTCTTCCCATAGATTCAGTAGGTGACGGCAGCGCTTCTCAGACATCAGCCGCTCCAGGCTGGCTGTCGCCGCTGGTATAGCCAGTAGGGGCCGCTGGATATCAAGTTCAGTTTTCTCATCCAGGTGAAACAGGTGATAGACCTGCTGCATCTCCTGAGGAAATTCGGTACAGCGATCGCGCAAGGTGGCAATCAAATCCAGGCTCAGCGGGGGAGTATGATTGAGGTCACTTACGTCGGGGTAGCCCAGAGATAGTTCGTCCAGGCCACCTGGGTCTGCTTCAACGTCGAGAATCTGCCGCCAGAGGAAGCGATGGTGAGAGAGACCAAACTCCAGATCCCGTTGCTCTAGGGCCTGACTAACCACCGAGCGGTACTCAGAGCAGTGGAGATAGATTCGCAACAGTTGGGCTTCGGCAACTTCCCGCAAGCTGTAATCTGCGGGCCGCTGCCATTTCTGCGATCGCCCGTGCCAGCGCTGACCGCGCACCTGAGTTCGTAAATCTGATTCTAGTTGCAGAGCTAAGCGGGAATCCCCCTGGCTCAAGCGCTCGGCACAGTGATGAATATAGTGGGTCCGCAGGGTGGCATTGGGCAGCTTGCCGAGTAAGCGGACCACCTGCTGGGTTGCAGCCTGGAACTGGTCCGCCTGCTTCAGGTCTTGATCGGCCAAAGCGGAGTCTATCTGCCAGTCTAACCAGAGGGGGGCAGCGGCTAATAGTGCTTGATAGCGCTGAGGGGACTCGGTTCTGAGGAACTCATCGGCATCTTTCCCTTCTGGAATGCTAAGCACCCGCAGTTGGACTTCTCCCCGGTAGGCCAAGTCTTGAATCTCAGCGATCGCCCGCTCAGCCGCCCGGTCACCTGCGGCGTCGGCATCAAAGTTAAAAACAATTTGCTTGGACTCGGTATAGCGCAACAACTGCCGCACCTGCTCCAGGGTCAAGGCTGTTCCCATTGAGGCAACCACGTTTGGGATGCCTGCGGCGTGGAGGGCGATCGCGTCAAAATAGCCTTCCACCACCACAGCCTGGTCCTGCTGGACAATGGCGGAGCGGGCCTTATCTAAGCCAAACAGGGTCTTACCTTTGTCAAACAGCGGGGTTTCTGGGGAGTTGAGGTACTTGGGCTGCTCATTCGTCAGGGTGCGGCTGCCAAAGCCGATGGTGCGCCCTTGCTGGTCATGGATCGGGATGATCAGGCGATCGCGAAAGCGATCGTAGTATCCCCCACCAGATTTACGAGGCACAATCAGTCCAGCCTGTTCGACCAACTCTACAGGCAAGTGTTTTTGTTCCACTAGATAGTGATGCAGAACCTGCCAACCTGCCGGTGCGTATCCCAACTGGAACTGCTGAATGGTTGACTGGCTCAACTGCCGCTCAGACTGGAGGTAGGTTAGGGCCGTTGCTCCCTGGGGTTGACGCAGGGCATGTTCGTAGAAGCGGGTGACCAAGGCCAAAATTTCGTAGAGTTGTTCGCGAGCTGAAAGCTGGCGCTGTAACTCCTGGCGTTCAGAGTGCTCTAGGGTTTTGACCGGAACTTGATAGCGCTGGGCCAGCTCTAACACCACCTCGCTAAAGGAGCGGTGACCCAACTCCATTAAAAACTTGATGGCATTGCCACCAGCACCACAGCCAAAACAGTAATAGAACTGCTTGGCGGGGCTGACGCTGAAGCTGGGCGATTTATCGTCGTGAAAAGGGCAGGACCCAATAAAATCTTTGCCTTGCTTACGCAACACAACGTGGTCCGCCACCAGCTCGACAATATCGACAGCCTGACGCACCTGGTCAATCGTATCGGCATGTAAGCGAGGAACGTCCATCCGGCTTCTAGGCTTGAGAGGTGTACCTATCCCTTTTAATCTATTGAAGCACGGGCGAAAGTCTTGAGTCGGGACCCCCGCTGGAGGGTTTGAATTTGAGCCTGACTCATTTACAACTGATCACTTCGCGCCGCGATTAGCGGGACTCAGAAGCTTCCCCCAGGGACGAGATCCGTTGGAACAAGTAGCCTGTGCCCCGAGCAGTGAGAATTAATTCCGGGTTACTGGGGTCTTCTTCCAGCTTGGCCCGCAGGCGAGAGATGTGGACATCTACCACTCGCGTATCCACGTGGCGCTCCGGGGTGTAGCCCCAGACTTCTTGCAAAATTTCAGAGCGAGAAAAGGCTTCACCAGAACGACCAACCAGGAGTTCTAGTAAACTGAACTCCATCCCTGTTAACCGGATACGCTCATCCCCTTTGTAAACCTGCCGCTTGTTGGTGTCAATTCGCAGGGTAGCAACCTGGATTAGCCCAGAACTAGGAATTCCAGAGTTACTAACTTTATCCACACGTCGCAGGACTGAGCGAATTCGAGCCTCTAGCTCCTTAGGGGAAAAGGGTTTTACGACATAGTCATCGGCCCCCAGCTCCAGGCCGGTAATCCGGTCGGCGACATCGCCTAGAGCTGTTAGCATAATAATTGGCACATCTGATTCTTTACGCAATTCCTGGCAGACGCCATAGCCATCCAGCTTGGGCATCATCACATCCAAGACGACCAGATCGGGTGCCTGGTGGTGAAAACTATCAATTGCTTCTTCTCCATCCGCCGCAGTGATGACATCGTAACCAATCATTGATAAACGAGTTTCCAGGATGCGCCGGATACTGGCTTCGTCATCGACCACTAAAATTTTTTCCTTATGGCTCTCCAAGCTTAATACTCCTGTAGTTTTGCCAGTTTCTAAAGAAAGTTTGATTTTTTAATACTTTATCACCATGCTACCAGGTCACTGTTGCACTCCAAAGGGCTGAAGCTCAAATGGAGAATGACTTTGAAGTTACTTGCACTGCTTTAAGTTTTTTTAAGTTATGGCTAAGCTTCGGACCCAGTATGTCTGTCAGAACTGTGGAGCAGAATCTCCCCAGTACTTTGGTAAATGTCCCGCCTGTAGTCACTGGAATACTTTGGTTGAGCAAATCGCCGCTCTCCCCGCTGCTGACAGAGGGTACTCGGAGGGGGCCCGCTTAGTCCCCAGTGTCAGAGGCCCCAGTGCTAGAGGCCAGTCTCAAACTCCTGCTAAGGCCAACGCCGCCCTGACCCTAGTTGAAATTGCCGACTCTGACCAGTTCCGCTTTTCTTCTGGCTACGGCGAGCTAGACCGAGTTTTGGGGGGAGGAATTGTGCCTGGCTCCCTGGTCCTGATTGGGGGAGATCCGGGCATTGGTAAATCGACCCTGCTGCTCCAGACTACCTGTCAACTGGCAACCCAGTACCGGACCCTCTACGTCTGTGCTGAAGAATCGGGCCAGCAGGTCAAGTTACGGGCCCAGCGGCTAGGAACAACCACAGCAGTGGGTCAAGCACAAATGTATTTGCTGCCCGAAACCGACTTAGAAGCGATTCTGATCGAACTGGAGAGCCTGAAACCGCAAGTAGCAGTGATTGATAGTATCCAGGCGCTTTACTTTGCTGCCCTGGGCTCGGCCCCTGGCTCGGTGGCTCAAGTGCGGGAATGTACGTCAGCCTTGATGCGAGTTGCTAAGCGGCAGAACACTACGCTGTTTATTGTCGGTCACGTGACCAAGGAGGGTGCGATCGCCGGGCCGAAAGTCCTAGAGCACCTGGTGGATACGGTTCTCTACTTTGAGGGCGATCGCTTTGCCAGTCATCGCCTGCTGCGCTCCGTGAAAAATCGGTTTGGGGCCACTCACGAGATTGGCGTGTTTGAGATGGTGGACCGGGGACTAGCGGAAGTTGACAATCCCTCCGTGCTGTTTCTGGGCGATCGCACGGAGGTGGCACCGGGGACGGCGACAATTGTGGCCTGTGAAGGCACCCGGCCTATTGTGGTGGAACTTCAAGCGCTGGTCAGTGCGACCAGTTACAGCTCCCCGCGACGGTCAACCACAGGGGTGGAGTACAATCGGCTGCTCCAGATCCTGGCAGTGTTAGAAAAACGCCTGGGGATTCCCCTGTCGAAACTAGATGCCTACGTCGCCTCCTCTGGGGGCTTAAGTGTGGGAGAACCTGCCGCAGACTTGGGTGTGGCGGTAGCCGTGGTTGCCAGCTTTCGCGATCGCATTGTCGATCCGGGAACAGTGATTATCGGTGAAGTGGGTCTAGGAGGGCAGGTTCGTTCGGTGTCCCAGATGGAACTGCGCCTGAAAGAAGCGGCGAAATTGGGATTCCGGCGAGCGATCGTGCCCAAGGGCCAGACGTTTTCTGAACTCGACCTAGAAATTATCCCGGTTGCCAAGGTATTTGATGCGATCGTGGCCGCTCTTTCGGGGTCGAGCAAGCGGGAAGAGGATCTATCCGAGCTGGCTGAAAACGCGTTGAGTTGAAAGTCTGAAGCAGTAACTTCAATGTTGGCTGTCGCGTCGTTAGTGTAGGTTGCATTTGGAATGAACACGCTGACGGCGCAAGTATCAGCTTTGCAGGTTCTGACTGATTAAGGTCAATGCCGTAGCGATCTCACCCTTGGCTTCAGTTCACTGAGGCAATACACACTAGCGTCTGCATTGAAACCAGAAGTTCTTAACCTATCCGGTGCAACCAGCTAAACATCTGCCTAGCTGATAGGTTTAAGGTTATTCCTGCTAAAACAGGCAGCAAATCATCCCCAGCTAGCAGGTCCGGTAGACGATCTGGCTGATAGCTTAGTACAGAGCGTTCATTTGGATCAACCAACCATCCCAACTGGCTTCCATATTTCAGGCAGTGTAGGAGATTGCCCGTCACTCTAGTCTGACTTTGATCTGGGGAGAGAATCTCAATCACCCAGGTTGGAGCAAATTCAATCCCAGTACTGGTAATATCACCATCCTTGTCTATTGGAAGTCGATTGCTGGCAACGACGACAACATCAGGAACTACCGAACGGTCCCCGAAGGTACAGCGTAGCTCTGGAAAAGCTTCGTATTGGCTGCCTGCTTGATCGATCTCACCCACCAAACGTTTCTGTAACGTGCTGTGTTTGCCACCACCCATCGGTTTTTGCAAAACTTCTCCATTGACATACTCCCAAGCTGGTGACTCATCAATGTAGGAGAGGCTTAAAAACTCCTGCAAAGTGACGTTTTTGTGTGCTGCGATCGCCATAGAACGAACACCTTTTCTAGATAGTCTACCAAACCCGGAAGTAGGACTCGCAAAGTGTTTGGCACAAAGAGGGCTTTCTGCATCGGTTGCTCAAGCGATCGCAGGATTACACAAAAATAAAACTAGAATTGTTCACAGTTTAGCAACCGCAGGTAGCTGGGGAGACAAGTGATCGCTCACCTAGAGTAGCTGTGTATTTGTGATCGCTTAGTTTACCTTGAATACAATAAGTTCACCTTGCGATCGCACCTTTCCCTCAATTCATCTGTGCGATCGCTCTTGCACTTGTGGTTCAAATACAGTGCTTGTGTATGTCACTGCATTGCTAATGAAGCGATCCCATTAACAATGTTCAGATGATGCACTGTCAATGTAAGGCGCTGCATTAAGAGTGCATGCCGTTACGTTGCTAATGTAAGCTGATGCGTTTTTAATGTTATCTGTCACATCGTTAGTGTGAGGGGCTGCATTCAAAATGAATACAGTGACAGCGTAAGTGTCAGCTTTGCTGATTATAATTGGTTGAGGTCAGTGCCGTAGCGATCGCACCTTTTCCCAATGCATTTGAGCGATTTGCTTTGCAACACTGCGCGAACCCTCCCCTACTCTAATCACATCTGTCAAAAGCAACTGCATCAAGACCTTGTAGCGACTAACTTCGGAATCAAGCGATCGCTGTTTGATAGCGTCTTTAAGAATTAGATGAGTGTGATTCTCCTACGGAGACGCTGCACAAACGCCCTATAGATAACCCTCCAATACACCTCCATAAACAGAAGGTTAGAACCTACAAAGATGTGAAAATCCGCAATGATTCTTAGCGGGATTTGCCAATCATCACGGAGAGGGCCATCTCGCTTAAGCGATGCAAATGGAATGTGATCTCTCTTTCTGAGGATATAAGGTTATAGCTCTGAGTTCGAGTAAGACACTTAACGGACTGGAGTTGAGCGGATGGCGATCAACTTTGCATCACCACCAAGCATGATTCTATGTTCCGCTCCAACGACTGGTTAGGCACCTTTGCCAAGCATTGCAGGTACATCTATTTCCTTGAGGCAGGTTGCCCTAGACAAAGACAGCACACAGTCGATGATGCTTAGTAGGTCATTCAGAGGGATTGCATTGCCACCGACAAGTGTTCCCTCTCCAAGATCTTCCAATACTTCCGGCGTTCCGACGTTTCCAGGATTAATCACAGTCACGCCAATCTGTCGTGATCTTAATTCCTCTCGAAGTGCATGAACCACTCCACGTAAGCCAAACTTGGATGCCGAGTTTGCAACCTCTCTTGATGGGAAATTGTCTCGTCCAGACAGGGCACCCATGAATATAACTTTTGGATTTTTAGAGCGCTGAAGTGCAGGTAGGAGTGCCTTGACCAGGCGAATCGGCGCAACCAAGTTCACACTGATTACTCGTGCAATATCTTCATCCGAGCAGTCCTCAAAGCTGTACTGATTGGTGAAAGCGTTTGTTTCCCATGTACCTCCCATATACAACAATGCGTCGAGCACATCGCTGCCGACCGATTCCGTTGCGATCTCAACACCAGACATAGAGGATACATCAGCACTTACCCACTCCCCAACAGGAGCTACTGTTCGAGATACAGCTACTAATCGGTGGGACTTGGGTGCAAGATGTGAGGCAACTGCAAGACCGATTCCACGACTGGCACCAGCAACAAGGACGGTGTTGAACATTTTCTTCTCGATATCAGATAAATATTTTGCGGTGTCTGACGTTCCGCTTCACCCGCCGCTATTAACCTTTCAGACTCAACCAACCATTTCGATACGGTCGGTGTGCAAGCGGATTGTTAGCTTGCGTCAACTACAGACTACCAAGTAATTCCTGCTCAGAAGTGTTCAGAAGCGATCGCAGAAGGTCTTGTGTAACATTAATCCCTTGTTCCGTCCCATTGCTATAGGACAAGTGAACCAAGTGTGCCAGAAACATATAAGCAAACATCCCCTTTAGTGTTAATCGTTCCTGTTCATTCAGCGGCAGACTTTGGTGATACATCAATAAAGTGTCTCGTAGTTGCCCAAAGGTTAGCAAACTCCCTGCTTCTGGGGAAGAACCACTCACGAGTCCATAACACAAATCCAGCAACCGTTCTCCCTGAGTTGATTCATCCATATCAATAATGCCGCTTAACACATTGTCTTGAATGAACACATGACAAAATCGAAAGTCCCCATGAATCATCGTTTGATGCATGGTGCAAACGGGTGTCTGTTCAATCACTCGCATTGCTTCTGTAACCAGTTCTTGTAAGATGAATGGGCGATCGTGCAGATCATTCCGTAACTCATCCAGATTCTCCTGCTGCTTTATGTCTGCCCAAGTTGAACAATCATCCCCCTGCACTGGCTGGGAATAGTCGAATCCAATCCGATGAAACTGCGCCATCGCCTCAGCATACTGGCTCAATAATGGTTTGCTCACTTGCTCGATTGGTTTTCCTGGAACGTCATGCATGAGGTAGACAACATCATAATCAGATTCTTGCAAGGGAGACAGATACCAACGACCATTCATCGTAGGAATGATTTCAGGGAGCGGGATTCCTTTCTTCTGGGCGTAATCCAACCAAGGCAAAAGTTGATCTGGATTTTTGTGGATCTCGTGCGAACTAAATTTGAGATAGTAAATCTCGCCGTCCGCTTTAAGCTTGGCGGACATCCCTGTGCAAATGTGTAATTCCTCGATCGAAATGATTTGAAACGGGTACTGTCGCTGGAGATGATGAATGATAAATTTTTCTGCTGTTTCGGTAGAATTCAAGCCGTAATTATCTTTTAGCTCGGTGAGAACCTCCTCACTGTAGGGTGACAAAACCTGCATATATTAGCACCAGACGATTTTCAGCCTTTCCTAGAGTAGCGCTTTGCATTACAAATGTAACTCTTCTTTCTTATCGACAAATCAGCAAGCTAACTAGTTATTAGACTGACTTTATCTGTTTAATACTCCTGATCTGGGTGATTAGACTGCGACTTTTCCGTATGTTACCCCGTAAGGATCTGGCTGAAAGACTTAATAGCCGCGTCATAGCAATGAGAAGTTCCGGGGGCGATCGCGTAACATCCGGAGGGGAATCAAACCCGACCAAACACTTGCTCAGCTGTCAACTCTAACAGGATGTCCTTCGGGACAGGCAAGCGATAGGAGGTCGCGCCTACTCAAGCAGCCAACCAAATAAGTCACCTACCGTCAAACAGAGTTCGCTGGCAAAAGAAAGTACGGGAAGTTGTTCTTGCGGCTGATCAAATACCTCTGGCTGTTGTTTTGGTAGATAGACAAATACCGTTTGCTCATCTGGGTCGATCAGCCAGCCCATTTGCGTCTCATATTTAAGGCATTGCAGAATTTTCTTCGTAACCTTCGTAGCACTCTGGTCTGGAGAAAGGATTTCAATGATTCAATCAGGAGCGGCTTGAAATACATTGGCTATACCGCCATTTGCTTTGCGAGGAATTCTCTCCCAGGTAAATACTGACACATCAGGCACAAGTGACTTGCCACCAAATGTACATCGCAGCTCTGGAAATGCCCGTGCAACTTTTTGGGGCTTAACGACAGCATTAATCGCAATAATCAGTTCAGCTTGGATCGCGCTATGTTCTCCTGGCGGCATCGGCCTTTGGATCATTTGCCCATCAATGTACTCGCTGGCAGGTTCGGTTTCCGGTAGTTTCAGAAACTCTGCCAAAGCCAAAGGTTGAGTGGGTGTTTGTACCATTTGAGGTTCCTTTTAAGGGAAGGATAACAAACGAACCTGTCAATCTTGTCGGTCTAATCGTGTGAGAATTAGCCTGCAAAATGCACCACTGTTATCCGATAATATTTCAAGGTCATCCGTCTAGTTATCTGTACAGGATCATCCGGTTACTTTACGGCTCATCGGTGCAGTGATTTTCTGTACCTAGGTTGCCTATGTATCTGATAGTTGCCGTACTCAAAATCTAGGCCGAGCAGTTGTAGGGTTTCTTGTCTGGGGGATTCCTTCTAGCTATTTAGCAATCATGGGCAAGTATCCATCATGGGGAAGCGGATCAAAAGGATTCACTGGCAAACAGACGAGAAGTAGCCACAGGTAAGCGTAGCCTAACCCCTCTGATTTAGACAGAAGACAACATACAAGCGGGTGAATCGGTGATAATTGCTTGATGATCTGTTTGCAGGAGTACACCAGCTTATGACTGAGCTACTCGAACGGGCAATTGCCAAACTGAAAACATTGTCTGCCAGTGAACAAGATGCTATTGCTGCAATGATTCTAGAAGAAATTGAGGACGAAATCCGATGGGATGAAGCTTTTGCAAATTCCCAAGGTGCCCTTGCCAAACTTGCAGCCGAGGCGATGTCTGAGCATCGTGCAGGCAAAACCCAAGAGTTAGATCCCAAAACATTGTGAGGTCACGCACAACTGCCCAGTTCCGAAAAGCGTTTGCGGAACTACCTGAGCAAGTTCAGGAGCAAACACGCGAAGCATATCGCCAATTCAAGGAATATCCTAGCTATCCAAGTTTGCGCTTCAAAAAAGTACATCCAGAATTGCCTATTTACTCTGCTCGAATTAGCAAAAGTTATCGAGCAGTTGGGCAGCTAGACGGAAATACAGTTATTTGGTTTTGGGTTGGTTCACATGCAGAATATGACAAGTTGCTCTCTCAGTTGCAGCGCCAGTAGCCTAATACTGCCTTGGAGCCGACCGTATCAAGGTTATTTGGGGGAGCGAGAGGTTATCTGCGGTGGCTCAACTTTGCCGTTAGCCTTCTAAGCTGAGATCGCATCACTTGCCCTTAGCGATCGCCCTATACCTTGAACTTCTCTGTAATTCGTCCCATTGCTTCCTCGACATTTTCCCGGCTGTTGAAGGCCGAAAGGCGGAAGTAGCCTTCGCCCGCTGCCCCAAACCCAGAGCCAGGGGTGCCGACGACGTTAGCGGTGTGCAGTAGCTTGTCAAAGAAATCCCAACTAGAAAGATTATGGGGCGTTTGCACCCAGACATAGGGCGCGTTTATGCCTCCATAGACCTTTAACCCTGCCCCAGTCAGTTGCTTGCGAATAATTTTGGCATTTTCTAGATAGAAGCTGACCAATGCTGCAACTTGGGTCTGACCTGCCTCCGAGTAGACAGCTTCAGCGCCGCGTTGAACAATGTAGGAGACACCATTAAACTTGGTGGATTGGCGACGATTCCACAGCTTCCACAGTTCTACAGCCGCGCCATCGCTAGCTTTAGCAGTGAGGGTTTTGGGTACGACCGTGAGGGCGCAGCGAGTGCCGGTAAAGCCAGCATTCTTAGAAAAGGAGCGAAACTCGATCGCACACTCCCGGGCTCCCTCAATTTCGTAGATGGAGTGGGGAATCTCTGGATCAGTGATGAATGCTTCGTAGGCAGCATCGAAGAAAATGATTGAGCTATTGGCCCTGGCGTAGTCTACCCACGCTTTGAGATCGGCTTTAGTTGCGATCGCCCCCGTCGGATTGTTGGGAAAGCAGAGGTAGATCAAATCAACCTGCTGGGAGGGAATCTCGGCAGTGAAGTTGTTCTCGGCTGTAATCGCCAGGTATACCAAGCCCTCATACTCACCCGTCGCGCTAGCAGGTCCAGTATGGCCTGCCATCACATTGGTATCTACATAGACAGGATAGACGGGGTCCGTGACGGCAATCCGATTGTTTTTGCCAAAAATGTCGAGAATGTTGCCTGTGTCACACTTAGACCCGTCCGAAATAAAGATTTCATCTGACTCAATTTCACAGTTTCGCGCCTGGAAATCCTGGCTGGCAATTTTCTGGCGCAACCAGGCGTAACCTTGCTCAGGGCCGTAGCCTTGGAAGCTGGCGCGATCGCCCATCTCTTCGACTGCTTTGATCATTGCGGTGCGGCAGGCTGCTGGCAAGGGTTCTGTGACATCCCCAATACCTAGCTTGATCAGCTTGGCGTCAGGATTGGCTTCAGCAAAGGCACTGACCCGCCGGGCAATTTCGGGAAATAGATAGCCTGCTTTGAGCTTCAGGTAGTGATCGTTGATGGTTGCCATGAAATCAGTTGCGACAAAGACTGTAAGCTAGTTTACCGCCAAGCTCAAGAGTGGAATGAATTTCACCAGCCAGTCGGCCAATCAACATCCTGGCTACTTTTGGCAAAAATTCGTTTATCAGTGGCGGTGGAACTGACAAAGATCAAGGCTCAAGGTCACCGCTGAGTTGGCTTATCTTCTTAATGGGGTTAATGGGGTTGATGTAAATCCTAGAATAGAGGATAAAGCCTGTCTAGTTATTCTCTCTGGAGGTGACCTGAAGTGGTACAGATCCCGTCTAAACCTCTAACGCTAGAAGCATTTCTGAAGCTGCCCGAAACGAAACCTGCCAGTGAGTACATTGAGGGTCAAATTATCCGGAAACCAATGCCGCAAGGAAAACACAGCACCATCCAGGGTGAATTAGTTACAGCAATTAATGCAATAGTAAAGCCTCAACAGATCGCTCGTGCTTTTCCAGAACTACGCTGTACCTTTGGTGGACGGTCAATCGTGCCTGATGTGTCTGTGTTTGCTTGGGAGAGGATTCCCCGGGATCAGCATGGTGAAATTGCTAACGTTTTTCGGGTGGCTCCCGATTGGACGATTGAGATTTTGTCACCTGATCAAAGCCCAACCAGGGTGATGAAAAATATTCTCTACTGCCTGAACTATCAAACTCAAATAGGCTGGCTGGTTGACCCAGGTGAGCAAACAGTGTTCATTTACCTGCCGAAGCAGCAAACGGAAGTATTTGATCAACCAGAGGAGCAGCTTCCCGTCCCCTCGTTTGCCAGCGAACTCCGCTTGACGGTAAGCGACTTATTTGGTTGGCTGCTGGAGTAAAAGCAACGTCGGGATTGAAGGTAGTTATGTTAAAGGTCAAAAAGGGCGATCGCGCTGATGGATCAGAACCAAAGGCGACACTCAATTTCGTAGAAAGTTAGCGTCTACAACTTCTATAGCTGTGTAGGGATTTTCTGGCGGAAATGTTTTGATAGCCAGTCCAGTTTCAGCAGTTACCTGCTCAACTGCATCTGAGTAGGATTCAGCAAATACCTCTTCAAGGTAAGGCTTCAGGCTGGGAGATTCCTTTAGGGCTTTGCGAAGGCGTCTGCGATGCTCAACAATACTGCCCTTCCAGCTACCGCTTCTAAGTTCCGGCTGGTATTGCCACTTAAGCAGGTGAGTCAGAACAACGATGAGATTACTCTCTAGGCTCCTGCGCTCGCTCCGCCCCATGTCCTCGATTTCCTCAATCAGGGTTCCCCAGTTGATATTGGCGTAGTCCTGAACCTTCAGCTTCTCGACAGTGGTTTCAATCCATTTCAGGTAGTCTCTCTCGTACAAGCTCTGTGGAGCTTCTAGTTCCGGGGTCACAACGCTTTCCTCTCAACTCCTGAACAACCTGGCAGAAAACTTTCATGGGTGGATTGTCAGTAACATTCTAGACAATTGTAGAAAGGGAACTAGCTGAAGCGGAATTAGCTAGAATCGACGAAAAAAAGAACTCTGCTGATTACATCTTTTCTAACTTAGTCAGTTAGCTGAGGGATAGTTACCAAAGTTAAAGTCGTAAGATTTAAACAGGTAACAGGAAAAAACGCGCCAGTGGTGGAGCGGCGTCATGAACATCCAAAAAAACCCAGAAGATGACAAAGACTCCTCCGAACAGCTTCAAGGGGTGGTGGAGCGGCTGACTTACCACTCAGAGGAATCGGGTTATTCTGTCGCCCGGCTCAAAGCACCCAGAACCAGAGAATTGGTCACAATTGTGGGCAGCTTCTCCAACATTCAGGCAGGACAAACCCTGAAACTGGATGGCTTCTGGCGCGATCACCCCAAGTTTGGACCGCAGTTCCAGGTCACGCAATACCTGGAAACCAAACCGGCGACGCTAACGGGGCTTGAGAAGTACCTGGGCAGCGGGTTAATTAAGGGCGTTGGCCCGGTGACAGCCAAACGAATTGTTGCTCACTTTGGCTTGGATACCCTGGAGGTGGTTGAGCACCAGAGTGATCGCCTGATCGAGGTGCCCGGTATTGCCAGAAAGCGAGTAAAGCTGATCCAAACTGCCTGGGCCGCTCAAAAGGCAATCAAAGAAGTGATGCTGTTTCTGCAGGGGCACGGCGTTTCTACGACCTATGCTGTCAAGATCTTTAAGCAGTACGGCCAGGAGGCGATCGCCAAAGTCAGTCAAAATCCCTACCAACTAGCCACAGATGTTTATGGTATCGGCTTTGTTACGGCAGACGCGATCGCCCGCAACCTGGGAATTGCTCCTGATTCTGAGTTTCGCTACCGCACTGGCGTCCTGCATGCCCTGGGAGAAGCCGCCGAGGAAGGACACTGTTATTTACCGCAAGCGAAACTGGTGGAGCGGGTGGTCAAACTGTTGGCCCACGGGGATCACCACCCTGAGGCCCAGCGGGTAATTGATCTGATAACTGAGATGGGCTTGGAACAGGAAATTGTCATGCAAGGTGGGTTTGGCGACCAGCAGGGACAATTTATTTGCTACAAGCCCATGTTCTTTCACACAGAACAGGCCCTGGCAGACCGCCTACATCAGCTTCTTAGCCACAAAGTCAGGGTAGATTTACCGCGAGTTCAAGCCTGGCTGAATCGCTTTACCGAAAAAACTGGGATTGCCCTCTCCAGCCAACAGCGACAAGCGGTGGAAATGGCAGTCCAGAAGCGGGTGTTGATTCTCACCGGTGGCCCTGGCGTCGGCAAAACTTTTTGTACGCAAACAATTGTCGCCCTCTGGAAAGCGATGGGCAAATCAATTGCCCTGGCTTCGCCGACAGGCCGCGCCGCCCAACGCCTGAGTGAGATGACCGGGCAGCCCGCCAAAACCCTGCATCGTCTGCTAGAGTTTGACCCTAAAACTCTAGGTTTTAAGCGCGATCGCACCAATCCAATTTCAGCCGAGGCGATCGTCGTGGATGAGGCCTCCATGCTAGACCTGTTTCTGGCCAATTCTCTGGTTAAAGCCGTCTCACCCCAGGCTCAACTGCTGCTGGTGGGGGATAGTGACCAGTTACCCAGCGTTGGACCGGGGAATGTGCTGGGGGATCTGATTGACTCAGCCCAGGTGCCAGTGGTGCGGCTTCAGCAAGTATTCCGCCAGGCCCAGGCCAGTCAAATTGTCACCAACGCCCACGCCATCAATCAGGGCCGCTTGCCCCGCTTAGAACCCGTTTCCGATACGCCCCAGTCTGACTGCCTCTGGTTGGGAGCGGAAGAACCAGAGCATGGGGTCCAGGCGATTCGAGACGTGGTGAGGAACCTGATTCCTCAGCTAGGATTTGTCCCCGCCCAGGCTGTACAGGTGCTCTGTCCGATGCTGCGAGGCGAGGTAGGCACCCGCAATCTAAACGCCGTGCTGCAGCAGTTGCTGAATCCAGCCAGTCCGGGGAGAGCAGAGATTCAGCGGGGTGGGGTGACCTTGCGGGTTGGCGATCGCGTGATCCAGCAGGTGAACGACTACAACCGCGAGGTGTTTAACGGTGACCTGGGAACGGTGGTAGAAATTGACCTGGAGGAGCAGGATGTCACAGTCACGTTTGCAACCAGCAGCGGCGCAGAGGCCCAGCGGCTTGTTACCTATGACAGTGCGGACCTGAATGAAATTGCCCTGGCCTGGGCGATCAGCATTCACAAAGCCCAGGGCAGTGAGTTCCCCGTCGTGATTTTGCCCATATATCTCCAGCACTACATTATGCTGAGCCGGAACCTGCTCTATACAGGTCTGACGCGGGCTAAGCAATTGGCCATCATTGTTGGCCCCCAAAAGGCGATCGCCCTAGCCGTCCGCCAAATCAAAGACCATCAACGCTACACCTACCTGGCCCGGCGCTTGCGTCGCGCTGCCTTTGATTCCCTTGATTCCTGCCTGACCCAACCTTAGAAGTCAGTTTTTCAAGCGCTTTTACCCAACTACTACTCAACCACTCACTGGTGCTTGGTCTGGTACCAAGCAGTTGGAGGGCATACTTTCGCCATACAAAACTTTACTACGTCATCAGTAAAAACACGGAACATAGGATCAAATGAAGTAGTCCTGAGACCTCTGTTCTCGGATCATTCTTCCCTATACTAAGGATAAAAGCAATGGCAACTAAGTAGATCAACTTAGTTAAACCCAAAATGTACAAACTATGAAAGCCACTCTACACAACGACTTCTGTTGATTAGTATCTTGAATTTGTTTAGGTGTACCTACTTATTAGGGGTAACGACCAAGACAATTCCATCATAGGCACAGCAGATGATGACTTCATCTTTGCCGAAGGTGGTAACGACTCTGTAGATGGCAAAAGTGGCAACGACGAGATTTATGGTGAAGCTGGCAGAGATTTCCTGAACTGAGGCGCAGGTCAAGATACCTTGTATGGTGAGCTAGACAACGATACTTTGTTAGGGAACTTTGATGATGATGAACTATTTGGAGAAGATGGCGACGATATCCTGCAATGGTGGGTCTGGGCTTGATACCCTGACTGGTGGGCTAGGCAATGACACTTATATTGTGGATAGCACCACGGACACCATTGTTGAGCTTCAGGGTGGCGGCTCCAGTGATACTGTAGAGTCTTCTGTTAGCTATACGCTGGGGGCTTTCCTCAATAACTTGACTCTCACTGGGACTGACAGCATAAACGGTACAGGTAACGAATACGACAACACAATTACGGGCAATACTGGGACCAACACCCTTCGGTGCTCGGTAGTCCTAAAGGTGTAAGGATGCATTGTAGTGATGGACAAAGTGCCAGATAGCTCCAATATGATTTTCCAGTTTCTTGGAAAATGACAGCGTTTTTCTGACTAGGCGTGAGACTCTTTGCCGTAAAGTGCAGTTGAA
>JBGTDT010000095.1:0-8460 GCA_041748155.1 Thermosynechococcaceae cyanobacterium | reverse complement strand
AGGACCCGGAGTTTGAGACGTTTTACACCAAGAACATCCTGCTGAACGAGGGCCTGCGAGCCTGGCTAGCACCCCAAGACCAGCCCCATGAACACTTTGTCTTTCCTGAAGAGGTACTACCACGTGGAAACGCCCTTTAATACATCAATAACAGGCACCCAAACTATTGAGGCAACGGGTGGCCGCAGTATAGAAACTACTGGATTTGCTTGGTGGGCTGGGAACGCCCGTTTGATAGCTTTGTCTGGCAAATTAACAGGGGCTCATGTTGCTCACGCTGGTCTAATTGTCTTTTGGGCTGGCGCCATGACTTTATTTGAGGTCGCTCACTTTATCCCTGAGAAGCCAATGTATGAACAGGGGCTTATTCTTCTTCCTCATCTTGCCTCCCTTGGTTGGGGAGTGGGTCCCGGTGGAGAAGTGATTAACACCTTCCCATATTTTGTTGTTGGTGTTCTACACCTGATTTCTTCTGCCGTACTTGGACTAGGTGGTATTTATCATGCTGTTCGTGGCCCAGAAACCCTCGAAGAGTATTCTGCCTTCTTTGGCTACGACTGGAAAGATAAAAACAAGATGACGACCATTCTTGGGATTCACTTAGTCCTACTGGGACTTGGTGCCTTCCTGTTGGTTGCCAAAGCAATGTTCTTTGGTGGGTTGTATGATACTTGGGCTCCAGGGGGTGGGGATGTCCGTGTGATTACTAATCCAACGCTGAACCCGGCTGTGATCTTTGGTTATCTGTTAAGGTCTCCCTTTGGAGGCTCTGGTTCAATTGTTGGTGTTGACAACTTAGAGGATGTTGTTGGAGGCCATATCTGGATTGGTTTAACCTTAATCACAGGTGGTATATTTCATATTCTGACTAAGCCCTTTGCTTGGGCTCGCCGTGCCCTCATTTACTCTGGCGAAGCGTACCTGTCGTACAGTATTGGTGCCGTATCCTTGATGGCTTTTATCGCCACTTTCTACGTTTGGTTCAACAATACTGTCTATCCTAGTGAGTTTTATGGGCCGACCGGTCCTGAAGCTTCTCAATCCCAGGCACTTACTTTCTTGATTCGTGACCAGCGTCTAGGAGCAAACGTTGGTTCTTCACAAGGTCCTACTGGGCTGGGCAAGTACCTGATGCGCTCACCAACTGGAGAAATTATCTTTGGCGGTGAGACAATGCGTTTTTGGGATTTTAGTGGACCCTGGCTAGAGCCCTTGCGCGGACCTAACGGTTTGGATCTGAACAAAATTAAGAACGACATTCAGCCTTGGCAAGCTCGCCGCGCGGCTGAGTACATGACTCACGCTCCTTTAGGTTCTATTAATTCAGTAGGCGGGGTCGCAACGGAGATCAACTCGTTTAACTACGTGTCTCCTAGGGCCTGGTTGGCTTCTTCTCACTTTGTCTTAGGCTTCTTCTTCCTAGTAGGACACCTTTGGCATGCTGGTCGGGCCCGTGCTGCTGCGGCTGGTTTTGAAAAAGGTATTGATCGTAAGACTGAAGCTGTATTGTCTATGCAGAACTTAGACTAACGAGCCCTGAGAAGACTCGTTTCCTAGCCATAGCAACAAAAAACTCCTGCACTAGTGCAGGAGTTTTTTGTTGCTATGGCAACAGCAGATATTTTCCCTTCTTCCTTTCTAGTCTCTTATACTGGATTTTGAGCATTATAGTAGGGGAGTGGAAGTCATGCAGGAGTCTGATCTCACAGATACATTGAAGTGGACACCCGAAGCAGAAAATAAGCTAAGAAATGTTCCCTTCTTCGTACGTGCTCAAGCTCGACAGCGAGTCGAACAATTAGCTCGTAAAGAAGCGTCAGAAGTTGTAACTGTTGAGCTTGTTAATCAGGCCCGTCTTAAGCTTGGCCTGTAGTCAGAACGGCAAGGTAGACAGCCTAGAGATGCTCTACAACTACTATATTGGCTCAAACGTCTTTAGCTGCTTATCTGTCATCTACAGTTTCTTACTAGAGTTCTCTTCTAGAATCGGGGTAGTGGTAAGAGGTAAAGCTAACTTAGTATGGCGTGAGGAAAGAGTGAAGCTGCTTGCTAACTTGTCTCGTTGATTTATGAGGTAAATACTTATAAGTGTCAAGCTCACCCCAACCCACTGAATATGACTGAGTTTTTCTGCTAGGAACAAATTACTAAACAAAAGCGCAAATATAGGTGTCAGAAAGGTTAAGGAGCTTAGACTAGTTAAGCTACTGCTAGAAGCGAAATAGAAAAACAAGCCGTAGGCGATCGCGCTACCAAACAAAGCTGCATAGCCTAAAGATAACCAGTCTGATAGCTCCAGATAAATCCATTGCTGCGATTCGAGTAGTGCCGAACCGGTAAATAAAGGTAACCCACCTAAAATCATGTGCCAGCCCGTCGCCGTAACCGGGTCCACATAACGGCAAACCGCTCGGATCATTACTGTACCAACTGCCATAGAAAGCGCTGATAGTAACATCAGTCCTTCACCACTGACAAAAAGCTGTCGAGCGGTATCCCACCCGACCTCTAGCGTAGTACTGAAGCTGCTATTCAACCATTCTGCTTTTAACAGAGCAAGAATCCACTGATCAGGTAAACCAATCAGGCTGATTCCAGCTACTCCAAGGATAAGCCCCAGCCAGCCCCATAAACCAACTCGTTCGCCAAATAGCCATAGCGCCAAGAGGGCTACGGCTAAAGGTTGAGAGTCAATCATGACTGAGCCTAACCCTGCCCCAGTTCTCGTCAACCCTTCGGCTAGGAAACCTTGAAATAGAGTTCCATCGACCAGGGCGAACAAAGCGACCCATAGCCACGCAGTCCAATCCCTTGGCTGTGGTCGGCCCTGCCACAATGCCACAAGCACTACTAGGAGTCCTGCTGGTAACAGCCTTACTCCAGCAACAAAGAGAGGTGTCGTTTGGGGCATTACACCTTTCATTGCCACCATAGAGGTTCCCCATAGAAAGAAGGGGGCAAGGACAAGCAAAGGAGGTGGGGAAAGCTTAGAGTTGCTCAGATTGAGTTGCATGCAATTCAGGTGATGGCAGGGAGGCTAAACGTTGTCATTTGTGGTCTAAGTTCTAATCTAAGAGACAACTTAACTGGTAAGTCCACTACAGCTAAGGACAATAAGCACAGTATAGCTTTCACTAATTGTATACTTTTAATAACAAAATTAATAAAGCTTTAAGATGGTTTAAAGCAAGCTACTGTAAGTACCATTTTTTTCTAAAAGAAGAACTTAGCAACAACTGACACAACTTCTGAGACTCATGGGCTCAAGTAAACTCTTTAGCAAAAGAACAACCCTTAAGCCAAGGTAGAGTTAGTTACCCAAAGCTTCTCTGATTGGTTATAGTATTTACCCACGACTCGCACCTTACCGCTAATAAGACAACTCATGATCTGGCCCTTTAAGTCTTCAGCTCGTAAACAGATTGCTCGGATAGAAGTTACAGGTTTGATTGCTGGTGGAACTCGCAAGCAGGTTCTGGCAGCCTTGAAGACAGTTGAAGATAAGGGTTTTCCCGCCCTATTACTCCGAATTGATACCCCCGGTGGCACTGTCGGCGACTCCCAAGAGATTTACAGTGCCCTCAGACGCTTGCAAGAGAAGGTCAAGATAGTCGCTAGCTTTGGCAATATTTCTGCTTCTGGAGGTGTTTACATCGGCATGGGCGCACGGCATATTATTGCCAACCCAGGAACCATTACCGGCAGCATTGGTGTAATCCTTCGGGGTAACAATTTAGAGCGTTTGCTACAAAAAGTTGGTGTTTCTTTCAAGGTAATTAAGTCGGGTCCCTATAAAGACATCCTGGCGTTTGACCGGGAACTAACCAACCCTGAAAAAAGTATCCTGCAAGAGCTAATCGATACTAGCTATCAACAGTTTGTTCAAACAGTAGCCGAAGCCCGCAAGCTAGCAGTTGAAAATGTCAGACAATTTGCAGATGGTCGAGTCTTCACTGGCCAGCAAGCAATGGAATTAGGCTTGGTAGACCGATTAGGCACTGAGGATGATGCTCGACGTTGGGCAGCGGAGCTAGCGGGTCTTGATCCTGACCAAGCAAAGTGTTTCACGCTTGAAGAACGTAAACCCTTCTGGAGCCGCTGGCTGCCCGGAAATACTTACTCCGTGTCCAGCCTAACTACCGGAATGTCCAGGCTAGAATTTATACTGTCCTCAAATGGCCTGCCGTTGTGGCTCTATCTCCCTTAAGTTCAAGTTGCAGAAAACTTGAAAAGAGTTCTTTAGCCTAACATTTACCAACTAAGGAGCTTAGGTTTCAATTTTTCAACTAAGGTTAAGCTTTGCCCTGATGTGCCTGAAGTAACCTTGAGCACAGTTAAGATCTACGAGTAACTGAAGCATGCAGATCAATAAATCTTTTATAGGTAATAGTACAGGTTTGATTGTTACTCGTATCTGCTGATACTAATCAGTGTACAAGTCATTGAGTTGAACGTTATGGAGAATTATGATGTGGCGTGGAGAGTCCGAGCAATTCGCGGGGCAACAACCGCCTCAGAAAATTCCGTTGAAGCAATTCGTGAAGCAGTCAATGAACTCTTAGATGAGCTAGAAGCTTACAATCAACTTGCTCCTAAAGAGGTTGTAAGTGTTACCTTCTCGGTTACCCAAGACTTAGATGCAGTTTTTCCTGCAACAATTGCTCGAAGTCGTCCTCGTTGGGACGATATTCCACTTCTAGATGTGCAACAGATGCACGTAAATGGCGATCTTGCCTACTGTATTCGATGTTTGATTCACTTCAATACCCCAGATCCAGCTATCGAGATCCATCACCCCTACCTGCGCCAAGCGCAGACTTTAAGACCTGACTGGAACGTTTCTCAGCACGCTCTTGACCCTAAAGCAGTTATTTAGCTTAATTAGGACACCAGACTTGTCCTCTAATTGCACTGTTCCTGATCAAGTTCTATGACAGCCAGGAAGGAGGAGTTGAGGGTCGTAACTCAACTCCCAATCCTACTTCTAAAGAAAAATAAGGACCTCCAAGGCTATAACCTAGTTAGCTAAGGTTTAGCTCTCAGGTAGCTGCTTCCCTGAAGCTCCAGGAAGGAGCTGCTTTTCGGCAAAGTACTTGTTTAAGAAAGTACTCGTGGCTGAGAGAACCACCGGACCTAAAATAAAAGCTAGGAGGCCACTCACATAGAAACCGGGTACAAACAGAGCAGCAAGCCAGAAGCAAAAACCGTTAACCACTAGGGAGAATAACCCCAAGCTCAAGAAGTTGAGGGGAAGAGACAGCAAGGACAACACAGGTCTGATAAACGAGTTGACTACTCCAATTGCTCCAGCAGCGATTAAAGCTGCGGGAAAATTGGCGATATCTACTCCTTTAGGAAAAATCAAATCAACAACCAGCAAGCTCAAAGCAGTTGCTAGTAAGGTAACTAGATTTCCAATCATAAACTTTTCCTAGAGTTTTTTACAAAAGGTTGTGAGACTTAAAGACTATATTCAATACTATCGAGAAATTGGGTAGTCTTTATCATCCCTATAAGGATGGATTTGTTAGCTAATTACTAGCAGAACTATGCCGAAAGGTATCTTACTTTCGAGCAGATAAGTCGTGTCTATTCAGTCTGCTTTGATTCAGATTTTCACGAGGCTCAATTCGGTCAAGATTTGGTCCTTATATTCTATCTAGACCTGCTTGAATTTTCCAAAGGAGCACCACGTCTGAGGACTAGCCGGAGTAGATCGAACCAATTGTGTCATCGGCGTTGTTTGGAGAAACGGACTTACAGTTAACTATTGATTCTGAAGTTTCAGACTAACCGACTTGCCTGAGGAGTTCTCTCATAGTCTTCCTCGTTTCAAGAGAACCTGAGAGCATCCGCAACAAGACTTCCTGAAAAGCATTGCCGGGTAGTTTCTGCATCTATAAGGAAACTAGATTATTGAGTAACTTGTTAAGAAAGATAAAGATCCAAGTTTATTGTTAAGAAACGTTGCAGCCCCTTAGCTGCCCTGTTAACGTGTGAAGGTACAGCAACGACGTAAGTATTTATACTTAACCAAGGAGGAACGATGTTAATCCCTATTTCACTGGCGATCGCCATAATACTCATTAGCATCTGTCTCATCTCCATCGCTAGAGCCTGGAACCATGCCACTGGCATAGCAGATAACCACTTTACTTTTCCTGACCAAGGGGTTTCCCTAGGCTCATTTGTTTTGCTGCTCTTTAGCTGCTCGTCTTCAGCACCAGCCTTACCTTTTTCGCCGCTGCCATCTAGATCTAAATCCCTACCGAGCATAACTCGATAATGACAAATTTAACTTTTGCAAAGCTTGGAGCTTTGTGGCTGGTTGACTGACAAAACTTCCAGAAACCTAGTCCGATGAGGACTCTAGCGTTTACAGAGACAGACTAGCGAAAAGCACATCTGGCGGTCACTTTAGCCACTTAGTTTGCCTGAGTGATGCACCGCCAAAGTAGCAGATTGGAATACGCCCTTTTCCAGGAACCTAAAATGGTTGCATGGAAGGCGATTGGAGCTTCACCCCCAGACTTTTGTCAGTCAACCAGGCTTTGTCGCGATCGCGCAATCTCTCCAAGGGAAAACGCATCCTAACAATATATAAGAAGGCTCTGCCAAAGCCCTCAGAGCATATACGAATATAGGGCCTAGTTGGGAGGAAATTCAGTCGTTCTGTTTGATTTCGCTTAGAACTTCTCGCATCATGTCCTGAACAACTCGGCGCTGGTCATTACAGGCAACAAACAGTTGTACTCCCATCTGCAAGAGGAGCAGGGGAATCCGCGTAACAATAAAGGCAAGAATGCCAAGGGCGAACACCGCAAACCAGCGGGCTGGCGAGGCTAGGACAGGGAAAACAGGGTTGGGGTCGTCACTGCGATTGAAAACTTCAGCCCACTGGTCAACAAGTTCCTGGGCTTGTTCAGGATGAGTCGCCACCTGAAAAATATAGCTAAACACAACTAACGCCAAGACTAAACTAATCAAGATTACAGAGCCAGCTAGGATTAACATGCCAGCACGTAAGCGGTAACTGAGACGCTCGAATTGATTACGCCGATGAATAGTGTGGGGAGGGAGAGTCTTCATGCCAGAGTAGTTTAGGACAGTGACCGGGGAAAATCCATTCTATGTTGATGGTTCAACAACGCGACTTACATCAACTCAAAGTCTAGTGTGGCAATCTGAACCGCAAAAGGAGACTTCTAGAGGATAGAGGAATGGCTGGGGGCATATTCCCTTAAAATGCTACTCGGAGTCTTACGTAATCGTCTACTGACTTGATGGCTCATTACTGTTAATTTGGAGAACCGTTGTGGACTTATCGCGCATTCCGCCCCAGCCTAAACCTGGCCTGCTCAATGTCCTGATTGAAATTCCGGCTGGAAGTAAAAACAAGTACGAGTTTGACAAGGATCTGCAAGCCTTTGCCTTGGACCGGGTACTTTATGCTTCTGTCCAATATCCCTACGATTACGGCTTTGTGCCCAATACCCTGGCTGATGATGGCGATCCCTTGGATGGTATCGTTTTGATGGACCAACCTACCTTTCCCGGTTGTGTGATTGCTGCCCGTCCGATTGGCATGTTGGAAATGATTGATGGTGGCGATCGCGATGAGAAAATTCTCTGTGTTCCTGATAAAGACCCCCGCTACGCTCAAGTTAAATCGCTTCAGGATATAGCCCCCCACCGCTTAGATGAAATTGCCGAGTTCTTCAGAACCTACAAGAACCTGGAGAAAAAAGTGACTGAAATTCTAGGCTGGAAGGATGTTGAGCAGGTAATGTCTTTAGTTGAGGAGTGTATTAAAGCAGGGGATCAAAAGGGCAGGGACTCAGAGGCAGAATCTTAGCTGGGGTTCAGTTATAAATAGTTTTAAGTTTTGAGTTAGGTCTCGGTCAGTTCGGGCCTTGAGAGTAAATCCATAGCTAAAACTTGACGATTGTAACCAAGGCGAAGCGACGGGTGAAGGTAGATATGGTCTCTCTCCAGGATCAAACTATTCTAATCACAGGAGCGACCAGTGGGATTGGGGCTGCTTGTGCCAGGGTGTTCGCTCAAGCAGGCGCGAAGCTAGTGCTAGCTGCCCGCAGAATCGAGCGCCTAGCGGAACAGGCTGCTCAGTTGACCCAAGAGTTTGGCGTTCAGATTCACCCGCTTCAACTGGATGTTCGCGATCGCTCCGCCGTAGAATCGAGCCTGGCGCGTTTGCCTGGGGCTTGGTCCCAGATTGATATTTTGGTGAACAACGCTGGACTAAGCCGGGGACTGAACAAACTGCACGAGGGTGATGTTCAGGACTGGGAAGAGATGTTAGATACTAGGGAGTGTTTTAAAACTACAACCACAACAAGATAGAGGCTAGAGTCAGCATAGCAAGGTAGTTTTCAGCCTTCTTTTCATAGCGAGTTGCGATGCGACGAAACTGCTTGAGCCGATTGAAACAACGCTCAACCT
>JBGTDT010000094.1:0-32343 GCA_041748155.1 Thermosynechococcaceae cyanobacterium | reverse complement strand
TTATTCTCCTGACTCAAACAAAATTGAGCATTGGTGGTTTGTGCTCAAGAATTGGATGCGGCAGCGCTGGGATGAGTTTGACAATTTTCGAGATTGCGTCGACGCCGCCTTCAAACATTGTCCTAACGTGTTTGCGTAGGGCTATATCTAGCAAGATCTGTCACCTTCCCCCGGATTCTAGGAATAACTCCAATACTTGGAACTTCGAGAGTGAAACTCGGAACCTGGACAGCCAAGCTCGGAACGCCAAGCTTTAAGCTCAAAACGTCAATCAAAAAGCTGCATCATCCGAGAAAAAAGCCTGGAACTTCGAGATCGAAACTTGGAACGCCAAGATCTAAGCTTGATGAGTCAGGCTGAGAACTCCGAACCTGAAGCTCAAAACTACAACCTTCGAGATCTAAGGGGCAATTAGGAGAGGGAGCGGCGATCGCTAAGGGCTAAGACAAACGTTCTTCAACCGGCATCGCAAGACTATTGATTCCCCTACACTCCCCTGAATCCAATTCCAGCTTCTTCCGTCATCCGTCTAACCATTTTGGGGGAACGCTGTCGCCAAATTCCAATCTGACCCAACCCAATACCGATTAAAATCACCCCACCCCCGACATAATGGGCTAGAGTCGGTGCTTCGCCAAGAATCAGGTAAGCGGCCAAAATAGCGACAATGGGATTGAAAGCACTCGCCAAAGAGGCGGCAGACGCTTTAGTAGACCTTAAACCAGCAAACCAACTTAGTTGACCCACCGCAACGATCACAGCCCCATAAACCAGCATCCACTTCCACAAGAAAGGGGAAAACACATCTATAAAATGATTGCTGCCGAAGAGGTACAAAGCAATCCAGAAGAAGATGGCCGCTCCCAGCACCGTCCGAAAAATTGTAAAGATTCCCAGCGGAATTTGCGTCAGGCGAGTTTTACTGACAATATTGGCAACCGCTAAAGACACAGCTCCAATAGCGGCTAAAATTTCACCGCTGCCGAAGGAACCCAAGTCTTGCCCCGGATTCCACAAACTCTGAAGCACACCCGTAACTACAACTCCAGCAAAGGCGGTCAGCGCGCCGGCAATCTCCCAGACGTTCACAGGTTCCTTGAGGAGCCAGATCGATAAAGCCAGGATCAAGGGTGGCTCAATCCGGCCAATAAAAATGACATTGGTGACGCTGGTCCGGGCCAGCGCCTCAAAGGTTGTCCCTGGGGCGATTGCTCCAGAGAGGATTGCCACGACTATCATGCTGAGCCAATCTTTCCTAGAAAGCCGCCGCAGGGTATTGAGGTTCAACTGTCGCCAGTAGATCAAAATTAAAACCAGGGCCGCGCAGATATTGCCGACAAATAAAACATTGCAAAAGGAAATCGGGTTTCTGCCATTGACGAAGTTCTCAGCCCCAATATCTGTCAATCTTCGCGTCACAGAGCTAGAAGCGGCAAAGATAATGATCGCTAACCAGAGATAAACTTGCCCCGGTACTCGGTTAAAGACCTGGGATACGGATACTTTTGCCATGCTACAGCCCTAACGAGTCCAAGCTAACCAAGTGGAAAACAGCCGCTTGACAAACGGGGTGAAGCGAGTCCGGCTGTAGGCGTCCGCTGCCCTGCGAATCACCTCAGCTTGGGTGGGATAGGGGTGGATGACGCTGGCAATTGTGCCCAGACCCAGCTTCCCGACCATTGCCAGCGTGATGGTGCTGATCAGATCTCCAGCATGACGGGCGACTATGGTTGCTCCGAGGATTTTATCGGTACCTGCTTTGACATGCACTTTGGCAAATCCGTCGGTTTCACCGTCGGCGATCGCCCGGTCCACCTGCTCTAACGGGATCAAGAATGTCTTGACAGCGATCCCTTTTGCCTCGGCTTCCTGCTCGTACAGCCCGACGTGGGCAATTTCCGGGTCGGTGTAGGTGCACCAGGGCATGGTCAGGGCAGTGAGTTTCTTGCGGCCCAGGAAGAGGGCGTTCTGGATCACAATCCGGGCGGCAGCGTCGGCGGCGTGGGTAAATTTCCAATCCATGCAAACATCCCCAGCCGCGTAGATACGGGGGTTGGTGGTCTGGAGCCGATCATTCACCCTTACCCCTTTTTTGCGGTCATACTCTACCCCAGCCGCCTCCAGATTTAGCCCTTCTACGTTGGGCGATCGCCCAACTCCGACTAAAATCTCATCCACAACGACCGCACCGGCTTGGCCGTTGGCCTCGTAGTGAATCGTCTTGCCATTTGCCTGGGACTCAATTTGCTGGATCTGGGCTGACAGAATCAGCCTGATCCCGTCTCGCAACAGCGCCTGTTTGAGAATTTCTGCGGCATCGGCGTCCTCGCGGTCCAGAATCCGAGCATGCTTGTGCAGGAGTACCACCTCGGAGCCTAACCGTTGAAAGGTTTGAGCCAACTCACAGCCAATGTAGCCGCCGCCAATTACGGCTAAACGTCTAGGGCGTTCCGTTAAGGAAAATACTGTTTCATTGGTCAGGTAGCCTGCTTCAGCCAAACCGGGAATTGGCGGTGGTGTGGCCCGCGCTCCCGTGGCGATCGCTGCCTTCTTAAAGCGCAGTCTAGTCCCGCCGACCTCTATCGTGTCAGGACCAGAGAAATGGGCCTGACCTAAAAATACATCCACCCCAAACTCCTGCTGAAATCGCCGGGCCGAATCGTTGGAGCTAATTCCAGCCCGCAGCCGCCGCATCCGCTCCATCACCGCTGCAAAGTCAACGGTCGTTCCTTCCGGGACCTGGATACCAAACTGGTCGGCATCCCGAATACTGGCGTAAACCCGCGAAGAGCGAATGATGGTTTTTGAGGGCACACACCCAACATTGAGGCAGTCCCCCCCCATCAGGTGTTTTTCAATTAGGGCAACTTTGGCACCGAGACCGCCAGCCCCGCCAGCCGTCACCAACCCGGCGGTGCCTGCCCCAATTACGACCAGGTTATAGCACGGTGCCGGTTCAGGATTGACCCACTCAGCCGGATGAACATTGGCAACCAGGGTTTGGTTGTGAACATCCCAAGGGGCAATAGTAACCTTCTCTGTCCCTGCTGACATCAGACCTCTCCGTTATGCTGCCATTATGATGCAATTCTGTCCGCTAACGCTTTGCGGGCAACGCGGGTGACGTAGACTGTCACAACCAGGGTGGCAATCAAACCAACTCCGTAGAAAGCCCACTCTGCCGGGGTGCGGGAGCGTTCTGTTCCCAGCCTGGCTAGACTGCTTGCCAGGGAACCCAGGTAAACGTACAAGACCGTTCCGGGCGTAATCCCAATCCAGGTGGGGAAGAAATAGTCCCTAAAAGAGACTTGGGTGACACCGAAAGCGTAGTTCAACAGGTTGAAGGGAAACACGGGAGAAAGCCGGGTCAGGCCGACAATCTTCCATCCTTCTCTAGCAACGGCTTGGTCGATCGCCTGGAACTTTTGGTTGCCCTTGATTTGCTGCTCAACCCAGCGCCGCGCCAAATAGCGTCCGACCAGAAAAGCACCTGCGGCCCCAATAGTCGCGCCAATTGAAACATAGAGTGACCCCCAAAGCACGCCAAACAGCAATCCAGATCCCAGAGTCAGGATTGAACCCGGAATCAAGAGAATCGTCGCCAAGATATAGAGGACAATAAAGGTGACAGGTCCCCAGGGACCAAGGCCAGCAATCCAGTCCAACACACCTGTTAAGAGTTCCTGGAGATTGAAGTACCGGGCCGCCGCGATCGCAGCAACAACCAGGACAATCAAGAGGATCACCAGGATTAATTTTGATTTGCTTTGATGGGCTGGCTCCATCCCTCAACCTCATGTCATGCTGGAAGGCTGTTCTTCAAAGCTTTTTTGGCAATCCCCGTAACTTGGGCTTTTGCCAGAGAAGCTAGACCAAGATATGACTAACTATCTGGCGTTGCATAATTAAGGAATGCAATGTCCTCAGTTGTGAATCTACAAAGATTAGAAAGCAGAACCATTCCCTGATTCAGCGATGCCGTTGCAATGCAGTTAACCTGACACAATCTCAACGACATTTTCCGCAAAGCTCTTGTAAGCACCGCCCATTTGCTTAGCCACCGAGTCGGGAAAGACATGAAAATCCCCAGCTTTCAGAGCTTCTATGATCCCGTCCGCCACGAGTGCAGGTGGCTCCGCAACCTCAGTCAGTCCTGCCGCATCGGCCATATCCGTAGCAATCGGACCAGGGTGAACACTTAGCACAAGCGTGCCCTGCTCACTCAGTAGTTCCCGTAATGCCTGGGTAATTGAATAGGCCGCTGCTTTTGAGGCACAGTAGGTGACAGAGTTGGAGTAACTCTTCAGCGAAGCAACAGAATTGATCTGGGCAAAGACACCCCCTCCATTGGCTTTTAGAACCGGGGCAAACGCCTGAGCCATGGAGATCAGTCCATACACGTTGATACTCATCTGAAATTCGAGAGCAGCGATCGCATCCTCAGCCAGGAGAGCCCCAGCTTGAAAGACTCCTGCATTATTGACAACCACTTGCACATCTTTGGCAGTTTGAGCAGCAGCAACAATAGATTGAGGATCACCTAAATCAACCTGAATCGGCACTACCTGGTCGCCGTATTGCTCAACCAATGGGGAGATACTGTCCAGCTTACGAACAGCCGCATAGACTTTAGTGGCTCCGTGTTCAACAAAGGACTCGACTATCGCCTTGCCGATGCCGCGATTTGCCCCCGTAACCAAGATGGTTTTGTCTTTGATATCGTAGTTCATTTGAATTTCTCCTTGCAGTTTTCAATGAGCTGTAAAACTTTGGACAATCGATCTAAGTTAGGGCAAAAAAATTAGCTGCCCCTGGAAGAAAGACTGCGGCTTCCACCGCTCCTTCCAGTATGGTGTCGTCATCCATCAGGCGACTCAATACCGAATTTTTAGCCATCTCTCTGAATGTGCTTTTGGACTTCCCAGTCATTGCGGTGAATTTGCCAGCGACTCGGAAACGCCACGTCCTAAGTAGATCAACTTAGTTAAACCCAAAATGTACAAACTATGAAAGCCACTCTACACAACGACTTCTGTTGATTAGTATCTTGAGTTTGTTTAGGTGTACCTACTTAGTTGTGAATCTACAAAGATTAGAAAGTAGAACCATTCCCTGATTCAGCAGTGCCAACTATTTAGCCACTGCTTCCAATCCTGCAAGTTAATCGGGCAAGCATCCAACTGTTTTGACCCTTGCCCTGATTGTTGCTGGGGAAGTTGAGCTAAACATGAGTTTTCCCTGAGAGTTGGCCTGAGAGCTAGATTGAAAAGACCGGCATACTATCTAGAGAAGTTTGCGCCAGTGCCAAAGCTTTCTCAGCAAAAACTCACGATTCTATGGCTTAATAACAGTTTTCATGCTTAGCAAATTTAGTAGAGACGCTTGACCAGAAAAATAGTTGTGACCCAAACCACGTTGCTCCAGGAACCGCCTGGTATCAACCGGCTTTGCCAGCTTGCCGTCGTTGTCCCCGTCGCCCCTGGAGATATAGCCTGGTCCCGGTTGGCAGAGGATCTGAGCAGTCTGCCCTTGGAGACCGAAATTATATTTGTTAGTCCAGAACTGCCCTTAGATTTACTCAAACATTTATTGGATCGTCTGGGCTCAGGTCGCAATCTCAGATGGTTACAAACCTTACAAGGGCGAGCACTTCAGTTAAATGCTGGTGTCAAAGCAACCCAGAAACCTTATCTCTGGTTTCTTCATGCAGACTCGCGGTTTGACCCCTCCGCCTTGGAGGGCTTAGCAGAATCGCTAGAACGTCAGCCCAATGCTCTCCACTACTTCAATCTGGCATTTTTAGACGATGGTCCGTCCCTGACAGTCCTGAATGCCCTGGGAGTATGGGTGCGATCGCATTGCTTCGGGATGCCGTTTGGAGACCAGGGTTTTTGCCTGCCGCGCCAGTTGTTTGAAACCCTCAACGGCTTCCGAGAAGACGCCAGCTATGGCGAGGATCATCTTTTAGTTTGGCAAGCTCGCAGCCAGGGAGTTCCTTTACACTGTACTGGCAAGACTGTGCAAACCAGCGCCCGCAAGTACCGAGAAAATGGGTGGTGGAGGACAACGCGGAATCACTTAATCCTTACCGCCAAGCAGGCATTTCCAGAGTGGTTGACCCTTTTGAAATCAAGGGCTTTGGGGTTTCTGTCACAACTTGATAATCTCTGGAGAAACACTATCCCTCGGCTGAAGCGAGGGTCTAAACGAGGGGCAAAATGACCTCAGGCGCGATCGCCGTTTTTGTTAAAACCGTCGGCTACTCCCCAGTCAAGACCCGTCTGGCTCGTGGAATTGGCCCAGCAGCCGCTGAAACCTTTCACTGCCTGGCTGCCCAAGCGATCGCGGCTGTGATCAAACAAGCAACAGCGGTCAATCCCTGCCTAACTCCCTACTGGGCCGTCGCAGAACTTGAGGGCATGCGTGATCCGGCCTGGCAATGCTTCCGGCAGATCTGGCAAGGGGAGGGCGGACTGGGTACAAAGCTGGATCAGGTTTATTGCCAACTCCTCCAAAACCATCAGTTCGTCCTGCTGCTTGGAGCCGACTCACCCCAAATCAGTCCTGAGTATCTGCTCCAAGCGGCAACCTGGGCGGGTCAGGGACAGTTTGTGATCGGTCTAGCGGCTGATGGCGGCTTTTACCTGTTTGGAGGTGGGCGGGCAATTCCCCGCTCTGTTTGGGAAAGCGTTCCTTATAGTGAGGCCAAAACCGCAAAAACGCTGATGAACCTGGTCGCTCCTAGCGAGGTGATACAAATGCTTCCGGCCTTGTTGGATGTTGACACTATTCAGGACCTCCAGCAACTTCGAGTAAATCTGGCTCAGATAGAGACCTTGAGAGATCCAGAATTAATTTCTCGGAGACTGCTACCCGAACAATCTGTTCTGCTGGATTGGATTAATCACCTGCTTAGCAAAACTTAGATGTTACTGGCCGGTGAATACTATCACCTACCGTAACCCCTCGCAAGCGAATAAACCTGAGGTGATAGGATTAAATTAGACTAAGCCAATGATGTTAGGTCCGGGATCAACTGGAACTTACTCGACCTAGTCCATTAGCGCTAAATTACTTCAATTGAACGAATTGCTTTTTCTGGGTGACCATGCTTAAAACGTTGTTGGGCGATCCGAATAAGCGCAAGCTGCGGAAATACCAGCCCGATGTTGTCGAAATCAACCTGCTGGAAGACGAGATCAAAGCCCTCAGTGATCAGCAGTTATCTGGCAAGACAGCAGAATTTAAACAGCGGCTGGAGAAAGGGGACTCCCTAGACGCCCTGTTGCCGGAAGTCTTTGCTGTAGTACGGGAAGTGGCCAGCCGGGTCCTGGGCATGCGCCACTTTGATGTTCAGCTCTTAGGCGGCATGATCCTCCACGACGGGCAGATTGCCGAAATGAAGACGGGCGAAGGCAAAACCCTCGTCTCTACCTTGCCAGCCTACCTGAATGCCCTAACTGGCAAGGGCGTGCACATTGTCACCGTGAACGACTACCTGGCCCGGCGGGATGCCGAGTGGATGGGACAGGTACACCGTTTCCTCGGCCTCAGTGTAGGGCTAATTCAACAGAGTATGGGACCGAGCGAGCGCCAGAAAAATTACGCCTGTGACATTACCTACGCGACTAACAGTGAGTTGGGGTTTGACTACCTGCGGGACAACATGGCGACTTCCATGGCGGACGTGGTTCAACGCCCGTTTAACTACTGCATCATTGACGAAGTTGACTCTGTCCTGATTGATGAAGCCCGGACGCCGCTGATTATTTCTGGGCAAGTCGAACGACCGACTGAGAAGTACTTGCGTGCCTCCGAAGTTGCCGCAGTCCTAAATCCAGAAGAGCACTATGAGGTGGATGAAAAGGCCCGTAACGTCATCCTCACAGATGAAGGGTTTGTCATGGCAGAGACCACCCTGGCGGTTGACGACCTGTTTGATCCTCAAGATCCCTGGGCTCACTATATTTTCAATGCGATTAAAGCGAAAGAGTTATTTATTAAGGATGTCAACTACATTGTCCGCAGTGACGAGATTGTCATTGTCGATGAGTTCACAGGCCGGGTCATGCCGGGTCGTCGCTGGAGTGATGGGCTACACCAAGCGATTGAAGCCAAAGAACGGGTGGAGATCCAAAACGAAACCCAGACTCTAGCTACGATTACCTATCAAAATCTTTTCCTGCTCTACCCCAAGCTGGCTGGGATGACTGGCACGGCTAAAACTGAAGAAGCTGAGTTCGAGAAAATTTATAAGCTTGAGGTGACGATCATTCCGACCAACCGCACCTTAAGTCGAACGAACATCGCCGACGTAGTTTACAAAGCCGAGGCCGCTAAGTGGCAAGCAGTGGCGGAAGAATGTGCTCAAATGCACGAAATTGGCCGCCCGGTCTTGGTGGGAACAACAAGCGTTGAGAAATCCGAATTGCTCTCCCAGCTATTACTGGCCCGAAATATTCCCCACAATTTGCTGAATGCTAAGCCAGAAAATGTTGAGCGGGAGTCAGAAATTGTCGCCCAAGCTGGACGGAAGCAAGCCCTGACTATCGCTACCAACATGGCGGGTCGGGGGACAGACATTATCCTGGGTGGCAATGCCGATTATATGGCTCGACTCAAGGTGCGGGAGTACTTCATGCCCCAGATTGTCCGGCCAGAGGATGATGACCCAATGGCGATCGCCCGGGTGCTGACCTCGGATTCCCAGCGCGGTGGGCAGGGGTTCGGCCCAAACACGTCTCAAGCAGGCATCTCGCGCAAAACCTGGAAGGCATCGCCAAATATTTTCCCCACCGAGCCTTCTCGGACCGTAGAGCAACTGCTCAAAGCAGCCGTGGAGTCTGCGGTCAAGCAGTACGGAGCCCGCAGCCTGCCTGAGTTGGCAGCAGAAGATATTGTGGCGATCGCCGCTGAGAAAGCCCCGACCGATGACCTCGTGGTCCAAAAACTCCGGGAAGCTTATAACCAAGTCTGGCAAGAATACGAGGTGTTCACCGCCCGTGAACACGAGGAAGTTGTTGCCCTAGGCGGTTTACACGTAATTGGGACTGAGCGGCACGAGTCCCGCCGGATTGATAACCAACTCCGAGGTCGGGCTGGGCGGCAGGGCGATCCCGGTTCCACCCGCTTTTTCTTGAGCTTGCAAGATAACCTTTTGCGGATCTTTGGTGGCGATCGCGTCGCCGGGTTAATGAATGCCTTCCGGGTGGAAGAAGATATGCCAATTGAGTCGGGCATTCTCACCCGTAGCCTGGAAGGGGCTCAGAAAAAAGTGGAAACCTATTACTACGACATCCGCAAGCAGGTCTTCGAGTATGACGAAGTCATGAACAACCAGCGCCGGGCCATCTACGCCGAACGTCGCCGGGTTTTAGAAGGCCAGGACTTAAAAGAACTAGTGATCGGGTACGCCGAGGAAACCATGGATGATATTGTGCAGGCCTACGTCAACCCGGAGCTACCCCCGGAGGAGTGGCAACTGGATGTCATGGTCGAGAAGGTGAAGGAGTTTATTAACCTGCTATCTGACCTGGAACCGGAGCAACTGGTAGACTTTTCCATGCCAGAAATGCAAACGTTCTTGCAGGAACAGGTCCGGATTGCTTACGACACCAAAGAGGCCCAGGTTGACAAACTTCAGCCCGGTCTGATGCGCCAAGCGGAGCGGTTTTTTATCTTACAGCAGATTGATATGCTGTGGCGGGAACACCTCCAACAAATGGATGCCCTGCGGGAATCCGTTGGCCTGCGCGGCTACGGCCAGAAAGACCCGTTGATCGAATATAAGAGCGAGGGCTACGAGCTATTTTTAGACATGATGGTTGCGATTCGCCGCAACGTTGTCTATTCCCTATTTCAGTTCCAGCCACAATTTGAGCCAACGGTGGAAGCGTCCTCCGAAATGGTCTAGCTTCCGTAATAGTCCCTACCTACTCTCAGACGCGATTTTGGAATATTTGGACTGAGGTTTCTCAGGAGAAGTAGGATGAGCGTAGCAGGAAACAAGCAGGGATCAACGAACAACGTCTGCTTCGGCTTAATCCAGAGCGTAAATGTCTTGGCCGTTCGAGGCTAAGTTGGGGCAAAACAAGTTTTAATCGTAAGTAGCCCCTACAGCCTTCTATTTGCATCTTTATGCAAATGCAGTACTCAGTCCATTTGCCCAATGAGTTCATTCGCACTCACTTAGACCAGCTTCTCCCGAAGTGGCCGGTTCCAGTCTCATCAGTTCTGGTAGTTCTACAACAATGTCAGTGGGCACTTCTGGATAAGACGCCTGAAACTGAGAACCACAAAAATCAGTTGCGAGAAAATTTTTTTTGTTTTGGGTACAGCATTGCCCTCACCCTGGGAAGTATTGGGTACTTAACAGAACTCTTCGATCCACGAACTGGCTTACCAATGCTGTCAGAACCGGGGCATCTGAAGCTCGATGACACTGCGGTTGTCCAGTCCTCCTTGGGCTATCAACTCACTGATCAAAGGGGATGCTTAGTGATTGAGCACCCAATGTGGGGAAATGCAGTTTACCCCTCGGTCTTGGTATCCTCTGCTGACCTCAAAACCGTTGAGCTTGTTGTTAAAGCTAGCCTTGGCCAGCCAAGGTGATGCCTTGCTTAATTTTTCTGCTGGGTCGCGAGGACTGAGGCTTGATCTCTAGTTGAGCTTTCGGCCTCAAGTAGTGTGAGCTTATTCAAATACCACCACTGCTTAGTAGCGCGGGTCAGCTTAACCGTGTAAAGGGTAATCACGATCGCCTCGCCAAGATTAGCCTGTCCCAGAATTTCTACGCAGTAAGATGGGTAGTTCTGAGTGGCAACATCAACCACAAACCGCCTGCCAACCCGCCTCCAGCTCGGCTCTTTGCCTCGCCACTGCAGTCGGCAGCAGGGCCAGGGAAGCTGCTCACGGTCAAATAACCGACAACAAGCCCCAACAACCCGGTAGGTAAAATGACCTCCAAGGCTATAAAAGTGTTGTCCTGATTGCCACGGATGTTTCAGTCGTCCTAGTAGAACTCAGCTAATTCTCCCGAACAGGTTATCACTTTGTCCAAGCAAAGTGTAATCCAAAGTTCCAGGTTGTGAGTTGTGGCCCCCTGAAAATATTGAATTGGTCCCCTCCTCCTCTGGCCAGAGCGCAGCTCCCCCAAGCCTGAAGGTCAGCTAGAGTTTTCCCTTGGGTATCCTAGATGTTTTGCAGGCCAAACCCCCCAGAAAGCTGCTGGCAGTCTTCAGCTTTGGACTTTTTGAGTGCGATCGCCCAAATCGTCCAACCAGCTTGACTACTAGACGCGTTGTTCAACTGGATAGCTGAGTAGCTAATCGCCCCAGTAAGGTCTACCAGTCTTGGCGCTTCCAGCAAACTGGGAGCCAGTCCGGCGACTCATTCGATAACTAAATTCACTGACTGATGGGTTCGGTGTGTCTGGGTTGAGTGTACCAGTGGTCCGGCTCCAATCTTTATGACTCGGAAGTACAGCAGCAAGTGAACCGTCAGCCTGCTTGGAGACTAACAACCACATCTTGCCATGATCCCCACAGAAAAATTCTTCAATCCAGGAGTTGTGGTCAATGTAAACACCTTTAGCAGCCAGAAAGATTGCATTCTTGCGGGGAATGTTGAGATGCTGTTTGATCTCCGATGCTTCTCGATAAAACAAGTGGTGCTTGGAACTGCCCAAACGCCACAACCGTCTCTCACAATACGTACAGCAAAAGTTTTGGACCTTTTTACGCCTACTACGCTTATTGGGCATTGGAAACCTTTCTGCTCTCTGCAGGACTAGCAACAACACAACGTGTCAGAGAGCCCCCACCTATCTTCGATGCTCTCTTCCCTTGACCTGTGCTACTGAAATCTTGATAGAGCCTCACAGTCAATCCGTAGCATTCCGTGAGGAATCACAAGAGCAGTTTTGACACACAGACCAAGACAGAAGTTTTGCTCAGATCAACGTGATAGTTTATCCATCCCTACACCCGACTAATAAGAATATCTCTTAGCTGGAAACAGAAAATCTGTAGTACAAACTACAGATTTCAAGATTGCAGTATGGGTTAATTTCGATTACCATCCCAATGTAAGGGTAAAACCTCAGTATAATTTTGGTATACGGTCCTACTTCCCAGAGTTGCACTAGCAAAGTCAACCAGCGGCGTGCCCGCTGCGGATAGCTTGAGAAGACACCTAGAGTGCACTTTAGCTTTCCTTGAGAGCAGGATAAGTGTATCTTCTTACAAAAGCTACAAGCTACTAAGGAAGTTTTCAACCGCAAGAAGAGGAAAGTTTGTAAGCCGAAGTCTTGATTAAAAATTTCGGGGTTGCAATATAGATTTTTTTCGATTACCATCCCAATGCAAGGGTAAAGCCTTCAGTAAGAGCTTCCTGATACGGGGTCAGTGCTAGACCACTAATCGCATAGTAAAGCCACCAGCGGCCTGCCCGCTGCGGATAGCTTGAGAAGACACCTAGAGTGCACTTTAGCTTTCTTTGAGAGAGCGATAGGTATGTCTTCTTGTAAATGAAGGCCTACAATTTAGTAGCAGCTTTCCTAGAGGATTTTAGGTTAGAGATAAATTAAACAAAAGACTCTTTTGAGGTTTATGAACACGGAGTCTTTAACCAAATACTGGCACGCTGACGTTGGTAATGTTCTCCGGCTCTCTTTAGTAGTACGTTTCAAGGTTAAGACGTAATCTGAGTCTAGTCCGAAAAGGTATTACTTCGTTGTGATCAGTCAGACTGCACAGTGCAAAGCTCTTCAAGTAACTTAGAAAGCTGAAATCATCGGCTAGCTGATCTATAGGAAATTTTTGCATAATAAGCGTACCAAAAATATAGCGAGTCATCTGAAAGCTTGAAAGTGTTCAACAAACATCAAAAAGAGTGGATTACTTTTAAGGTTTCAGTCCTAGAAATGGAAGCCCTGGAAACGTACTGCCAAAAGACTCAAAGGACAAAAACAGATGTGTTGAGAGAACTGATTCGTAAGCTAGAAACTTATCAAATCAGTTCCTAGAAGTAAATCCTGCCTAAGCTTTTCCCAAAAAGTATCGCCGTCAAATTATGGTTTGTAGGGATCGCTAGGCGAAGTGATACTTTTCGAAGGATTAAGAAGATTAGGAGTAGTTTCGGGGTCACTAGAGCTGCATAGCTTTGTGACAATTCACCTTGAGAAAGGATAGCAGGTAAGAGTCTGAGTCGTGAAGGCTATCAACAGAACTTGGGGGGATAATGACGCTCTTTACCTACAGTACATACTTAATTATTTAATTGGCTGATGAAAGATAAAACGCACCATTTGGGTCAAGTTCTATGGATCAGATAATATCGATCATCCGCAGACATTGGATGCCCCTGCTAGGGTTGAACGTTGTCTTGCTGGCCGCCACAATTTATGCCGCCACAGTCTATGCAGATAGGACCTCTCCCCCAGTGTGGACGTCCAGCGCACAGTTGAATCTTCCCCAGACAGGTGCCTCTAGTGCTGATCTGGGGACCTTAGGTAGCCTTGAAAATGGCAGCATAGCCTTTACCAAGGAAGTTAGTCCTCTACAAGTTCAGTCTGCTATTCTCACCAGTGACGTTGTCCTTAATCGGGTCTGGGCCGCTGATCCTGAGAGGAGCTTATACGTGAACCTAAACAGCTATAGGGGATTGTTCACGGTGACCCCCCAGGAACAGACAACAATCCTGTTGCTGGAAGCTGAAGGCTCTAGCCCCGAGCTGGCTCGTCAGCGAGCCGCCAATCTGATTGAGGTCTATCAACAGCGGCTGAACGAACTGCGTCGCAACGAGACGGAGGTTCGCCAACAGTTTGCCCAGAGAGAGGTGGAGCAGGCTCGCAATAACTTAACCCAGGCTCAAAATGCTCTGGCAAAGTTTCAACAGTCTACGGGGCTTGTTGACAGGGATAGACAAACCCAAGAGCTGATAACAGCAATTGGTGAACTCGAGAATACTCAGGCAACAGTAAGGGCTCAGGCTAAGGCTAATGAAACCCAGGCCAAGGCAGCAGCAGCACAGCTTCGTACAACTCCCCAGCAAGCAATCGATTCCCTGCGCCTCGCTGAAAACAAAGAGTACCAGGCCATTCGAGAGGAAGTATCTCAAGTTGAGACCACTCTTGTGCAGGCTCGTGGTAAGTATACAGACCAAAGTCCGCAGGTGCAGGCTCTACTGCTAGAGCGCCAGGAGTTACGTCGTGATCTCAATCAGCGGTTGGCAACGGCGATTCCCGGTGCTAATGCCAGAGCGGTAGATACTACTTTGGGAGGTAACGATGGATCCAGGGATAGTCGCATTGACATGATTGCAGAGCTGAGTCAGATCCAGGCGGAAGCCAAGGGGCTGCAGCAGCAAGCAGCTCAGCTTCAAGGTCAGGAGGAAAAATTCAGGGCTGAATTGAGATCTATTTCTGCTAATCAAGGAGAGTTGGCAGACCTACAACGCCAGTATGAGGTTGCAGAGGGTGTGCACAGGGGTATCATTGCCCAGATCGAGCAAGCAAAAACCAGTCCCTTCAACGCCTACCCCAATGTACAGACACTCGACGAACCAACACCTAACCCCACACCTTCAACACCAAAACGTTGGCTGATTGTTCTCGGCGGCATGGTTGCTTCATGTTTTGGCAGCATGGCCGTGTTGTTGTTCCTAGAATCTCGCAAACCCCTGCTGAGTTCAAATGATTTACAGCTGGTAGATTTCCCTGTACTGGTGACTATTCCTCGCCTCAAGCACCCAGCTATAGAACGGAATTTTGAAGCTGATATTGCAATTGAGTTCCAGCGGTTGGCTTCATCTGTTAGTTCCATGATGTTGGAGAACCAACGCTTAATGGTAACTAGTGCAACATTCGGCGAGGGCAAAACAACTGTAACCTTGGGGCTGGCTTTGGCCCTAGTAAACTTTGGCTTTCGGGTTCTAGTTGTGGATGGCGATTTTGAGCAGGCAGGAATGAGTCGTCGTTTGGGACATTGGAAGACAAAAACAGAAGCAAATGGCAAACAGACCCCAGTTTCTGTTCATCCAGGTCTTGACTTGATGCCTGCCCTAGCTATACCAAAGGACAAGGTTGCCGAATTCTTTGCCCGTGGAAGCTTTGAAGGGTATCTCAGTGCCATCCAGGACTTTGGTTGCTACGATTATGTGCTGGTAGACTGTGCCCCGGTTAGCCTAGCTATTGAGCCGACTCTAATAAGTGCGGTAGTGCGTGACGTGCTGTTTGTGGTTCGACCTGGCGTCAGCGATCGCTACTCGGTTATGGACAGCTTTGAGCAACTCACACAGCACAATGCGCGGATCACAGGTCTAGTCGTTAATGCTGTAGAGTCACGGACCGAAGGATACCGCTATGGTCGCCAACGAGAATTGGTGGAAGCTGAGGCATAGGTTCCGTGGTAAAACTAATGACGTCAAAGCTGCTTAAACCCATATCTTCTTCAGGCCGAAAGGCAGAGGACAATCGCCTCTTTTCTGGGACCTGGATTCGCTGGAGCGCCCTAAATACAGCAGAACGTTTTGTCTGTGCCAACATTGTTCTGCTACCAGTTTGGTGGTATGTTGGGCTCCTCGAGTATATGCCACTGCTTCTGCTAATGGGCATTGCGCTTTATGAATGGCGACGATACGGAGGGTTCCATCTAAAGCGTCCGAGCTTGGTTGTTGTTGCCTTGTTCGCCTTCTATGCATATTGCTTCGTAGATACATTCCTTCTGTTCTTTGAGGCCCACCCATCCATAGATCTACCTCTGGGTGATCTTAGAAGTCCGAGTCTCAACTACTTAGTCAAGTCGTCTTTCGAGTTGTCTCTTCCTTGCCTGGTTTGGTACATCCAGAGCAACAATGTGAAGGTTCGTACAGAGGTCGTTGCTTGGGCTTGCTCAGTCAGCGTTGTTCAGATGTTAGTGTCCTGGCTAGTCGTTCAATTCATTTTTCCAGGAGCTTTCGACCACCCACCTCGCACTCTTTACTCCATGCTGACAGGGAAGAGCCAAGACTATATAGGTAATGCAGGCTCAGCCAACTACTTGCAGTTCTACGACAGTGATGGCCGCTTCATATTTTTCTTTGGTAATAATCAACCTTCCGCTGCGTTTATTGGTTTCGTAGGTCTACTGGCCCTAGACATCAAAAACCGTTTTTGGTCCTTGCTGTTACTTGGAGGTTGCGTTTTTCTACTGAGTTTGACTGCAACTCGTTCTGTTTGGGTGGCTTTTCCAGCAGTAGTTTTCATTCGTTTCTTGTTGACAGCTGGCAAAGTTGGGGGCGCTTGGCTCCTATTTGCCTTTGTCGCCACAGTTAGTTTTGGCACGTTATCGCTTCCCCCAGTCACAAACATGTTCTTCGATGGTTACACGGGCACGGCAACAGCTGTACATGATGTTCGTCCAGGTTCGAGTCAAGTTCGCGGCGAAGTCTACAAACAGACTCTAAAAGAGATTCCAGATAAACTTCTTTTTGGTCATAAAGTCGTGGGATCGCCTGTTTATACAACAGTAGGGCAAGGGGTAGGACCTGAGATTGGCACCCACAGCGTTATCCTGGGTGAATTGCTTTACCTAAGGGGCTTGGTAGGCACTGGGTTCTTTGTGACTTTTTGGGCATCGCTGATCATCTGGTTCTACAACACCCGAGTTGGTAGACCTATGTGCTGGTTCCCAACACTGCTCTTTTTCACCTTAATTTCCTGCGTATCATTCCTTCACTGGATGCTAGCTATAGGCACCCTACTATGCATGGTAATCCGTCGACCCGCGACCAAGTCTCTTAATAGGAATGCTTCTTTATGCCTAAGCTCTTAGTTGTGCCAGGGAATTGCACAAGCCTAGGAGGCATCACTGTCTCTTTATCTTTAATGGTTAAGGGGTTTGAGCAGTGCGGTGCATCTGATCAGGTATGTGTCCTAGTCCAGTCAGGTACGTTATTGGAGGAGTATCTGCGGCAGGCAGGTCAGGGATTTTGTCTACAACTCATCCAGGCCCAAGATCTGCGTCAGTTTGTCAGGAGAGCACTTCGGTGGGTCAGTGAGCAGCCAAGGGATTGGCCCTTGCTCCTAGAGAACTTTACTGGTCGTCAGCTGTTGCCGATTATCGCCTGGGCGGCACCAGCACTTCGCCTGAGTGGTCGTCCTGTTTATCACATCTTCCGGGATCAAGCACTCTCATACAATCCGCTTGGTAACTTGAGCAGGGATCTCGCCTTTGCCTGCCTCTCTCCCCGCGTCCTTTGTAACTCACACTTTACGGCTGGACATGTTCATGGTCGGTTAGGGAATGTTCAGAGCATTCTCTATCCATCTGTAGATCAAGAGCAGTTTAACGACCGTCCCCCTACTGGTCCTCCTCCCAGGGAGTTACAGACCATTCTCAGCTCTGGAGCGAGGGTAATGCTTACACCCTCGCGTATCAAGCGTGAACCGGATAAGATTAACGACAAAAACCTGCGAGCACTGATCCCTGTACTGGCTCAGCTCAAGGTTACTGGCCATCACTACCATGGAGTGGTTATTGGACAGGATTCTTCCCCTGATGGGGCTTGGACCCGTGCATTGCTAGAGCAGGCCGAAGGCCTGGGTGTGGCAGACCGCTTTACAGTCCTACCTCCCACCTTCGTCATTGAGGAATACTACAAGTACGCAGACGTAGTGGTTACCCTCGCCCCACGAGAGCCCTTTGGTCGTACAGTTATTGAGGCGATCGCCTGTGGTGTACCTGTAGTTGGTAGTCAGACTGGTGGTATTGGAGAGATCTTGCATCAGTTTGCTCTCAAGTGGACTGTTCACCCAGATGACCCAGTAGCTGCCGCCGAAGCAGTTGTCCGCATCGCTGCTGACCCAGATACAACCAATATTCTTGCTCAGGGCAAATGCTGGGTCAAGGCTCAGTGCAGCACGGTAGGCTATGCACTCAGAATGGTCGAGATCACAGGTCTCGTCCCTACTAGTCTGCATGAAGTTACTGGTACTAGTCTCCTGAAAATGTGAAGGATAGAGCAGTTTTCACTTACAAAAACCACAGTAGCCCATTCTGAGAGGATGTTTTAGAAGTCCTAGGTTATGCCAGCCCTCTGAGCATCAAATGAATCATCGCTAGGTAGATAAATGCTTCGGAAGTCTCTGGAGCACTTCATAGTCTTTGCTCAAGCATTGTTTCCACTGCAACCAATAATACGTTTAGCTATCCAGCGGTTGGGTAGGAGCTGAAGGCCTTGCCGTCGCTCAGAAGTAGCAATTTCTAATGATAGAGAGAACGATAGCACAATCTAGCTCCAGAGAAAATTAGCAATTAAACACCGCTAGAGCAGTACCCTCAATCCGTTATTTTTCACAAAAGTTTCGTGATAGCTTTCACCCACCTGTATTAGAAATCGGCCAGCTTTAGTTTAAAGATAAAAATTGTCTACTAAGCGAAGAAAGAGTGCTTTTATGGAAGAACAAATAGTCATTTTTGTGCATATTCCTAAGACAGCAGGCACTACCTTGAGGCACCTAATTCAGTATCAGTTTCAACCAAATAACGTCTTTGAGTTTTATCGTCTAGCAAAAAAACCTGACCGCTCTGAAGCTCGAAAAAGGGAAATTAATTTTATCAGCTCTGAAGCTCAAAAAAAGAAAATCAAGTTTATCACCGGCCACATAGGTTTTGGGTTACATGAGTTCTTACTTCAACCCTACACCTACATGACAGTTCTGCGTGATCCAGTTGACCGGATAATTTCTTACTATTATTATCTTGTCCGAACTAGAAATAATAGCGTAAAGGAAAAAACTCTAAAAGATTTTGTCCAAACGTACAAAGGGGCTCAGAATAGTATGACTAATTACTTATCTGGAGTGACATTAAAATCCCAGTTGCGAGAGCCAAGCATTGATAGAGAATACTATAAGCAGTGTTCTAGCGAAACATTAGAACTTGCAAAGAAAAACCTTAGAGAACACTTTAAAGTTGTTGGTCTTGTAGAGAGATTCGATGAGACATATCTTCTCTTAAAGAAAGCTCTAGGATGGAACATTCCTTCTTGCTATGTTAAAAACAACGTTTCTAGAAATCGAACATTAACAAAGGATGTTCCAAAAGATACGCTAAGTTTAATAGAGGAGTTGAATGAGTTTGATATTCAGCTCTACGCGTATGCGAAAGAGATATTTGAAGAACTTGTTAACCGGCAAGGATCTTCTTTTGAAGAAGAACTCAAGGAGTTCAAAGCAGCAAATGAATCGAACAAAGCTAAGCTCTACTTCAAAATAAATTCTTCTTACAAGCGCGTGATATACAGAATCCATAAAGTATTAACTAGGCACTAAGTTACTTCCTTCTGCTAGATAGACTATAGGGTGGTTATTAAGAGAGAAAAATCAATAGACAGTAGCTCATAAACCTTTCGGTTGATGGTGTTACGCCTAGCAAACTTAGTCCAAGAACATCGGTTTCTAGGCCATGGTACTTCGACTTATTCTACTCCGGGACTTGTATTCGCTCAACGCTTATTTTTTGGAGATTATTAATGGTGAGTTTTGTTAGGGTACTTCCTTCTTCTGAGAAGGCTACTAAGATATTCGATGCTCTTGTTGCAAAAACTAATAATTTATTGCACGGTACCTTAAAAGAAAAAATTTTTTACTTACACATTCATAAATGTGGAGGAATATCAATTCAACAAGCAATTAAGGCCTGCTACCATACTTTAGATGTCGTAAAACAACGTCAGATATTTCACATTCTTAATTCAAGGGCGTCGTTTAATGCTGTTCAAACTGCTGTTAACCAAACTAATTTTTCTTTTGATAAAGCGGTCATTTCTCCAGAGATGGAATTCCGAGAAAAACTACTCTTATATTACATGTATCAGGAACACATCAACTTTATCGCTGGACACTTTAGCTTCAATGCAGCAGCTTACCAGTATTTTTCCGACAAGTATGCATTTGTTACTGTTTTAAGAGACCCTGTGGAAAGATGGATTTCACTTTATTTCTACAATCGGTACAACAAAGGAGGGCATAGGAATATAGATACGGAAATTACAGAGCACTTGAAGTCGGCACGTGGTCAAAGGCAAGGGCATGCTTACGTAGAGTGGATAGGTGGTCTCAATAAAGAGAGAGACTATACTTCTGAAGAAGCAATCAATAGGGCAAAAGAGAATTTACATAAGTTTAGTGTTGTAGGGTGTTTAGAGTATCAAGAAAATTTCGTAAGTCGTTTTGAGGATCAGTTTGGAAGAAGATTAATAATTAGGAAATTAAACCAGAACCCTAAATCAAAAATAGACCGAAATTCTATTATAACCAAAGAGATAAAAGAAGAAATTAGAGAGATATGTAAGCCAGATGTTGAAGTATACCAATATGCGGTCGACAACCTTGTAAAAGCAAAAACTTGAGTTGGTCAATCTCTGTTTATTCTTTTATTCTAATGTTTACCATCTCGCAGATGTGTACTGTCTCTGAAGTGCTATAGTTTATATCGAATACATCTTCATAACTGGTATTCTTCGTTTTCCTACCCTACTTTTTTCCGCTTCACAGGTATGTTTTAGAGTCTTTTTACCTATCTAAACCTTCACTCTTGACTAGATAAAATGAAGATACTATTGGTCTGCAATCCTGGGGGCCATTTTTCGACCATGATGGGATTGAAAAAGTTCTGGTCTGCCTACTTTAGAGAGTGGGTTACCTACCCCAATTTTGACACTAGGCAATTGTGTGGGCAAGAGATAGTTCATTGGGTAGTTATGCAAGAGGCAAGAATGTTTTGGCGGGCATTAGTAAACTTCTTCAAAGCCTTTTGTATTTTGCATAGAAGTCGGCCCGACCTAGTTATCTCGACAGGAGCAAGTCTAGCTGTGCCCTTTCTACTGGCCAGCAAGTTGTTTGGTGTCAGAACGGTATTTATTGAAAGCATTTCACGCTCAAGTGATTTAAGCCTATCTGGAAGACTTGTTTACCACCTGGCAGACGAATTTTATGTCCAATGGCCTGAGTGTGTGGAGGGCTACCCTAAAGCTCAGTACAGAGGTGTAGTTGCATGACTTCCTACGTGTTTAGATTTTCTTCTACTCTCAAGAATGGTCTGACACCAAACAGTAGCCCGACAAGGGGGAGCCTCTCAGGTCTTTGACCTGCAGGCTGAAGCTTATAACGAAGCCTAGGGAGGCCGACAGGTCAAGGCTATGAACTATCCCTTAGTTCGTCTTGCTGCAACGACATCGGTTAGGCCTTCTTAGTAGCTTTTTCCGCTCCAAAGTCTTCGCGTCGAAACGCAGGTTCGGTGTGAATATATCAAGTGTCGCCCCGAAGCTTAATGTGGAGGTTTAGTTCAATGATTGTTTATACGCTTGGAACTATCTTTTTTCCCTTTGACCGAGCAGTTAGTTGGTTACAGGAATTGCTTGAGAAAGGAATCATTGTTGAACCAGTATTACTTCAGCATGGCGCGACTTCTGCTGCTAAGTTGAGCCATCCCCTTCTAACAAGTGCGGCTTCGCTGACTCGTGATGAGATGCATACGTCTGTGGAGCAGGCCTCGCTAGTTATTTCTCATGCAGGCCAAGGTTCTACGCGTATGCTGATGCGTATGGGGACTCGTTTCGTACTCTTGCCCAGGCTAAAGCGCTACGGAGAGCATGTTGATGACCACCAGCTTTTATTTGCTCGTGCGGTAGAGAAATTTGGCATCCATCACTGTACCAAATTTGATCAACTGCTCAAATACGTGAAGCAGCGACCATCTCCCTTGCAGGGTGAACTGTTCAAAGCTCCCTCACTGACTGAGTATTTGATTGCGCGATATAGCAGCCCAGAGTCTCAGAAAGAAGTGCAAAACTTGAGATTGCGTGAGATGTAAACCAGATCACTCTTGGGACGCACTGCTTTTACGTCTTGTAGGAAATTTTTGGCCTCAGCAGACTTTTGATGGCTAATTTTTTGCTCACACTAATCTTAGCTGTGAAATTGATTTGCAGCCAATAATTCTATCACTTACTACAGAAGAGGAATGAGAAATAACATTAGATTGAGCGTATTGCACTCTTACTTAAAGGAGCATTAGCTTTAGTTTTAGCATGGACATTAAGGACTTGGACAACTACCAAAACCTCTAAATACCTAAAGTTTAAATCAGTTAGGATTGTGATTAAACCAATACATAGCTCTGCAATTTCTCAAAAAAAACGATCACCACAGTTGACCTCCGGGTGGAATAAATGGTGGCCTCACTGGACTATATGGTTTGCCCTGATGAGTATTCCAGCTTGGGTAGTGCTCCTAGTTGGTACCGGGGCATTTAGCGTGGCTAAGTCGTCCAAAACTTTCACTAGTAACTTTGAAGCAGGCGACTTTTCTGGATGGGACAAACAACTTTGTTGTAGTCACTCAGCTCAGGTTGTCACTTCCCCTGTTCGTGAGGGTGAATACGCTGCTAAATTCACGTTTAGGAAAAGTGATCCCACCAAACGAGCAGAGTTAAAATTAGAACCTGTCCCTGCCAACTCTGAGCAATGGTATGGCTTCAGCGTTTTTATTCCTCAAGAGTACACAAAGGACCGCGTGCCTGAGGTCATTACTCAATGGCACAATCGTCCCGACGGCGACTTGGGTGAAAACTGGCGAAGACCAGCACTTTTGCTACGCACTAAAAATGACAAGTTTATCCTGGAAAACCGTTGGGACTCCAGACTTGTTACTCAATCATCCAGAGATGTTGGTACCCAGAAATGGGATCTAGGTCCTATGGCAAAAGGCCAGTGGACCGACTGGGTGGTTCATGCCAGGTGGTCTCACAAGTCCGATGGCACACTTGAGGTATGGAAGAATGGCAAGCTGGTTGTGCAAAGGACTGGTCCCAATACGTATAACGATAAAAGGGGTCCCTTTCTTAAGCTAGGCATTTATAAGGCGCAGTGGAAGAGTAATCCAGAAGCCTCTACTACTACAGAGCGAGTTATTTATTTTGATGAAGTACGGGTAGGTGATGCTAGCGCAAGCTATGAAAATGTAATGCCTCTTGCCTCACCTACTTCCAGTAGCTCTAAATGATTTTTCTACTGTTGACTAACTGAGGGGTCAAGCGAGTGTGCGGTTAGAAAGATCTGTGAAATTTTCTACATGCACAGGCTTCAGACATAAAAAAGATTGCGTCACAAAAGCTAACAATTAACAGTAATTGAGGGGTCTTAAAGTGTCGTTTCCTCCAGACTTATACCTTATTGGTGCACAAAGGTCAGGAACTACAACGCTAGCATATTTGTTATCTCAACATCCTAGTATTTGTGTTGCAAAATCTAAAGAACCGCACTTTTTCACGTACTACTGGCATAAGGGTTTAGATTGGTATAGAACCGAATTTTCTAACCATAAAGATGCTATCTGCATTGATGCATCAACAACTTACTCAATGGTGCCACTTAGTGCATGCAAAAACTCTAGGAACTCTAAAACGTACTTACAAGGCGTCCCCAAGAAAGTTTACTCAATCAATCCTAACGCAAAGTTCATCTACCTCCTCAGAGATCCTATAGATAGAACATACTCTGCATACTGGCACTACTTTGCTAATGGTCGTGAAAAAAGAAGCTTTGGAGAGGCTGTAAGAAATGACTATTTCTATCTTGATGTCAGTAACTACTATGGGCAGCTAGCTCTTTGGCTAAATTATTTTCCAATTGAATCTTTCCTATTCATTCTATTTGAGAATATGAAGGAGTATCCTGAACAAGTGGCTAAAGACTGTTTCAAATTTATTGGCATTAACTCTGAAAATACTCGGATTTCTCTAGAAGAAGCTAAAAATAGATCAAGATACGTTAACGTTGTTGGTCGGCAGTTCAACAGGCTGTTCAAAACTTTAAATTACTCAGGGTTTGGTTATCTTGCTCCATCCTACGTGAGGGAGCTTGTTGATAAATTTACAGCAGATTACAACAGACGTCTTCCAGAGATGCAAGAAAGAGATCGGGTGTTCCTGCGTGAATATTTTTCTGAAAATAAGTATAACTTAGAGCAACTGACTGGGCTTTCTTTAAGTCAATGGCAAGCATAATCTCTGTGGGGAAACGCTGCAGTCTTTCAGCCATAGCAATATTTAACCCATAGCAATATTCAACATGGTTAACCTTATCTGGGTTGGAGTCTGGAGAGAATGGTCTTTCTTTACAGTCAAAGGCAACCAAACATCTCTTAGTCATTTATCATGCATTCTCTCCAGTATCTCCACTCATGCACTAGTCGTGTTAGCTGCCCTGATTCAACACCAGCACGACCTGCTTGGCTGGATCCTACTCATCCTGATTTCTACTGCTTCAGCACTGTCAAGTTATCGAAGGTAGCTCCGTTGTTTCGGGTTGCAAACCCGACCTGACCGTAAGTGAAGGTGTCCTTCTCAGTGCCTTGAAGTTTGCCATCCAGATAAACCTTCACCGTGCCGTTCGACTTTTCAACTTTGACGTTGTAGGTTTTGCGGGGGGTGATGGATGAGCTGAAGCGGGCAAGTTGAGTCAGTCGTCCCTTTGAGTACTTAAAGATCCCACTCACCTTGGGGTCTTTATTTTCACTGAAGGCAGCAAAATAATAGTCATCTGGAGCATTGTAGTTAAATATCACTGAGAAGTCATCATAGCTACTTGAAGTTGCCGCTACACTTGCCTCTGCTGTGAGAATAAAGTTTCCCTTTACTGGCATCTTGTGAACAGAAATATTTCCCATTGCAGGGACTACTTCAGTTAGAGGATCGCTAAGTACATATTTCCCATTCTCTATGCTCCAACGTCCAGATACCTCTATAAACCTCGTCGATGCAGAAGACGATGAGAAGTTCTCAGATATTTTGCTTACTCCTGGCTCTGGCTTTGGTTCAGGCTTTGGTGTTGGAGAAGGGTCTGGCCGGGATGAGTTATCGGGGGCAACATCCTGGTAGTTGGCATCTGCATTGCCAACTTTTAGCGAGTCAACATACACTACTCTTTTTTCACTATTGCTGTCTCTGAGCCTGTTACTGTAAACTCCAAGCTTTAGTGAAAGACCATCGTTCTCATCAAAACCAATGGGTTGTGTAGACTCCATTACCTTGACGCCATTTTTCCAGACTTTAACAAGTCCGCGATCGTCATTGAAGAGCTTGACATGGTATACCCAGTCAATCCACTGATTAAAACTTACCTTTCCACCATCAAAATATTTATTGTCGCTTTCATTATTGTTCACAGACCTGCCACTGCCTGTTCGAGTCCTTATGACAAACCTCCCGTCCTCTGCATATAAGCCAACTGCTGGTCCACCAGTTTTTGGTCTCATCTGCATAAAAGTGGCTTTATCAGTGGGTGATCCATAATCAGTCGGAAGATACGTGCTGAAAGCCACCCAGCGTTCAGATTGATTCGGTAAAAGGTCTCGTCCAAAATTTACTTCGCTTCTAAGACCTCCTTCCGACTCGGGATCAGATGCACGCAACTCAAACCGAGCCGAGGTATTTCCCTCACGTGCGGGTGAGTCCACAATCTTTTGAGAATGAGAGCAGCACGCGTCCTGATTAAGGCTTTTGAGACTTGTAAATTGATACTCAAATACATTCTGCTCCTGTGCAAGGGCGTTACTAAAACTAAACGATGAAATAAAAGCAGACGTTCCTATAGCAATAAACTTCAAAGATCTTTCCATTTGTTTCCCCCCAAGTAGTTTATAAAAAGCTAAGCTCTAACTGGGATTTACCCAGTTAGAGCTTAGTACAACTACAAGGTACCCAGTGGATTGATCAAACTAACGTGTCTGCTAAAAAATTCTATTCTTCAGCAGCTTCGCTTTTCGGGGTACTACTTCAAGCCAGTGCTAGCAAGAAAGTTGAAAGTTTTCTATGTACCGCTGAGTTTTCGGCTTAGTCCTGAAAGGAGCCGCTTTCTTCAAACAAACTCTAAGCTATCCTCAAATGTCTTGGAGAAGTGCATGCGTTAAAGTTACTGTGAGTATTAGAAACTTATCAAACTGCACGAAGTTTCACCAACTCAAGTTGAGCGTTAAATAACTTGCGCTTCTCCTTACAACAAATGAGTAAAACTCAATAAATCAAGGCTCTCCAGAAGCTTTCAGGAGTTACAGGAAGTTACGTAAGTTGGACGTTTGCGCCACAAACAGTTAAAGACTATTTAAAAATGATTAAAGTAACTAGTAGCGTTAGGAGAAAACTGCTATGAGAATAGCCTTTATTGTAGTGCGGTTCCCCCTTTTATCAGAAACTTTCATCTTGAATCAAATCGTTGGTTTAATTAATCGTGGTCATGAAGTTGACATCTACGCTTACCAGCCGGGTGATACTTCTAAGGTGCATCCAGATGTAGAAAAATATTGTCTTCTTAATCGCACCTACTATTTTGTTGATCCTAAGCTATCGGCAGATTATTTTTTGCGTGTGCTGAAAGGTCTTGTACAGCTACTGGCCAAGGAATCATACGATATTATTCACTGTCAGTTCGGGCCACTCGGCCCCAAGGCCATGTTGCTTCGTAGGATTGGTGTTCTCAGGGGTAAGTTGGTGACGTCGTTTCGTGGTTTCGATATCAGCCGATATATTCACCAGCATGGCTCTGACGTCTACAATCAACTTTTTGACAAGGGAGACTTCTTCCTAACGAACTGTGATTATTTCAAACACAGACTGCTCAAACTAGGTTGTAATGAGAAGAAGGTGGTTGTGCATCGGTCAGGTCTCGATTCCAATAAGTTTGTCTTTAAGCCCCGTCTTTTGCATCCAGATGGCTGGATCCGCATTGCAACAACTGGTCGCCTCGTTGAGAAAAAAGGGATAGAGTACAGCATTCGCGCTGTTGCGAAGGTAGCCAGGAGTAACCAGAACATCGAATACAACATCATTGGCGATGGCCCTTTGAGAGAAGAGTTTCAGCAACTGATTCAGGAGTTGGAGGTTGGCGACAGAGTGAAGTTGCTCGGCTGGAAACAGCAGCAGGAGATTATCGAAATTCTCAACAACTCCCATATCTTTATTGCTCCAAGTGTGACAGCTAAAGATGGGGATCAGGATGCCCCCGTCAATACATTGAAAGAGGCGATGGCGATGGGTTTGCCTGTCATCAGCACTCTACACGGCGGCATCCCTGAACTGGTTGAAGACGGTAATTCAGGCTTTCTGGTTCCCGAGCGGGATGTAGATACCTTAGCCGATAAATTGGGGTATCTCATTGAGAATCCGCAAGTGTGGCCTCAAATGGGTCGCTCAGGTCGTGCATACGTAATAGAGCACTACGATTTAAACAAGCTTAATGATGAGCTAGTTGAAATCTATCGGCAATTACTAATTTAGGGAGTGTGTCAACAACTAAAGCGAGAGCGATCAGTGAGCCCTACCTGAACCAGCAGTGTTGATAAATGTAATTTCTATTGTGCTCGAACCCCCCTTCATAAGCCGAGTATAGAGGGAGGATGTCAGGTTTGCGCCTGGAGTTGTTGTGAGAGAGGAAGGGCAGACTCGTCAAAAAGTACTGAGTACATGCAGCGATCTCTTTGCTTCGACAAAAGCCCCCACAGCAGTTGTACAGATAGCACTAGAGAGGATTTATGAAGCTAAGCGTTATTATCCCCTGTTTCAATGCGGCTGACACTATTGCCGTTCAACTTGAGGCCCTTGCAAACCAATATTGGTCTGAACCTTGGGAAGTTATAGTCTCCGACAACGGCTCAACGGATGAGACGGTTGCGATCGCAAAGCAATATCAGGAGAAAATGCCTCATCTACAGATTGTCGACTCATCTGACCAGCAAGGAGCAGCACATGCTAGAAATGTTGGCGCATTGGCTGCTGTCGGCGAGGCATTCGCATTTTGTGATGCCGACGATGAGCTAGCACCTGGATGGGTGGCAGCTATGGGTAAGGCGCTCGCTAAGTACGACTTCATTGCTTGCCAACGTGAGTACAAGAAGCTTAACGAACCTTGGACTCTCAAGTACCGTCGGCGAGCACAGTTAGCTCAGCTAACTGGACTTCAAGAATATAGCTATCCCCCTTACCTACCCTACGCGTCTAGTAGTACCCTTGGTGTTAGGCGCTCAGTTCATGAAGCTATTGGTGGGTTCGATGAAACGATGCTTAAGCTTCAAGACACTGATTACTGCTGGAAAATCCAACTTGCAGGTACAGAACTCCACTTTGTGCCAGAGGCAGTGGTTCACTACCGCTTCCGGCACACAATAAAAGGTCTCTACCAACAGATGCGCCTTTGGGGAGAATACAACGTCCTCTTGTATAAGAAATATAGATCATTAGGTATGCCCAAACTTTCACCAAAGGAAGGTGTGAAGGCCTGGCTGCGTTTATTGAAGCACTTGCCACAACTGTTTTCTAAGGAAGAGCGCGCTTTGTGGGTGCGGACACTTGCCTGGCGCACGGGTCGATTACAGGGCTGCATCAAGTACCGGGTTTTGGCACTCTAGTGCCATTAGGATTGCTAGCAAATACATTTCGTCAACTAAATTAACTGCTCAGGCTAACTTAGGTAGATTTTTATCTAGGGACATTTCACCCTTATTCTGCAATCCCAGCTTCTCTTTCTCTTTTCAATCTGAGTTAGTGGAGGTGCTTTTCTAATAGTAAATTGGAGGAACTGGAGGAAATGAAAACTGGACACTTACTAGCTTACTTTGGACACCACAAAGCAGCTACTACTTGGGTAAGTAATATAGTTAAAAATGTATGCACGACTATGGGCTTGAGACATAGTTATGTCTCAAACGAAAAGATGTTTGACTTTAACTTAACAGAATTTGTAAATGAAAGAAAAGTAGATTTTCTGATTTATTCGAATGCCAAGTTCAAGCAGGTAGAAGATCTAGATAGCTTGAGAGGTTTCCATATAATCAGAGATCCAAGAGATCTGATCGTTTCAGCCTATTTCTCGCATCTTTATAGTCATTCAACCCATAACTGGAGAGACCTGACTGACCACCGAGAAAAGTTAGAAAAACTACCTAAGAACGAAGGGCTACTACTGGAAATGGAGTTTTGTCGGCGGTTTCTTGAGGACATGTACAATTGGAAGTACGACTCTTCAAATATTTTAGAATTGAAGATGGAAGACGTTATCAGTAATCCCTACAAAAAATTCCTTGAAATTTTCAAACATTTAAGGATTCTAGATGAGTCTGGGTTTGGACTAAAAGCCACAATTCCTTACTTTTTACCAACATTGACAAATTCCTTGTATAAAAAAAGGCTTGTACCTTTACGTACTCCTTTAGATAAAATCCCAGCGGAGAAACTCTTGGGTATCATCTACAAAAACGACTTCTCTAGAAAGTCGGGGGGTCGAAAAACGGGCGAGGAAAACTTGAAAAATCACTACCGTAAGGGGATGCCTGGAGATTGGAAGAATCACTTTGGTGAAGAGCATACAAGGCTGTTTAAAGAGAATTACAATGACGTGTTGATAAAGCTGGAGTATGAATCAAGTTCTGCATGGTAGTTCAGGAAATATCTGAATGTTGGAAACTTTAGAATTTTGGTGTTAGAAACACTAAGCTTTTGTCGATAAGATAGACCGATTGTCTCATCCTGGCGCATTAGACTTACACATTCTCCTAGCGGCCTCTGTAGAGGTTAGTGGAAGAGTGCATATGAAGCCTGCCTACTGGTGGGTGCGTGAGTTCGGGTAGCTGTTAGTCAATCGATGACTTGCCACACTATCGGAGAAAAGCATTTCATGAAAGCAGTAATTACAGGAATCACCGGGCTACGCAACCGGGGGGTTGAAGCGCTGGTTGTGCCAACTATCGAGCAGTTACGCCAACGCCAGCCTGACCTAGCTGTGAGTGTTCTCACTCGAACGCCAGACTATGACGGACTCCGGTTACAGCAGTACGGTACTAACCTAGTCGATAGCTCCCTGCGAAGTTCTCCTCAAAACCGCTTCCAGCGACTACGGGCTAAGTTCTCACAATTCTATAAACGGCGTGCTCCTAGCTCCGAGGCGATCGCATCCGTGTTTGATAGCGCCTCAATCGTCATCGCTTCCGGGGGGGACGTGTTTAGCTCTGATTACGGTGGGCTTTCTCGACACCTGCGGCCCTTGGAATTGGCCTTAGATGCTGGTGTGCCTATCGCTTTTCTCGCCCAGTCTATCGGCCCGTTCAAAACAGATGCAGAGGTTGAGGCATGGCTGCGGGTGGCCCGCCGCTCTAAAATAGTCACGGTTCGAGAAAAGTTGTCCTACGACTACGTAACTAGAGATCTGGGACTGCCAACAGCCTTAGTTAAACAGACTGCTGACCCGGCCTTTCTGCTGATGCCACCGCCACCTCAGAAGGTGACTGACCTACTTCGTGCCTACGGCATCACCAGTGATCGTCCAGTGGTTGCGATCGCCCCCAGTCAGGGCATCAGCCGCTACGCTGATTGCGACTATGACAGGCATTTGAAGGCGTGGTATCAGGTTGTCAACTTTATCCTGGATGAACTTGATGTCCAGGTGCTTGTCATCCCCCACGTCCAGGAGATCTCTGCCAGCAATGACGATCGAATCCTGGCGACCAGCTTGTTGAGAATCCTTGACTTTGACCCACGGGTTCGGCTGGCTGGCGCAGACCACTCCGCTTCAGAGTTCAAGGGGTTGATTGGTGCTTGCGATATGGTTGTTGCTGAGCGAATGCACGCCGCGATCGCTGGGCTCTCCAGTGGTGTCTGTACGGTTGCCGTCGGCTATTCAATCAAGGCTGAGGGGATCATGACTAACCTCCTGGGAACTGAGTTACTCCACGACGGGTTGCTGATTTCCATTCACCAGTTTCTTGAGGCTGATGGGGCCTGCGCCACAATTGGTTCTGCCTGGCACCAGCGTCACAAAGTAGCCAGTCAACTCAACGAAGTATTACCAAAGGTGAAGCAGGACGCAGCCAGTAACTTCGACATTATCTCAGAAATCATAGGCTAGAAATTCTACAAGCAATTTAAACAGGGGGTAAAAGCAGTGCATTCGCAAATGCTTATAGGAAATCGAGCTGGATGAGCCAAATTGTGCAACTGACAAGAGATAAAGAAGAAAATGACACAAGTAACTTAAAGGTGCTTATCTGGCCCCGCTGGTCTACTAACCCTTATCAAAACCTACTGGCTGAGCACTTGGAGAAGCTGGGAGTCCAGGTGGAAGAGGCTGAGGATCTAGAGTCTCTAAATACTGCAATCAGGCAGTCGAAACCAGATATCTTACACCTGCACGCGCTGTACCCATTCTTCCTATCCTCTGGTAGGTTAAGTTCTGTCAGCAAGTGGGTTAGGTCGTGCACTCAACTGCTTATTTGGAAATTGATGGGCATCAAGATCGTCTGGACTGCCCACAATCTTAAGAATCACCAAAATCGATATCTAGTACTAGATCGAATCTTTAGAACCCTTGTGGCTAAGCTCGCCTACGGAGTTGTTGCCCATAGCGAGACAGCAAAGCAGCAAGTTGCTAAAGCATTCCACTTGAAGAACATCGACAAGATCTTTGTAGTGCCCCATGGAAATTATCTTGACTGTTACGAGAACAGCACTATTCGAGCGGTAGCGCGTAAAACCCTAGAAATTCCAGATCCAAGCGTTGTTTTGCTTTTCCTTGGGGCGATCCGATCCTACAAGGGGGTACCCAATCTAATCGATGTCTTTAAGCAAGTTAATCAAGACGACGTGCAACTGGTGATTGCTGGAAAGCCCTCAAATGACAGGGTTGGGCAACAGATCAAAGAGCAGATTGCAGGCAAGGACAACATCAAGTTTATACCCGGCTTTGTCGCTGATGATCAAATACAAGTCTACATGAATGCCTGTGATGTTGTTGTCATGCCCTATCGAGACATCTTGACCTCGGGCTCAGCTGTCTTGGCAATGTCCTTTGGTCGAGCCTGTATTGCACCCCGCAAGGGCTGTATTGGTGACCTGCTCGATGATTCGGGAGCATTTCTCTATGACCCAGACCAGGAAGAAGGCTTATCCCAGGTCCTAAATTGTGCCCTTCAGAATCGGGCTGAGCTACAATCTATGGGTGAACACAATTACCGATTGGCTCAACATTGGAGCTGGAACCGCGTCGCCGAGATGACGCTCAATGTGTATCAACTGTGTTTTAGCCGTTAGAAAGTGTTTGTAAATGTTATTTAAGCAGTCTTAGGTTGCCAGGTTCGACGGTTTTTCGCTAATCGCCGGAGCATTAATCGGATCAAGACTAGGGAGTGTTTTAAAACTACAACCACAACAAGATAGAGGCTAGAGTCAGCATAGCAAGGTAGTTTTCAGCCTTCTTTTCATAGCGAGTTGCGATGCGACGAAACTGCTTGAGCCGATTGAAACAACGCTCAACCTGATT
>JBGTDT010000093.1:0-1565 GCA_041748155.1 Thermosynechococcaceae cyanobacterium | reverse complement strand
TCGCCTATACCAACAGCGTGATGGAAGTGGTGCCAATTCACACCGTTCTCAGGGAGCGCGACAGGCTATCCTATGATCCCTTTCACAAAGGTTTTAAGCAATTCAGGGGACTTTTTCAAATCAATGAATACTAGGGGATTGTGAACGTACGTTAACATTAGTTAATACTAAAGTAAGCAGTTTATCTAAACAAGCTCAAGCGCTACACATCCTAAGCCATAGGAGGATTAAGCCCAGTGAACAAGCGGTGGAGAAATGCAGGACTGTATGTCCTTCTAGCGATCGTGGTGGTTGCCTTAGCAACTGCCTTTTTTGATCGACAACCTCAGTCGAGAGAGACGTGGCGCTACAGCCGGCTTCTCGATCAGGTCAACAAACATAAAGTAGAGAAGGTCAGTATTAGCACTGACCGGAGTCAGGCCCTGGTTGTAACTCAGGAAGGGACTCGGGTGATGGTCAACCTACCAAATGATCCTGGATTAATCGACCTTCTGCAAAAAAACGATATTGATATTTCTGTTCTGCCTCAAAGTGATGATGGTTTCTGGTTTAGAGCCCTCAGTAGTTTGCTGTTTCCAGTGTTACTCCTAGTAGGTCTCTTTTTCCTGCTCCGACGAGCCCAGAGTGGTCCTGGCAACCAAGCCCTAAACTTTGGTAAGTCCAAAGCCAGAGTCCAAATGGAGCCTCAGACCCAAGTCACCTTCAATGATGTTGCTGGGATTGAGCAAGCGAAGTTGGAGCTGAGCGAAGTGGTTGACTTCCTCAAAAATGCTGATCGCTTCACTGCTGTGGGGGCGAAGATTCCCAAAGGAGTTCTGCTGGTAGGCCCTCCCGGAACCGGTAAAACGCTACTGGCTAGAGCTGTGGCCGGGGAGGCAGGGGTTCCTTTCTTCTCGATCTCCGGTTCTGAGTTTGTGGAAATGTTCGTCGGGGTTGGTGCATCTCGGGTGCGAGACCTGTTTGAACAAGCCAAGGCCAATGCCCCCTGTATTGTCTTCATTGATGAAATTGATGCAGTCGGACGCCAGCGAGGAGCCGGTCTAGGGGGTGGTAATGATGAGCGAGAGCAAACCCTCAACCAGTTGCTGACTGAAATGGACGGCTTTGAGGGCAACAATGGGATTATTATTGTTGCAGCTACGAACCGCCCAGACGTTCTAGATTCAGCTCTGTTGCGGCCAGGCCGGTTTGACCGTCAGGTGGTGGTAGATCGACCTGACTACAAGGGCCGGTTAGAGATTTTGCATGTTCATGCCCGGGGTAAGACGTTGGCTAAGGATGTGGATCTGGAGAAGATTGCTCGCCGGACCCCTGGCTTCACTGGGGCTGATCTTTCCAACCTGCTGAACGAAGCAGCGATTTTAGCCGCCCGCCGGAATCTCACAGAGATCTCGATGGATGAGATCAACGATGCTATTGATCGAGTGCTGGCCGGTCCAGAAAAGAAAGATCGGGTGATGAGCGAAAAGCGCAAAACCCTGGTGGCATTCCACGAATCAGGTCACGCGCTGGTTGGGGCATTGATGCCGGATTATGACCCGGTGCAAAAGATTAGTATTATCCCC
>JBGTDT010000092.1:0-6604 GCA_041748155.1 Thermosynechococcaceae cyanobacterium | reverse complement strand
GGTCTAGCCGCTCCAGGATGCCGATAGCAAGCCCTAGTTGGGAGTTGTTGAAATCTGGTAGCCACGTCTTGCCCTGATGGGCTACAGACTCAACTGCTTTACGATCGCGGGCCTTGAGGTGTTCTTTGCCCACGCTCATGTAATAGTGCAGTCGAATCTGGGAATACCAGCCAACGTCATCCTTGGCTACCAGTTCAGGGTTGACTGGCACCTCATACCGCTGACTCAGCTTGTACTTGCGCTCCTGCAACCGCTCCTCGGGTGTCTTGGCCCGTTGCTGGGATAGCTTGTCGTACTCGATGGCGGTGAGGTCCTTAGAGTTAGTAATCGCTGCACATTCACTCTGGTAGTTCTGATCTCTAACTTTGGTTAGGTCGTCAGACAGTGCCTCGGTGTTGATGCCTATAAGTTCTGCCTCAACAATGTTGTGGCCTTCGTCTCGTAACCCGTCGAAAACAGACTGCCGATAGGCAACCATCCCGGCATTAATCCGGCAGGCCATTTTGCCCCAGACGCTTAGAGCCGTAGGGTCAATATTAGGTTCTTCATCATCGTCCAGGAACAGTGAGGCATCCTGTAGCAAGTGAAGGTTTGCCTTGGCTTGCTGATGCTCACTCGCAAGCAATGACTTAAGTGAAGTTGAGCCGTTACCAACCTGCCCCAGGCCATAAGGAGCCACCCATAGGTGACGGTCTATAGCCTCCCTCGGACGTGCCAGCGACTGTCGAGCAGAGTTCTCTGGCGTTACACCGTGGAGGCAGCCCCAGACGCCGGTGAAGTGCCCTCGGAGGTCGATAGATACCCCAGTTTCAATCGAAGGACTGGCGATCACAATGTCATACCCGGCTAAAACCTGGTTGAGCTGGCTGATGCACCCAAAGGCCGAATGATTCGGGTCTGCGATGCTTTCAGAGTCAATCCGCAAGATTCTCTTCTCAGGGAAACACTGTCTTAGCCTAGCTTCAAGGGTCTTGGTTCCCCATCTGGATTTTGCTCTTTGACCGTGAGTAACAATGAACGGCACCCCACCTGCTGCGATATCTGCTTCAAGGGCAGCAAGCCACTCAACCGGCGTTGTTTGGTTGTAGCGATGGACCGTCCAGGGCTCTTTCGGTTTCCAGGTGTTCAGGACAATCCACGGCTCAATGTTTGCCCCGGCAAGACCTTTCACAAAATCAATTGATAGGTCGCTGAGGTCGGCATCGCTGAGGATGACTCGACCGCGATCGCTGCTTAAGACATTGGTTAAGAGTTGCTTCAGCTCTCTTAGGATAGGTACCCGATGCCGCTGAACCTCGGTGTTTGCATTGAGAGTATGCCAGATAACTTGTTCTGATTCATCCAGGATCACAACGCCATCGTGCCAGCCATCAGCACTAAAGAGAGCCTGGCTGGTCGGGTGCAACGAGTCAACGCACAGACCATAGCCTAGAATCTTGCCTGTCTCCGAGTCTTTAACCTCGGTGATGTAATCAATTCCGACCCGCTGACAAATTGCCCGCACTAGCTGGACGCGATGACCGATTAGCAGTACCCACTGCCCATCCCGGAGTGCTTGCTTGACGATAGGTACTAGAGACTCAGTTTTGCCGCTGTTCTTGGGAGACTTCAGCCCGATAAGTTTGGCTTTGTCAGGTATGGGCAGCTCACCCAGATAGCGCTGGTTCAGGGTGAGAGCTGCCGGGTAGGTTAGCCGCGTGTACTGCCGAACACGCCAAGTGTCCAGGGTTAATGCCTGATCATAAAGCTGTTGAAAGGCTGACTTGCCCCTGGCAACAATGAAATCATCGACACCCTTCTCAGGTCCAGGCAACTCAATCACCCGGACCTGGCAGCGGGCCTGGTCGAACAACTTACCGAGCCTGGAGGTTGCCAGATCGACCTGCTTAACTGTCTGAGGCTTTGAGTCGTGGTCGAAGCAGATGTGAATCTGGCGGCCCGGTGTGGCGAACAATTGGAGTTCAGGAATGAGGCAGGGCTTGATAGGGTTGCCCTGTGCATCCTTACTGCGGTAGCCGTTGAAGATTCCAGGCAATGCGATCGCAGCATAGGCAGCCGCGATTAAGCTTGCTGCCTTTTTAATTCCCTCGACAACAACAACCGAGATATTGCGTTCCCAGGCCCACTGCCAGAAAATGCGCCCCTCTGCTCTTATAGCCCCAGGGGATGGACATCCCCCTCCTGGCAAGGTGCTGGGCATGGCAGCGTCACATCCATCTTTAGCGATCGCGGGTTGATTCCGTACTGCCGCAGTTCCTCCAGTTCCTCGTAGATCAGCGGTCCCAGGCTTAGTAGGCAGATCTCTGGGCTGATGGAGTGCTCTGCGAAGTAGTTCACAAGCCCTTGGGTGTTGTCCTCCATCAAGAGCGCGATAAACCTCCGCTTTCGCTTCGGCAGTCGCGGGTTGTCCACTACTCTCTTCAACGGAATCCCAAACCCTTTCGACATAATCACGCTCCTTGCCTTGTTTCTGGGCAATTGCTATCCCGTTCTCTAGAGGGACCGGGACAAAGATTGCCCTTGTTTTCACTTTGGCTGGACTCTCGTACTTAACTTGCTTGCCGTTGTCAAAGCCAAGCCGTGGGGTGTCAGGCTTGAGGCAACCCCAGACCATCGGCTTCCAATCATCGAGTGGATCTAAGCCAGCCCCCCACCAACCGCCTAAACCCTGGTAGCGGTTTATGTATTTGTTAGCCAAGCGCCCTGGGTTAGAGCGTTCCAGGTCGGGTGAGTAGCAAAGGTAATCAAAAACTTCATCATCCACGAGCGATCGCACGGTGGCCGCGATGATTTGAGGGCTAACCCCGCTATCAAGCCACTCCTGCCAATGTTTCGCTTCAATATAGTCTGGCCGGTGGTCCTGGCACTGGTCGAGGGCTGCAATCATTCTGCTACCTCCCGCGAGGCAACGCTATCCAGCAAGGCTTCAAGCTCCGCTAGAGTTGCTGCATCTAAAACCCCTCTCCAGGACCAATCCTCTGTAACCTCTAAAACCTTCTGGATTTCACCGCATGTCCATTGTCCGGGAACCTTGATATTAACGGTGAGCTGGTAGCGGTCTTCGTCGATTGCCTTGCTACCTGTTAGAGGCTCAGCAATCAGAATTCGATTGCTCAGTGCAAGCCTATTGAGTAAGCTCTGATACTGGTCGTCTCTAGTCTTGCACTTGGTCTTGGCTTTCTCAGTGATAGACTGGGGTGTAAGGGTCTTTACTTTAAAGTCTTGTTTGTCTAGCATGTGTATAGAAGTATCCAGCGAAAGCTGGGTATGGCCCTGAAACCGGTCCTCCGCTTCTCAAACTTTGGAACCGTTTTCGGGTGGGACTAAGACTCAAGCCTTTTAGAGATCAGACTGTTGCAAGCAGTCTGTCTTTGTTTGAGGGCTTGAGAACTATAAACTAAGAAGCCCTACAGAATTAGATTTTCTGTAGGGCTTCTTGCTTTGTGGCGGTATCGAGAGAACGGATAAAGGTCCGTAGAATATTGGAACGAGTTGACTGTTGAGACTGTACCTCTGCATCTAGAACAGTCGCATCTTCAGGACTGACTCGAAAGGGGACAAGGACCGTAAGTTGTGCCATTGGCAGCCTCCAGAAGCGCGTATTACAACATCAAAGCATGGAAAAATAGGTGCTCCCTGGTTTGGATAGCATAGGGGATTATTTCATATTTCTTTACATCCTTTTTGATTCCTTGAGCCTATTGGTCGCCCTCTGGGGCGGGTTGGCGCAAAGCCTCTATGCTTACTACTCTTTTTGCTTTTGCCTGTAGTTCGCAATTTGCTGTTGTCAGAAAGCAGGTACAGGATCTGATAGTTTTTGCAGTGCTCCCCTTTGAATACAATCCGACTGAAGTTAGCTCTGGCATCAAGGTACTGTTTACAATGATGTCCGAGATCTTCGTCATCCTCTTCTGTGGCAAGGTCAACTGCTTGTTGAAGCAGCAGGTCGTAGAAATGCTCTCTCCAGTTAAAGTCTGCAATGGTTTTCCCGTCGTAAGGTTCCCCCGTTTCCAGCCTTCGATGTTTTGCTTTAATAATTTGGTTTTCCTGAACCATCCAATCAGACTTGCTCATAACTCGACCCGCCTCGTTGGTCGTAGGGTTTCCTTTCAAACCACCGGCACGGAGGTAATGCTCGAAAATGTTGTACTCCCACAATCCCCAAAGAACTTCGAAGTTATCAAACTTCTGCGCCAGTTCAAGCTTTGGATGAATCTGCTTGGCAAAGTTCAGCCTAGCTACTGATAGGTCCGCGAACGGCTTCCATTGACTCAGAGGAGAAAAGGGCAGTTCCGAGAGAAGTCTTCCCTTGCCTAGCTCGTAGGCTGTTAGCCAAGTAGATAGCCCCAGGTAGTGGTTCTGCAGTGTTTTAAGAAAGTCTTTTTGTCCCTCTGGAGTTGTCTTAGTTGTTAAACAAGGCCAGAGGGGCATCGTCTCGATAAACTCACGCTTAGTCCACTTGTCAAAGTCGATGTTGTCGATGTACTGCTGGTCACCAGTCATCCCCCCTCCTTTAACTGCGATCGCTACAGGTTTTCGATAAACTCCTCAGGACCAACTTGGGCTTGCTTCAAGATGCTTGAGAGCGTTCCCACTGCTAGGTCGCGCCGGTGAAGTGGAACGGTACAGCCTATCTCACCCTCAGGAGTCTGCTTTTTAAGGACTACATGGCTCCCCTTCTGTCGTACTTGCCGAAAGCCCAGCCGTTCAAGTGCTCGAATTGCCCTCTGCCCAGAAACCCTCGGCAGTTTAGGCACAGATGGCCTCAAACGTAGTTAGTATCGGGTGTTCAGCAGGCAGTGGAAACTCCTCAAGATAAAGCTCGGTTGCTTCCTTAAGGTTAGCGATCGCTTCCTCTACGGTTTCTCCTTGGGAGACTGTCCCCACTTCGGGACAGTCGGCAACGTAAAGGTCATCTTCTCGGTGAATGATGGCACTAAATTTTTGGGTGCTCATGAGGCCACCGGCTCATCTGGTCTGAACTCGATCAAATCATTCGGTGAGCAATTTAACGCATTGCATAAAGCATTCAGCGTTTCCCCAGTAATCTGCTTCAGCTCATCAGTCCTTTTGAGCTTGGAGATGGTAACGCGGTGCAAGCCCGACATTTCTGCCAGGTCATTATTCCCGATATTGTGCTCTGCCATCAGCACCCGCAAGCGCCAACGAATCATAGACCCTGAATGTTTTGAAACTCCCTTCATAAGCATCCTTCAGTAATAAAGAAACTGCAACGGTAGCCAAAGGGCTACTTGAAATCTTCTCCTATTTAATGCAGCTTGTCAATTACATTTGATGTTTACAAAGCTAAAGATTAGCTAGCTATTTACATTATGTAGCCAGCTTGCTACAATGAGATATCAAGCAAAGCAATAGAGCCTAGCTAAAGCAAAAGCCCCTCAGCCAGCCTGCAAGCGATAGCTGAAGGGCATCTCCCCAATATCCAAGGAGTAACTCAAGAATGACACCTTTTGAGGCTGAAATTGCTGACGAGCAATATCGCGGCTTACAGGCTGCGATCGCAGATGAATGGCGTATTTCTGGCGAAACAGACGGCCACGACGGGAAAGATTCAGAGCATCCCGACAACGTGGCCTACATGAGCGGCTATGAGCCAGCCCGCGCCCAATGGATTAGCAATCTCTATTATTTCGACGACAAGGGCCAGCGGCATCGGACAGTAGATCCGGGAGACTGCACCTGGCTCTACGGCAATGATGAGGAATTCTAGCCATGCAACTACTAGAAGCAACCTGTAAATTCCCTGGCAAGGCGATTCAAACCAAATTTGGCGAGAAAGCTAACGCTGTCTTCACAACCCCAACTGGGGAAGAAGTGACAGTCTGGGGACCTCCTAACTACCCACCCTTTAGAAGAATCCGCCGGGGCGATCGCGTCCAGCTAGCCAAAGACCACAAGGGCAACCACCGGCTAGTGGAGAATTCCCCAATTGGGGAAACTCCAGCGAATTCGCCATTTGGCGAAACCCCGAGCGGCTGGACGCTAGAGGAGAAACGGACGATCGCCGCCAAAGTCGAGCAGAACGTCAAGCTCCTCAAATATTGCCTGGAAACAGCTAGGGCTGAATTTGCCGGACTGGTCGAAACCGAGGAGTCATTTAGAAGCTTGGCGACGACGCTATTTATCAATACTCAGCGAGGATAATATGGCAAAATCTGCTCTGAAATTGCCTACCAGCAAGGCGCTTAGCATCTGGGAACCGTGGGCAACCTTAATTGTGATGGGCAAGAAGGATGTCGAGAACAGGGTCTGGCAAACTTCCTACCGAGGCCCGCTGCTAATCCACGCGGGCAAGAACACAGCTTATTTTGAGGAGGATGCAACCTGGATTCGAGAGACGCTGGGGATTCCTGTCCCACCAAGGAGTCAACTGAATCTAGGCTGCGTCATCGGCTATGTGGAACTGGTCGATTGCGTCTACTCCGAGCTAGGCGACGGGCGCTGGGGACAACCCGGCTGCTACCACTGGCACCTCAAGAATGCGCGATCTCTGGACACACCGATACCTGCCCGAGGATTTCAGCGGATCTTCAACATCTGCCTTTGACATCCTCTAATTCAAATCTCAGGCCGCGATCACTTT
>JBGTDT010000091.1:0-9515 GCA_041748155.1 Thermosynechococcaceae cyanobacterium | reverse complement strand
GAAATTTATGTCGATGCCGGCAACGGGAAAGTCCTCTACACAGAAACGCTCAGGCAAGGGAAGGAAACGGATGATTCTCAACCGAGTAGCAGCATCCAGGCTCCCACACAGGACCGTGACGAACCGTAGGCAGAGTCTGTTGGTGTTTGATACTGAGATGGACCCTATCATTTCAGCCTTGAGTTCGCAGGATTGAGTTCGGAACATCATCTCGGCTTAGAACTCAACAGTTCTTTTAAGTCAGACTAATCTGCAAGCTCAAGGGTGCCGGATTTGACTTTCTAGGTCCGTTGTTCGACCTCTAGCGTCAAAACCTGTAGTTTAGAGGTTGAAAGCCTGAGTTTTGGCCTGCGATCGCCCAAGATGAGCAGCGAGGGTCGCTGACGAAGCCACTGGGTTGAAGAATATTCCCCAGAAGGAACAAAAGATGCACAGAGCGCACGTGTAGAGTTCGTGAAAGGAAAAACAATGCTGTCATGCCCCAGCACTATAAATTGAAATGTCAGGTTTGCGGCGCTAGACTCGACGACGACGGCTTTCTACTAGAGTGCCCCAGCAGGCACGAGCCCGGTCTTTTGCTGACAGAATACTCAGCCAGAGGATTCGAGCCTGACCAGCCAACTGAGGGAATTTTCCGGTACCGAAACTGGCTGCCGATCCTGCACAACCTGGCTAGCACAGCGAGGACGGTAACCTACCAAAGCAAACAACTCAGCCGTACTCTGGGACTTCCCAATCTCTGGATCGGATTTAACGGCTATTGGCCCGAAAAAGAGGCGACGCTGGAAACTGCTACCTTCAAGGAACTGGAAGCCTATTCGGTCCTCTCACGCCTTCCAAAGCAGCACAGCGGTGTTTTGGTAGTGGCTTCTGCCGGTAATACAGCCTCGGCTTTTGCCCATAGCTGCTCCCAGAACGAGGTCCCCTGCCTAATCATTGTGCCAGCAAGCGGACTCTCAAAGATGAAGTTTTTCCAGCCACTTCACCCCTGTGTCAAGGTCGTTTCCTTGACAGGGTATGCAGACTATTACGATGCCATCCTGCTGGCAGATTGCGTCTCACAATTGGACGGTTTCTTCCCAGAGGGAGGCGTGAAGAACGTGGGGCGACGGGACGGAATTGGCACAACCATGCTTAGCGCTGTTGAGACGATCGGACGGCTGCCAGATTACTACTTTCAAGCGATTGGAAGTGGAGCTGGAGGGATTGCGGTGCATGAGGCGGCTAGGCGGCTTTTGGAGGACGGTAGATTCGGCCAGAAAATGCCGCGCCTGATCTTGAGCCAGAATTTTCCCTTTGTCCCCATTTACCACGCCTGGAAGTTGCAGCATCGAGAACTACTCGACCTAGATCGAAATGTTGGCAAGCAGCAAACGCAGCAGATTGTTGCTGGCGTCCTATCTAACCAGCGACCGCCCTACTCGCTCAGAGGAGGCGTGTTTGATGTCCTGAGCGAGAGTCAAGGCAACATGCTAGCGGCGGCTAACTGCGAAGCGCTCAGAGCCATGGAGCTATTTCAAGCATCTGAGGGAATTGACATTGACCCGGCAGCAGGGGTTGCCCTAGCAACGCTGGTTGAGGCTGTTGACCAGCGTCAGGTTGACCGGGAAGCACTGATCCTACTTCATATCACGGGGGGGGGATGGAAGCGTAGACTCACGCAGAAGTTGCTGCCCGTTGAGCTGGCGCTCGAACTGGATGAGTCCGAGGTTGGTAGCGAGAAAGCACTGGAGCAAATCGTTGAGCTGTTTCAGTACGCTCACAGGTGAGCTAGTTGTGCAGGTAGGAGTACTTGTCCAAATTAATAGACAACTGACGAAACTACAGCTGAGTGCCTTGATAGGAGTCTGTCAAGCCTATCCCTTCAGTATGCGACCAGAGGTGAGACGATGAAAAAGCTACTGGGGGTATTGGGTGGACTGGGGCCGATCGCCTCAGCAGAGTTTTTGAAAACAATTTATGAACTAAATGTTGCTGGCTTAGAACAAGAAATGCCTGCCTGTATTCTGTACTCTGATCCAAAATTTCCTGACCGAACCGCTGCGATCGCAGGTTATTCAGATGAAATATTAATCAATCTGCTGATAGAAATATTAGAAAAACTATCGCAACTTGGCGCTGAAAAGATAGTAATAGCTTGCACAACTATTCATTATTTTCTACCCAGAATTCCAGCCCAGTTAAGCGCGAAAGTGATCTCTTTAATCGATTTGGTTATTCAAGAAGTATTCCAATCTAAAAAACAGCACTTGATGTTGAGCACCCCTGCTGCCAGAGATGCAGGAATTTTTCAGCAGCATCCCGAGTGGAGTTTAGTTGAGCAGTACATCAAATTTCCCGATGATGAGGATCAAAACGTGCTGCATCAATTTATCTATCAAATTAAGCAGAATTGTAATCTCGCTCCGATTGCTTTCTACCTTGAGAAACTATTATTTAAATATCAAGTTGACTCCCTGATTATCGGATGTACAGAACTTCATCTTGTGACAAAATATCTGGCAAGATCTGAATTTAAAGGACGCCAGTTTGCTGTTGTAGACCCTTTAATCACCTTGGCAAAGAACATCCATCAGCTGATGGATGAGTAGAGGACCCTGCCTCGCTGATCTTTAGGCTCAACTGGTCTCAACCCTGCGATCGCTGCTCAAACCTAAACCAGGCTCCCTTTCCCGAATCTTTCAAAATATCTTTATACTGCTTCAAGCAGCTCCCGGCGTTATCTCACTGTGACTTTTCAAGCCAATGTCGAAACTATTACTGTCGCTTCTGACTGTTGCTGCCAGACGTGCCAAGGCAAATTTTGTCCGAAAAACATCCCAGGCTTCTGCAGTCCAGGAGCAGTTCTTACAGGACCTACTGCTGGTTCATCAAGATACGGAGTTAGGCCGTAAATACCACCTGAGCCAGATCAAAACCATTGACCAATTTCGAGAGCGGATTCCGGTTCTGCCCTACAGCAGCTATGAACCCTACACAGAGCGCATTGCTCAAGGTGAAAAAAAAGTTCTCACGGCTGAGCCGGTCATCTACCTCAATACCACCAGTGGCTCGACCGGAAAGTACAAACTTATTCCAGTCACGCGGCGATTTCAGCGATCGCTGGGATGGGCTAACCTGACTAGTATTGGCTTCTTAAACGATGCCCTGCAAGAACGAGGGCTACAGTTCGGTAAACTGCTGGCGACCAACTCCACCCAGCTGCTGGGACGCACCAGCGGCGGCATTGACTACGGCCCCGGTGGTCCGGGCGTCCTCCGCATGGGCAAGTTCCTCTACGAGCAACTTTTTGCCCATCCCTACGAAACCCTGCAGCCAACGGATAGTCTGGCGCGCCATTACGTTTGCTTGCTATTTGCCCTCCGTAATTCATCCATGCGAGGGATGGGGGCCAATTTTCCGATGCTGATCCTGCGGATCTGTAACTACTTGGAACGCTACGCCGAAGACCTAATTCAGGACTTAGAAACGGGGACGATCGCGAGTTGGTTAAACCTGGAACCAGAAATCCGCACGCAACTAGAGCGGCAATGGTCTCCTCACCCAAGCCGAGCCACCCAGTTGCGAGAAATCTGGAAGTCAGAGGGACAGTTGACACCCAAACTAGCCTGGCCGCGTCTATCCTACATTGCCACGGCCCGGGGGGGGACCTCAGATTTCTACTTCGAGCAGTTTCCGGCCTACTTTGGGGACACCCCCGGATTTGGCGCGGTTTTTGCCTCCGCTGAAGGCACCTTGAGTATTTACCCCGACCTCAACACTGATGGCAGTGTCCTAGCCATTGAAACAGGTTTCTTCGAGTTTATCCCGGCAGATCAGTGGGAGGCAGATCAGCCCAAAACCTTACTCGCCAATCAGGTAAAAGTCGGAGAATGCTACCGGATCTTGATGACCAACTACAGTGGTTTCTACCGCTACGATATCGGCGATGTAGTCGAGATCGTCGGATTTTATCAGCAGGCTCCGCTCCTAGCCTTCCGTTACCGTCGCGGCGGGTTGCTCTCCTCTACGACTGAGAAAACAACTGAGTTTCAGGCCACTCAGGTCATGCAAGCTCTGCAACAAGAGCTGGGCTTACCCCTAGAGGACTTTTGTATTACCTTGTCAGAACAGGGATTCCCCGCCCACTATCTCGTCAACATTGAGCTGACTCCCGGTCACACTCTGGGTGATCCGCAAGCTTTCCTGGCGGCCTTTGATCGCAAGCTGAAGGAAATTAATATTTACTATGAACTGAGGCGACGGGATCAGATCCCTCCTCCTCGGCTGCGGCTCCTGGCTTCTGGGAGCTTTGGGATGCTGCGGCAGCGTCAGTTAAAGCAGGGAATCCCAGATTCGCAGCTCAAGTTTCCTCATATCAGCGAAGATCGGCGGTTTCTGGCCGGCCTGGAGGTCGAGCAAGAGATTCACCTACCAGAGGATTTAAAAATTTGCTAGAGGCTAACGACTCCAAACAAACAGCAAGCAGCCCGCAGCAATTGATACCCCTGCTGCTGCATAGAAAACTCCGGCCAGACCACTGCTGCTCAGCACCGGCCCAAGCAAAACTGGAGAGAGAAACTGTCCCAAGAAACCTGCTCCTGTCCCGGCTGCCAGTACACTTGAGCGCAGGTTGACTGGGGCCAGATTGGCCAGCAGGTTATAGAGGGCTGGCAGGACAATGCCAAAGCCAATGCCAAAGCCTACGGCAGTTAATAAAATCCAGCTCAGTTGATGTAGGAGGGGGATAGTCATTAAGGTCAAGCCCATGATTCCAAATCCCAGGGCGATCGCTGGAGTTGCCCCCACGATCTGGGTCAGCCAGCGCGTGCCAAACGCTGAAGTGACTGCGGCTCCGACCGCGCGGGCTGCCAGGACAATTCCATTCAAAACAGTCCCGGCCCCAATCGTTGCCTTCAGGTACAGCGGGGCGTAAATCACGACCGCGTACATAGCGACAGAGGCCAAGCCAAGCGTTAGCAACAACCCTAGGGCATGGGATTGTCCTAAAACGTGGCTTAGTTTGTGGCTTGGGTCGCTTAAGACTGGCTGAGGTTGGCTCGACGGTTTTTGCTTCAAGATCAGCCCTGCTAGCAGGGCCATAGGTAAACCCAGTCCATAGAGCCAAAAGGCCAACTGCCAGCGATCTGAACCGACCCAGCCTCCCAGGAGAGGGAAGGCAATGCCAGTGATGGTAAGAGTACTTGTGGCGTAGCCCAGAGCTTGCGATCGCGCCTCACCCTCGTACAGCCTGCCGAGCAAGCCAAGACTGGCTGCCGCAATACCCCCACTCGCGACTCCCAACAGTGCCCGGGTCACGAGTAAGGGGCCAAAACTGCTTAGAAGTGCCCCAGCCGTGCCAACCAGCGCATAAAGAACGAGGGACCATACCAGCACCCGCAACTGGCCAATCCGGTCTGCCAAGATACCCAAAGGGGGACTAAACAAGGCGATTGTTAAGCAATGGGCGCTGACCAGATTCCCGGCTAAGCCTGGATTGAGGTGAAGTTGCTGGACCATTTCTGGCAAAACTGGCGCGACAACACCTCCGGCCATCGTGGTCAGGGAACCGGCTGTTAGGAGGACGAACAGCCTGGGTGTTAGCACAGACCTTTTGCAAGACGACATGAATCACCGCAGATCTTCGGCAACTATAACGTAGTTGAGATAGTACAGCTCAGATGCTTAGACTTTCAGAATACGGTTAGGATGAAGTGAATTCAGACCAGTTAATTGACTTCAGGGAACTGTTAAAGCTAAATATAGTCCCAGAGAAAGGTGCAAGGCCACAATTGATGGAACTAGCTACAACCTTGGTGAGCCAGCCGGTGCGGAATACCGTCCGGGAAGTAGGCATCAATCTAAATCACTGGTATGCAGTGGGCTGGGCCAGCCAGCTTAATCCGGGTGATATCTTACCTGTGACAGTCTGGCAACAGGCGATCGCGGTTTACCGAGACGCTCAAGGTCAGCTCCATGCCCTGGCTGATGCCTGTCCTCATAAAGGCGTTGCGCTGCACAAGGGTAAGGTGCAAGGCTGCCATCTAGCTTGTGGGTATCATGGCTGGGAGTTTGATGGCAGTGGACAATGTGTCAATATTCCCTATTTACCTAAAGAGCAGAAGCTTCCCCGCGCCCAGGCTCTCAGTTATCCCGTTCAGGAAAAATACGATCTGATTTGGATTTTTCCTGGAGATCCTACCCTGGCAGGCGATCTCCAGCCGCCTGACATTCCAGAACTTGACCAGCCTGACTGGTTGATGGTACCTGTAACTGCCCACTTTCAGGCGCATTTTTCGATCTGTAACGAGAACGCCATGGATGTCTTTCATGGGTTTTTACATCAAGAGCTACAGGGCTGGTTCGACCCAACGCTCACACGGCTACAAGAGACAGAAGAGATCGTCTGTGCAGAGTATGATGTTTCCTATAAAGGTCGCCTTGCTCAGTTTTTAGGGTTGAGCGATCGCGCTGACCAAGTAACCACCTTGCCCATCACAGTCCAGTATCGTTATCCTAACTATCACAGCTTGCTCCGGGGGGTTTCCTCGCTCTACTTGTTACGCCTACCCGTAGGACCAGCGGAGAGCAAGTCTTTTGCACTCTTCTTCTTTAAAGTCCGTCTGCCAAAGTGGATACTCAGACCGCTAATGCCCCTGTTGAGCAGTTTGATTCAGCGCTTCGTGCTCCATAAATTTCTCGCTCAGGATATGGAGATGATTCAGAGCGAACAGCAAACCTATTTAGCTAATCCTCAACGGCACTATGTTGAAGTCAACCCAGCCATTATCGCCCTTCAGCGAGTAATGGTCCGGCAATATGAGCAATTTGTGCAAGAATCTAGTCAATTGCAAAAGAATGGAGGGGGCCTAGAAATGTCTGCTTCCATTCCCAAGGCGATGGCCTCAGACTAGGCAAAGCTGCTCAAAGAACACTCAAGGGGATGAAGACAACTTGATTAGTAATAGTAGATTCTCCCGCCAGCCCCCTGCAAAACTGTACTCAGATCCCAACTCAGTACTCAGGACGACTGGCAACTTAGAATACTCTATCAATCAATGCTTAGACCTTCTCTCCGCGAGGATTGTTATTGAATCTGGGGGCGGTAGGTTGTCATCTAGGAAATGGTGAGAGGAGAACTGCGTGCAAATTGTTAAAGAGTATGTCCAGCACTGGTACGAGAGTGGGCTTGATCCAGATGAGTACATCTGCCATCAAAAGCAGGGTAATTTGGTCGATATTGAAGAGGCGATAACCGGACAACGACGAACCGTTCTGACTTTTTGCACAAACGATGTCTTAGGCTTGGTTCAAGACGAGGCCGTCAAACAAGCGGCTATTGATGCCATTCTCCAATATGGAACGTCAAACAGTTCCTGTTCTGTTCTGAGCGGACGCACGGCGCTGCACCAGCAGTTGGAAGATGAGATCTCAGCCTTTAAGCACCTGCCTTATACGCAGCTCTTTCTCAACGCCTGGATGGCAATGCAAGCCTTGATGGATGCCTTCTGTCATCTAGCAATTCCTGTTCCGGGCTTTCGTAATACCCATGAGACATTGATCCTGACTGATGTGCTTAACCATGGGTCGATTGTTTCAGCCATCGTCAATGCCGGGACGCGTTCAGGGAAAGTGTTTGGGCATAGTCCACGGGTTCGCATCAAAGCTTACCGTCACTGTGATGTGGACGATCTAGCTCGCAAGCTCCATCGCTTTGCCCGCGCAGATGACCGGATTATGATTGTTTCCGACGCTGTCTTCTCAATGGATGGTGACATTGCCCCGTTACCTGCAATCCTGGAGGTTCTGCAACATTACGAAGGCAGTGTTTTGCTGATGGATGAGGCCCATGCCAGTGGTGCCATCGGTGCTACCGGCAGAGGGATCTACGAACACTTTAATCTGCTGCCGCAGCAAGTGACTGAGTGGGGTGTGGTTCCGCTGATCATGACCACGTTTTCTAAGTTTGCGGCTTCTGCTGGAGCTGCGATTAGTAGTCATGTCGCTGAGCTGAAACCGCTGCTAAATGTCTCCCCTACATCGATTGGCACTGTTTCCCTAGCACCGCCGATGACTGCTGCTGCCCTAGAAAGTATCCGTCAGGTTCGTCGGTCTCCTGAGCGGGTCAGATTGCTCCAGGAAAATACTCAGTACTTGCGATCGCGCTTAGCCGAGCACGACTTTGTTGCCCTGGGAGAGACCAACGTTATCCCTGTCATCTTGGGGCCTGAAATTGATCCGAAAGACTTTGGTCGGCGGCTAGTCAATAACCAAGGAATTTGGATTTCTCCGATCTGGTTCGTTGCCAAACCTCGCTTACGCATCACCGTGAATGCCCTGCACACTCCAGCGGAGATGGACCATCTGGTGGCCGGAATGGTCGCAACACGGAATGCTTTGTACCGACCGGCTGTTAGTGTCTAGCCAAGGGTTATACGGTTGAGATCGCGTTGGCTACGGCTCCAATCCTTACTTGACTCGATTCAATTGACGTTATCAAGGTGATCAATCAAACTGCAACCTTTCAGATCCGGGCTGTAACCACACCAGTAGACAGCGAGATGTTTCTGGATGTGCCAGCGCGGATCTATGCCAATGATCCTCACTGGGTGCCGCCGCTTCGTAGCGATGTGGCTAAGCAGTTCGCACCCACTAATCCTTTTTTCAAGTACGGAAAGTTACAACAATTCATTGCCCTATCCGATAGTACAGATCAGCCTCAGGCGGTCGGGCGCATTGCTGCTGCAGTCAACCAGCGCTTAATTGAACGAGAAAGTCAGCGTGTCGGCCTGTTCGGTTTTTTTGAGTGCGTTCCAGATTTTGATATTGCTCAGACGCTACTGGAAATTGCTTGCCAGTGGTTGCGACAGCAAGGCATGACTATTGTTCGAGGGCCGATTGATCTGTCTACCCACAATAATTGTCTGTTCCTGGTAGATGGATTTGACTCACCACCCACGGTGATGATGCCCTACAACCCCCCTTACTACCCGGAGTTTGTGGAGCAGGCTGGCTGGCACAAAGCTAAAGATGCCTACGCCTATGATTTTCCTCTGGAGCAACCTCTAGTAAAAAAATTTGAGAGAGCTTACCAGATTGCCTCTAAATCTGGCGTCAGCTTCCGACCGATTAGAACCAAAGGGAAAGCCTTTGAGCAGGATGCCCTGACTATTTATCACCTCTTTAACCGTGCCTTTGCCAACAACTGGAGTTCTAGCCCCCGTAGCGAAGCAGAGTTTATGGAACAAGCCAAGGCGCTTCAGAGCCTATTAGACCCAGATATTTTCCCGATCGCTGAGTACAAGGGCGAAATGATTGGCTTTTTTATGGGCTTACCAGACTACAACATTCCGCTGAAACACGTCCAGGGCAAACTGGACTGGCTCGGTACGCTTAAGTTTCTTTGGTATCGCCGTCAGATTGATCAAGGACGGATGATTGCGCTTTGTTCGCTGCCGGAGTATCGCCGGAAAATGGTGCCTCTAGCCTTGATTTATTTAGTCATGCAAGGTGGAATCCAAAAGGCCAAACCTTAC
>JBGTDT010000090.1:0-2869 GCA_041748155.1 Thermosynechococcaceae cyanobacterium | reverse complement strand
CAAGCTTCCCTGTCTGAACCGGGGGGAGGGTGGCGAACTTTCAGCCAAATATCTGGGTACGACAATTGATGAAACGCTGAAGCTGCGAGCTAATTTAATTCTCTCTGCGGCAGTCAGTTTCAAACCCGATCTGATCCTGGTTGATAAAAAACCTCAAGGCTTGAGGGGAGAGTTAGAAAGCACCCTGAACTGCTTACAGACCTATCTCACCCAAACCAAGCTGGTGCTGCTCCTGCGGGATATCCTTGATAGCCCGGATACCACAATCAAAGAGTGGCAAAATGGCTACTCCGAAGCGATTCAACAATTTTATGACCTAGTTCTAGTTGTCGGGGTACCGGAGGTTTTTGACCTGCGAAAGGAATACCAACTCCCAGCTTCCGTCTCTCAGAAAGTCCAGTTCTGTGGCTACATTCGCAAAGAATTTGGGTTGAAGCGTTGCAGCATTATCCGCCAAGAGTTGCAACTAGCACCTAAGGAGCGACTGGTTTTAGTTACACCGGGTGGTGGTGAAGATGGCTATCGCTTGATCGATACTTACCTCTCAGGCTTAGCGTGGTTACCTACAGGGCACAATATTCGTAGCCTTGTGATCTGTGGGCCAGAAATGCCACCCCTTCAACGGAAGGCTTTGTATGAAGCAGCAGAGAAATATCCTCACGTCTGGATTCATGAATTTACCGATGACCTGATGAGCTACATGGATGCTGCTGACACCGTTGTCTCCATGGCTGGCTACAACACCGTCTGTGAAATTCTTTCGCTGAGGAAAAGGGCAGTCGTGGTTCCCAGGATCAAGCCATCTCAGGAGCAATGGATTCGAGCAGAGCGAATGGCTCACCTCGGTTTATTCACAGCGATTCATCCCGATCACCTGACCCCCCAAGGTCTAATGTACGCCCTTCTAGAGGAACTTGGCTCCTCAAGCGGTCATCCCCCTGCTTCCCAATTTGATCTGGATGCACTTCCCCGGATTACTCAAGAGATTTCCACTCTGTTGTATGGCAAAAGCAAGTTAAGCAAAGAGGCAGTCGCATGAAAAAAGTTATGTTCTACTGTCAACACATTTTGGGCATGGGGCACCTTGTCCGAAGTATGGAGATTGTTCGGGGCCTGATCAAGGATTTCGAAGTTTGTTTCATCAACGGTGGAGAAATTATACCGGGGTTTAAGGTTCCGCCTTCAGTTGAAGTAATTAATTTGCCTGCAATCAAGACAGACTCTGAATTTCAGGAACTTCAGGTAGTCGATGGTACCCAAAGTCTTGAGGAAGTTCAAGAGAGCCGCAAAAATCAGCTTCTTGCTGTATTTGAGCAGTTCCAGCCTGATTACTTAATGATTGAGCTTTTCCCCTTCGGTAGAAGACGCTTTTCCTTTGAATTAATTCCACTGCTAGAGCAAGTGCAATTAACAGGGCATTCAACTCAAGTTGTTTGTAGCCTGCGGGATATTGTTGTCACCAAGCAAAATCAAACTCGACACGAAGAGAAAGTTTGCAGGTTGATGAACCAATACTTCGATATGTTACTCATTCATGGAGATCCAAAGTTTGTCGGCCTGGAGGAAAGCTTTTCCAGGGTCAGTGACCTCAACTGCAAAGTGCATTACACGGGGTACGTTGTCCAGCCACTTCCAGAACCTGGAACTGTTGACGAGGACGTAGCTATCACTGATTCTCAAAAACCAATCATTCTAGTCAGTATTGGTGGCGGTCGATTTGGACACGAATTGCTGGAATGTGTGATCAAAACAGCTTCACTTCTTGAAAGGCTGCCTCATCAAATTCTCATATTCACTGGACCTTTTATGCCGGATCAAAAGCTATTGCAACTGCAAGAAATGGCTTTAGGTAATACAAACATCACAATCCAGCGTTACACGTCAAAATTTCTTGATTATATGAAACAGGCAGACCTTTCAATTAGTATGTCTGGGTACAACACAACCATGAACATTTTGACTACTGGTGTCCGAGCAATGATTTTGCCGTTCACCGGGAATCAAGACCAGGAACAAAGTATCAGAGCTGATAAACTCGAAAAGCTAGGGATTGTTGAAGTCATTCATCCTGGTGATCTGGCACCTGATTATTTTGCTAGAAAAGTTGTCTCATGTCTCAGTAAAAAGCCATCCATTACAACCTTTGATATGAGTGGTGTTGAGAAAACCTCTATGTACTTGAAAGATTTACTACATCAAGATATAGATTTTCTTGAACAGTCTCAATTACAAGCACCCAAGGTTTCTGTGGGAAGTTAAATTTTAAGTCAGTACTTTCTAGGAGCGCAACAATGATTAAAAAAGTTTGTATTACAACCCTTGAGTTTCCTCCAGATGTGGGTGGTGTAGGTGAGTCAGTGCATCGAATTGCCCACTTCCTGTTGGAGTTAGGCTACGAAGTTCATGTTGCAGTGTTTTACTCCAAGCACCGAACCGCTGCTGAGGGCCTTCGTCGGCGGGCAGGTTGCCAGACAACTCAGAAAGACGGCATCTATGTGCATCGAATTCAATCGGCAATTCGATCGCCAGACCCAAAAATGCAGGACTGTCTAGGCGATATCTACTTCCAACTCAAACTCCTGCATCAGCAATATTCCTTTGACCTGTTGCACGGCTTTTTTCTGAACGAAACTGGATACTTGACAACGCTGGTCGCAAAAGAGCATCACCTCCCGGTAATTAATAGTGTCCGGGGTAGTGACATGCATAAGCACATTTTTAGTCCAGCACTGCATGCTCAGATGGTCTGGGTCCTAGAAAATTCATCTTGGGTAACTTTTGTCAGCCCGGATTTACAGGACAGAGCCGATCTATTTATTCCAGGCATTCAAGCTAAATCCTCAGTGTTCTGGAACTCAATTCAACCGAT
>JBGTDT010000089.1:0-4277 GCA_041748155.1 Thermosynechococcaceae cyanobacterium | reverse complement strand
CTTAGCGGTTCTGAATTTCTGCTTGACTAATTCTGCTGATAGGTGAGGAAGTGCTCGACTAACTCGGCTCATGAAGTCTTTCTGTTAGAGTTGATACTCCATTATTGAGGATTATCTGTCGGGTCGCAAATTGGTATGAGTCCCGGATTTTTAGGAAACTCTCGATATAGCGGCGGTAGTCTCCAATAACCTCATCTCGGAAGTTGAAGATGTCGAGGATGGCTTGGGTAGAGGCAACAGACATACAGAAGGACACTCAATATTAGTTTCAGCAGCGATCGCCGTTTGGTCTTAGAGTGCCCAAGTTATTTTGGATGTCTGACAGAGATTCGTGGGCGATCTCCTCCGGCTGTGTCCCAATGTGGGACTACTCTCAAAAATCCTTCATTAGAGCGCTAGCGTGAAGCCACCATTCGTTTTTTCCACTCATCAAACAAGGCTTTGCTTTATGTAACCCTTATGTAACTGGCTAGGATACTTGAGGGGCACAAAATGCTCAAAGCTTCCTCTTCACAAGGGTTGGGCTTATGTAATGCCTATGTAACTGAAATCTATAGAAATCAAACAGAATTGCTATTACTTCCTTGAGCGCGATCGCTCGGTAGGACGAAATCCCTTCATCCGCAAAACACTGTCCTCTACATCAAGCTACCAGGTGTACCCACGATAGCCTTGCTTGCACAGCTTGAACTAATCGCCGATCAGCAGTCCAGAACTCAGCCTCTAACCGTTCTGCTAGAGCTAAATAGTGAGCATCATAAGTCGCAGGAAGCCTTAGTTCTCTTGCGAGAGTCAGAGCACGCTGGTGTAACTCAGCGTCGCTGTAGAGCCTGATATCCAGGCTTAAAGCATTTGCTAGCAATTGATCTGACTGCTCTGGTCGTAGCTGCCCTGCAATGACAGACCGATGAAAGGCGTTGCTGATTTCGTAATAAATTAAGGCAGGGGCAGCAATTTGATATTCCGACTCTTGCCACTCATTCCACAAGTCTTCAAAGTGAGTCTTTATTGGGTTGCTGGATACCAGACTTACAACAAAATTTGCATCAACACAGACTACAGCGGTCATTTTGCCTCAGGTTCTGAAAAGAGATTACGCATAAATTCATCCTGCTGCTGATTGCGTTCCTCTCTCGTTTGGTGAATATATTCTTCTATCGGTGGGTCAAACGGCTTGCCTCCGCGTTCTGCGTGAATTTCGGCTCTTAACTTATCAATTTGTTGCAGGGTTGCTCGCCAGTCCATCTTGCGGTGAAGTTTTTCTTCTAGTAGTTCGCATTCTTCTTTGGGAAGGGCGAGAATGGCTTGCACTAGTGCGTCAACTAGTGGAGTATTCATAGCTAGTACCAATCTTTAAATTATGGGTTGCCGGGTTGATCAAGTGCGTGAAGACTGCTGTACTACCACACTGATCGCAAGTTCAAGCTAAATCCAGGCAGTACATCTTCACCTGAGAGAGTAGTGGGAGATTGCAGCACTTCAGTCGCTTGGCCAATGCGGTAGATTTCAACTTGCTGAAGCTTGCGGTTGATCAGCCAACCCAGGCGAACCCCATTCTCTTGATACTCTTGCATCTTTTGCTGAATCACTTCCAGGCTATCGCTCGGAGACATCAGCTCAATCACAAAATCAGGGCAAATAGGCGGAAATTTCTCTTTTTGCTCTGGAGTCAAGGCACCCCACCGTTCTTGCTTAATCCAGCCTGCATCCGGCGATCGCTCGCCACCATTGGGAAGCCTAAAGCAAGTGGACGAGTCAAACCCAACTCCCAACCGAGTTCGTCGATTCCAAATTGCTAGCTCAGCGGCGACTTCGAAGTTCCGGTTTCCTGTTTCTCCCCCTGTAGGTGCCATGATGATGAGTTCTCCCTTGGCAGTGCGCTCAAACTTCAGACCCTGATTGATCTGACTTAGCTGGTAGAACTGTTCATCTGTAAGTTCAATCGCAGGGTTCAGGTTGATGGTCAGTGCGTCCATAGATCAACCAACGTAGAGAGCTAATAGGATCATTATCTGATCAACTGATTACTTGCCTTGCTTCAAGTGCTTAGCTTTTCTAGCTTGCCACTCAGCAGGGAATGTCTCAGGCGTGGACTTATTCCAGATTCTGGTCGCAACAGACTTGTTCAAAGGTGGACTGAGTTTCTCGCACTCCGCTTTGGACTTCTGGAGCAAAGGATGGTCTTTGCTAAGCGGTTTATCCCAGATCACGACCTCTATGCCTTGATCAGCAAAAGCATCGATGAGGAACTGTGGCGCATCGCCTGCGGTGTAATAAGACTCGCCATCAGGGTCTGGTGAAACCTGGAAGAAGTGGGAACGGTAAGCGTAGTTGTGGGACCAGGAGCCATAAAGTTCCTCATATCGGGTGATGAAGTACCCCATAAAGGTTTCAGTATCAGGGTCATATAGCCAGTTATTTTCTTGGCAAGGTTCAGGGAAAATATGGTCAATGCTGCTCCAGTAGCCACAGGCATGAATGGCAGCTCTCAAGAAATTCTCGATATTTGATTCCATCCACTCAATTGAACCAGGGTCGTGAATGCTTTGCTCTACCAGAGCAGCCCATTGATTTAGAGGTGGATTCTTTTTGGTGTAGTTACTCATTCGATTTACCCAATAAGCCTACAAGCTAAACATCCTATCCCACACCTCTAGCACCAGCCGCAAAGAAAGTTACTTGTAGATATCTCCACGAGGACCGATCGCGGTTATAACAAAGAGCTTTTCTGCCTTGTCCACCAACATCAGAATTCGATAACTGCCGACTCGCAGCCTTAAGCCAGGAGCGCCTTTGAGTGGCTTGAGGTCAACGCTTCTAGGATCTTCAATCAAAAGATCTAACGCCTCAACAATCCGCTCTCTGTCTTTAGGTGGTAAACGTTTAAGATAGCGAACTGCTGGTTTCTGGATGGTGTAGCGCCAATGACTCAAGCTTCCGGCCCAGAGAGTTCTGCTTTGAGCTGCTCGGCAGTGATGCCACGATCCTTGCCTGCTAGATAGTCTTGCGTTCCTACCTTGTGTGCTAGCAAGTCTTCAGGGGCAACATCACTGGCATAATCCCCACTAGCCAGTATTTGATCTAAATAAGTCTCTACCGGGTCAACTTGAACTTCCTTGCGAGAACGAATGAATTCCAGTACCTCTACTAGTAGAGGTTCAGGGGCTTGCTCAATCTCTTGAATGAGTTCTTCCTTAGTCGTCACGTTAGGTTTGAATTTTAGACTGCTCTCAACCAAACATTCTATCCCAGGCATCTAGCACTAACCGCTGGGTGCGGTACTCACCGAACTTCTTAATCTCATTGTTCTTCAAAACACGGAAAGTCTCGCTAGGAAAGTCGGGACCATAGACATCAGCAGGGTCAAGAATGTAGCGTAGCTCGTCACGGGTAAGGCTATACAGCTTGGCGTAGTAGGCATCAAGTTCTGCCCATAGAAACGCCCGACGCTCTGGATTCCACTGGAAGGGTTCACCCTCATACCCCATATCTTGAGCAAAGGGCTGCATGTCCCAGGCAGTGTAGACCAATTCAAGAACACGAGAGCTGATGAATTTGATGTCTTCTGAGCTGTAAGCTCCTGGGGGAACGACTGGGAGTTGTTTGACTATGAAGAAGTTAAAGTTAGATCCACCAACTTTCTGTCGAGTGACAAAGTCAAAAACTAAACTACTCAAGTTTGCTTGTAAACATGAGACTAAAGATGCTTGATCTACTGCAAGTATCAAAATTGGAGCACTATTTCCTACACCAATCTTAGGTAGGAAGCTGAAAATAGCGGTACGCTCATCAGTTGAACGACAAATACCTCTAAAAGCTAGAAGCCAGTCTTTGTTCCACTTGTCGCTTAGCTGATTGTCTACTTCGGTTCGCTCAACCCAATAACGAGGTTGAGGTAAGAAATGGCGATCGCTCTTTTCTAAATCCGTTAGATCACGAATGTTTCCATCAGCCGTGTAAGTTGCCCAGCGGTGATCAAACTGATGAAAAATTTTGGCTTCATAGAGGGGAAGCCTACCTTCGCCTGCTTCATTTTTAAACAACTCACTGTCATTCGACATGTGAAACATAGCCATAAATGAAATCCCCCAAGGGTTGCTACCCGTTCGCTCATTTTCTAAAACAGGCACTTGCTGATATAGCAATCCTAAATAGGATGTGAGGTCAGCCATACATGAATGCTTTCTCAAATGTAAAGCGTTGCTGATGCGTCACAAACTCAAACAGATACTTCACTACCGCAAAGGATTTGCACAGCATAAAGAACTTGCGAATGA
>JBGTDT010000088.1:0-5288 GCA_041748155.1 Thermosynechococcaceae cyanobacterium | reverse complement strand
CTTAGCGGTTCTGAATTTCTGCTTGACTAATTCTGCTGATAGGTGAGGAAGTGCTCGACTAACTCGGCTCATGAAGTCTTTCTGTTAGAGTTGATACTCCATTATTGAGGATTATCTGTCGGGTCGCAAATTGGTATGAGTGCTACTTCTGGGAAGTTAATTTCTTTCTTGCGACCGAGGCCCTGTCTCTAGCGTGTTCCTTAAAGTGCTATGGGTAGCTAGGCAGGAAGCAGAGGTAAACCATGTCTGATCAACTGAAAAAAGGTGACAAGGTTGAATGGAACACTTCTCAAGGCAAAACTGGCGGGGAGGTGAAGAAAAAACTGACCTCACCAACCGACATTAAAGGGCATCATGTTAGCGCCTCCAAGGAGAATCCAGAATATTTAGTCGAAAGTGAGAAGAGTGGGAAAGAGGCGGCTCACAAACCTGAATCATTAGAGAAACTAGAGGACCAGTAGCAGGAATTACTGGTGGCCTCCTACCTGCTAATTCCCCATTCAACCGAACCGCGTGTCTTCCTGCTATTTGGTCAAGATGGCTGCACACTGCCGTGGGTTGACCTTCCTGAAGCTAGCGATCGCCAAGCCGTTAGCTTACTCAATCAGACGGTTCGAGCCCGGTTTGGCATGCATCTCACGGTTTTGCGCTGTATCTCCTGCCGTTCTGAACCTAAACAGGAATCTGCCCAAAGGGTGTACGTTCTAGAAAATCACAGTCCGGGGTGGATAACTCCTGCGGCGGGGCAATGGGTTGACAGGGCAGAATTTCTCAGCTTGTCCCTGGCAATTCCGGCGCACCGGGATATTCTGAACGCCTGGTTCAGAGAAGTGCACGAGGGTGGTAACTTGGCGCTTCGCAGACCCTGGGCTCAAGCTGGTTGGCTGGAGCGGGCGATCGCTTGGATTCACAGGCAAATTGATCGCCTTGGTTTAGCCCCTATTGGTCCGGTAACTCAACTACGCACATGGGAGCGCTCCTGTGTTTTGCAGGTGGACACGGATAGCCAGCGGCTTTACTTCAAAGCAGTCCCAAGTTTGTTTGCCCACGAGCCTAAACTAACGCAAGCTTTGGCGGCACGATACCCAGTTCATCTTCCCCAAATTCTCGCCTTGGATGCCGAGCAAGGCTGGCTGCTAATGGCTGACTTTGGCGGCCAGTCCTTGAACCAGATCCAGGACGTGACCTACTGGCAGTCAGCCCTGCGCGACTATGCCAAAATTCAGATTGACTTAACTGAATCTATGAATCAATTAAGGCACCTGGGCTGTCCTGAGCGGCGATTGGACAAGTTGGCAGCCCAGATCGATCCTTTACTGGCTGAGCTGTCAACAGTACCACCGGAGCAAGGATTATCTCCAGGAGAAATGGCTCAACTGTATGCCCTGGCCCCTGAACTTAAGGCAATGTGTGCCCAGTTGGCAAGTTATCGAGTGCCCCACACCTTGGAGCACGGAGACTTTCACGCTCGAAACATTATCTTCACGGGCCGGAGTCCACTCTATTTTGATTGGTCTGACAGTGCGATCGCCCATCCCTTTTTTAGCCTCAGCCTATTTTTTCGCTCAATTGAGCCGCAGGGCTATCCCGTCTTCTCCGCTGTTCGGCCCGATCTTCGCCACGCCTACCTAGAAGCCTGGACTGCCTACGAGCCCATGCAGCGTCTGATTGAAGCCTTTGAGCTGGCACAGACCCTGGAAGTTCTCCACCACGCCATCACCTATCACCAGATTCTTTTACCCAGCGTTGAGGACAAGTCCCTATGGGCCGCGATCGCCCCTTCCCATCTGAAAACGCTACTCTGCAACTCACGCTAGCCGCACAAAACTTAACTTGTTAAGAATTTGGCTAAATCGGCAAAGGGTGTCAAGATTTTGCTAGTCTAAACCTGTTAATCACCTTAGTGGCGTAGACATTCTTATTCCTTCGTGGAGAGAAAGTGCTGTCGTCGAGAGAGCTATACTAAGCCTGTAAAATCAGTTACATTTCAGTGAAGCTTTGTTATGAAATCCATTCACATCAACCTTTCAATCCTGCGTCCTCTACGCCTGCTGTTTACGATTTGTGTTTCTGCCTTCCTTGTTTTCTCTAGTGTTGTTCCGGCTCTTGCTGCTAGAACCGATAGCCCGAAGGCAAGTGGTGAGTCGAACTTGCTAGGAATTGAAGAGCAGGCTGGGGAGCTAGCTCGGGAAAAACCGCTCTCAGGAGAGGGAACAAAGGCCAGAGCAAACGAAGGCTTAAACGAAATTCAAGGGTCTGCTGATGCTGGGCAGATGAAAAATCCAGGTAACACTGGTAGCGATCGCTCTGCTGAAGGAAATGTTCAAGGAAAGCTAGAGAAGGCAATGAATAAACTTCAAGGCAAGGGTTAGTCAAATCAGGGCTATCACAATTTGGCTAGCCTCTTGCTAAATCGATAGGCCCTTGTTGAGTACCTCCCGGTGCATCAGTGCCCGGTCTACCAAAGACTGGGTCTGCTCCAATGGTAAACCCTTACCATTGGTGTAGTGCTCTAGCCAAGCTTGATAGATCGTGTCGGTATTCTTTGGTAGTTCTGTTAATTTCCATCCCGGTAGTCCTAGCTCAGTCATAAGCTGGCTCACCTTTGGATCGTAGCTTAGGGCAAAACAACGACATCCCTCGGCGGCTGCCATGATTAGCCCATGAAAGCGCATGGCGATCGCCATTTCTACCCCTCGAAATACTCCCTTGAGTTCTCGTGGGTCTTCCAGGACAAGGATCTGGCTAGGGCCTGGGAGTTGCGGTTGAATTGACTGGGCGATCGCCAAATCTTGAGAGGGCTGAAAGGGCAACAGCAGCAGGCAGGTCTGTGTTGCGGCTTGAAAACTGACCAAGGCGCGGGTAAGGTTTGTCAGTCGCTCGGAAGTGAGGCAGGGGTGCGATCGCAGGGCAACAGCCACCCGTGGAGCAGGCAGGTTCTCTAGTCCTTTAACTGGCTTAGCTTCCAGGGCCCAGACCGGATCTGGAGCAACAAGGTTAGAAACTTCCCAGCTTGATAACAGAGCAGCGGAGGCAGCATCGCGGACGCTTACCGTAGTGCAGTGGCGAAATGCCTGCTGAGCTAACCATCGGCTGCTGTATCGCTGTAACGGACCAATTCCCTGGGCCCAGGCAACTGTCTTTAAGTGAAGCCCTTGAGCTAAACTCATCAGACCACCATAGTAAATTGGACTGAGGGCGCTGGTGGCATCTTGCATCAAGCTGCCACCCCCCCAAACAAAAGCCTTCGCTCCCTTAACAGCCTGGATCACAGTGAAGAGAGATTTGCGATCGCAGGCCTTTACCCCGTATCTCTGAGCAGTCTGCTCTGGGTTACTAGAGAGTACTAAAGGGTCAACGCTAGCGGGTAGCATTTGCAGTAAAGCAGCCAGCAGTGCTTCATCGCCCCCGTTGTTGTACCCATAGTATCCAGATAAAACCGCCTGAATCCTCATACTTTTCTCCTGGGTAGCACTGGCAAGCTTTGGTTATTGAAGATTAGGTCTAGCTCCTGGTAGCGAAAGCTGCCAAAAGGTTAGGCTATTAAGACAATCTGCAATGATTTCGAGACAAACCCTGTTATGCACGCGCTCTCAATTCCAACCTGGGTGATTCACGTTTCCAGCGTGATGGAGTGGATCACTGCTATCTGGCTGATTTGGACCTATGCTGAGATCAGCCATAACAAGACCTGGCAACTGCTTTCCCTGGGAATGTTACCAGCCTTGGTCGGGGCAATGTGTGCCTGTACCTGGCACTTTTTCGATAATCCACCTGAACTAGAATGGCTGGTTACCCTGCAAGCATCGGCAACGGTGGTTGGCAATTTCACCCTTTGGGGAGCTGCTTGGTGGATCTGGCGCTCAGCTCAACTCACCCCTTAAACTTAGACTTGTCCCAAAGGCTACTGGTCCGTTCTTAGCTACCTATAACTCAGATGATCTCTAAAGAAGCCCTGTTTAGTTTATCACTGCTTCCTTATCTGGGCTTTCTCTGGTTTCTGACTCGCTCTGGTCAAGCCCCTCGCTTAGCCTTGATTGGCTTTTATTGCACCCTAGTTTTTGTAGCTATCACTATTCCTGCCGGAATATACGCTCAAACTGTATACAGTCAATCCCTTGCCAACGTTGACCTGCTGCATGGTGGGGCCGAGACTTTCTTGACCATTTCTAACATCCTGATTGTCTTAGGATTCTGGCAGGCGATTGCTCAGCGTAAACAGGCTGATCAAGCGAAGTAGCGCTTCATGCCTTTACAGCTACTCCAGTAACTCGGTCTGTTCTAGATATCTTAGGAGTTCATCAGCTTCGGTGTAGTTGGGGTTAATATCCAGGGCTTGGCTAAAATCTTGGATTGCTCCTTGCAAAATCCCTAGACGATAGCGGGCATAACCACGATTGTAATAAGCCTGGGCAAAGTTTGGGTTAACCCGAATCGCCTGGTTGTAGTCCTTGATTGCGTTGCGCTGGTCTCTAAGCTTGGCGTAGCTAACCCCCCGGTAGTTATAGGCTTTGGCATCGTTAGGATCACGGCGCAGTACCTGGCTAAAATCCTCAATTGCTTCCCAATAGTTGCCCTGCTTACCATTGACTAGCCCCTGCTCGTAGTAGAGTCTGGCATCATTGGGATCAAATGTAAGCGTCTGTTCCGCCTGATCGACTTGAGCGGGCAGAGAGTTGAGGTTCGCTTCCGTACTCTGAAGTTCTGCGATCGCCACTGATAAGGACCGATTCAGCTCCGTCTGGCGGCTCTCAAGATCCTGAATTTGAGCCTGAAGCTGAGAGGCTTGGCCCTCCAACCGGCGTCTGCGGCCAATCAGCTTCGCGATCGCTTGATCCAGTTGCTCCTTGTAGTTCTGTTGTTCTGCAACTTGGGTTTGCAGTTGGGCAACGTCAGCTTGGAGGGGATTCAAGCTAGCTTCTACTTGCTGCCTCTGGCCCTGTAAAGCCGCCAGGGATTGGCGTAGCTCTGCTTTGCGTTGCTCCAGCTCCTGGATTTGAGTTTGCAGTTTGCCTGACTTTGTCTCCAACTGGGGTCTTTGTTCCCGCAGCTCCTGTAATTTCTCAGCTAGCGCTTCCTTCTGGTTACGCTGTGCTGCGATTTGACTTTGTAGCTGACCAAATTCAGCTTCTAAGGAACTAAGGCTAGCTTCTGTGGTTTGAATTTCTCCAACTCTGGTTGAGAGGGAGTGATTTAGCTCCGTTTCACGGGTCTCCAGGTCCTGAATCTGAGTCTGTAGATCGGACAGTTGTGCCCCTAGCTGGTGTCGCTGTCCTGTTAGTGTCCCT
>JBGTDT010000087.1:0-3152 GCA_041748155.1 Thermosynechococcaceae cyanobacterium | reverse complement strand
AAGTTTCGTCAACTCTTCAGGAATCGTTGGTAGGCTTGAGATAGCGGCGACAGCGCTTGTCAAGTTCATGGGCATACTTGAGAACCCAGCGGTTGATGGTGCTGTGGTCAACATCCAGCCCTCCTTCAATCATCATCTCTTCCAAGTCTCGATAACTCAGAGCATAGCGGCAATACCAACGGACATTGAGTAGGATGGTCTCAGATTGGAAATGTCGCCACTTGAAAAGCTCAGAAGTTTTCATTTGCGAGAGAGAAAAACACGGGCTCTCACATTATCATCAGCACACTGACTGACCCCTGCTTTTGCGACACAACCGAAAATCTCAAATAGACTGCGATACCTTAGGAGCGTTTGCTCAATACTTACATGATGTTCGCCACTCTAACTCAGCCCTCTGAAAATTCTATCAAAGCCTTTCGTTGCTCCTTGTTGGATTTTATTGAAGATCCATTTTACGTTCCTGAATCCGAAAGCGTCCGCTACATTTCAGATGGGTTGCTAGTCTTAGAAGGCGGTAAGGTCAAGGAGGTAGGAGCTTACGAGCACTTACAAGATAAGTATTCGCAGATTCCAATTATCTCCTACCCCAACAAGCTGATTATGCCGGGGTTCATCGATACGCACATTCATTTTCCCCAAACAGAAATGATTGCAGCCTACGGTGAACAGCTTCTGGAATGGTTAAACATGTACACGTTTCCCACTGAAGGAAAGTTCAAAGACAAAGCCTACGCTCAGAAGGTAGCGGCGATCTTCATGGATGAATTATTGCGAAACGGGACGACAACCGCCTTGGTTTTTGCGGCAGTTTATCCAGAGTCAGTTGATGCATTCTTTGAGGAGGCGAGTCAGCGCAATTTACGCATGATTGCCGGCAAAGTAATGATGGACCGCAACGCGCCCGATTTTCTGTTAGATACACCGGAAACGTCCTACCAAGAAAGCAAGCGACTAATTCAGAAGTGGCACAAACAGGGGCGTTTACTTTATGCAGTGACTCCCCGCTTTGCGATCACCTCAACCAATGAACAATTGCGCTTAGCTGGCAAGCTTTTAGAGGAATTTCCAGATGCGTATCTGCACACACATTTGTCAGAAAACATTAATGAGGTTGAGTGGGTGGCAGAGCTTTTTCCAGGTAGCAAGGGCTATCTAGATGTTTACGATCAGGCTGGGCTGGTTAGCGATCGCTCTGTCTTTGCTCATGGAGTTCAACTCACTGATGCTGAGTTTCAGCGATTATCAGACGTGAACTCGGCGATCGCCTTTTGCCCCACATCCAACCTGTTTTTGGGCAGCGGACTATTTAAGCTGGAGCAAGCCAAGTCTGCTGACCATCCGGTGAAAGTCGGTTTGGGGACTGATGTAGGGGCTGGAACTAGCTTTTCCATGCTCCAAACCACGAATGAGGCGTATAAAGTTGCTCAACTCAGGCGTCAGAAACTCTCTCCCTTCCAAGCCCTGTTCCTAGCGACCCTAGGTGGCGCCAGAGCACTTGCCCTAGAAGACAAGATTGGTAACTTTGACGTTGGTAAAGAAGCTGATTTCATTGTTTTGGACATGAGAGCAACGCCGCTCATGGCGTTCCGTAATTCTGACTCAATCCTTACATCGTTGGAGGAGTTAGCAGAGAGAGTTTTTACGTTGGTGATTACGGGGGATGATCGCGCTATTCATGCAACTTATATTATGGGAGAGCTTGCATACAAGCGACCTGATCGAGCTTGATTTTAGTTCACGACCCAAACCGCAGTGTCATAAAGATGTATCTAGCAACAAAGATACCTGCAATAACCCAAGTTCCGATTGATACTTTATGAACTTTACCTTGAAAAGACTTCACTAGTGGATAGGCAATAAAATCCATGGTTGTGTCGCAAAAACTCTATTCAAGAACCGCTGTAAGCATGCCAGAAAGCTGAAGGCTCAAGTAACTTAGCCACTATCCCAAACTTGAGAAATTAATTTCCTAAGTTTGGAAGATTCATTTTGTGAGATTTGATAGTTAGCTGGGTATCCTACTAGAAATAGTTATATGCACCTCTGTAAGTCCTATCAAAAAAGGAAACGAGAGCAATGAGTGATTTATCTCAACAGCTTGAGAGAATAGACTTGTCTCAACAGCTTAAGAAAGAGTGGTGGATGGATGAAGGAGGATTTTTTGGTCGCAAATACATTGAGGGTGATAACTCCTTAGAAGGCTATCTGTCAACTCCCAAAACCCTGCAAGAGCGAACTAACCAAGAAATTGAGGGAGTTATCAAACTTCTCGATCTCCAAGAAAATCAGTCTATCCTCGACTGCCCCTGTGGCTATGGACGACATTCTATCGTGTTAGCTAAGCGCGGGTTTGAAGTTATTGGCATAGATATTAACAGTCAAGAACTCGAAGTAGCTCAGTGTCAAGCCGATAGCTTTGAAAATCTCCAGTTCATCAAGCAGGACATGCGACACCTGAAGTTTAAAAATGAGTTTGATGCGGTAGTCAATATGTTTTATTCTTTTGGATTTTTTGAAACCGAAGCTGAGAATTTTCAGGTCCTGCAAAACTTCTATAACGCCCTTCAACCTAGGGGTAAATTCTTAATGCACACAGATGTTAATGTGCCGCGAATTTTAAGTGGTAAGTATAAATTCACTGACGCACGCCAACTACAAAATGACAGAAAACTCGAGATTCTAGAGAGTTATGACCCGATCGAGAATCGGATGAATGGTCAATGGAGCTTTATAAACTCAGACGGAACCAGAGAGGAAACAACCCCATATTCCGTCAGAGTCTACTCGTTCAGAGAATTTTCCAGCCTGTGTCAGGCAGTAGGCTTTCGAAAGATTAGGGGGTATGGCAGTTGGGATGGTTCCCAACTCACTCACGACTCGGAAGACATGTTGGTGGTTGCTGAAAAGTAGGCACATGCTGCGGAAATAGTTCTGTTGCAATTGCTTATAGAACCCATTTGATATCTCTAATGAGGAGATAAGATCAGAAAGAAATGCCGTACTCCAGTAGCTTGACTGACAAAGAATGGGAAATCATCGAGCCATTGCTGCCCCAAAAGAAGAAAACTAGACCGCCCCGTTGGACAAAGAGACAACTCCTGGATGGCATCTTTTATCAACTAAAGAATGGCTGCAATTGGTGTGATTTG
>JBGTDT010000086.1:0-14570 GCA_041748155.1 Thermosynechococcaceae cyanobacterium | reverse complement strand
AAGGGCACTTTCGGTCAAGTCCATCTCCCGTGCTATCTGAGCAATGGGCTTACCAGAGGTTCTAGCAATCTCGACGGCTGATACTTTCTGCTCGAGGGTAAATTGTCTACGTTTTCTAGGTGACATTAGGACATTCTCCTTCTCTATACATCTTTACGGAGTTGTCCACTTTTTCGGGGTAAGGCCACCAGTGCCTCAGTTTGGCAAGGCTCAGCCGGATAAGAGCCCACGGGCCACTTTGAACACAGCCAGAGACGCGAGGAGAAAAAATGGAGGGATTGAGAGTTCCCCGAGCGGTTCGGCTTGATAACGCAACACGGACAACTCTTGCTAATGGGACTTTGAAATAAACTCGTCCGAAATAGAGCGATAATTCAGAAGCGGAGGTGGTTTCACGTCAATTGAAAGAGACAGTTCCAGCAGCGCTGCCAAAATGCTTTGAGAACTGGTGTCGTCGGTTTGACGATGTGTTCTCGCGACAAAAGCAACGAGAAGAGTTTTAGATTTACTTAGGGGGTCTACTGGGAGAGAGTGAGCGTAATAATCTGACTCAGCTTGCGAATAATACCGTGGATGGGTCTTACAATAGCCTGCCCATTTTCTCAATGATGCCCCCTGGGAAGTTGCTCAACTCAACGAGCGTCGGTTACAAGTGATGAGTCAATAAGGAACTTTTCTGGTGGAATCATTCCTCCAGAAAGTTCCGCGCCGACAAACCAAGCCTGATCACGGATTCACTCTGATTATTAATGATTCTGGACATCGCAAAAGTGGGGCAGCCACAGCAGGGGTGGGTCGGCAGTACATTGGACAAATTGGCAAAACCGATACTGGGGTTGTTTTATTGACAACCCATCTGTATGACGGGGTGCGAGGTTTGCCGTTAGATGTCGGTCTCTACCGTCATGCGAGTTCCCTACCCGAGGGTAAGAATGACCCCCACTTCAGGACCAAGCCAAATTTGGCTTTGCAGTTGATAGACCACTGCTTAGAGCGAGGGCAAAAGCCCGGAGTCGTGTTGATAGATGCAGGCTACGGGAACAATACGCCCTTTCTCAAGCAGGTAGAGAACAAGATGCTGACTTACATTGGGGCTATCGCCAAAAATCGACGGGTACGCTATCGACTGCCAAGGGAAACCGTTGCGACCCTACATCGCTTAGATGTAATTGCCAAGGAGTTTCCAGCAACCCGATTGACCCCAGTGGTTTTGCCGTTAGCAAAGCCTCGCAGGGTCTGGGTCGCACTCATTGAGGTAGACATTCCCAACCTGGGTCAACGCTAGGTTGCCATTCAACTCAATGGCCCCAGCTTTGAGCAAGCCTCAGAAGTGGATTACTTTGTTACCAATGCTCCCCAAGAGCCACTCACTGCTGAGTGGCTTGCCCAAACCTATTGCCAACGCAATTGGGTAGAGGTCTTCTATCGAGAAGCGAAGGGATGGTTGGGCTTGTGTGAGTATCAGGTGCGGGATGCTCAAAGCCTCAAGCGTCATTGGGTCTTGGTCTTCACCGCTTACACCTTTATCCTCTGGCACCGACTCACTGGAGGTCTCCATCGGCGTTGGGCCACTAAACCCTTAGAGACGTTTGTCGACGCCTTGGAAGCGTTCCGCACTGCTGTTCAGTTTCGCTTTGTCCGCTGGCTGTCAACTCATACCGACCTATTTGCCGCTCACAAAGCCAAGTTTGGCTTCGTTTGGGCTTAGAAAGCTTCAAAGTCCCACTAATAAATGTTGAAAACGAGCCTGGATTGGCATAACATACCTGTTCTGCCTTTGCCAAAGAGAGTTCGTCGGAGTTTACGAGCTAATTGAGGCACAGCAGGCTTACTTTCCGATTACCCTGATGTGCCAGGTGTTGTGTTATCTGTGTCCCGCAGTAGCTACTACGCCTGGAAGCATCGCCAACCGTTGCGCCGCACCCAGGAGAATCAAAGGCTTACTACCCAGATTCAGCAAATCTTCTAGCTCAGCCAGCTATGGCTCTCCTCGGGTTCATGCCGAACTGCTGGCCCAAGGCTTTGTCGTAGGTCGCAATCGGGTAGCTCGGCTGATGCAACACTTAGGATTATGCGCCCGAGCGAAGTGGCGGTTTCGAGCCACCAAAGACTTCAACCACGGCTAACCTGTGGCAGCCAATCTCCTAGAGCGACAGTTCAGTCATCCAGAACCAGACCAGGCTTGGTGTGCTGACATTACCTATATCCCCACCTCTGAAGGGTGGCTGAATCTGGCGGTCATCCTGGACTGATACTCTCGTCGGGTAGTGGGTTGGTCAATGGCAGAGCATCTAAGGACAGAGCTCGTTCTGGAACTGACTTTTCCCGTTAAATCTGGATAGCCAATTGCCATCCTTCGACCAAGTTCTGTAATTTAGCCCATCCTCGCCAGAGCACCTGAATGCCGATGGGCGATTTACGGCGATGCTCCAGATACCCCCCTAACCGCGCAATCACTTCAACTGCCCAACTGACGGTCAACGTCTTGGGTAACCGAGAGGATTTGGCTTTGAGGACTTGGATCTGGGCTGAAGTGAGCACCGCTTCCGCTGGCATCTCTGGCTGAGTCCATTGCAAATAGGTCAAACGCAGCAAATCGGCTGCGATTACGCTCAGCAAACCTAATAGAGGTTTCATCCCCTCAGCAGCGAGTCGATAGCGCTCAGCTTGGCAACCGGACTTTAAGAGTTTGTGATATTCCTCCACACGCCAACGATAGCTGTACCAACGCAGAATCGTCTTTGCCATCTCAACGGTGGTTACCTTTTCACTGGTGAGCAACAGCCAGGAAAGCGGCTCTTCTGCTTCTGGGCAATCGACTTCATTAGCATAAACGGCACACACCTGGAGTTGGCTCCGTGGGCCCAAACGAGCAGGGGGGTGCAACTGCACTGGGCAAAACCGCACCGCGAGTTTGGCTGTGCGAGCTTTACGGATTTTCGTTTCACTCAACTCAACTTTGTGGTCAGCCCTGATGGGCTGGGCCTCAAGCTTTGCCCACAAGTGATTGGGGTCGTGTTCAAGGCTGCAATTGTGGGCGGCACGCACCACGACTCCTGCATGGGAGAGCTGATTGAATTGATTGAAGACTTCAGCGATATCGCCTTCGCGGTCAAACACCTGGATTACCCGAGTCGATGAGGCGACCTGTTGCTCAACCGTGGTCATCGCTTCCACCCATCGGTAGGATTCTTTTTCGGCAAACGCTCGAGCACGTTTTACCTTGCGAGCCTTGGTGTGTCGTTGTTTCTTTTGCTCAGCGGTTTCATCAGCAGGCGGCTTGGCGCGATGCTGGCGATGCCATACCTTTTGCCAAAACAGTCCCAAGGGTTGGCCTTGCTCCGGATCAACCGCTATGGCACTGTGCAGGAGCAAGCCATTACCCCCATTGCCTTGCGGACCATAGCCACTCGTTTGACCAGAATCACGTCATAATCAAGGTAGGTGGTGTCCCCAACACTTAACACCACAGCCTGGCCACTCACACTGCTGGCAGTCATCTTGCAGTGGGGGGCGATTAGCTTCTCAAAGCGGGTTTTGGGATTGGCGAAAACTTATAAGCACGTTTTAGCTCTTTGGCACTCTCAAAGATAGTGGACAGAGCCTGACCAAATTTTTGGCTCAGGGCTTGACCAATACTCAGGGCACGTCGATTCAAACGTTGATCACCCAACTGACAGCTGCCAAAATTCTGCTCACGTCTGGCTGACTTCATCGTCTGTCTACTCCATTGCCTATCGTTGAAGCCACTTTAGCCTAAGGCTGAGCCCATAAGCAGCGTCTGATATTGCCTGTAGGACTTAGCAGAAAAAGTCAGGTTCTGGAAGCTCTAAAAGCGGCACTAGGACAACGAGTGCCCAACCCTGCCGGATTGCTGTTCCACTCCGAGCGGGGTTCCCAGTATGCCAGTCACCCCTATCAGCAAGCACTCGATGCTGCTGGGATGACCTGCAGTATGAGTCGTCGAGGCAATTGCTGGGATAATGCTGTAGCCGAAAGCTTTTTCAGTACACTCAAAACTGAGCTGGTCAACCGCACTACCTTCATCACCCCTCAAGTTGCCAGAACAAGCATTGCTGAATGGATTGAGGTTTTCTACAACCGTCAGCGGTGTCATTCAGCCATTGGCTTTCTTGCCCCTGTGCAATTTGAGCAGCAGCATCTCGATGCTCTTAAACTGAAGTCAGCCGCTTAAGCCAGCTGTCTACTTTTTCGGGGCAAGTCTAAATGTTCAGCTTGAGAAGGTATGCGTCCCCGAAGGGTCGGAAGAAAAATCACTACTTAGCAGAGGTACTGGTTGCTCTTGTTCAGAAAAGTGTTCTGGGGTCTATTGACAGTGTTCAGGTAGCCACCACTGGACACTTTGTCTTGTGTTCTGGGGGAAGCTCCCAGTTTGTAACCCGTTCATCGAGCTTAACGAGCTAGATCTTCCCTCTATAGCTTCTGCTTAAGGCGATCGCGCCTGTTGAGCGACCCCCAGAACGGAGCAACGAGCTGGCTGCCCAAAGTAGAGTAGGGATCACGGTACTAAAGTTCAGCGCTGGCAATTCCTCTATAACGAATTCCCCCAGAACAGCTCTTCCTCAGCTCAATTCCCCAGAACACTTTTGCCGCGGCCCAGTTCTTGTGCTACAAGAAAGTCGGCGAAGTGTGATCGAAGGACTACCATGCTAAAACGTTGCTCTACACTTCTGCTCTGAGATTAAAAAATAGGGCGTTGCTGGATGAAGGGATGAATCACTAGGGGACTGGAACATCCCAGAATCTCAGATAGTGAAGTAACAACCGAATCGATTGACCTAGCATTTCCACAGACTTGGAATAACACAGAGTCTTGCGATGCAGTCGAGCCAAATAGTGTCGTAGCCGAGTATTTTCTCCCTCAACTCGTGTCATGTAGGTCTTGCTCACAATCTGGTCACCCTCTGGAATAAAGCTCGGATAAACAGACCATCCATCTGTGACATAAAAACAGCACTGCCAGGTTGACACGAACTCCCACAGAGGTCGAAAGGTTTGGGCACTATGGTCGCCCAAGCTCCACCCCAAAATCCCTGGACTAAAATGATTCACTGCTGTCCATTAGAGCCAACAAAGGTTTCCGGTGACCTAAATGTGCTTCGAATAGCACATTTAGGTGCCCAAGTTCTCCGACTTCTGGAATGGTTTGTGGGTCATAAGCATCAGGTAGCAGTTGTCCGACTCGCTTGAGCCACGTAATGACCGTTGTATGATGTACGCCTTTGACGCGTTCTATTCCTCTAAAACCCATGCCATTAACGTACATTTTTAGGCATTCCCGTTTCACCTCGTCGCTGTAGCCTTTGCAGGTCTCATAGCGATCAATGAATTGGCGACCACATTCAACGCAAACATGATTTTGTTTACCTCGTCTGATCCGGTTCTTACGGATGTGGGTGGATTGACACTCAGGGCATTGCATAGAAATCAATCTCAACTCATCCCTTAATTATGCAACGCCAAAAATAGGACTATCTACAGTTAACAATTAGTTTGTGATGGGTTCCAGCCACTGCGATCCCTGAGAGTTTCAACTCAATCAACTTAGAAGTAGGGAAATTTTAGGGAAGAAATGAATCAGTTCTGCTTAAAGCTGTACAGGCTACAGAACTTTTAGCAATGACTACCGGACTGAAAATCCTCGTGTCCGCAGTTCAATTCTGCGTCCTGGCATTTCAACTCTTTGGTGAGTTTTGCTACCTGGCTAGCAGCAAGCAGTCGAGCTAACACTATTATTTAATTTAACCCCTGACCGGAGCGGAGACTGCTGCTTGGCGGCGAGGCACCTCATAGCTAAGGAAATCCCGTGCCAGCTCAGTATGGGGAAAAATTGCTTGAGCACTCTGGAGTAAGTCACTGAGTTGTAGGCTATTTCCTGGGGCATAGCGAGGGCTGAAATGGGTTAAGAATAGCCGCATGGCTGCCGCCTGCAATGCAACCTGGGCAGCCATGGTTGAGGTAGAGTGCGATCGCTGGTACGCAAGTTCTGCATCTTCATGGGCAAAGGTAGCTTCGTGGATCAACACGTCTGCGTCCTGGGCCAACTCCACGGCTGCCTCACAGTAAATAGTATCAGTACAATAGGCTAGCTTGCGACCCACTTCAGGCGGTCCACAAAAGTCTGTACCCTTCAGATGACGGCCATCCGGCAGTGTGATCTGCTCACCCCGCTTGAGTAGACCGTAGAGTGGACCGGCAGGCACTCCCGACGCGATCGCTTTTTCCACATCAAAATGTCCGGTGCGATCTTTTTCGCTGACGCGGTAGCCAAAGTCGATGATTCGGTGCTTGAGCGGGCGACAACTAACGACAAATTCCTCGTCTTCGTAAATAATCCCCGGCTGCACTGTGTGCACTCGCACGGGATAGGAGAAGTGAGTCTGGGAATAGCGACCTTGGGCCTGCAAGTATCCCTCCAGGCCGGGAGGACCGTAAATATCAATCCGACTCGAATTTCCAGCTAAACCGCAACTTGCCAATAACCCGATTAGCCCGAAAAGGTGATCGCCGTGCATATGGGTAATAAAGATGCGCCGGATCTGGCTGGTTTTTAAATCACTCCGGAGGAGTTGGTGCTGGGTTCCTTCGCCGCAGTCAAACAGCCAAATTTCTGCCCGTTGCGGCAGCCGTAGGGCAACGCTGGAAACATTGCGCGATCGCGTGGGTACACCAGAACTTGTCCCCAAAAAAGTAATCTGCAAACTCGCTCAACCTCCAACAACTCAGTTCACAGCAGCCTGGGACACCATCATAGAGAATGCCAGGAAAAACCACTGTAGGTCCTACTCAAACTATAGCGGAGGTAGCTTGTTGCTTAGTACTCCCCAATCCAGGAACCATTCCTATCCCTCAAGGGTCATGATTTCGACGTGACCAAGGTTCCTTTGCTGGTTCCGTCAATCTAACTAACCTACTACTTCCCCTACCGCATAAATTGACCTACGATTGGGCAGACTGACGACAAGAACCCAAAGTGATTTCACCTTGAGGAGTGTTCATTAATGACATCCACTTTGCTTCTGATAAGTCAATCCCTCTGCAAGCGACGGTACTGGTGGCTAGCAGCTTTGATCTGGCTAGCTCTGAGTAACCCCGCCAAGGCTCTGGAGCTGCGAGTTGCCATTGCAGAAGGGGCAAGCCAGATCAGAGTTGGGAGTTCAACCCCGGCTAAGATTCTTGACGTTGCCGGTCGCCCCTTGGGCGAACTTGGCCCCAGAGAGGGGTTCTTTGCCCAGTCTAGTGGCAGTCGCGTTATGGTTGCAGGCAAGCAATCCAGTCAAGTTTGGATTGAGCCGTCTGCAGGGGGTGTCGTTTACATTGGCGAAGCTTGCGCGCCGCCTTGCGGCGGTCGCTGGTATCGGGGTCGGATCAAGCTGGTCAAGACCTCGCGGGGATTAACCGCCGTCAATGTCGTTGACCTAGAACATTACCTCGCTAGCGTGATTGGTAAAGAAATGTACCCCACCTGGCCGCTGGAGGCGCTTAAAGCCCAAGCGGTTGCCTCCCGCTCCTATGCTTTATACCAGCGTCAGCACGGTGCAAATAGCATTTATGACGTTGGGGATACGACAACCTGGCAGGTGTATGAGGGAATGGCGACAGAATTTCCCAGCACCCAGGCAGCGGTCTCAGCCACGGCTGGTCAAGTCGTAACCCACAACGGGCAGACAATTCAGGCGGTATTTCACGCTGCCTCCGGCGGACATACAGAAAATGTCGAGCATGTCTGGTCGAGTCCTCTGCCCTACCTGCGCGGCGTTAAGGACTTTGATCAAGGCTGCCCAGTTTACCAGTGGGCTCTCACCTTCTCGCCCAGTGACCTCAGCCGCCGAATTCCCGGCGTCGGAAACATTACGGCTATGGTGCCGCTGAGCACCACGCCTTGGGGCAGAATTGTGAAAATGAAAGTAGTAGGGGATGCTGGAACTCAGACTGTGACAGGCAGAACGCTTCGAACTGCCTTGGGTTTAAAGAGCACACTGTTCACAGTCAACCCCCACTTTGGATTATTCGCCAGTACTGGCAAGACTGCCTCTAAACCTGTTGCCTTTCAAGTCATTGGTCGTGGCTCCGGGCACGGCTTGGGCATGAGCCAGTGGGGGGCTCACAATCAAGCGATCCAGGGTCGTACCTACCAGGAAATCTTGCAGCATTACTATCAGGGCACAACCCTCTCCCAAGCACAGGTCCAATAGCGTTTAGTCCCTAAGTTGAACTGGACTGGTCTAGTCGTCGTTGCCATTCAGCGTCAATCTCGGCTGAATGTTCCGCCTCTTGATCAAGAAGGCTATCTTCGGTGGTGTAGGCCAGGTTGTCTCGATTGATCACAGCCTCAGCCGCAAACTGGTGGGCGTAGGCTAGCTTCTGTTGCAGGGTGGGATCGGCCCGGTTCAGGCGCACTGCCTGTTCTTGGCGGCGCTGGTTGCGGGCTTCAATCTGCTGGTTGCGCCATTGAATCCAGAAGTAACGGCCCAAGGGAATTGCCAGGAAAGCGACCCCGTAGGCCAGCAAGAGGACGAAGATTGACTGGACAAAGGCGATAAATCCACCGGTTGCGACAACACTACTCCGCAGCAGAGAACCAAGCACCAGGGCCCCAATCAGATTGACAGAGCCGAGCCCGATCGCCGCCATTTTTTGTCCAGAACTGGCCTGGCTAAAGCGCCAAGGCAGCTCCCGCAGGTAGGCAGCGACTGATCGCGGCTGCCGCTGGGCTGCTGTAGTTTGCAGCTCTGGGAAGTGATAGACAATCTCCCCCTCTGGGCTGACTTCAGGCTGTCCATTGAATCGTGTCAAGACTGGCAGCATGTAATCTTCATCTACCGATACTCCCCCTGGGCGATCCAAGTAGGGCGAAATCTGTTCTGCCACCACAGCCCCCTGGTTGTTGCGAACCACTGAGCCAATCGCCTGCCAGCGACGGTCTTCTAAGTTACTGTTGGGGTTGCCATCCCCGAACAAAAAGGAAAAGATGGCTTCTAGGAAGTTCATGTTGCGATCAGAACTTCTAGGATCGCGAGAGCGGACCGGGCGGGACCCATAGGGATCGGGATCAAAGAACCAGAACAAATTTGGGCCAAACCAGAAGTTGGGCAGGAATACCATCCCGCCACCGCCAAAGTCGCTGTCGCGATCGTTCTCACCCCGGCTGGAGTTCAGGGCAATCAAAATCGCGGCGATCGCCACAAAGATCAACCCAATCGACAGAATCAGTAAAATGCCAAAAGAGATCCGGATCAGGTAGAACAGGACTCGCCAGACCTTCTCCCACCACTCCCTGAGCCGTAATTGCAGGTACTTATTCCGTAAGATGGCCCGAAAATTCTGGGGAAACTGGTAAGCAATCTCTCCAGATTCTCCCACTTGCAAATGTCCCCCGGCGTCAGAGGCTAGGGCCAGTAATTCTCGCTGAGCCAAATTGACATTCAATCCGGCTTGAGTCGCGACATCCCCGATTGTGACTCGGTAGCCCAATCGCTCAACTGCTTGCATAACTGAGGAATTTGGAGCCATGCTTTCCTCTAATTCCCTACTGTCTACTACCTCCAGTATAGAATTCTCGGAATTTATCGGTTGACAATCCTCTAGAACTGTTGGGCGGCTCAGTTCTGCGTGGAAGCAGTTCTTCAGTCTTACCTGTTTGAGTTCAACACAGGAATTGGCAAGTTACGGAGCGAGGATAAAAGTTTATTCATGTTGTAGGGGAGTTCTAGGGGGGATACCTCAGGTTGATCTTTGATCAGGCGAGTGATCATAATCGGATTGAGTTAATTTCAAACGCCCAGACCCGTGATCAATACCAAGCTGGGACAGGTGAGAGTTTTAGATAAGATGACTAGAAAACGGATTGTTATCGCCACCTTTGGCTCCCTTGGAGATGTGCATCCGGCGATCGCCCTAGGCTTAGGACTCAAAGCCCGTGGGTATGACGTTGCGATCGCGGTGAGTGAACTCTATCGCAGCAAAATTGAGCCAGAGGGATTAGAGTTTCATCCGATTCCGCCGCAGCTTGGAAATCTTGAGCCAGCACTCCTTGATCGCATATTAGATCCTAAAACCGGAACTGAGACAGTTATTCGTGAATTGCTGCTTCCAGTTGTGCGTGAAACCTACAGTGACTTAATACAGGCAATCCAAGGTGCAGATCTACTGGTCAGTTCAGATTTTTTATTTGCAGCACCGCTCCTAGCTCAAAAAACGGGCATTCCCTGGGTGTCTTATCTTCTCTCGCCAGCTTCCTTTTTCTCGGTTTACGATCCGCCACAGCTACCGGGTTTTGTAAATCTACCGCAACTGCCATTTTTGCAACGAGCCCTGAATCGGGCTCTGCTCCAACTGGTGCGGCTGAGTACAACTCAGTGGATGCAACCGATCCGGCAGTTGCGGCAAGAGTTGGGCTTACCGCCAGGAAACCACCCATTTCTTGCAGACAAGTATGCTCCAGATCTAGTCCTGGCGATGTTTTCTACGGTTTTAGGAGCGCCACAACCAGATTGGGTGTCCCAGGCGCAAGTGACTGGGTTTGTGTTTTACGATCGCCTGCTGCCCGGACAGAAACTCTCTACTGAACTAGGCGATTTTCTCGCCTCAGGTCCGCCGCCAGTGGTGTTTACACTCGGATCATCAGCCGTGCAGCGAGCCGGAGATTTCTACAGCGAAAGTTTAGAGGCAGTAAAGATCCTGGGCTGTCGAGCTGTTTTTTTAGTGGGGATGGAGGAGCTACAAAATAAGTTACCAATGCCGCTGCCCGACGGTACGATTGCCGTTGATTATGCACCCTTTTCGGAGCTGTTTCCCCAGGCGGCAGCAATCGTGCACCAAGGTGGAGTCGGGACAACGGCGCAAGCGCTACGAGCAGGTGTACCCATGTTGGTTGTACCCTACGCGTTCGATCAGCCCGACAACGCTGCCCGTGTCGTTCGCTTAGGCGTCGCCCAACAGATTTCACGAGAAAGTTATCGCCGCGATCGAGTAGTGACGGCACTGCGTCAATTGCTCAGTAATCCAATTTATCAGACAGCCGTACAATCTGTTAAAGCCCAAGTCGATGCTGAAAATGGCGTTCGGTCTGCGTGCAATGCAATTGAAAGAACCTTTTTCAAGTTAAACAAATAGATTATCTACTGGCATTGACCAACCTGGTACAGCCTCAGCCTCAGCTACTTCACCGCGATGGTGACCTGCGGTTCAAGAACACTGGTACGGTACCTGCACAACTTCCTCCTTGAGAACATCCACGTCCCACACAACTGGCGTGCCAGCAGTAGAGTAATCTACACGTTTGGCTGCCATTGCTTCTTCTGCTGCTAAACCATAGTCGTTCTCGCTGCTTACTTCAACTGCAAAGACGGGTGCACCATCAAGAAACTTCCCGCCTGTTGGTTTGCCAACGTAAAAAGCAGCATCAGGGCTAAATGAACGGCGGTTTGGCAGATTGACAATAAAGCTAACGTTATCAGGTAGGGCAAATCCACGCTTGGTACGGCGTTCGTACTCGCGGAGGCTGGCATAGATTTCACCCCCGGCTCGCCCTGGCAAAAAACCTGTTGCGGCCATTAGCACCAGTTCTCCATTGACGATTTCCGCTTTGCCGTTTTCAGGTACGCGATATAGGTCTTCAATGGTTGCCTTGGTTTTCGGACTCATTGAGTCACTCAACAGATGTCAAAAATGCGATACAGATAATGATTCAAGATTGGTGGGCAGATGCACAGACGTTGGTTAACCACTGAGTTTTATTATCTCTCACCTAACAAACTAAGCTCAATTCTGCCGGTTCGGCACCCCTATGGCAATCCAGGCCAGGGTAGCGCTTAAGAGCGCAAAGGCGATCGCAGCCCCCAGCCACTCAGCCGAGTCAGGCGGCTCTGTTTGTAGAAAGGCAAGGTTGAAAAAGGCGGTCAAGCCTGCGGCGACACCCACCAGCGCTCCACCCGCAATCAGACCGGAGGCGTAGAGGATTCCCCGTTGTTGACGGTGCTCTAACCCCTCAGGGTTGAACTCGCTGCCTAGCCGGATTAGTCCCCCGATCGCGATTGGCACAGATAGGTGGATAGGCAGATAGAGACCCACGGCAAAGGCCAGGGCCGACAGGCCCATAAGCTGCACGCAGGCTGCCAGGGCGACACCGACCAGGACCAGTCCCCAGGGAAGGTTTCCCTCCAAAACGCCCTCAATTACCAGTCGGATTAGGTTCGCCTGGGGGGCAATAAAGACCCCAGAGACGATATCGGCCTGAAACAGGGCCAGCACGGTACTCATGACCAGAGCAACTGCCACCACACTGATCACCTGAGCGATTTGCTGATTTTGGGGAGTTGCACCCAGGAGGAAGCCTGTCTTTAAATCCTGGGAGGTATCTCCTGCTAGGGCTGCAGCAATGCAGACGAGTGAGCCAATCGTTAGCACCGCGATTTTGGCTTCCCCGGCAGGGTAAGCTCCGCCAAACAGGAGGGCACAGATTAAAACGGTGGAGATCGTCATACCAGAAATGGGATTGGAGGAACTGCCAATCAGTCCGACAATCCGGGAAGACACCGTAACAAAGAAAAAGGAAAACACCACCACTGCCAGGGCGGCCAGGAGACCTAAAGATCCCCCCGTTCGCAAGGGAATAAACGCAACCAAGAGACCAATCCCCAGCAGAGTGGCAACAATCAGTCCTAGAGGTAGGTCCTGGTTTAATCGGTTCTGCAATTCCGTCTGCTCGTGGTGTAGGGCTATCAGTGGGATGCGAATCGATGCCCAGAGGGTGGGGGCGGAGTGTAGTAAGCTGAACAAGCCCGCAAACGCCACGGCTCCAGCCCCGATGTAGCGGATATAGCGACCCCAGACAGTAAAGCTATCCATCTCAGCTACCCGAACGATCACCTCCGGTGGCACAGGTCCGGTTGCTGCGCCGCCAAACAGGTAAACCAGGGGAATCAGCACCAGCCAACCCATGGCCCCACCAGCTAGTAATACTGCTGCAACTCGCGGCCCAATGATATACCCCACGCCCAGGAGTTCTGGGGTTACATCCGCGCCGATTGAGGTACGAAAGCTACCCGTGTTCAGCCCGATATCAGGCTGACTCGGCCAAAGTTGCCCAAACTTTTGCAAGGCAGCATACAACCCACCCACGCCCATGCCAGTAAACAACAATCTCGCCAACCGACTATTAGACTGAGCTGCGATAATTACCTCAGCACAGGCTGTGCCCTCAGGGTAGGGCAGCCGACCGTGCTCCTGCACAATCAGCAGACGACGCAAGGGGATCATAAACAGCAATCCCAGCAGCCCACCCAAGAGAGACAGCGGGAAAATAGGCCAAAAGCCGGGGGTTTCTCCCCATAAGTAAAGCACTGGCAGGGTAAAGATGGCCCCGGCAGCCAGAGCTTCTCCTGAGGAGCCGATTGTTTGAACAATGTTGGTCTCTAGCGGGTTGCCACTGTACCGCATGGCCCGAAACACTGCAACGCCGGCAACTGCGGCAGGAATTGAAGCAGAGACTGTCAGACCTACCTTAAGACCCAGGTAGGCATTGGCTGCCCCAAAAATCACTGCGACGAGTACGCCTACAACCAGAGCGCGAACGGTGACTTCTGGTAGCTGGGTGGTGCCTGGAATCACAGGCGAATAAACCTCTCCAGGAGCCAGCGCCCGATAGGCCTCTGAGGGTAGAACCAGCTTAGGTGGAGGAACGTCGCTGGACATGGCAGTTTTCTCAAGACAGGAATCAGTTTACCGGCAAGCCTGGGTTGTAGAGGTTGTATTTAATATCCTAGATATAGGGAACTTGAGTCCAGGGTGGAGAAAAATGTATCTACTAAATCGCTTTTATCAGGGACTGATCGGCGGTAGTTTAGCAATTTCTGCTGGAGTTTGGGGCACCTTAACGCCTTTTGCTCAGGCCGTGCAACTTGCCGACGGGACGGTTTATTTTAATCATCCGCCTCGGTTATTAGAAGCCAGAACGACAGAAAAAGGTATTCGAACTTTTGGGGCAAAGTATTACTTCACCCTGAGTCTGCCAGCAGATGCCGGAGAACCCCTGCAACGGGTGACTATAGCCCAGCGCCAGGCAGCCGATAACATCCGGTTCAGTTTGGACAAAACTCAAGCTTTTGCAGATCAAGATCGAGAGTCAGAAGTTTCCTTGGGTGAAGTCGTGGATGACAAGGAGACGCAGGCTGTATCGGTGGTTTTTAACCCGCCAGTTCAGCCTGGTCAGAGCGTCACTATTCGCCTGCGTCCCCGCCGTAATCCTGATGTTCCTGGTGTTTACTTGTTTGGTGTGACTGCTTTCCCGCCAGGAGAGAAGACCCACGGACAGTTTCTTGGTTTTGGACGATTACACTTTTATGGTGGCGGTGATGGGTTTTCCTCTCTCTGGCACTTCAGATAACAGCCTTTTCACCAAGAAGGCTAATAGAGCTCTTGCAGGAATGGAGATGAGATGCAAAAAGTAGGTCATAGGAGGACAAACAATGACTTACGAACGCATCAAACATCTCAAAGCAACAGAATTCAAGCGATTGTGTGGTGTCCGGCCTGAGACCTTTGCCAAG
>JBGTDT010000085.1:0-44693 GCA_041748155.1 Thermosynechococcaceae cyanobacterium | reverse complement strand
TCCTGATTTGAATGAGATAGAACATTATTGGTTCCCTATCAAGAATCGAGTGAGGAAGATGGCAGGTAGCGATGTAACTTTCCGAGAAAGAGTAGATAAAGCTGTTGCAGCTTCGTCCTAATCTTACTGCTCTTTGCTATACGAGGTTCAGTTACTCGCTGACGGAGTTCTGATCCTCACTCACGAGGTTCAAAGAGTCGTTAACGAGGCTCAACTACTCTTCGACGGAGTTCTAACACTCGCTCACGAGGCTTTGATTTCCGCTCATGAGTATTAATGACTCGCTAACGGAGTCCCAATACTCATCAACGAGGATCAAAGAGTCATCGACGAGGCTTTGATCCTCATGGACGAGGTTCAATTACTCGCTGACGGAGTTCTGACCCTCGTTAATGAGTAGAACTCTTGCATGAGTCGAGTAACCCCCCTCAGTCCCCCCGCATCGGGGGGCCGTGCAAGCGTTCTGTTGCGTTGTTTACAGTCACTAGGTAAGGAAGACTCAGAGACTTGCCAGCGGTGCGTCTAACCATGCCTGGAAATTTTCTGACTGAGCGCTGGAGGGCTGCTCAACAGGCAGGAGCCGGTAGGAGCTAGCCGGAAGCTCTGCTAATGTTGCCCTACAGATTCTCAGCTCATCTCCATGAAACACGATGAGCTGAATTTGATCGCCAGGTTGGTAGTTCTTCAGCCGCTCGTTCAGTTGTTCTGCACTAACCCGAAAACCATCAATGGCTAAGAGTTCATCCCCGGCATCAATCCCGGCCCGCTGTGCCGGGGAGTTGACGGCAACAAATTTGACCGAGGCCGTGCCTTTATCTGACTTGAGTTCTAAGCCCAAGTAGGGCACAGCTTCTGTTACCTCACCATGAAGCTGGAGACCGAAGGGTTCCAGGTACTGATTAAAGGGGAGTTCCTCTGTACCGTTGATGTAGCGCTGAAAAAAGTCTCCCAAGTCTGCTCCGGCAACAGATTCAATCACGGCTTGTAATTGCTCAGGGGTAAAGCCAGCTTCAGGTTGACCAAACTGCTGCCACATCTGACGCATAACATGATCGAGCGATCGCCGATTATTGTGACGCTGTCGGATCAAAAGATCTAGCAGCAAGGAAACCAGTTCTCCCTTCAGATAATAGGACACTTGGGCATTGCCGCTGTTAGCATCCGGTCGATAGAGCTTGATCCAGGCATCAAAACTGGATTCGCTCAGAGGCTGGACCAGTCGTCCCGGCGTAGTTTGCAGGCGAGTGACCGCTTCACCAAGTCGCTTTAAATAGTGCTTGACATCGTAAATTCCTGCCCGCAAGGGAATAATCAGGTCGTAGTAGCTGGTGACTCCTTCGCAGAACCAGAGGGAGGGGGTGTAGTTTTCGCGATCGTAGTCAAAGACTTCTAACACCTTGGGTCGAATCCGTTTGACGTTCCACAGGTGAAAGAACTCGTGAGCAACCAAGTTAAGGAAGCGGTTATATTTCTCTACGGCGCGAAATCCAAACCGGGAATAGTTTAAGGAGCAAGCAGACTTGTGTTCCAGGCCGCCAAAGCCGCCAGCAGAGAGGTGCAGCAGGAACAAGTAGCGATCGTAGGGCAGTCCCCCAAACAGCTCTGCTTCAACCTGGATAATTTTCTGGGTATCCCGAATAATTTTTTCCGGCTCTGCATTTCCCTGACTCCAGATTGCTAGCTGGTGAAGTTTTCCAAGAACCTCAAAGTCATAGACTTGATGAGTACCAATCTCAAAGGGACTATCTACTAAAGTATCAAAATCTTTGGCCCAAAACGTGTCAGCTTGAGCGGCCATGGCTGGCAGAGGAGTTGTCACCTGCCAGGATGCGTCAGAGGGCTGAATTGTGATCAGGATTTCGCTGTGCTCGAACCCAGGCAGATAGAAGAACAGGGCGCCAGGATTAAAATAACCGTGAGTGGTATCTAGGTGGTTGGTGCGAACGGAGAGTTCGTTAGCAAAAATCCGGTAGGAAACCGTTAACTCGCTCTGACCCGAGGTTTCCACTTGCCAGTGATTCTTACTCAATTTCTGCCAAGTTAGCGATCGCCCATCCTGGGCCTGCACCGAGAAGTCCTGAAGCTGCTTTGCGTATTCTCGAACCAGGTAAGAGCCAGGAGTCCAGACTGGCATTTTCAGATCTAATTGACTCAGCTGCCACTGCTGCACCAGCAAACTCACTTCAAATAGGTGGGTTTCTGGATGAGGCATTGCCACTTGGTAGTGGAGCTGCGGCGCGGTGTGAGGCAAGATGGTGCGGGAGGCTTGAGCTACTTCTGTCATCAAGTTGCCAAAAGTACAGTGGTTACCACTTTATCGCGTCTGGCTCAAAACCTTTACTGATCGTTCAGTATTTCGGCAGTGGTTCCTCACACGTGATCCATTGCCAGTTTTAACTTTAAGTTTTGACTTTAATCAGGTTAACGCCTTGAGCAGCGATCGAACCAGGCTTGGTAGGTTTCCCGGTATCGCGGGTCTTCTAGTTCGATCTCGACTCGGATCTTGGTACATCCATGCGGGCGCTCAAGGGCGATCGCCTCTAGGAGCATGCTAGCTGTCTTCGGAGATGCAAATTCTCCCCTAATGCTGAGACTGGTATCTAGAGACTGGGCTGGTGCAGGGTCAACAGAGATAGCTTCTGCCTGTCCCGAAATTACCTCCGCAAGTTCAACACCCTTAATTTCGCCTTTACTTAAATCAATTTCGGCAAGTTGTTTTAGTTCTGGACTCAGTTGTTCAACAACTAATTTTTCCCGCCGGACTGGAACCTCTATTACCTCAGTCTCGATCACTTTGCGGACAACAACCTCGCCAACCTTGCGCCTGAGCTGATTGACGACCAGTCGCTCTTCTAGCAAGGAGACAATCTTTTCTGATACAACCTCAGGAGCAGGAGATTCCAGTGAACTAGAGAGTTCCGATTGGGCTTGATCACCTTTTGATTGATCTGGCATTGGCATACTACCCTTCCGTGAATCACCACTTGTCGGGGTCGAAAGCTCCAATGCTGGCGTTTCTGCCGATTGATACTCAGGCAAACGCGCTAGTTCTGTTTGACTAACGCTCAAATAGAGTGAGCGAGATACGGGATCAACATCCTCGATCATCTGGCTACTCACCAAGAAGCAACGATCTGGGTTAGAACCCAACTGTGAGATGATCAACTTAAGTTGACGCTCTGCGGTAAGAGACAAGTCTTTGACTGTACCGACTAATTGGCCCTGGCAGTCGCTAACTGTGAAACCATTTAACTTGCTACTCAGCTTATACAGCAGATCATTTATCTGAGCATCGTGGTCTACGAACTCAGGCTCACCTGTGAAGGTTTGATTACTCATGTTTAGACCTAGAAGCTGATGTCTTCTGAACTTAACACTCTGACCAGACAGGCAGAGCGAGGATGCTGCTCTGCCTGTAGCTGCTTTAAGCGCTTAGATTTGGTCAAGTCGCTTGTTAGTTGAGCAAGCCAGGTTAAATCAGATCGTTAGGACGGTTACCAGTACGCTCTTCAACTGTACGGCCTTCGGCATCTATATCTAACTCTTCTCGACGTATCGTTTCTTCAGCGTTGATAACATCGCGGTCAACTTCTTTTCTAACACTGATCTCTTCACGCACAAAGGCTTCCTTGTGAATGTCAGGAGTTTCTTCGTAAATTTCCACCCTGGCAACTTCGCCGTCTGCGAAAGTAGCTTCTCCAGGAGGAACAGCGACTCCAGCATCAGTTGGAGCACTTCGCTCGATTACAACGCGCTCTTTTTCAATCGGTACGGAAACCCGCTCAGTTTCGGTTTCTACATGCTTGCCAACCGTTACCTCTCCTGTTTTCCTCCGGGTTTTGCTGGCAATTAGTCGCTCTTGATACAGTCTGAGTGTCTGGTCTGCGTCAGACATTTGGTACAAGGAAGGCTCATTTCCGTAGCCGTAGGTGTCGCGGGTATAAGCCATGTCACTAGTCTGCCCAGCAGCGTAGCCCGTTGTTGGATCAGAGACAGAGCCAGTCAGGGTCTGATCAGCTGTGGAGCCAGTCATTGGATCAGTAGTGTAGCCAGTCAGGGGTGGTTCAGAAGCGTACCCGGTAGTTAATGGGTCCTCTAGGCTGGAGCCAGAAGTAGAGTCAGCGGTGTAGCCTGTTGTTGCTGGGCTAGAAGCTTCGTAACTGGCCATCATCGGGTCAGTCATCGAACTTGCTACAGCCGGATCGGACATTGTCGGGTCAGCCGTGTAGCTAGTTGCCGCTGCACCAGGCATGGACCCTGTTGTCTGAGTAGATGTGGCACCCATTCCTGCACCAGCCATTCCTGCATCGGAACGATATACTCCCCTAACCCGCTCTTCGTAGTCGTAATCAACTAGCATGTCTTCTTTGAACTCAGGTAAATCTTCTGCCTGGTTCTTGCTTAGACCAATTGCATACACCCGGTCAGAGTCTTGATCCATGCGGGAGCGACCTACTGGTAGCAGTACTTTCTTACCAAAAATCCAAAAACCCAGATCGACAACCATATAGCGAAACTGACCATCCTCGTCTACAAGAACGTCATCCACCGTACCAATTTTTTCATCAGATGACTCAGAGTATACACTTGAGCCTTTGATATCGTTGCCGCCAAAAGTTTCTTTGTAATTTGGGTCGAAATCCTTTATTTTTTGGAGTGCCATACTATTCCTCAGTTTGACTGTGAGTGCTAAAGAGTGTTGTGCACATATTAGAGAAATGGCTTGGATAGATTCATCCCTCCAACGATGAATCTATCCAAGCCATTTCTCTTTCTAGGGAGTGATTAGTTGAGTGCTGAGGCCAGAGAAGATATAGATTTGCTCAGCGCCTGAGCAAACTCTGACCGAGTAAACCGCGATCAAATCCTTAGCCTCAATCCATTCCATTCATGCCTAGGGCCAGAACAACGAGTCGCTTAATCGAGATTGTACACACCAAGGTCCTTAGGCAGAATAGCCTGAATGAGTGGATGGGTCGTCTACAACTGGGTGGCCCCCAGAGTTGACGTCTAATTCTTCTCGACGTAGGGTTTCTGTCGAGTTAATGGAGTCATGCTCGACTTCTTTTCTAACGCTGACTTCCTCGCGGACAAAGGCTTCTTTGCGAATGTCGGGAGTCTCTTCATAGAGATCCATTCGCGTGACTTCCCCTGCCTGAAAATTAGTGCTGCTGGGAGAAACATTGCCTGTGGCTGTGGGTGCTGCTCTTTCAATCACGACTCGCTCTCTTTGCACAGGTACAGATGCTCGTGCAGTTTCAGTTTCAATCCGCTTGCCGACTGTTACCTCCCCTGATTTGCGTCGCTGCTTGTTAACTACCAGGCGTTCTTCGTATAGTTTCAGAGCCTGGTGATTCTTGTCGTTCAGGTCGTATAGAGAGGAATCCTGGTGATAATCGTAGGGTGTGCGATGGTCTTCGACCGGGACAGTGGGATCATTGCGAGTAGCACTAGGTTGAGCAGGTGCACCTGGAACAGGGGATGGATAGGTCACGCTCGAAGCTGTGGCTTCTAGGGGTACAGGTGCTTCTAACGGTGCTTCGCGATCGCCGGAGGACCTCCTGGCTGGAGCCCGGTAAACCCCTCGTACCCGCTCTTCATAATCGAAGTCAGCAATCATCTGGTCATGAAATTCCGGTAAATCCTCAGCCTGCTCTTTAGTCAGGTTGGCATAGACGCGCTGGGCTTTCCAGTCTCCGTGAGAGCGGCCAATCGGTAGCAGTACTTTTTTGCCAAAGATCCAGAAACCGATATCTACGATCAGATATCGCAAGCGACCCGTCTCATCGACCAGAATGTCATCCACACTACCGATCTTTTGATTGGTGTTCTCCGTATAGACTTCAATCCCTTTGATGTCAGCGCCATCAAACGCATCACGATAGTTTGGTTCAAAGTCTTTAAGTCGCAGAAGTGCCATATCACTGTCTCCAGTTGCAAATAGTTTTTATTCTGCTCGGAATGTTCTAACTCTGCAACCTCTTAGGGGTAAGCCTTTCTGTAAAAGTTTGCCCGCTGAGACTGACTTTTTCCAGAGAAGTAGAGACAGGTCAGTATGATCAAGTCAAGGTAATGGGGATTGAACTAAAGCTGATGGAGTCTAGACCGCTTGAACCTTCCTGTGGTGTAAATGGCTGAAAAATCTTGGTTAAAGCTAATACAACAACACCGGGCGATCGCTGTTATTCGGGTGCCGCAACTGGGTTTGGGACTCGCCCTGGCAAAGGCAACTGCTGCTGGGGGAATTCACCTGATTGAAATTACCTGGAACAGCGATCGCGCGGCTGAGCTGATCCGTCAACTCCGCTCAGAGTTACCGGCCTGTGTCATTGGCGCGGGCAGCTTGTTGGATCAAAATCAAGTTCGGCAGGCGATCGCGGCGGGGGCTCAGTTTCTCTTTACCCCCCATGTCGATGTAGCCTTAATTCATGCCGCCTGTGACCGTGGTGTTCCCATCATTCCGGGGGCGCTGTCGCCCACCGAGATCGTCATGGCTTGGCAAGCTGGTGCCAGTAGCGTCAAAGTGTTTCCCGTTCAAGCGGTGGGCGGCGTCAGTTATATCCGCAGTTTACAAGCACCCCTGGGTCATATTCCACTGATCCCAACCGGAGGGGTGACTTTGGAAAATGCCGCTAGCTTTTTGAGGGCTGGGGCAATTGGTGTCGGCCTTTCCAGTCACCTATTTCCTAAAGCTGCCCTGGAGTTAGGTAACTGGTCAGCCATTACTGAAGTGGCTCAGACGCTGGTGCAGTCCCTTCAACCTATAGATCAATCTAAGCTGAATTGATCCAACGGTTAACTTGTCTGGCAAGGATGGCAGATCTGGTAGACCCAATTTGCAGTTGGGCACTTTAAGTCTGTTAGCTCTCAGTATCTTGTCCTGACCACCCCCAGGTTGTGAGTGGCATTAGGCTGGGGGTGGGCGAACTTTGAGGTGCTAGGTAAACCCTTGCCAACTCTAGTAAGCTTTGTTCAAAGGTCTGGTGGTTGTCAAGCAGGGAGAACAGAACTGGTGGCTAGCGAAGTTATGAGTTATGACCCCTTTTCCACTTTCGAGCTTCGATTTTATGGATAGCAGTTTGCAACTTTACTCATTGCTTTCTCGTTTCAAGTATCCCAAGAGTTACAAAAGTAAGATTCTATTGGTTGCCTTTATTGGCACCCATGTACCGCTGCTGGCCCTACTTTTTTACTTTGTCACCTCAACTTCATTTTCGCTGGAGGCGACTCTACGGCTGCTGGCGATCGCCCTGATTGCAACGCTGACTGGAACAGCGGCAACGGTCTATGCTTTGCACCATCTTCTCACCCCGGTAACCTTAACATCTGTGGCTTTGCAAAAGTACCTTTGGGGCAGGGTTCTTCCTAGCCTGCCAACTCAGTTTCAAGATGAGGCAGGCACGCTGATGGCCGACACATCACGAGTCCTGCACAAACTTGATAAAGTGATCCAGCATATGGCGAACTACGACGATCTCACAGGGTTACCGAACCGGGTTTTGTTTCGCGATCGCCTGCAGGAAGCTTTAACACAAGCTGAGTTGAACAATCACCAGTTGGCGGTACTTGCCCTCAACCTAGACGGATTGAAAACGGTCAACAATGTGCTTGGACACAGTGCTGGAGAGGTCTTGGTCAGAGCGGCAGCCCAGCGACTGACGACTTGTCTACAAGAAACAGACGTCCTCTCCCGCTTGGGTAGCGACGAGTTTGTCATCCTGCGGCAAATCACAGCTTCGGAGGGCGTAGTCACGCTGGCTCAAACCCTTCTAGACACTCTGGCAAAACCATTTTCCCTAAAGGGCAAAGAATTCCACACCAGCGCCAGCGTCGGCATTACCCTCTACCCCTTTGATGACACCAAGGTTGATCAGCTCCTCCAAAATGCCGAGGCTGCCTTAGATCAGGCCAAGCAGGCCCGGAACAGCTACCAGTTTTATTCTGCTGAGATGAATGCCCAGCTTAAGGAACGGTTACTGTTAGAAAACGAGCTGCGCCAGGCCCTAGAGCGGGAAGAACTTTTCCTGCATTACCAACCGCGAGTCATCCTGGACAGTGGACGGACCATCGCTGTAGAGGCGTTACTACGCTGGCAAAACCCTAGGTTGGGACTGCTTTCTCCGACAACATTCATTCCAATTGCTGAAGAGACCGGGCTGATTCTGCCGATTGGCGAATGGGTGCTGCGAACTGCCTGCAACCAGAACCGGGAGTGGCAGGCGGCTGGATTACCCCCTCTACGGGTGTCGGTTAACCTGTCTGCCCGCCAGTTCCAGCAGGATAATTTACTCAAAATGGTGGACCAAGTGCTCAGAGATACAGGGATGGACGCGACCTGTTTAGAACTGGAAGTTACCGAAAGCTTAATGGTCGAGGATGTTCAGCGGGCGATCGCCCTGCTACAAGAATTGCATGATCGTGGTATCGCCCTGTCGTTAGACGATTTTGGCACGGGCTATTCCTCCATGAGCTACTTGCGCCGCTTCCCGATTGACACCCTCAAAATTGATCGCTCCTTTGTGTCTGAGGTTGCTTCTAATCCAGATGATGCCACGGTAGCCAGAGCAATAATGGCTCTGGCCCACGGGTTGCAATTAAACATCACCGCTGAGGGGGTAGAAACCCAAGCACAGCTTGACTACTTGCAGGCCCACGGCTGTCATGAGGTTCAAGGTTACTACTTCAGTCGTCCTATCCCTGCCGACGCTCTAGTTGACTTGTTGCGACGAGAGGAAGCCTTAACCCCTGCCGTCTAGAATGGACGGCAGCAGGCCAGATAGAGGAGAATACAACTGATGCGATACTCTCTTCTAAGTCGGTTTCAGGGGACTTTACTGGGTGCTGCGATTGGGCAAGTCTTGAGTGATGTTGCAGGCATGCCGCTTGAATGGTCGTATCTCTGCCAGGTAATTCCCCACAACCGTTCCCAGGGCGAGCCTACTGATTTGGATCAGCTGATCCGATTACAGGCAGAACTCTTAATTCAGTTCGGTGACTTGAATCTGGAGGTTTTACGTCAGCGCTGGGCCAGCCACTCTGACCCGAAGATATCTGGCTTAACGTCTACCCAGGTTATGGCTGGGATGCTGCCAGTGGTTTTATTTTTTCACGAAGATGAGACCAAGCTAGGCCAGAGAGTTTCTGCAGCGCTCAGCCTCTGGCACTCTTCAGAGCTTCGGTTCGGGACTCTAGCCGTAGCCTACGCGATCGCCCAGGCGCTGCGAGAACGACTTGACTCCGCCACCTTGATCGCTCAAACGGTGACTTACCTGCAACAGCCTGCTATTTTTCCTCGCCAGCAGGACAGCAGAGAACCTGACCCACTCCCATTGATATTGCTATTAGAGCAAGTACAAACTCATTTGGTCGCCGGATCAGGACTTAATACGACCCTGACTCAGTTGTTAAGGCTACATGCAAAACCCGTGATATCAACGAGTCTGTCAGTTGCCCTAGCTTTTTATTGTTTCTTGAGTACGCTGGAAGACTTCCGGCTAACGGTTACTCGCGCTGTTCGCACCCCTCAACCCCAGCTCACAGTCCTGCTTGCGGCTGCCCTATCTGGAGCCTACAACAGCAGCGCTGGAGTTCCTCTAGGGTGGCAACTGTTTAGCCAGAAAACTCCCGCCCCCCGGCAACTTCTGGCCCCGGCAACAACCCTTGGGCAGCTTGCTGACCAGCTAGCAGCAGCTTGGTCTGGGGTCTACGAACCCCTTAACACTTCCACCTTGGGCGATCTGAGTCAAGCCCCAGCTATCGCGGCTTCGGGCCTGATTCGACCTCGTTGAGCCTCATTAAGATTGTTATAGCCTTGGCTACAGGTGATAGAAGTACCTTTATATTGTGAAAATTTCAGTATATTGTAAGATCCAGAGTTGCGGCTAAAGGTGTGAGTACCAGGACGGTTGTTTGATCCTAAACTTGTTTCCTTGAAATCCACTTTAGAACGGCTATGGCTCAACTATGAAAAAGCTGATGAGAGCTAACGCCGCAAATAAGTCATTTGTTGTGCTAGTTCTGGTTGTGATTGCACTGGCTGGAGTTGTCGGCCACCGCTTTTACAATGAACCTAAGTTGGCGGTCGGAACCCTGGCTCCCCAGACAATCTACGCTCCAGTAAGTGCCCAGGTAGAAGACACTGAGACGACACAATTACAGCGGGAAGCAGCTCGGCGCGATACAGAGCCGAGGCTAAGGGTAGATGAGATCGCAACTCAACAAGTTACCCGTAATCTTGCTCAACAACTAGACCAAGGCAATCAGCTTCGCCAGCTGGCTGACCCCTTTCCTTTTGTTGAGACTTCCACCCTATCCACACCGGTCCAAGTTTACCTGCGTCGCTCCTCGGACGTGGAGTGGCAATCTATCTTGGCAACAGTGCAAAATCAGAAGTCAGGCACGCAGCCTTTAGCTTCTGTAGCGCAGCAATTCTCCTCCGGCGACCCAGGGAGTACTCCGGCGCGATCGCTGAGTGAACTAAAAGCTTACCAAACAAAAGCCGACCCGCAAGCCACAGCCCAGCTCCTCAATACAATTGCTCAAGCTCGTCAACGCTATCGGGATGCTCTGAACAAGTTACTTAAATTCCCAGCCTACGACTCCCTCTTGCTCAGCTTGAGCGATCAAGCCTGGGCCAGAACTCAGCAAGTCACCCTGCGGGCAGCGGAGCGAATCTTGACTCAGGGTATTCCTGCCGGTTTGCCCCAAGCTACTATCCAAGCGGCAGTCAGAGTAAATCTTAGTGCCCTCTCCCCGCCTGAGCAAGGGTTAGCCACTCAGCTTCTCTCAGCCGTCTTAAAACCCACCCTGGTTGTTGATCCGATCGCAACTCGCCAGCTAGCAGAACAGGCCGCTCGTCAAGTACAGCCCCTGATGTTGAATATTCGCCAAGGAGAGGTAATTGTCCGAAGCGGTGAGCCGATTGACCAGCGAGACTTTGTCCTACTGGATCACTTTAAGCTGACTCGCCGGGAAGTAAACTGGCTGGGGGTGATGGCTACAGGGGTTTTAGTGACTGTGAGTTTAGGTGTTTTTTGGCTGGTTAAAACTCAGTTGCGGGTCCTCCTCTGCCAGCGGGATTATGTTCTCATCCTCCTGTTGGCGGTGAGCGTTCTCTTGTCGGTTTGGGTTTCGGGCGGAGAACACATTAGCTTACCTGTGGTAGGTTTGCTGGTCGGTAGTTTTTATGGTTCAACTTTAGGGCTGACTGTTGTGGGGCTGTCAGCGGTCTTAACCTCTTTGGAAATTGACTCAAACTGGCTGGAACTATTGCCCTCCGTCGCTAGCAGCCTGATCGCTGCTGGCATGGCTGGGCAACTGCGATCGCGCGAAGAACTGGCCCTGCTAGGGGGGGGTGTTGGCTTGGTTCAGGGTATTACCTATCTCCTCTGCAACAGTACCCTAGGTCTGGTTTGGTATAGCCTCCTAGGGGCTGCGGCCTGGCAAAGTCTGTTGGGACTGGGCTGGAGTATTGTGGCTTTGGGAATTAGTCCCTACCTTGAACACCTCTTCGACCTAGTTACCCCAATCCGCTTGGCTGAACTTGCTAACCACAACCGCCCCACATTGAAGCGGCTAGCCTTAGAAGCACCGGGAACCTTTCAGCACACCCTCCTGGTTGCCAGCTTAGCAGAGGCAGCAGCGCGAGCCTTGAAGTGCAACGTGGAACTGGTTCGGGCTGGCACCCTTTACCACGACATTGGTAAGCTGCACGATCCCTTCAGCTTTATTGAAAACCAGATGGGTGGATCTAACAAGCACGACGCGATCAACGATCCGTGGCAGAGTGCTGCCGTGATTAAAAAGCACGTCACGGAGGGCCTAGCTATGGCTCGGAAGTGTCGCTTGCCCAAAGCGGTGCAGGCTTTCATTCCAGAACATCAGGGAACCCTGTTAATTGCCTACTTTTACCACGAGGCCCAAAGGCAAGGATTAAAACCTGTTCTGGAGTCGGATTTTCGCTATGCCGGACCCGTTCCTCAATCGCGGGAAACCGGAATTGTGATGTTAGCAGATGCCTGTGAAGCAGCTCTGCGCTCCCTCAAAGAAGTTAGCCCGGAAGATGCCCTAGTTACGGTCAAGAAGATTTTCAAAGCTCGCTGGCAAGATCAGCAACTGGTTGACTCTGGGTTGACCCGGCGCGAGGTGTCTCAAATTGCGGAAATTTTTATTCGAGTCTGGCAGCAGTTCAATCATCAGCGTATTCGCTACCCTAGTCCAATGCCAGCGACGAGCAAGAACAGCTAGCCTTTTAAGCCACTGCCAACTTCCGAGGGGACAATATACTGCTGCATGGCGAGGAAAAAAGCCAGAATTGGTGCAATTGAGATCACCGAGCCAGCAGCAATTAAGCGCCAATCTAGGGAAAAGGTGCCAGCCAGTTTAGCCACCCCTAGCGGCAGGGTAAAGTACTCTGGTTCATCCAAGACGATCAACGGCCAGAGGAAATCGCTCCAGGAGCCGATAAAGACAAAAATTGCCAGGGTGACCAAAGCGGGTCGAATTGAGGGCAGCATCACATGCCACCAGATACCCAGTTCTGAACACCCATCTATCCGGGCAGCTTCCTCCAGCTCTTTGGGAACACTCTGGAAGGCCTGCCGTAGCAAAAAGATACCAAAGGCTGAGGCGATCGCCGGAAAGATAACGCCGAGGTAGGTGTTCCTCAGCCCCAGTTGGACTGTGAGAATATAGAGCGGAATCATCACAATCTGAAACGGAATCATGATTGTGGCAACCACGCCTGTAAAAATTAGGTCTCGTCCCCGAAAATCTAGTCGAGCTAGAGGATAAGCTGCCAGGGCAGAGAGGATTAGGTTGAGCCCAACTGTCAAGAGGGCTACCAGGGTGCTGTTGAATAAATAACGACCAAAGGGATTAGTCTGCCAGACCCGGATAAAATTTTGCCCCGTGGGCTGGCTAGGCCACACTTGGGGTGGAAACTGAAAGATGTCTTCACTCGGAGGTTTAAAAGCCGTACTCACAAGCCAGATCAAGGGGACGAGCATGACGACTGCGATTCCCCCCAACAGTAAGTAGGTCCCAATTAAAGAATATTTAGATTGAGGCATCACCTGCTCGTCCTGATCGGCACCCTATTCTCAAGGATCGTCAATGGGATTGCTGAATCACATCTTCTGACTCTCTTAGCCAGCGTAGCTTACCCAGCTCATTCATCATTGAGGCAGGGAGAATTCCCGCTAGATTGCTCAAGGCAATACCGCTCAGGATTAGACTACCGAAAACTATTACAACCAAAGGCCGATTAAATTTACTAGTTCGACGGTGGGCGGGCTGAGGCAGAGATTGACGGTGACGAAACGCCCGCAGAGAGACAAAGTGTTTGTATACAAAGGGATCTCGGACATAGTGACCACTCCAGCTCACGACCAAACACGCCTGACAGTGCTGGCATTTTACCAGCCCGGTCGTGCTACTTCCCAGTTTTGTAGCTTGGGTGTGGTGGCAAATTGGGCAAGTAATGTTGGCACGATAGGAAGAATGAGCCATAGAGCACGCTTATGCGACTTGTAATTCAGTCTACTCTGTTGTAACTCCGTTATGGCTTTCCCAGAAGGTTGAGTTTCTAGCCATGTGTTACTTCTAAAGCAGTACGATGAAGATCTCAAACCACCCAGTGGGCTAGTTGGTTGCTGCTTGAACCACAGCCTACCTGAATACGCCATCAAGAAGATCGGAGTCGCTCAGGAGACGCCTAGATTGCCCGCTTGCCCCCTACTTAGCTTGCCTCTGTGCTTCTAATCGTTGATCGATCGCTTGCAATAGGTGCATCTAGCAGCAATTTTGTTTGCTTCTACCAGCTTGGAACCAGATCGTTGTGAACATCAAGGGAAGTATTAATCAAGACTGCGATCGCAAAGCCGCTTAACGTTAAAACTAACCCCAATTAAAATCTTCCACTAGATTGCCGTGCAGGGCAAGCCCTTCGCCGTAGTGGATATCATTTCTTCGCGTCTTCACGTGGACTTGATCCAAAGCCTTTCAGGAGGAATCACTAGAAAGTTACTATTTGCTCATTTGTTTGAGGCGGGTGAACACGAGTGGACTTAGCTACATCAAGTCTTATGTCAAGTCTACAGTGATTTGAGCCTGTAAAAACCTACGACTCAGAGTTCACCTGCTTTAAGTGAATGTGCTTACGTCCAAGAGAGATCTCAAACTCATCTCCTGGAAGCAGATCCATTTGTTTAGTGTAAGCGGAACCTATAAGCAGGTTGCCGTTGGCTTGAACACTAATCCGGTAGCTGGCACTGCGGCCACCATGGCCGTTGCCATCTTTTACCTTACCGTCTAATTTGATCCCTTCCGCATCAATTAATGCGTTTAGAAACTTCATCATGTTAACACGCTCTGCACCATTCTTGTTAACAGTGAAGTAGCCACAGGCCTTAGCCTTCTCTTCCTTGCCCAGGTTGCCTAATTCCTTGACTTTCTTCAGTAACGTTTCACCTGTGAGTGGTTCAATCTTTTTCTTCTTATTCATTCACTTCAACCCACCTAAAGTACTTGATTTGGAGGAGACACTATTCGACTTCAATTGGCTTTTTAAGGTTTAACAAGTTAATCTTTACTCTCTACCTGCCAATTTAAAGATTATTATACTGATTTAGTTGGGCTTTTAGCATCACATTGCTTCTCACACTATTTGAGTCACTCAAGCTAACCACTTTGGGCAAAAGTTAGCTAATGGCAGCACTTGGTCCAGGTCAGATCGGGTGTTCAGGTTGACAAAAAAGCTGAGCGGAAGAGTACAAACATAGGAAATAACTTTTTGCTACTCTAATTCAGTTTATTTATCTGGGTGATGAGTCGAAAATCTTTGTTTCCCTCACCAAACTTGTCAAAAACTACTGACTCTGAAAATAAAGTAAACTAGTTCTATACGCTGGTAGGATCTCGTTTTGTGAGTGTATTACGGCGTCTTGGACTAAACATCGTAGGACTCTTTAAAATTCAGAGTTACCATGAAAGCTGTCAGGGAAGGCATGGCTCCCAATCACCTGAGCTTTAGGTACAGATCAGAGCACCCACGCTCTGGCCAGACGATAGACCATTTGGCTATCTTTCCTCAGCTAAGCCCATGGCGCTACTGACATTAATTCTTCTAAATTTCATGGTTTTCTTCATTGCTTCTGGGTGTTTTCCTTGAGATGAAATTAGATCAGCAGATTCAAGAGCTTGTGGATGGAGCACCGCAGGATGGTAAAACCCCTCAAGTTGTCCGGGCGATCGCTCCTGTCTTGGAACAACTTGCCAGGCGACTTCAGCACCCGCAGTACTATGTCCTGCAAACCCTAGATCAACACTGGGTAAGCACGACGTTGCGTAACCGGACTCAACCAAACCTTGAGAAAACCGTAATTTATGCTTTTCCTCGCCTGGAAGATGCTGCGGCCTCAGCCGAGGCTCGTCAAGATCCCCAGCTAATGGCAATGCCGATTCCGATCATTCAGCTCCTCTTTCAAACGACGACCTTAAAGTTTGTAGACAGTATTGTTTTTTTGGATATGCCCGGAAATCTCGAAGCAGGGACAGAGATCCGCTGCCAGGATGCTCAAGCCCTAATTCAGGCTCAGTTGCAACAAACCCTGGCTGAAAATCAGCTCCCTTCAAGTATTGCCTGAGCGAGTCAATCTATCCGTCAGAATATGAAGCAGGTGTCTTTAACAAGAAAAGTAGAGGAAACGTGGCTACCATCCATCCAGAAGTTGATCTGGCAGCTTTTATTGACCACACCCTGCTAAATCCTCTGGCCACCCTTGAAGCAATTGAACAACTCTGTCAGGAAGCTGACCAGTATCACTTTGCAGCAGTTTGTGTCTATCCCCCTTGGGTCCGCCAAGCGGCCAACCTATTGCACCAGAAGCCGCCTCAGGTTTGTACCGTAATTGGCTTTCCCACCGGAGCGACGACCTCAGGTGTAAAACTCTACGAAGCGCAAGAGGCAACAGAAAACGGAGCAACGGAGCTAGACGTGGTGATTAACCTAGGCTGGCTCAAAGCGGGTTACACCAACGAGGTCCACCGGGAAATTGCTCAGATCTGTGAAGCAACGGGTCAAACGGTCAAAGCTATCCTGGAGACAGGGATGCTCACGGAGGCTGAAAAGCAGCTTGCTAGCGAGATTTGTGTAGATGCCGGGGTTGCTTTCTTAAAAACCAGTACCGGCTGGCAGGGTGGAGCAACTGTTGAGGATGTCAAGCGACTCAAAGCTGTAGCTCGCGATCGCGTCGGAATTAAAGCTTCTGGCGGCATTCGCAGTGTCAATCAGGCCTTGGATCTAATTGTGGCTGGGGCAACCCGGCTGGGAACCTCTCATGGTGTCGATTTAATTCGCAGGCGCGATACCCTAGAAAAAGCAGATCTGTAAAATTGAGCAGACCCTTGCAGCCCACTTGACCTGATTGGGGTAGAAACGCGCCAGTATGACTCGAACCTACAAAGCAACTGGTGTCAACCTTAAAAGTATGCCCCTGGGCGAATCTGACCGATTGCTTACAGTTCTGACTTCAGAAGTAGGTCTGATTCGGGTCGTAGCACCGGGCTCTCGCAAACCAAGTTCTAAACTGGGGGGACGGAGTGGGCTGTTTGTCGTCAATGAGCTGTTAATCGCCAAAGGGCGATCCCTGGATAAAATTTCTCAAGCTGAAACCTTGGCGTCTCATCCTGGATTGGGGCGAGATTTAGCCAAGCTGACGGCCAGCCAGTACCTGGCTGAACTTGTGCTTTGTCAGGCTCTGAGTGAGCAGCCTCAGGGCGACCTATTTTGGCTCTTGTCTGAACACCTCAGCCGCTTGGAGCAAGCCCAGTCAAGAAATGTTTTGGCCTGTTTGGCTCAAGCTATCTTTCATTTGCTAGCTCTGGCTGGCATTGCGCCTCAAGTACAAGTCTGCTGCCTGACTCAGGTTCCTGTAACTCCAGACTTCACTAATCCAGAATGGCGAGTTGAATTTAGTCCAGTAGCCGGTGGCGTTGTGAGTCCAGCCTTAGCGGTTACCGAGGTATCTCATTTCACTCAGAGCATGGCTGGCCACCGGGTTGCAGAATCGGTCAGTCCAGGCTATTGTTTGGGTGCTTCTCAGCAAAAATGCCCTGAGTTGACGGGGCCAAGCCTCCGACTGAGTGCTGTAGAGCTTAGCTTACTCCAGCAACTTTCTCAGCCCAATCCGTTAGGTGTCAATGAATCTTTACCAGAGCACCATGGGCAGGGGTTAGGCGACTCCGGCTTGATACCTTCTTCAGCCTGGCTTTCAGTAGAGCGGGCGCTCCGCCATTACGCTCAGTATCATTTTGATCGCCCCATCCGCTCAGCAGCCTTGATGGATGTTTGCTTTTTTCCCTTACCCAGTGCCTCCTAGTTTTTGTGTAATCCATGATGCAATTGTCTGACTCTGATTTAGAAAGCCTCAGACCTGCGGTGAGCCATTTCAGCCAACCCAGGCTCGGTCAATCTCTGCCAAGTCAGGACATAGGTTCTGACACCCACGATGGTTCTAGCCTGAGTGCTGATCAGGTGGCACTGCCCCCAAAGGAATTGTCTCAGCATGAGGCACAGCAGTCCCTATCTGCCCAGCTAGAGCCCAGGCAGCAGCCAGAGGGTGCAGTAGAAGTTGAGCCGCAAGCCAACCAGAGTCAAGCAAAAACCCAAGCGTCCCCTGGTGCTTTAGATCTAGACTCTAGTCAACTAAAAGTACAGCAGCCCAGTCCAGACCCAGCCCAGCCTCAGAGGCAGCCAATGCAGCAGTTTCTGGCTGTCTTGCAAAACCGTAACTTTTTGACCCTTTGGAGTGGTCAGGTCTTCTCTCAGCTTGCAGATAAAGTTTACTTGGTCCTGATCATTGCCTTGATCACGAATCGATTTCAAGCGGCTGACCAGACGATTAGCGGCTGGGTGTCTTCAATTATGGTTGCTTTTACCATTCCTGCGGTACTCTTTGGCTCCCTGGCTGGTGTCTACATCGATCACTGGTCTAAGAAGCAGGTTTTAGTAATCACAAATCTGCTGCGGGGAGGGCTGGTGCTAGTCCTGCCGCTTCTACTCTGGATGTTTCAAGACTGGCCGCCTCTGGGCGGTGTACCGTTTGGTTTTTGTATTCTTCTGGGGGTGACTTTTTTGGTCTCTACCCTGACGCAATTCTTTGCACCCGCAGAGCAAGCAGCAATTCCGCTGATTGTTGAGCGCCGCCATCTGCTATCTGCCAATTCCCTCTACACCTTGACAATGATGGCTTCGGTGATTGTCGGCTTTGCGGTTGGAGAACCTCTTCTAGCCCTGGCAGACACGCTGACTGCTCAACTGGGGGGTAGCTTTGGCTGGGGCAAGGAACTGCTCGTGGGCGGGAGCTACGCGATCGCCGGAGTCCTATTGTTACTGCTCAAAACGCGGGAGAAAATCGATACCACAGCCGAACCTCCCCAAGTCTGGTCAGACATCCGTGATGGCCTGCGCTACTTGAATCAGCAAACCCAGGTGCGTGCGGCCTTAATTCAACTGGTGATTCTCTTCTCTGTTCTTGCTGCGCTGGCTGTACTGGTTGTGCGCCAAGCAGAAATCATGCCGGAAATTAAACCCTCTCAATTTGGTTTCCTGCTGGCCGCAGGCGGCGTCGGCATGGCGTGTGGAGCCTTATCGGTGGGTCAACTCAGCCAGCACTTTTCCCATCGCCAGCTCAGCCTTTACGGCTCGATTGGAGCGGCGGTATCTCTGGCTGGACTCTCCCCGTTCAGCGATCGCCTTTGGCCAACCCTGGTTCTGCTTGCCAGCCTGGGAGCTTTCACAGCAATTGTTGGCGTACCCATGCAAACCACAATTCAAGAAGAAACGCCGGAAGAAATTCGGGGAAAAATCTTTGGTTTACAGAACAACGCCGTGAATATTGCTCTGAGCCTTCCCTTAGCGCTGGCTGGAGTGGCTGAGACCTTCCTAGGACTAAAAATTGTCTTTTTGAGCTTGGCTGTCGTTGTGGTCACAGGGGGGCTCTTTACCTGGTATATTTCCGGTACAGGACCATCGAAATCTGATCATCCTCTGGATCATCTGACCTCCCAGTAGTCGCTTTAATGCACATTGCCTGGCTTGGAAAAAAATCTCCCTTCTGCGGTAACGTGACTTACAGCCGGGAAGTGACCAACGCACTTCTAGACCGAGGTCATCAGGTTAGCTTTCTGCACTTTGCCCAAGAAGCTCAAGAGTCCTCTACAGCTGAAAGCTCCTCCGACTGGCAAGAAGTTTCTCTCCCTTTCATTTATAAATCACAGGTTTATACCATTCCCTCGCTGAAATCAAATAAGGTTTTATTTCAGTCTTTACGGGAACTCAAGCCCGATCTGGTTCATGCCTCCCTCACCTTATCGCCGTTAGATTTTCTGCTGCCAGAAATTTGTGAAGAACTGAATATACCGCTGATTGCGACCTTTCATCCTGCCTTTGGCCGCAAGCGTCGGAATCTTACCTCTGGGACGCAGCACTTCATGTACCAGTTGTATGCACCCTTTCTGGCTGGCTACGACCAAGTGATCGTCTTTTCTCAAGCTCAAGGCGAAATGTTAGTCCGCTTTGGCGTTCCCCAAGAGCGGCTGGTTGTCATTCCCAACGGCGTGGATGTCGAGAAATATGCCCCTGGAGCTTCGGACCTTAAGCTAGAGTTGAACGCTGAGCGGGTCTTTGTCTACCAGGGTCGCATCGCCGCAGAGAAAAACGTGGAATCACTCCTGCGGGCCTGGTGCCAGGTCAAGATGGGGGTAGAGAGTAAACTGCTGATTGTCGGCGATGGCCCCTTGGCTAACTCCCTGATGCCGTTCTACACTCAAGAACAGGGCATTCTCTGGTTGGGGGCGATCACCAGTGAACAGCGGCGGATTGAAATCCTGCAGGGAGCGGATGTCTTTATCTTGCCTTCCTTTGTTGAGGGCCTGTCCCTCGCACTTCTAGAGGCGATGGCTTGTGGATTGGCCTCTCTGGCGACCGATGCCGGAGCAGACGGTGAAGTTCTAGAAGGGGGAGCGGGGGTAATCTTACATACCCAGCGCGTCACCAGCCAGTTACGAACCCTTCTACCCCTGTTTCGCGACCAACCAGAACTCATTCAGATCTTGGGCCAAAAGGCCCGCCGGCGGGTATTGGAGCGTTACAGTCTTAGCCGCAACATTACGGCATTAGAGCAGCTATACAGCCGGATTCTGCAAAAACCCCGACTTCAATTGAAACCCTTGAAGGGTTCATTGTACCTCTAGGAGCAGTAAAGCTAAAACTGCTGCCACGCCTGCCAAAACGTGTAAGCGGCAAGCAGCACCAATAGCGTTCGAAAGGCCAAGCTAACCACCGTATCGGGTAGTTTGGGCAAAAAGCGTGTGCTCACCTGAGCCCCAATTAGACCGCCTGCTCCCAGCACCAACCCCTGCCCAAATAAAACGTTGCCACTCCAGGCATGACCCACACAAGCAGAAATAGCGGTAATGACAATTACCCCCAGGCTGGTCTGAATTGCCACTTTAATCGGTTTTGCCAGCAGGAGAATCTGGAGCGGCACCAGAACCACCCCGCCTCCTACCCCAAATAAGCCAGCTAATAGCCCGGCAGTTCCTCCCGTCACGGTCCTGGAAATTGAGGGATTGTAGACTCGCTGTTGAGTTCCTTCTAACTGCTTTTCGACCAGGCGACGACGGAACTGAACCAGGTAAACGTTGGCAACGAGGAGCAGGCCAAAAGCGACCAGTAAAAGAGCAGGTGGAACGCGATCAGCTAAATAGACACCGAGCTGAGCAGTGATCAGGGCTGGCAATCCTAGGTCAACAACTTGGCGAGGATCAATAAACCCCATCCGCCAGTTCTGCCAAGTGCCGGAGGTGGCAGTTACCACGATCGCCAGGGCACTGGTCGCAACGGCCTGTACAGGCTGATAGCCCAGCGTCACCAGCAACGGCACCAAAACTGTACCGCCGCCAATACCCAGAAATCCGGCCAGAATTCCAGTAAATAGACCTCCAACCGCAAGGATTAACCAGTTGTTCATGGGCTGTTGACGGCCTGAGTAGTATGAAAATTCACTGCCAGGCCGCCTAAGACATCCGCTTCTTCTGAGGGTAGTCCGACAAAGCGTTCGAGAAACTCAATTGTCTTGGCGAGGGCTAGCTCAAATGCTGCGTCCAGGGTTTGACCAAACCCCACCATGATAATTTCCATCGGTGTCTCAGTCATAGGCAAGGGCAGGTTGAAGCTTTTGCGGACTCGTAGCTAGATCGATAAGTCATCCAGAATCAAGGAAATTAAGACAGCCTGTAGCATTCTTAATTTTGCAACTTCCATAGAATTTACGCACTTGCCCTCTGTAGCCCTACGGGCACTTAAGCAAGGGGGTCGCTCACTCCAGGATTGGAAGGTCGGCGGGCCAGACTACGTAAATCCTCGCTCATCTGCGTAAGTCCTGTTCTAGGAAAACTGATACAATTTTTGACCCTCCTCGCAACATTGGAGTCAAGAAGCTGCCTGGTAAGCTGGAGATATCCAGTTCTTAGGCTCAACTGTTGAGTGGAGCCTATCTAAACCTGTTTTGGCCTGTCAGCTACCTGGCCTGCTACCTGTGAGACAACCTCTTCCAGACTACACTCGGCAGTTGCAAGACTTGATGCAACAGGTTGGTTTGTCCAGCTTCAAGGCTTTATGTCTACGCTCAGGCGTCTCACGTGGCCTAGTAACCCGGCTACGCAGGGGCCAGATCAGGCAGATTCGAGTTGAACCCTTGCTCAGACTTGCTCAAGCGCTACAAGTATCCCTCCCTGACTTGCTGGCAACTTTCACTCAGCATACCGGGGAGGCTGAACCAGCAGATCGAGGAAAGGCGTGGGATCAGCCAGACCCTCCAAGTTCCACAGCCCTGAAGCTGGAGTACCAGCGGCTAGAGAAGCAATTGCAGCAGCAACGGCAGGTCCTTTGGCAGGAATTTCAACAGGCGACGCTACAAACCCTGGAGTCCTTGCTGCTCCAGTGGCCGACTGCTGCCCACGCAGCCCAGAACAATCCCCAGGCTCCCGCACTACGCCTGCTGCCTCTTTTGCGTCCCCTTGAGCAGTTGTTACAGCAATGGGAGATCGAATCAATCGGTCCTGTAGGGCTTGAAGCCCCCTACAATCCGCAAGAGCACCAGTTGATGGAGGGAACCACCCAGCCCGGTAACCCAGTCAAGGTTCGCTACGTCGGTTACCGTCAAGGTGAGAAGCTGCTTTACCGGGCTAAAGTCAGTCCGGTTGCTGACACAGTGTAGTCTTTGTCTATCCCTTCGGCCGATACTCAATTCAGCCACCTAATTCAGAGTAGTTGCAGATAGGCTGTTTTAATCGAGAGTGCCCTACACACTGGAATAATGAGCGGAGTTATGCTCTATGCACTTGTCTTTCAACCTACAACTGAACCGTGGGAGGGTTACGTCCGTCGTGCTTTGTATCTTCTTTTCAAAGAACCACCCGGCTAATTCTGATTCAGACAAAGAATTTCTGTAAATTTTAGGACATCCCGATTTTGAAATAGTGTATGAGGGGAGTGTGTTTTTCCAAGAACCTGTCGATATTCTAATCCTCTCTAATGGACCAGGAGAGGTCACAACCTGGGTGCGGCCTGTTGTCAGAGCCTTGCGGGCTGAGCTGGGAGATGACCGCGAAAAAGTAAGAATTTCAGTCGTTTTGTCCCCCTGTCCCAATGCCAGTGGTAAAGAGGCGGCGATCGCCCGTAGTTACCCAGAGGTAGATCGGGTGCAGGCCCCGGAACATTTTTCTCAATTTTTGCTTTGGGGCAAAACAGCCGCTAACTGGGCGTGGCACCGTCGCGGAGTTGTATTGTTTTTAGGGGGGGACCAGTTTTTTACCGTGGTAGTGGGTCGGCGATTAGGGTATCGAACGGTTATCTATGCCGAGTCGGAAGCCCGCTGGTTGAAGTGGATTGATCAATTTGGTTTGGTGCGGTCCTCGATCCTAGCCCAATCCGCTCAGAAATACGCTGATAAGTTGACTGTAGTCGGCGACCTGATGGCTGAAGTCACCGCTGAGACAGATCAATCCAAAGTTACTCAAGCCTGGAACTTCCCGCCAGACACAGAACTTATCGGACTCCTACCCGGATCAAAGCCAGCCAAGCTCGCCCAGGGAGTGCCATTAATGCTGGCGATCGCGGAACAAATTCACACGGCCCGACCCCAGACGCGATTTGCCATTCCAGTTGCCCCAACCCTAGACTTAATATCCCTATCACAGTTTGCCAATCCAGAGCATAATCCAGTTCTACTCCGGGTTGGAGGCAAGGTGGCTAAACTGATTGCGGCCGAACCAGAGCGCCCTTACCTTGAAACCGAAGCGGGATTACGGGTAGAACTGTGGACTCACTTCCCAGCCCACACTTTGCTGCAAAGGTGCTGTCTATGCCTAACGACGGTGGGTGCGAACACCGCAGAATTAGGTTCTCTAGCTGTGCCAATGCTGGTGCTACTGCCCACTCAACAACTGGATGCGATGCGAGCTTGGGACGGTCTACCCGGTATCCTGGCAAATTTACCCATTGTTGGGGCTGGGATTGCCACCGTCTACAACTGGTTTATCCTCCAACGCCTGGGCCTGCTGGCCTGGCCGAACATCTGGGCTGGTAAAGAAATTGTGCCGGAACTTGTGGGTCAACTCCAGCCACAGGTGATCGCTGAACTGGTCCTAGACTTACTCAACCATCCCCAAAAGCTGAAGCGAATGCGTGATGACCTTTATAGCGTTCGGGGTGAAGCGGGAGCGGCCCAAAAACTGACTGAATTGGTCAAAACTGAACTGAGTTTATTCAGGTGACTCTCCATCCCGACGACCCAGCTCGTATATCCCACCTGCGACGCAGGCAATCAAGCCCACACTGATCGCCCAGCTCTGACCGAGACTGATGACAATGCCGTAGTAACACAGGCCCCCGATCGCCAGAAAGGGCAAAACACTAGCAATTGAGGCCCAAAATGTACTCTGAGCGTCCTGAGCTGAGCCTGCCTTGGCAAAGTTGAGCCAGTGACTCAGTTGCTCAACCAGCCGTTGACTGACCGGATAAAAACTTAGATAAAGCGCGATCGCCCACAAGCCGATCCCGCCTATTAGAACTGGGTCAATACTCAACCTAGATGGCATTTCACTCAGCATTAGTAGGGTGCGGCAATACCTTTAATTTACTCAAGATGGCAGGAACAATTAGGCTTAGTAAGTATTAACTACTATTGCTTAAGTTTGGAGAAGGATGTCAAAGAAATGTAACGCTCACAACCAGGACTTCGTTTGGGCTATCTGATTCAGGTAACATTGGCTTAAATGGGCCAGTAATCGGCCAGTGCCAAACCTCAGTTCTGGGGTAGCTTAAATGCAGATTAGCGAGACGTAATTAATCAACTCATGGTAGATTCCGTTACCAAACCCGACTTTGCCGAAATTCGCTCCGGTGTAAAAGCTCCAGCTAAAGAAACCATCTTGACGCCCCGGTTCTACACCACCGACTTTGATGAAATGGCGCGGATGGATCTTGCCCCCAACGAAACTGAGCTGAAAGCCCTGCTAGAGGAGTTTCGGGCAGACTACAACCGGCATCACTTTGTTCGGGATCAGCAGTTCGAGCAGTCCTGGGACCATATCGACGGCGAAACCCGGAAGCTGTTTGTCGAGTTCCTGGAGCGCTCCTGTACGGCAGAGTTCTCTGGCTTCTTGCTTTATAAGGAACTGAGTCGCAAGCTAAAGGACAAAAATCCCCTGCTGGCAGAGTGCTTTTCCCTCATGTCACGGGATGAGGCTCGTCATGCCGGATTTTTGAACAAGGCCATGTCAGACTTCAAGCTGTCTTTAGACCTGGGGTTTTTGACCAAGAGCCGTAAATACACCTTCTTCAAACCAAAGTTCATCTTCTACGCCACTTACCTATCAGAGAAGATTGGCTACTGGCGCTACATCACCATCTACCGTCACCTGGAGTCCCATCCGGAAAACTGCATCTATCCGATTTTTCAGTTCTTTGAGAACTGGTGCCAGGATGAAAACCGCCACGGCGACTTTTTTGATGCCTTGATGCGATCGCAGCCCCACCTGCTGAACGACTGGAGAGCAAAGCTATGGTGCCGCTTCTTTCTGCTGTCTGTATTTGCCACCATGTATCTCAATGATATCCAGCGCTCAGGCTTCTACGCCTCTCTGGGGTTAGATGCGCGTGAGTATGATATTCATGTGATTGATAAGACGAATGAAACCGCAGGTAGGGTCTTTCCGGTTATTCTCAATGTTGAGCATCCCCAGTTTTACCGGCGGCTGGATGTTTGTATCCAAAACAATGCCCAGTTAGCGGCGATTGCGAACTCCTCTGCACCCAAACTGCTCCAGTTCTGCCGCAAGCTACCGCTTTACGCCTCAAACCTGTGGCAACTCCTGCGCCTTTATTTGCTCAAACCGATTGACGCAGCCTCCCTGCAAGGAACAGTTCGGTAGAACTTTCAAGGTAAGTTGCTCATTTAGGCGGGATAGGTCTGAGACCTGTTCCGCCTTTTTCACGAGATAGAGACGAGACTCAGGCATTTTACGACAACGTTCAACTCCAAGTATGAAGGGACATACCCTGTCTCTCAAATACAAAAATTCCTCTGATCAAACAGGGTTCGTTGAGAGACTTTGAGGCATAGAAAGGGAGTAGTTTGCAAAAACCCACCTACTGGAGAAAGCAGCTTCTAATTTAGCTCGATCAGGGAGTTTTAGTAAGTAGATCAACTTAGTTAAATCCAAAATGTACAAACTATGAAAGCCACTCTACACAACGACTTCTGTTGATTAGTATCTTGAGTTTGTTTAGGTGTACCTACTTAACAGTAAGAAGTGTGCTCAAAAAACATCTGAGACTGACTAGAGTTTGAATCAATTTTGAACATGTTTTGCATGTCACGAATTAGGCCAACGACGGCGCTATTCCCGTACTTACCCTCTACAATAACAACGGCTTGCATCATTTGAGTGAACATCATCTGAGTATTACCCTCGCGCCGGGCAATGTTTGCTAGGTCGTAAGCTTGCTCCCAGCTATCTACTTTTGACGGTCTTTGGATAGCCCTATGTGTAATTAAATCAGAGTAACGAGTCTCGTAAGGACCAGGCTTTATTCTCCAAACCGCTTGATATCCTTCGGGACCACCCCCTCCAGCAAGTGGGGGACAGTCAAATTCATAACGCTTAGTAGATGGGTCTGAGATACCATATCGAGCATGAGCAATGGGGGAAAACACAGTCAACATTGAAGTGACCGCCGTGACGGTGGCAACGGCGAGGGTGGTCAAGCTTCGCATGATTTTGGCTCTATTAAGTAAGGTACAAGTGGTCAAGAAAACTGAGAAGAGAAGCAGAGTTAACCAGGGAATTGGTAAACCTTGCTTATCCTCCACTGACCCACTCTTCATCGCCTTTGGAAGAAGTCTACTAGAAAACTTGATGTGGCTACAGACCTGTAAAAACTCAATAGCTCAGATGGTCAAAGGCACCAAGCTAGGTCTAGAGACGATTCAATTGTGAAAATAAATAAAATCCTTTCGGTATCAGCAACACCCGTACCGTCGTTACTTACGGCTTAGGACTGCTAATTTGCGTCTTGCCCTTTCGGTGCGAGGTGCCTTTTCGAGGATTGGCCTGGGCTATGCGGGGGGGGGGGGATAAAATAGCCCTTCCGAGGATGAAGACAGAAACAGTACTGAGTTAGTTCCCAAGAAGTTGGTATCTTTTCTGTCCTCAGTTAGTGTTTGGTCAACTTATACCAACCAGCCGCGCAGGCGATCCGAAATTTGGGCCCGTCTAAGTTTACGAATGGCTTTGCTTTGAATCTGGCGCACCCGTTCTCGCGAGAGATCAAAAAAGCTGCTCACTTCTTCTAGGGTCCGAGGTTCTCCACTGGTGAGTCCATAGCGCAGGGCAATCACATCTTTCTCTCGCTCATTCAAGACACTGCCCAAGACTTGAAAAATTTCCTGGCGCATCATCATCTCGCTCATCTGCCTTTCTGGGGATTGGGTCTCCTCGTCTTCCAGCAAGTCCAAGAGTTCTGTGTCTTCTTCTTTGCCGACCCGGTGGTTTAAGGAAAGTGATCGCTGCCGGACTTGCTGGAGCATCTGTAACTGCTCTTTGGGTAGATCTAGAGCGGCTGAAAGTTCACGTTCGGTGGGATTGCGGCCCAGATCTTTTTTGAGTTGTCGATAAACTTTCTTGAGTTTGTTGAGCTTTTCAACAATGTGGATGGGTAGACGAATCGTGCGAGAGTTATTGGCGATCGCGCGGGTAATGCCCTGGCGAATCCACCAGTAGGCGTAGGTTGAGAACTTAAAGCCTTTCTCTGGATCGAACTTTTCGGTTGCCCGATTTAACCCCAAAGCCCCCTCTTGGATCAGATCTAAGAAAGGCACCCCTCGGTTCAGGTAACGCTTAGCAATCGAGACCACCAACCTGAGGTTAGAGCGAATCATCTTGCGCTTAGCAACCCGGCCCCGGTGTAGGTAATTTTCTAACTGGCGCTCGGTTAAGTTCATCGCCTCTGCCAGTTCTAAGCGGGTTGGTGGGCGGTCAAATTCACCTTGCAAGCGACCTTTGAGGGCTTCGAACTCAGTTAGAGACTGGACCCGGCGCGCTAGTTCTACCTCTTCATTTGGCTTCAGCAATGGGTAACGGGCCATCTCCTTAAAAAATGCCCCCACTGCATCGTCTGAGGTTGTTTTACTATAGCCAGAGGCGTAACCTGACGCTAAGCCGTCAGTTTGGACCCCAGATAAGTCAAACTTTTCGGCGTCTATCTCAGAATTGCCAAGCGCAGACACGTCGTGAGTCCCTTCAAACTCAGTCGTATTTGAGTCATCGAAGGAGGACGGTGATTTAAGCCGATGTTTTTTTCCAAGCATGGGACTCTCTAGCAAGGGAGAAAGTAAGGGTCTACTGAGCCTTCTTCAGTCAAGAATCCTAAGGGCTTTAGGTCGATTGGGTGGAAAACGCTGCGAACCAAGCAACACACCTCGGTCAATTCACTATTTTTTCTGCTTAAACTTTCTTAATCTGATTTCGTCAGCTTTTGATCAGGACTGTTATACGGCTGATTCTACCCTCAGGTTGGTGGACTAAAAAGAAACGGGCAACACAAGAACAAGTAAAGTTATAACTTTATACGTTTTTACTCTCCTTAGCATGGCTTTCTCTGAGATTAGGATCTCACAGGTCCTAATCTTTGACTCTCTATCAAGGGTAAGATCGGGTACACCCCGGCTGAGGGGTGGTAGGGTGAGTTGTCTAGCCTGGAAAGGTCAATGGTTAGGATTTGCTTGTTTATAGAAGCCCGCTGATGCCTCTATCCAGTTCTAGCACCGTCCCTATGGCTGAATCTAAGGCCGACTATCTCAGCGCTGCTCCAGCGGCGACATGGATAGAAGTCTTGGTGGATTGTGCTGGTGTTCAGGGACTGTTTACTTACCACGTACCCGCCAACTTGCTTGTGCGACCTGGCGATATTCTCAGCGTTCCCTTCGGCTCACACCAGGTGGGGGCGATCGCAGTCCAACCGGTGACCCAGTTACCCCCTGAACTAGATCCGGCTCAAGTTAGGCCTGTGGAGGAGGTAATCAGCACAGGGTTTTTTGCCCCCAGCTACTGGAGCCTGTTGCACCGCGTGGCTCAGTACTATCATGCGCCCTTGATCCAGGCGATCCGGGTCGCTTTACCGCCTGGTCTACTGGGGCGATCGCAACGCCGGATTCGTCTAGCCAAGACCTTAGCCCAAACCGGGAGTTCGCTAGAGACGACTGCCTGTTTAAGCCCCGCTGCTCAACAACTCCTAGCCCTGCTCCAGTCCGGCCCCAGTCAGGACTACACCTGGAAATTTCTCCATAACCGGGTCAGGGGAGCTAGCCGGGGGCTGCGAGAGTTGTTGCAGCAGGGCTGGGTAGAAAGCTACCTGAAGCCCCAGGGAAATGCCCAGCCCAAGCTCCAGGCAGCAGTGACCTTGCTAGCAGTTCCAGACACCGACCTCAGCTCCCGTCAGCGGGAGGTCCTGGAAGTGCTCAAACACCGGGGCGGCGATCTGTGGTTGCAAGACTTACTGCAAACCTGTAAAACTAGCTCCTCAACCTTGAAAACCTTGGCGCAAAAAGGCTGCGTTGCGATTGAGTCCCGGCAGGTACTGCGGCTGGAGGGTAGCCCCATCCCCTCGACCGACGAACCCCAAAGCCTGACTCCGGCTCAGACTAGAGCGTTGAAGCAGATTACAGCCCTATCTGGTTTTGCCCAGGTGCTGCTACACGGCGTCACTGGCTCCGGCAAAACAGAGGTTTATTTACAGGCGATCGCCCCAGTGCTAGCTCGTGGCCAGTCTGTGCTGGTCCTGGTTCCAGAAATTGGCCTTACGCCCCAACTCACCGACCGCTTCCGGGCCCGGTTTGGGGCTAAAGTCTGTGTCTACCACAGCGCCCTTTCTGATGGTGAGCGTTACGATACCTGGCGACAGCTCCTCAGGGGTACCCCTCAGGTTGTCATCGGCACCCGCTCGGCAGTGTTTGTCCCTCTACCGCACCTGGGTTTAATTGTCCTCGACGAAGAGCACGACCCCGGCTTCAAGCAGGACCACCCCCCACCGTGCTACCACGCCCGCACCGTCGCTTATTGGCGGGCTGAGTTAGAGAGGTGTCCCTTAGTTTGCGGCTCTGCTACACCCTCTTTGGAGAGCTGGATTGCCGTGCGGCAGTCTACGCCTGCTTACTATCTTGGCCTACCCGAACGAATCCAAGCGCGACCCATGCCTCCTGTCGAGGTGGTAGATATGCGACAGGAGTTGCGCCAGGGCAATCGCTCCATCTTCAGTCGGAGGCTGGCTGAGGCATTACAGCACCTACAGGCTCAGGCTCAGCAGGGGCTCCTATTTATCCAGCGTCGCGGCCACAGTACCTTTGTCTCCTGCCGGAGTTGCGGCCAGGCGATGGCCTGTCCCAACTGTGACGTCTCCTTGACTTACCACCACACCCACGAGACAGCTCAACCCCTGCTGCGGTGCCATTACTGCAACTATTGCCGAACTCAGCCTGATCAGTGTCCGGCCTGTGGCTCTCCCTACTTAAAGCATTTTGGCAGTGGCACCCAGCGTGTGGTTCAAGAACTGGCGCACCAATTTCCTGACTTACGCTTAATCCGGTTTGATAGCGACACAACGCGTACCAAGGGGGCTCACCGGGCCCTCCTGAGTCGCTTTGCCCAGGGAGAAGCTGACCTGCTGGTGGGAACCCAGATGCTGACCAAGGGCATTGACCTACCCCAGGTCAGACTCGTGGGTGTAATTGCTGCCGATGGACTCTTAAATCTACCCGATTACCGGGCCAGCGAGCGGGCGTTTCAAACCTTAACCCAAGTTGCCGGGCGCTCCGGTCGGGGCGATCATCCTGGCCAGGTAATTATTCAAACCTATGTGCCAGAGCACCCCGTGATTCAAGCCGTTCGTCGTCACGAAAGTGACCCGTTCATGGAAGCAGAATTGCAACAGCGAGCAGCCTTGAACTACCCCCCCTACGGGCAACTCATTCTCCTGCGTCTCAGTAGTCCTAATCCAGAGCTGGTTCAAACCACCGCCCAAGACCTAGCCCAGTTTCTCCAGGAAAAACTAGATCAGGCTGGCTTGGCCTGGCAACTGCTCGGTCCGGCTCCGGCCAATATTCTCCGGGTAGCTAACCGCTATCGTTGGCAGATTTTGTTGAAGCTACCACCTAACCTGAGCGCACACATGCCCTCTGCCATGCTACCGGTGGCTGAGCTGCGATCGCGTTGTCCCACTCCCGTCAGACTGACAATTGACGTTGATCCCCTTAGCTTGCTCTAATCAGGGCTGCTTGAGGGTTGGCTCAAGATATCGGGGGGCAAAATCACTCTGTCAATCACATGAATTAGGCCATTATTTGCTGGAACGTCAGGCAAAATAATTTTGGCACTGTCTATTCCGACCTGCTTAGCCCCATTGACCTGAACCTGAACTGCACTGCCTGCGGTGGTTGGCATTGCTCCAGACTTTAGATCACCCGAAGGGACTGCACCGAAAATTACGTGGTAATTCAGCAGCTTGACCAGTGTTTCTTTATGCTCTGGCTTTAATAGCTCCTCCAGGGTGCCTGTTGGTAAAGCCGCAAATGCCTGATCGGTCGGGGCAAACACGGTGAAGGGTCCCGGTCCTGACAGGGTTGCCGCTAAGCCCGATGCTTCTAAAACGCTAAACAGGGCCTTAAAAGTGAGATTAGCAGGTCTTTGAGCTGAGCTGGCAGACGCCTCGCTAATTTCATTCCCTGGAGGGGAGTGAACAGCTCCATCAGGCTGGTTAAGTGACCGATCAGTAGGAGGGGTTGAATCAACCTGCCCAAGGGCTGGTAAACCAAATAACAGACTGGTTGTTGCAATCAAACCCACTAGCGGTTTCATTGGCTACCCACCCCTCCATCTAGACTTTCGATCGAACGGCTCCGCGCCAACCTGCCGGGGTTAGAGAACTTTGTGGGTGTGTGCGTGTTGCTTGACATTATCTTCTGTTTTGACAATTCGCTCCGAGTTGAGAACACGCTTACGTTCTGTTGAGAAGTTAAAGTCTTGCCGCACTTGACCAGTCAAAATATGGGATTGAGCAACAGGACGAGTTCTGTAGGTGCGGGCAGTCGAGATCAACCGTTCAACAAAGCGATCGCAGAACTGAGCCTCTTCTGGAAACGCTCCAGGTCGCTGGGGAGTATTTTCAGCTAGCACAGTCCCTAAGGTTGTTGCAAGCGCCATTTCATAGGAAGTGGGAATTCCTTTGAGAATAGCCTCCAAGGCAGCAGAGGGAATAGGCTCGATCACCTTGACGGGATGAAGCTTGCCCGCTTCTTTAACAAAGCAGGTGGCTAGACCAACAATGACGTAGCTGTTCACAGGCAGCTCAGAAGCAGTAGAGTGCGAGATTGACGTTGTCATCAGAAGTTACGGCGTGAAATACAGGAGGGTGGGCCAAGGTAGGGTTGTGACTCAAGGAGTCTGAGGGGCTGGGTTGGAATTAGTCCAGACTACTTGCAACTGCTGAGGTTCGATCCGGTTGGTTTGCTCTTGCATGATCCGCCTGGCCTGCTGAGGATCGTGATTGCGGTTAAACTGCTCTGTTGCTTGGTTAACCCGAGCCGTCGCCAAATTCACCTCGGCTTGGAGCTCGTGCAGTTTTGCTTGTTGAGATCTTTGGTAGGAAACTAGGTGAAACAAGGCTGAGACGGCTGTGGCCGACAGCAAAACATTGACTGCCAGCATCGCAACGATTTCAAAAGCCCGAGGTTTATGATTCCGTTGCTGATGAGGCAGCCAAGCGCCAGATCGAGGTGAGAGCTGAACCGGAGGGAGCGGTAGGGGAGGTTGAGTTGCGTTCATAAAAATATGGCTAGCAGCGTGTAGGAATGGTTACAAGCTTGCCCGAAGGGAGTCAATCCACGCCAAGGTAAGCTGTAGTCTCTAGTTGAGAAAACTCTGGGAGCTACGTCAGAAGTAAACCATTAATTATCTGCTAGCCTACTTTGACTTGCCAATTTGTCAAGCAGTTTTTATCAGGAACTTGGCAAGTTCATTAAGCCTATCTTGACCATTTGATCCAGTTAGAACCTCTAAATCAACCGTCAAGATAGGCTTGATCCTACTTATAGAGCTCTGTAGAGAGCCGTAATGCCAAAACCCCAGGAATTAAGGCAACCACTAGGGCGATGAGAACTTGAATATCAGACAATGACGACATAGAGGCTAAACTCCTAATTCTAAAAGTTCGTCCTTTACCACTGTTAACTAAACTGCCTGATTGGGAAACAGTTTGTCACATGATGCAACATAACCTGCCGTTGGCATCATCGTCACGTTTTTCGTCCAGGCAGTCAGCTTACTAATCTTTAGAGATCCATGTTTTACCACTACCCACTACAATGTTGATCCGCAAAGGCACTGGGTGCAAAGCAGTATACTTTAGCGTTACGTTTGGTATCAAGGCAGTCTTTTTTCACTTAGTTTAGATGGACTGCCGCTTTGATTGAATTTGGCTTGAAAGGTTTTTAATGTGGGACCAATTGTTAGACTCCTCCTGGCAGCTCGGCGTGAATGCAATTCCGGTTCTGGTCATTCTCGTTGCCCTTGAATCAGTCCTATCAGCGGATAATGCGATCGCTCTAGCAGCCCTGGTTCGAGGACTGGACGACGATGCGCTCCAACGTCGCGCCCTCAATTTAGGACTGGTGGCGGCGTTTGTGCTTCGGATTCTGCTGATTCTAACCGCCACCTGGGTGATTCAGTTTTGGCAGTTTGAGCTAGCCGGGGCTGCCTACCTCCTGTGGTTAGCGATTCAATACTTTGTTTCTAAGGACGGTGATGGGGATGCCCACCACGGTCCCCGGTTCGATTCGCTTTGGCAGGCCATCCCCTTGATTGCAGTGACTGACCTGGCCTTCTCCCTTGACAGTGTAACCACCGCGATCGCGGTCTCTCAGGAGCGCTGGTTAGTGATTACGGGAGGGATGATTGGGGTGATCACGCTGCGATTTATGGCTGGGCTGTTTATCCACTGGTTAGATGAGTTTACTCACCTCCAGGATGCTGGCTACGTTACTGTTGCCCTGGTTGGACTGCGACTGCTGCTGAGAGTGATCAACGATGCCTTAGTCCCGCCGGAGTGGTTGATGGTTACCAGCATTGCACTATTATTTCTCTGGGGGTTCTCCAAGCGCAACCCCGCCTCACAGCCAAGCAAACCCGCTGACATGTTGGAGTTTTCTCAGCAGAACTCTACTCGCCTGGAGGACAAACCTACCCAGGAAGTACTAGAGGAAAGATAAGTGTTTGCTGCACTTGAACTGGGGGATCATTCGTAAATCCAACTCCCTAAACTCGGCTGCCAGGACACCAACTCTTCCGACTTAAACCAGAGGTCAATCTCCCGCTGAGCAGTCTCAATGGCGTCTGAGCCGTGAATAATATTGCGACCGATATCAATGCCGTAGCTACCCCGGATTGTGCCAGGTTCTGCATTCAGCGGATTTGTTGCTCCTATCGTCTTACGAGCAGCAGCAACCACACCCTTACCTTCCCAGACCATTGCGACAACCGGTCCAGAGGTAATGAAATCGACTAGGCCGCTAAAGAAGGGCTTTTCTTTATGTTCTCCGTAGTGCTGCTCAGCTAGCTCCCGGCTGACCTTGATTAGCTTTAGCCCGACCAGGGTAAAGCCTCTAGATTCAAAGCGGTGCACAACTTGGCCCACTAGCCCCCGCTGAACGCCGTCCGGCTTGACCGCTAGAAATGTCCGTTCCACAGCTTCACTACTCCTAAATGTCCTAAACCTTTTGTATCTTAGCGGTGCAAGTACACCCTTGCTGAACAGCGATGTATCATTAGTTCCGAACCCTGCGTCAAATCCTCAAACTAGACCCGATTAAAGCATTTAGAATTTGACCCCTTTTGACCTTGTGGCAGTTCAAAAAGTGTCACTCGGTTTGATCCTGATCGTCATGAAGAGGCTGTATGCTTTATTTAGTGAGGAGTGAATAGGAAAGAAAAAGCGCTTGGGGTCGAAACATGGCAAGACTCCCAAGCGCTTTTTCTCAAGAATTAGAGATTAATTTTTGCTTGTCTCCTAGAGCCAGTCTGGGTTTATCCCCCCTACTTCCTCTAACATAGTAGATAGAGCTTAGGTGTGTCCTTCCAGCCATAGAAACCCTTGCGGGTACTGTAAAGCGTTACGATAAACTGGCGAAGAGCAACGCTAACTATGAGGTCATCGCCAGGATGAAGACTCGACCCACAGCTCAAGCTGGGATCAAGCAGCCTCTGCCAGAACTTGAAAAGCCCAGGCCGGATGCTGCACCTCAGCCTGCTCCAGCTTGGACAATCGAGGACAGCGAGAACCTCTACCGGATTCAAGGTTGGGGGGAACCTTATTTTTCGATCAATGCAGCGGGCCATGTGACAGTTTCTCCCAGAGGAGACCGGGGCGGGTCTTTAGATTTGTTTGAACTGGTGAATGCGCTCAAGCAGCGAAATCTTGGCTTACCGTTGCTAATTCGGTTTTCCGATATCTTAGAAGACCGGATTGAGCGATTGAATGCTTGTTTCGCTAAAGCGATCGCCCGCTACGGCTACCCTGGCGTTTACCGAGGAGTTTTTCCGATCAAGTGCAACCAGCAGCGACACTTGGTCCAGGACCTGGTCCGGTTTGGCCAATCCCACCAGTTTGGCTTAGAAGCTGGTTCAAAACCGGAACTCTTGATTGCCCTAGCTACGTTGAACACGCCGGGAGCATTGCTGATCTGTAATGGCTACAAAGACCAGGAATACGTTGAGACTGCCATGCTATCCCAGCGGCTGGGGCAGTCGCCGATCATTGTCTTAGAGCAGGTAGAGGAAATTCAGTTGGTGATTCAAGCCAGCCGTAAATTGGGAATTCAGCCCACTTTAGGCATACGGGCCAAGCTGAGCACCAAGGGGATCGGTCGCTGGGGAGACTCCGCCGGGGAGCGGGCAAAATTTGGCCTGACGATTCCAGAAATGATCCAGGCCATAGCGCGGCTAGAGGCCGCCGGCCTGCTGGAGGCCTTGCGGCTACTCCACTTCCACATTGGCTCCCAAATCTCCTCCATCAGTGTGATCAAAGATGCCCTGCGCGAGGCCAGTCAGATTTATGTGGAGCTAGCCAAGCTAGGAGCGAACATGCAGTATTTGGACGTGGGGGGTGGCTTGGGGGTCGATTATGACGGCTCCAAAACCAACTTCCATGCCTCGAAAAACTACAACATGCAGAACTATGCCAATGATGTTGTGGCGGAGATCATGGAAGCCTGCGCGGAACGAAACCTACTGGTGCCGACCCTAGTGAGTGAGAGTGGTCGCGCGATCGCCTCGCATCAGTCTGTGCTAATTTTCGATGTCCTCAGCACCAGTGATGTTCCCGCTTCTCTGCCCGCAACTTCCCAGGAGAAGGAACACCTGATTATTCGCAATCTCCATGAAACCTACCAGTCCATTGTTCTAGAAAACTATCAGGAGGCTTATCACGACGCAACTCAGTTTAAAGAAGAAGCCGTTAGTTTGTTTGGCTTTGGCTATTTGAGCCTGACCGAACGGGCTCGTGCCGAACAACTCTACTGGGCTTGCTGCCAAAAAATCCTGACGATCATCCGCCAACAAGATTATGTGCCCGACGATCTTGAAGATCTAGAGCAGATTATGGCCTCGATTTACTACATCAACTTATCGGTTTTCCAGTCAGTACCCGATAGCTGGGCGATCGACCAACTGTTTCCTATCTTGCCAATCCATCGCCTGGATGAAGAACCCACTCAACGGGGAATTCTGGCTGACCTCACCTGTGATAGTGACGGGAAGGTTGATCAGTTTATCGACCTGCGGGATGTCAAATCTGTCCTAGAGTTGCATCCCCTCAAACCTGGAGAGTCCTACTACCTGGGCTTATTCCTCAACGGAGCTTACCAGGAAATCATGGGTAATCTCCACAACCTTTTTGGAGACACCAATGCGGTTCACATTCACCTCAGTCCTAAAGGCTACCAGATTGAGCATGTGGTCAAAGGCGACACGATGAAAGAGGTGCTCGGCTACGTCCAGTACGACCCAGAGGACTTGCTTGAGAATATTCGTAAACAGGCCGAAGACGCCCTGCAAGAGAGGCAGATCACACTGCAAGAGTCCCAGCTACTGCTACAAAATTATGAGCGCAGTCTCAGAAGTTACACTTACCTATCTGCCTAAGTAAGGTCCCAACATTGATGGGTGCCAGTAGGCTGGTAGAGGTTATCGCTGCTGCAAGTCTGGAGGAGCTGGACAAAAATAGGTAAGGATGGATTGCATTCACACCCTCATCCGACTCTAGAAGCGAGAAACTTGACTCGACGTGAAAAGCTCTACCGACCCTGAGGAGTTTGCCTGGGGCATGAAAGGGCCATCCTGGCGAGCATCTGTAATCAACCAATCTAAAGCAGCCGCTTGGACATCAATGGTAGCGCCGGTCTTATCCACACAGTGGCGACCAAACACAAGCTTATCCACTAACCGAGCTCCGGGACCCAGCCGGGAGTACTCATGGATCACACTTTTTTCAACCGTAGCCCCGCCGCAGATGTAGCAGTTAGGGCCAATCATTGATGGACCAATAATTTTTGCCCCGTCTTCAATTCGAGTCATACCACCAATGTAGACCGGACCCCGGATATCTACTTTATCCCAGTTAACCGAAACGTTTAGGCCAGTGTAAACCCCCGGAGAAACCTCTTGACCTGGAATAGCTACATTCCTGATTTCTCCCTTCAACACACTCTGGATGGTCTGCCAGTAATCTGGCAGTTTGCCAATATCAACCCATTCAAAGTCCATGGTCAATCCATAGAAGGGAGCGTTCATCTCCACTAGCTTGGGAAATAACTGGCTTCCAATATCATACTGCTGGCCGGAAGGGATGAAGTCCAGAATTTCTGGTTCAAAGATGTAAATTCCTGTATTAATGCTATTGCTAAGCGCCACTTCCACAGCCGGTTTTTCCTGAAATGTCTTGACTCGCCCCGATTCGTCTGTGACGACGACCCCGTAGCTAGAAACATTCTCCCACGGAACAGATTTCATAATTATTGTCGCGATCGAGCCTTTCTCGCGGTGCCACCTCAAGGCAGCGGTCAAATCCAAGTCAATCAGGGCATCCCCGCAAAGGACAACAAATGTATCGTCAAAAAATGGTGAGAAGTCATGAATCCGCCGCAGACCTCCAGCCGATCCCAATGCTTTTCCTTCCAAGACCCCATCAACGATTTGTCCCTCAAAGGAATAGCCAATCTGGACTCCAAACCTCTGACCGTCTCGAAAGTAGTTTTCAATTTCATCAGCAAGATGACTGACATTAACCATAATTTGCGTGAACCCATGCTGGCGAAGGAGCTCCACTAGAAACTCCATCACTGGCTTTTGCAGAATAGGGATCATTGGCTTAGGAATCGTATAGGTAATGGGACGGACACGGGTACCCTTACCTGCTGCCAGGATCATCGCTTTCATAAGTAATTTCCAGAGAGCTTTAAATCAAAGTCGAGGTTCATGAAGGTTTATTGTCAGGTAACCTAATGAAGTTAACGCCAGTTTGGCGGGTTGCTGAATCCTAATTCTACAGTCAGTCCTCGTAGCCTAAAACCTGCGCTCTTCCATCAAGCAGCATTTCTGATCAAATTCACAAGAGATTAGACGAAAAAATGCACAGGTAGCCTCGCTTACAGCAAGTTTTTTTGAGTTTGCCCCCTAAACTTAACTAGTTCAAGCAGCATAATTAGCTTGTTTTCTAAATAAATAGCTTTTCAGCCAAAAGAAGTGTTTCTAGAATACTGTCGCAGCAGCCTGCTTTCACTGGTGTCGTTACTTGGGACAATGTCAAACCTTGCTAAAGAAAGGAAAGCTAGTGAGCATTTAGGACTACATCGCTTGAATCAAGTAAAACAACCTACAACGAGTAAACCTGACCATTGATAAGTAAACGAGTAATTCCCTTAGAATACAGATGAAAGCATGTTTTTTGTAGCATGTTTCCATCAGGAATTTTAATCACTCGTTGGGTTCGATTAGAAAAACGTCGCGCTACCCGATGGTTGTCAAAGATTGGCAGCGTTCTCTCCTGAATCTCTTCTAGAGGAATATCACCTAGATCACTAAAGTCCTTGAGTGGTCGTGTAATCAGTTCTGCAGAACGGTCAATGACTAGGTAACAAGTTTTAGGAAAAGCTGCCTCATGCAAGGGTAATACCTGTACCGGAGTTTCAGGATGGGTGTAGCTGTCTACAGGTATCATTCCTTCACCCAAAGACTCAAGGGTCTCCGCTTCTAAATCCTCTTCAAAGTCTTCGCCATCTGGATCATCTAAATCACTATCTAACTCCTCCTCTAACTCCCTGTAGTCTGCTATTGGATCATCACTATCAAAAGGGTTAAGTGAGTCAAAATTACCTAAATTTGTCGGTTCCGGGGCTACTGCTCTAGTTTCATCAGTTGTAGAAGTATCACCAGGCAGGTTTGTACTGTTTATAGAAACCCTAACCTGGCTGTTAGATGGAGTGGAAGTAGCTGAAGAGCGCTTGCGTAGGGACTTTTTAGTAACAAACGGTTTTTCAGTGTTTTGCTCAGACGCCACTGACGGTAGTTCTGCCGAAGAAGGCTCTGAAGTCTCGTCTAATAAAGATTTTGAGCTTGAGTGCCCCTTAATGGTTGTGGTTGTAAACTTCTCAATCAGGGTTGAAGGTTCTTTCCCTTTTGAGGGTAGGAGGACGTTTCTAGAGGTTACATTTGACTCCTCTGGCAGCCTTACCTCAGCAGGCTCTGCAAGACCAGTTAAATTCAGTGGTTCTTGATCTGGTTTTGTTAATCGTGTCTGCTTTTGATTGGTTAGGAACTCATACTCCTGCTGTAAAAGGCTACCCTTCAAGATCCTTCTAATTGTAGTGCTACTAACACCGTAGCGCTCAGCCAGGGTCGAGATTGTCTCTGCCGACTCCCGATAGAGAGCAAGAAGTTCCTGCTTATCAGTATCAGATAGCTTACTGCGAGTCATGCCCCAGGGTTATATAGATTAAGAGAGTTGGTACCAAGCAGCTTAGTAAGAGTTTGAACAACTATTTAGTGAATACACTAATTACATTATGCTCACCTTGCTTACCCAGTCTAATTAAAATACTGGCGTTTCCACAGCCAAAACTTCAGCCTGATTAAACTAACCCTCAGAAATTTGACTATTTCCTCATAGCAGTACTCTACTATACGTGACACAGAGAAGACTATGCTGACTCAAGACTAGAGAAAAGATTGTGATTTACCTGAGCTAGACGGTCCTAGGGTACGTAAGTTGCTTTACAGTCGGAGGCATAGATACAATCTTCCTATACCACTTCGCAGGATTTTTCCCAGACCAAGGCTGGTCAACACTATGATTCATGGTCACAATTGTGGATTTGGCCTAACGGAAAGGTAAGGGGGTATGAAGTGCGCCCGTAGCTCAGTGGATAGAGCAACCGCCTTCTAAGCGGTCGGTCACAAGTTCGAATCTTGTCGGGCGCGTTGAATTTTTCCCCTAGTGACAATGAATTTGGACATTCTGGTTGTGTCAGAATATCCTGAAATATGTCAAGATAACCCTAGGATTTAGGGAAAGATTAGGGAAAAGATAGGGAAGTGGCTAAGGGCAAACTCACTCTTGAGGCAATCAATCTGCGCCTGAAACAAGGTAAGACTGGAGTCGTTGTTCGCCAAAAAGGGGAGAGATTGTATCTTCGAGCGACCTTACCTGCTAAGCCTGGATCAGGAAAAATACAGCCCCACCAGCAAGACTTAGCCCTTAAGATCTATGCCAATCCTGCAGGCTTGGAGCGGGCAGAAGCGGAAGCTCATAAACTAGGTGGGCTGCTAGCTTGTAAAGAATTTGAGTGGGGGTTATATCTATCTGAAGGCGAGAACAACCCACATCAATTTACTACCGTTGGACAGTGGGTGGAGAAATTCAAAAAACACTACCTGGCAACCCATGAACTCTCAGAAGATACCTGGAGATATCACTGGGCAAGTGTCTATGGACGATTACCCCAAGACGCCAAGTTGAGCGATAGCATCCTAGTTGCAGTAGCGCTCAACACAAAACCAAACACTAGAAACCGTAGACAGACTTGTGAAAAGCTACAGAATCTTGCTAATTTTGTGGGGATCGATCTTGACCTAAAGCAATACTCAGGTAACTATTCTCCGGCGAAAACGAAGCCTCGTGATTTGCCAGACGATCGGACTATATCAGAGTGGTATAAGCGGATTCCGACAGAAACCTGGAGATGGTTTTACGGGATTACAGCAACGTTTGGACTGCGTCCTCATGAAGCCTTTTTTTGCGTTTTTGAAGACGAAAAAAATCCACGTTCACTCCAAGTGCTGGAAGGTAAAACAGGTCCAAGGGTTGTTCGAGCACTCTACCCTGAGTGGGTAGAGGAGTGGGGTCTTCATACGATTAGAAAACCTAATGTATCTGGTCAGTCCTATCGAGATTATGGGTCTAAAGCCTGTCAACAGTTCAAGCGCTACGGGATACCTTTTTCTCCTTACGATTTGCGTCATGCTTTTGCAGTGCGAGCATCCGTAGTATTCGAGTTTCCAGTAGCTGTTGCTGCGAATCTAATGGGGCACTCCCCAGCAGTCCATTGGCAAACCTACAATCGATGGATCTCGGCAGAGCAACATCAGAGAGTATATGAAAAAGCTATGCAGAAGGAGAATAGACCTCAACCTCCGGCTCTGGTTTCTCAGATACCATAGCGCCTCTTTATTTACTCTGCCTACTGTGCAGGGGCGATCGCCCTTCCTCAGAAAAATCCAGTTCATTCAAAGTTAAGCGTCTCACAGCAGAGAAGCCAAAATTTCTGATAACTTCTCCTTCCACGCTTCATTATGGCAAAGCGTTAGGACATGATAGTTGGCTACGTATTTGAGGTTGTCGCGTTCAATCTGGTCTTGCTGTCCTTGGTCTGGGTGGTCATGAGCTGAGCCATCACAGAAAACAGCAATCATAGAAGATTTGTAGAGGAAATCTGGTTTGGAGTTAGCTTCAGAAATAAATTTCTGAGCAGAATCGGGGAGTTTCAAGCCTGCTTGGTAGATATACTCCAAGACAATCCGCTCAAACTCGGAGTTCGGGTCAGTCTGCTCCCGTAGGCGTCGGTATTGCTCTTCACGGGACACCCCTGCTGCATGGCACTGAACTGTGCTTTGGGTGAGTTGGTCGAGCCAAGCTTGGGTGAGGTGACGGTCTAAAAGTGGATGGTCGAACTGGTTGCGGTAAGACAACAGGCATTCGTAGCAGGCTTTAGTACAGCTTTCCTTTGGCTCAATAAAGTGACAGATGTCTAAGGCTTCCCTGGCAAGCTTCTGAAATGCTTTAGAATTCTCCATCAGCTGAGATAGGACCCCCGCGCCCCCCTCCGAGGCTTCCCAGAACAGTAAATATCGTCCCTGGCCTAAGCGTTCGGAGCGAAGTTCGTCATCTTCTAGCTTGTAGGTAGCCTGGATTGCCCTTTCTAAAGCGTACTGGAAGGAGATTAAGAAGGCTTCTGTATTGTTTGTTGGGATATCGACGGGTTGGACAACCAGGATATTGCAGGTATCCTGCACCATCAGGTGAACTTCTGCTTGCAGGTTACCTTGATTTTGCTCGTGCCTGGGGTCACCCCAGGTGCCAGTTTGAGCATCAATTTTGAAACCTTTTTCATGCACATTGCGATAAAGTCCCCGGTTGATCCGCCAGACTTCCGCCGTTTCCCCATAGGTCAGTTGTAGCAGTGGAGTCTCATCTGCAGCCTGGACCGTTGCCTGTTCTTGTTTTTGCGGTGCATAGCGAAAATGTGTTGTGATGTTGTAGCCGTGCTTGAGCCGTTCTTCTTCGTCACAGGTGATGCGCTCGCGACGGCGGGTGATCATGGTTCCCATACTTAGGACACGGGTGATCTTGGCAACGTTGCCGTGCTCATCGGAAGCAATACGCGCACCACAGTTCTCACAGGTATCCCGCTGCCAATCCTCTCCAGCATGGAAATAGCCGCAGCCCGGGCAGACACTGACTCGCCGGTAGTCCTGCTCGATGCCACCCACGCGAGTTTTTGTTTTGGCAATCTGAAACTTGCTGCCTTCGTAATAAACGATGTTACTGGGGGCAAACTCACGGATCGCTACGGCGCGGGGGCGGGAGATAAATTCGCCTTGGTCACCGGCAGGTATATAGGCCCGCACGGGAAGGCGGGGGAAGTTGTAGCCCGGTAGAAATCCCTCCGCCGCAAAGTAACGGTAGGGGTAGAACTCAAACTCGCTCCGGCTTCGCTGACTAGTTTGCCCGACTAGGAGATCGATTTGCCGCTGTGCTTCTCTTTCCTGAGCCTCAGCTTTACTGCGCTCTTCTTGGGTGACCCCACCCGTGCGGGAGCGGTCAATCAGCCGCCGTGCTTCATCCAGTTGAATGACTGCATCACTGTATAATCTGCGCCAGCGATCGCAGGCTCGATCAAAAGCCTGCAGAGCGTCGTCAAGCGTTTGCTTCACCCAATTCACGGAGTACCAGGACGCATGGATGAAAACCTCTGCAAACGTACCCGCCAAGACAGTCGCCACAGCTTGGAGGCACTGATCCCCTCCAGCTGTTGAGAGGGTGAGCTGGGATCGCACGCTCTCCTTGAGGGGATAATTATCCAGGTTCAGGTCCAGGAGCTGATTCATGGAGTCACCCAGGTCAAACTTTGCGTGGGCCAGCCAGATTGAGTAGACGTGGGACCGAATCAAGTCCAAATTGCCGAGTTCTAACTTAGGAGGTGCTACGATCCCCGCTACCATCTGTGCTTGCCGCTTAAAGAAATACTGATCGTGCCCACTACCCATGGAGGCATAGGTGATTACCAGGGCCTCTTGACCACTGCGGCCTGCCCGACCACTGCGCTGGGCATAATTGGCAGGACTTGGGGGGACATTTCGCATATGTACCACGCTGAGGTCAGAGATATCAATCCCTAACTCCATCGTGGGCGAACAAAACAGGACGGCAAGGTCGCCCCTACGAAACAAGCCTTCCCGCTCTTGCCGATAGGTATTACTGACCTGCCCTGTATGTTCCCGTCCCTCCATGTTCTTGATCTGGCGGGCATCAGTTTCGTAGAACGCCTGGAAGAACTGGTTGACCTCAAGCTCAGCCGCTTCGCTGCCCTGCAAGTGTCTGGAGGTAAGGGGATCGACGGGAATTTTGCTCACTTTTTGAGCTTGCCAAAGCATGGCGTCGATCCGCAGTTGCACCTCGGACCCTACCTGGACCAAGCAACCCGCGTTACAAAGTCCAGCAATCAAGGCATTGAGCAATAGCGTATACTCTGACTCCGGCAAGAGTTGCTGGCGTCCCCAAGTATTAGGAGAGCGCAGAAACCGTCCAATTTTACTTCGAGACGTTAACTTGACCCTAGCTTTCTCTTTTGCTCCACTCATCGTTGAGGCCCAGGTTGCGCCATACAGTAGCTCATGCTCTTCAAAGGCCCAGGGATCTTTAAGCGCTTGGCGAACCTCCCGTCTAAGCTGTTCGAGACGGTCCGGCTGCAGCAATGCGGCGTCAATCGCGAGTTCGCGGCGGAGCTGGTCAAGGAGAGCTTTCGCTGCTGTGTAGCGCTGCTGGAGAGTGGCTTGTAGCAGGATAGGATGACGCTGCCAAAGCGAGGGTTCAGCACAAGCCTCCTCCAGATCTAAGTATGCGATCGCCAGCAGTCCAGATTGCTCCAGGTTTGGCTGCACAATCCGCCAGCCCCGGCGCAGGTCTTCATAAAGACGATACTCAACGAGATTGCGAAACGTGTCTTCGTTGCGGCGTTTTGCCCCTCCGAACTCAGCAGGTTGCTCAGCATAGTCAGCTTGAGATAGCCCCATCTGCTGGCAAACTTGGCTAGCAAGTTGGCTGTGGGTCAATAGAGCTCTTGCAGGAATGGAGATGAGATGCAAAAAGTAGGTCATAGGAGGACAAACAATGACTTACGAACGCATCAAACATCTCAAAGCAACAGAATTCAAGCGATTGTGTGGTGTCCGGCCTGAGACCTTTGCCA
>JBGTDT010000084.1:0-2743 GCA_041748155.1 Thermosynechococcaceae cyanobacterium | reverse complement strand
CCGGGACAAGAAGGGAATTGAATTCCTGCTTGATGCTTGCGTGATGCTGAGTTCTGAGGTTGAGCTGACGCTTTTATTAGTTGGAGATTTTGCGGCCAAGGAACGCGAGTACTGGCAGCAAGAGGTCCAACGGAGTGGTCTGGGCAACAGGCTTGTCGTTACTGGACTTGTCAGCCGGGAAGAAGCCCTGGCTTACCTGCCATACATTGACATTTTTGCCATTCCTTCTCTGCACGACGGTTGCCCGAACGCGATGCTGGAAGCAATGCTGGCGGCTAGGGCGATCGCAGGCACAAATGTCGATGCGATTGGCGGAATTCTAGAGGATGGCATTGATGCCCTGCTGGTCAATCCTGCCTCTGCCGAGGAGCTAGCCATTGCCTTACGCCGACTCATTACTCAACCAAAACTTCGGCAGGAACTCGGCGATGCTGCCAGGCGGAAGGTTCTCCAGCAGCTAACCCCGGCGGTAGAGCAGCGCAACTGGAGCCAGATTTACCACCAGGTTCTGGGCATGCCGGTACCCAAAGTGTTTGCAGGTATGGATGCTGCCTAGTGACCGATTTTCTAATCGGAACGCCCAGATTTAGTAATGGAGTTTTAACAATCTCAGAACTGTCGAGCAAGCTAATCTGGTTCTTTATATCGAGAAGGGAAGAATCTTGGAGCGTGGCATACACCTAGAACTTATGGCCTTGGGGGGTCGCTACGCTCAGATGCTCACCTTAGGGACTGCGGTAGTAAATGGTACTCGTAGGGAGAACTTTTATGCCCTTAAAACCTGAGATTGAACTGGGGAGGTCTACCCAAGTGATTTTGATTCGCCACGGCCAGAGTACCTACAATGCTGAGGGCAAATGTCAGGGCTGTTCTGACGAGTCTGACTTGACAGAAAAAGGCCGCAATGGCATGCGCCAAACGGGAGCAGCCCTGAAGGGATTAAACCTAGATGCGGTTTACACCAGTCCACTCAGGCGAGCCCAGGACTCGGCAAGGGAAATTTTAGCGGCGATGAACACGGCTGTGCCAATGCCCCAAGCTCTTGACTGCCTGAAAGAAGTTGATTTACCGGCTTGGCAGGGCCTGACCCACAAATACATTCGATCGCAATTCGCCGAGGACTACCGCTGTTGGAAGCAACGCCCACACCAGTTTCAGATGCTAACCCAGGCGTCAAGGCTAGCACAAGTAGGCGGTTTGGCCGTTGCCAGTCCAGTCAAACAGTACTTTCCAATCCTGGAGCTTTACAAGCAAGCACAGCAGTTTTGGCAAGAGATCCTACCGCCTCACGCTGCTAAAACCGTGTTGGTGGTCGCTCACGCTGGCACCCACCGGGCTTTGATCAGCACGGCCATTGGCCTGGCACCTGAGCGCTATCACGTTCTCCAGCAGTCTAACGGTGGCATCAGCATCCTGAATTTTCCGAGTGGATGCCTCCAGTCAGCTCAACTCGCGGTATTGAATCTCACGACTCACCTGGGAGAGGTTCTGCCCAAACTCAAAGAGGGCAAACAAGGTCTGCGTTTACTCCTCGTGCGATCCGCTGCGACAGAGCAACAGTTCCAGAAACTAGCCCAATTTCTCAAGCCAGTGCCCTTAGACTTTTGCCTGAGTCACCTGGCTGATCAGGAAACCACTGAGCAAATTCTGCAACCTCAACGTCCAACCGTAGATTTACAAGTACTGGGGGAAGATTTTTTCGATTGGCAGCAAGCAATTTCTACCCGTTGCGCTGGGGCTGTTACTAGAGAAGATCCAACCCGTCCCGCCACTGGCCTGGTTGTGGCCCCTGACACCATAACCAAAAGTATGCTAGCTCAGGTACTTGGAATGAACTCAAGTCAGTGGCATTTAGAGGTACCTGGAGCACTCACCATCATCCACTACCCCTCAGCCAACAGTTCACCTGTGCTTCAAGCAATGAACATTGCCAGCACCAAATCCCTAATACTGGAGTAAACCCATGCAAGTACTTGTTACCGGAGTTGCAGGCTTTATTGGCTATCACTTGGCGCTGCGCCTACTATCAGAGGGCGTTCACGTCTATGGCATTGACAATCTGAATGACTACTATGATGTCAGTCTGAAGAAAGCCAGGTTGGCTCAGCTCCACCCACAGGCTGAGTTTACCTTCCAGTTTTTAGACCTGGGCGATCGCCCAGGCATGGCCCAGTTGTTTCAAGAACAGCATTTTGACTCTGTGATCAACCTGGCGGCTCAGGCCGGGGTGCGCTATTCCCTGCAAAATCCTTTAGCCTACGTCGATAGCAACATGGCAGGTTTTGTTCATCTACTAGAAGGATGTCGCCATAGTCAGATCAAACATTTGGTGTTTGCCTCTTCCAGTTCAATTTATGGAGCCAATGCGAAAGTTCCCTTTTCTGTGAGCGATCGCGTCGATCATCCCGTTTCCCTGTATGCAGCCAGCAAAAAGGCGAATGAACTGATTGCCCATGTCTACAGCCATCTTTACCACCTCCCTGTGACGGGCTTGCGCTTCTTCACAGTTTACGGCCCCTGGGGACGACCGGATATGGCCTACTTCAAATTCGTCCAGGCGATCACCGCAGGCCAGGCGATCGATGTGTATAACTTTGGCAAAATGCAGCGGGACTTCACCTATATCGATGACGTGATCGAAGGGATAGTTCGGGTGATGCATCAGCCCCCGCAAGGCAATCCCAGTTGGGATGCTCAAAGTCCTGACGCCTCGACCAGTCAGGCTCCCTACAAGATCTACAAC
>JBGTDT010000083.1:0-1622 GCA_041748155.1 Thermosynechococcaceae cyanobacterium | reverse complement strand
CATACGAAACGGGTCGGAAAGTGACTCAGGAGTTTAAGCAAACAATGCAGATCACATTTGATGAATACTTACCCCAATGGAATTACACTGCCAGTCCGCAAGTATTGTAATTCCCGATCTAATTTAATCCTTGATCCTAAGCGTCATCTATTGGGTGTTTGAGATTACTAGCGACGTGTTAGTTCTGGCATTAGCTTTTTCTAGTTAACACAGCGATTAGACAGCTAGGGGCGATCGCCGCTTTGAGTCAAGCTCTACAGACTGAAGGAGATCGCTTCCAGTCAAGCTCTGTATGCTAAGGGGTAATTGCCTGATCAGGACAAATTTAGGTATCAAAGTTAGGCGATTGTATCAGCTCATGGCCTAATATCTAAAGCCAGGGACTTTCCACTCGTTTTATGGTGACAGTTGTTGAGTTTTTAACGTACTTGCGTGGTTTAGACGTTCAGGTCTTGGCCCAAGGAAATCGCCTGCGCTGTAACGCCCCCGAAGGCGTGTTAACGCCTGAGCTACAGGCGCAATTGGCTGAGCGCAAAGCAGAGCTAATTTCCTTTCTGCATCAGACCAGCCCCGTTTCTATCCCGCTGCGACCGATTGCACGAGATAGGGTTCCCCTTTCGTTTGCTCAACAGCGATTGTGGTTCCTCAATCAATTAGCTCCGGAAAATTCTTTTTACAACGTGCCAGCCGCTGTTCGCTTAAGCGGACAACTGAACCTACTTGCCTTAGAGCAGGCGTTTAACGAAATTGTGCGTCGCCATGAAGCCCTCCGCACCACTTTTGTCAATGTAGAGGGACAACCCACTCAGGTCATTGCTCCCCAGTTGGACCTGTCATTGCCTGTCGTTGACCTGCAAGCAGTACCCGTTACGGAGCGGGAGGCGATCGCGCAGCAATTGGTAACTGAGGAAGCTCGGCGGTGTTTCGTCTTAACCGTAGGTCCGCTGCTGCGAGTCAAGTTACTGAAGCTGCACGAAACAGACTACATCCTGCTGCTGAGTTTGCATCACATTATCTCCGATGGTTGGTCGATGGGCGTGCTGATTCGAGAACTTGGCGCACTCTATACAGCTTCCATTCAGGGTCAGCCTGCTTCTCTACCACAACTCCCCATCCAGTACGCTGACTTTGCCCACTGGCAGCGCGAGTGGCTACAAGGGGAAGTCTTGGAGTCTCAACTTGCTTACTGGCGACAGCAGTTAGGGGATGTTCCAATTCTGAACCTCCCCAGCGATCGCCCTCGCCCTCCAGTTCAGACCTATCGAGGGGCAACCCAACCCATTGAACTACCCCAAGGCTTGACACAAGCAATAGAGGTGTTGAGCCACCAAGCAGGAGTGTCCCTGTTCATGATGTTGCTGGCGGCATTCCAGACGTTACTCTACCGCTACACAGGGCAAACAGATATTGCAGTCGGCTCTCCGATCGCTAACCGCAACCGCAGTGAGCTGGAGGGATTGATTGGGTTTTTCGTCAACAGCTTGGTCCTGCGGACTGACCTGTCCGGCAACCTCACGTTTCGAGAACTTCTAAGTCGAGTGCGGGAAGTTGCCTTGGGAGCCTATGCCCATCAAGATCTGCCGTTCGAGAAGTTGGTAGAGGAACTACAGCCCACACGGGAC
>JBGTDT010000082.1:0-3365 GCA_041748155.1 Thermosynechococcaceae cyanobacterium | reverse complement strand
CCTGACTTGAACAAGATTGAAAAGTTTTGGGCACGGCTCAAGCACTATCTGCGCAAGACCTTAAATCAGTTCCTGAGTATTTGGGATGCTGTCGATAACCCCTTTAATGCTTTGTCCTAACTATCACTTCGATTGCTATAGATTCTGCTAGGACTGCTAGACACTAAGCTGATGGGTTGGAATGATGCCTGGTCTGAGATGGTTTTATTAAGCAATTCTGCGACTGCCCGCAGTCATTACATAGCCTTTCTGGGGTAAGCAAGTTATTACAAAAGTTCGTTTGAAAAATGTGAAGGTTTATCAGTCCTCAGATCGCCCTTGGGATGAGCAGGCCTGGAGAGAACCTGTTGGTTGTTTCGTTCTTTGGTGGACAAGAAAGCAGACAGCAAGGCTCAAGTACTCGTAGCCTGATAAGTAAAGTTGTAGTGCTAAGAAGCAAAATAGAGGTCACTTAATTCTTGAAGGAAAATATCGGTCGCTGATTGCAGGTTGCGAAAGTAGGGATAAATGGGAAGTAGGTCCTGGGAACGGCGTGCCTCTGGTGTGGCCACAATCTGCTCAATCAGATCCAAGTAGTTTTTGGCTACACTCTCCCAAGTGTAACGCCGTAGCACATGCTGGCGACCGCGCTGGGCATACTGCTCCCAGACCTGAGCATCGCAGACGACTTGCTCTAGACCCCGCGCAATACTCGCTGGGTCACTTGGGTCAACCAGAATGCCGTATGCTTCATTTCCCTCTCGCAGGCTCTCGCTGGGACCACCATTTTGTGTGGCGATCACTGGCAGGCCAGCAACTGCTGCTTCCAGCGGGCCGAGGCCAAAGGGTTCATAGTGCGATGTCAGTGTAAACACCGAGCGACGTTTAGCAAAAAATCGATAGGCGGCAGCTAGGGCAGGTTGACTGGGCAGGGAAAAGGTACTGACCTTACCCCACAAGTTGTTTTCTTCGATTACCTCCCGGATGGGGACCAGCACCTCTCGTTCCGTCTGTTCATCCCTGGCTTTCTCTTGCAGCGGGTTCTCAAGTCCACTTGTAGCAATTACTAAATTGGCCTGCTTCTGAAGAGTCTGGCTCTGAGCAAAAGCCTTTACCAAACCCAAGTGATTCTTCTTGGGATCCAATCGACTGGCTGCCATAATAGCTGGTAGCTCTCGTCTTTCCTTGACGATATCCCGTTCCAGTCGCTCCTGAACCTGGCGGTAGGTAGCTTCTTCATTCTCCGTACGGGCTTCGGCGTCAAAGAGGGAAGGGTCGACGCCCGGTGGGATTACGCTAAAGCGAGCTTCATTTTTCACATCTACTGCCCCACGATAGGCAGGATGAGCATATTGCTCAAAGCGTTCCTGCTGGGTACTGGTAATGTTGACTGCCGAGCGATTCATGCTTAGACGCTCAGCCATTATGCGATGCCCAAAGTTGAATTGTTTATTCATTTCCGCCAAGTTCTCCGGGGTGATCTGCAGTTTGTCCATTTTTTGAGCCCCAAGAGAGTGGGCCGTGAACGTGAAGGGCACACTAGTTTGAGCTTCAATCAGGGCACCGCACAGTCCCCCATCGCCGTAGTGGGCAGTCATGGCATCTGGAAAGCTACCAGCATCTCGATAAAATTGCAGGACATTAGGTACCCAGTCCCAGCCAAGGTGAGGCCACAGGGATTCTTTACGTAGGAATTCTTCTGGTCCGGCTGTTAGCCGGATGATTCGGACATTGGGGACATCGGGATAAGTGTCAAACGGTTCTGAAAACTCCGGCCACTCCGGGTCAACGATCTGGCGAGTGAGAATATCAATTTGATGCCCTTGCTCGGCCATTGCTAGGGAGACCTGCTTGGCGTAGACTAGCTGACCACCGAAATCAGGATGTTCAGTCCAATAACTGTCGTCTGGATCAAAGTTGCCTTGGGGATGAAGAAATCCAATGTGCATTGTGAGATTCCAGTCTAACTTGACTCCTTACTGAATACAGAATAGGTCAATTAGCGCTGTTAGCTAACAGTAGTAAGATCTTTCATTAGTAGACCGGGTGTGCTGTCAGTCGTCTTACTAAACCATCATGAAAACAACAGTAGCCTTTTGATAAATAGCAGGTGGATACGGTTACCTTGGTATTCTTTGCTAGTAGTAAGGCTGAGAATTTTTGCTGATGCTCTCCAAAAGAGAGTGTCAATTAATTTGTGTAAGCGGTCTAAAGTACCTTAAACAATCAAGGAGACCGCGATGCCCAGACGACGAATTGAAAAGACTCGTGCTGATGAACTGCTCGATGAACTAGTGGAAGATTACCACGGACCTGAAGCTATCCTTGGCCAGGAGGGGTTACTCAAACAACTGACCAAGCGTTTGGTCGAGCGAGCCTTGAGCGCAGAGCTAAGTCATCATTTGGAGCACTAGCAACTCCAGGTCAATCCTGATTTAGCAGTAACAGAGCCAGAGCCGTTAGAACGCAACGGCTACTCAGCTAAAACGGTGCAAGGAGAACTAGGTCGAATTCCACTGCAAGTGCCACGCGACCGCCACAGCAGCTTCGAGCCAGTCCTAGTACCCAAAGGCCAGCGCCGTCTAGCCGGGTTGGAGCAGAAGATAATTGGGCTGTATGGGGTGGAAATTTCTGCCACCTTGATCTCTCAAGTCACAGATGTGGTGATTGAGGAGGTCAGACAGTGGCAGGGTCGGCCTCTAGAGTTGGTCTACCCTATTGTTTGGCTGGATGCCCTTGTTGTCAAAGTTCGTGAGCATAACAGGCAGTGACCTAAGTGTGCTTTCAACAGCACACTTAGGTGCCCAAAGCAGTCTATCTGGTCTTGGGGGTCAACCTGTCAGGGAACAAGGAACTGCTGGGACTGTAGATCACTCAAACCGAAGGAGCCAAGTTCTGGTTAGGGATTCTCACCGACCTCAAGAATCGGGGACTCCAAGATATCTTTATTGCCTGCGTGGACGGGCTCACTGGGTTTCCAGAGGCAATTGAAGCGGTCTATCCCCAGGCTCAAGTGCAGTTGTGCATTGTCCACTTGGTGAGAAACCCTCTCAAGTATGTGCCCTGGAAACAACAACGTGAAGTGGCAACCGACCTCAAGTTGATTTACCAGGCCGTTACCGTTGAGCAGGCTGAGGATGCCTTGACAGCCTTTGCCCAGAAGTGGGACAGCCGCTACCCCACTATCTCTCAGATGTGGCAAGGACTCTTTCCCAGATGATGACGCTGTGCTCAAGTTGCTGTTTCTGGCTCTACGGAATATTGCTAAGAAATGGACGATGCCCATCAAAGAGTGGAAGGCTGCCCTTAATCGTTTTGCGATTGAGTTCCCAGATCGCTTCCCTCATTGAACAACTGTTCGCTTACACAAAATTCTTGACATACCC
>JBGTDT010000081.1:0-2018 GCA_041748155.1 Thermosynechococcaceae cyanobacterium | reverse complement strand
TCGCATTGAAACCATAGTGTAAAATTAGTTGCTAGCGTCGCGGCGCACTACAGTTGTAGATAATTTTAAGGAGGTTGGGAACGTTTACGGTAGTGATGGTAACGAGCAAGAGCTTGATGATGTCTGCGCCAAAAAGACCAGTGGAAGATCAAATCTAAAGACCAGGAGCGGGGGAATAGTAACCTCCAAACCCATCGCCTCAGCTCGGCAAGACTGAGGCGGACGAGAGTCCACGGACCGCCTTGAACGCAACCAGAGGGCCAGCCCTGACCTGAGGAGAAAAAAATGGAGGAGTTGAGAGTTCTCCCAGCGGTTCGGCTTGATAACGCAGCACAGACAGGAAAGCTCCTGCCGCCAGAACTAATGTGACGTGGCGATGCCAGCCCGTCCATGAGCGTACTTCGTAATCCCCTAAGCCAAGTTGGTCTTTGGCGAATTGAAAACACTCCTCGATGCGCCACCGCTGACCGGCAACTCCGACCATAGTTTCTAGGGAAGTGTCGCTCGGAGCGAAAACTTGATAGTAGCTGATAAAACTTGGGTCATCGGGATGTTCAGGACAACGGCGGAAGAGAAACCAACGGCTAAATCCTTCAGGCTGACGGCAACTTAGTTGGACACGAGCCCACTCGTAATACCGTTCTCCCTTTGTTCCCGCTCCAGTACTAAGTCGCTGCCAACCCTCGGGTGGAATGGTGCGAACCAGGACTTCGGCGTAACACGTTTGGAAGTTGATGGGTGTGGGTTGTCGCTTGTTGACAGTGAGTACATAGGGCTGTCTCGCCGTTTGCTCTAGCCATCGCTCCTAAGAGGCATCCCAGCTATAGACTTCATCAGCTACGAACCAGGCTGGGCGTATCCCAGCTTTGATTGCCGATTGCAACATCCCTTTAGCCAAGCCAGTTTTCGTAGCGAACCTCACCTTGCTAGGAATGTGAGCCTTCTTACGCCGTTTGCTAACTGTGGTCCAGGACTTCGGCAGGTAAAGGCGACGGTCGAGCAGGCTCTGTCCCTTCGAGCTGATGTAGGCGAGAAACACTCCAACTTGACAGTTTTCTATCTGTCCTGTTAGACCGCAGTATTGTCTCCCCACCCCAACGGATTCTTCTCCCCTCTTGAGGAAGCTGGTTTCGTCTATCGCCAAGATTCCTGCCCCATCATCCAGATGCTCGACTACATAATCCCTCACCTCGGCACACACCTGTTCCTCATCCCATCTGGCTCTTCCCAGCAAGTGCTGCAAGCGGTAGGGATTTGCGTATCCTACCTGCTCTGCCATCTGCCAACCATTTTTCCGTTCTACTGGACAATGCAAAGCTTGAATATAGTCATAGGCTGCTCTTTTAGCTTCTGAGCGGGCAAAGTATTTACCAATCCGTTGCTGGAATGACTTGAGGCTATCGCTCCATGCACACAAAGCTTCTAGTGCCTGCCCACCGGGAAATAAGTTGAACTCCTCCTGCATTAATACCCTTTGTCTTTACCTTTACCTCCTCATTCTATCTACAACTGTAGTGCATATTTTCTGCTGCTTTGATACTACTTTGACGTAGAAGAAAATATTGGAAAAGTTGAAGCATACTGTTATAAAGAATCGCATAATAATGTTTCAATTTCGCCAAGCTTCTCTTTCAACACTTGGCGAAACTCTTTAAGACCAGAAGAATCGATATCTTTTACAGTAATCGCCTTAACACTCTCAATTACTTTGTTTGTTTTTTGTAATTGAGGTGATTTAGAAGCAGGATCATGTTGTTGGATTAAATTTTGAACTAGAGTTCTTGTCTGGTTGAGTGATAGCGATTTTTGTATTACTCTTTGCGTTGCTCGTTCGCGCACTAAGAGAGCTTGTTCTTTATCTACGTTAAGTTGTTCTGGAGAAAGTTTATTAAGCTCTCTAGCTTTACTAGCTTCTAAGCCTTCTCCTCGAACAGCTGCTTTTAAATCATTGGCTAGTTTAAGTAAGGGGAAGATATTATTGTTAATAGATATTGGATTAAGTTGTAACCCTAGAAGAA
>JBGTDT010000080.1:0-72090 GCA_041748155.1 Thermosynechococcaceae cyanobacterium | reverse complement strand
AAAGTCGGTGGTTCAGAACAGCGTTTAACTCAGGTGGAAGCCTTACTCTGGAAAGGAGAAGTAGACACAGCCATTCAGCAATTCAATGACTGGCAGCATGAACGAGTAGACACGTTTATTGCTTATCTCAACAAGCATCGACATCGGATTGTCAATTACGCCTACTTCCAAGCAGAAGGCATTTCCATTGGTTCGGGCACAATTGAATCGACGGTCAAACAAATTGGGGCACGTATCAAACTTTCAGGAGCACAGTGGAAATCGGACAATGTTCCTCAAGTTCTATTGCACAGATGTACCTATCTCAATGACCAGTTCTCAAATTGAGACTTGCAAGACTGGGATGCACCCGATTACGTCATAGAAACGAGAAAGATTTTTGTACTTATTGCCTAAAAAGGTAGCGAGTTGATTTGACGCTTTATATGTTGCGTTTGACTGACCGAAACTCTTAATTTTGATATTTCTGTCAGCTAACCAGTTGAAAGCAGTGGTAGATGACTTGGTAGGCTGGAGTGGTGCTTCTGACGGCTTTGCCAACGTGCTCACTAAACCATCAAGGTTCTGTTCCAGTACTTAACGATTTTGCTCTAGTGCTTCTAGTTTTAGCGGCATTTGAGCCACAGCTTGAAAGTTGTTGTGCAAAACCTCAACTTTGGTGTCTAACGCTTTAGCTTTCTGCTGCATTTGCTGTAGCTGCTGCTGCATTCCCTGTAACTGACCCTTTTCCAAGACCGTTTGCTTGTGCTTCAGCGCTCTAATCTCTGAGGTTAAGGAGCAAGTGATTTGCCAGTTCAGTTTCAGTTGGTCAACCACCCCTTTTATCGCTTCAAGCTGCTGTACTTCAGCTCTTCCAGTGACTTGCTCAATGAGTATATTCTGCTGCTGATATCGTCCCTTAATCTCTGAGATAAAATGCATCAAATTCTGCGGTTCTACAGAGTTTTGATTCTGTTTCAGTTGCTCAGTCGTAGCACTTACAGCCTATATCTGTAACGGTAAAGCTTGTATTTGCTCCCGCAAGGATGTGACTTCCCGCCAGAGTCCTGGATCTGCCTGGGTAACAATTGGAATGTTGTTTTGCTGAGCTAGTGGTTCAAGGCGTTGACGGTTGACTAGGGCTAGCACCAGGGAAAAAGAGAGGGGTGCAAACGTGTAGCCCGCCTGCTGCGTCAGCATAGATGCGACCGATCCGGCGACTGAACCAACTAGCGACAGGTGTTCCGCAACTCTAAGCAGATTAGGGCTTGCTTGAGATTTCCGGGCAATGACCACTGGGTAATCCTCCAATCATCGTTGTGCAATAAAGTGCCCGTTTTACCACACTACTCTCTAGGTAAATCTGACGGATTTAATCACCCAAGCTGAGCACCAGTAATTCATGCCGCCGCCCCCTTGTGCGTACATTATTTCTGCTCAGCCTATGTTTTTCGGTGAATTCACCGTTAGCGGGTTTAGCAACCTTCGGGCAATCTAGAACTAGCAACCCCTCAAAGCGCAACAACCGACTATGAGCAACTACCAAGACCATCTAGAACCCTACCGCCACCTTGTCCGTCAGATGAAGTCAGTTCCACCTGCCTGCCAGCAAACGACGGGCGATCGCGAAGATTTACAGCCCTATCGCCACATGGCACACGAAATTCAGTTAGGCAAGGGAGCAGCCGCAGCACAGCCTCCCGCTTGGCCTGATTCAGCACTTACCTCCTCACCGCTTGCTGCCTTTGCTGCTGCAAGAATCCTAGATCGAGAACGGGAGGAGAATGCTCATAAGCTCCGGGTACTAGGGCAAAAGCTTGAAGTATCGCAGCAGCCAACCGCAAACCTAGGGGCTAGTCTAGTGACTTCCAGGGTTGAAAAAGTTCAGCAAATAGAGCAAGAGCTTAGCCGACTCCGAGGTCAGTTAGTACAGCGAGTCCAAGAGAACCGAGAGAGAGCAGAACGCTTAACCCAATTACAGCGGGAGTTAGATCAGGCCCAACAACGAGAGATCGCAGCCCAGGCTCAACAACAAGAGGAAGCCAGTGTCAAGCGCCAAGCTCAGCTTGCCTCCGAGAGCATGGAAGTGTCAGAAATACTCCAACCTTCGACTCAAGCTCAGAAGCGGCAGGTAGATCGGCAACCGCGAGAAAGTCTCGCTGACATTACAGCTCAGGGTTCATTTCCGATGATTGTGATGTTCATGGCTTTAGTAGTTGTTGCTTTCAGTCTGATTAAACTGGCTAGCTTCATCTGGCCAGGACTCCGTACTTTATTTTCAGCAGTTGTTACAAGAGTGCAGGCAGCAAATCTTCCCAGGTCCTTGTGGGCTCCGAGGGCGGCTCTAGATAAGCGGGCTGTATTCTAGCGCGGCTAGTAATTCTCAATTGCCTTGCTACCCAGCAAAAAAAGAAGCACCCCCCCCGTGTAGGAGTGCTTCTTTTTTTGCTCTAGTCGCGTAATCCCCGGTCTGTATTTTGAGACAATTGAAAGAACAATAGACCATTTCTTACTGATTGCCCATCACCCATCAAAGGATATAGGATGCCGGATAACATTAGAAGCCAAATTGTAACCCAGGGAGCTGCAAGAACCCCCAACCGGGCCATGCTTCGCGCCGTCGGTTTTGGGGATCAAGATTTTACCAAACCGATCATTGGCATTGCCAATGGGTACAGCACCATCACCCCTTGCAACATAGGGTTAAATAACCTGGCAAACCGGGCAGAGCTAGGTATCCAAGCCGCAGGTGCAATGCCCCAGATGTTTGGCACTATTACCATCAGTGATGGGATCTCGATGGGCACTGAGGGGATGAAGTACTCACTCGTCTCCCGAGAAGTCATTGCCGACTCGATTGAAACCGTCTGTAGCGGACAGAGTATGGATGGAGTTCTGGCCATTGGCGGCTGTGATAAGAATATGCCAGGGGCCATGATTGCGATCGCCCGGATGAATATCCCCGCAATTTTTGTCTACGGTGGCACGATTAAGCCGGGCTACCACAATGGGCGCGATCTCACCGTGGTCAGTGCCTTTGAAGCCGTCGGGGAGTACAGCGCCGGAAAAATCGACCAGGCACAACTGCTAGAGGTAGAACGCCGCGCCTGTCCAGGAGCTGGTTCCTGCGGTGGCATGTACACGGCCAACACTATGTCTTCCGCCTTTGAGGCTATGGGTATGAGCCTAATGTACTCCTCCACAATGGCAGCAGAAGACGCCGAAAAAGCAGAGAGTGCCGAGAAATCTGGTTTTGTTCTGCGTGAAGCGATTCGCAACCAGATCCTCCCACGCCAGATCCTCACCCGCCCAGCCTTTGAAAATGCCATTACGGTGATTATGGCCGTCGGCGGCTCCACGAACGCCGTTCTCCACTTACTCGCGATCGCCCACGCGGCTGGTGTCGAGCTATCTCTTGACGACTTTGAAACCATCCGGGCCAGGGTCCCCGTCCTATGTGACCTCAAGCCTTCAGGTCGTTACGTTGCCACTGACTTACACCGGGCTGGCGGCATTCCCCAGGTGATGAAAATGCTCTTGGGCCAGGGCTTGTTACAGGGCGATGCCCTCACCATTACAGGTCAAACCGTGGCCGAGTTGCTGGCCGATGTCCCAGAACAGCCCCGCCCTGACCAGGACGTGATCCGGTCTTGGGATAATCCTCTCTACCCCCAGGGTCACTTGGCAATTCTGAGGGGGAATCTAGCAACTGAAGGGTCTGTTGCCAAAGTTACTGGTGTCAAAAAACTGCAGATTACAGGTCCGGCACGAGTATATGAATCTGAAGAAGCTTGTCTGGAAGCGATTCTCTTAGAGCAAATTAAACCCGGAGACATCCTGGTGATCCGCTACGAAGGTCCCAAGGGTGGACCAGGCATGCGCGAAATGCTCGCCCCCACCTCTGCGATTATTGGGGCGGGGCTAGGCGATGCTGTTGGCCTGATTACTGACGGGCGTTTCTCCGGAGGTACTTACGGCATGGTTGTGGGTCATGTTGCCCCAGAAGCCGCCGTTGGCGGAGCGATCGCTTTGGTTCATGAGGGAGACAGGATCACAATTGACGCAGGCGATCGCCGCTTACACCTCCACGTCTCCGATGCCGAACTGGAACGCCGTCGTGCCGCCTGGCAACCGCCAAAGCCCCGTTACACCAAGGGCGTGCTGGCGAAGTATGCCAAATTAGTCTCCTCTAGTAGCGTTGGCGCAGTCACCGATCTAGGCTTGGATTAACTTAGTACCAAAGCCTGCTTGAAGGAGAAATTCGGTGGAGGGGTTCCTCAACTAATATTTTCTGTGTAGATACTCTCTAGCGATCCTCACCAGGAAGAAGCTTTTGTCACAGTGGAAAAGATACTGAAAGTTTTAAGATCATTCTCTTGTAGCCGATATTATCCTGCAAATTTCAGGATAAGTAATAGTTAGATGCTTCTTCTGAGGTGAACAAACATATGCAAGAATTGCTCAGACAAATCGAAGCTGCTTTGAACGCTAATTTATTTTATCTCGCGCTTTTTGTCTCTCTCTCCTTACCTGATATTTGTGCCGGGATTGATTCGCCAGATGGTACAACTTCGGGAGCTAAATATGGGGCTTGGTTCGATACATACGTCGCACCAAAATATCAACGTCGTGGGAATCAGATCTTGTCAGGTGAAGATTGTTATCGTTTCCGGTGTTCATTACTACATCAAGGTAGCTCTCAGCATCGCAAAAGCAGTTATTCGAGGGTGCTATTTGTAGAACCATCGTTGAATGATGTCGTGATGCATTGTAATGTTTTTGATGGCACCGTCTTAAACTTAGATGTACGCATATTCTGCACCGATCTTATAAAGAGCGTGGAGGAATGGCTTAATCAAGTTGAGAATACACAGCAGTATCAAACAAACTACGATAAATTCATGAGGCGTTACCCTCAAGGATTGCCTCCATATATCGTTGGTGTGCCTGTTATAAGTTGACCGCATCTAACAACTCATTTAACCGGACGGCAGGATAGCATTTCTTTCATGCTATTCTCCTGCGGCGCGACTTGTGTGTTGTTCGCCCGCCGCCGGTTAACTCGGGCGTTAGCCCGCTGAGTTATTGGTGGGGACATAACCAGAAATTTATTTGTAGGATACGATTCTCAAGTAAGCAAAAAACAAGGTTTGGGGGGTTGTTGGTGAGGATGCGATACCTGAGTAAGCATGAGTTTTTGCTTGCAAATCAGACTAAATTTTTTGCCTACTTCAGTAGGTCATCAACATCCTGTAATATTGCTTCGCCCTTCGCTCTTAATTTTTCCCGATAACTTTAAAGTTACGGAGATACACAGACCTGAGCCACAGCCAGGTTGCAATTACCGAGAATCCGGCAGCACAAGCATAGCAATTAAGCCTAACTGATTGGTATGAGCTTGGTATAACTGAGGTGTGTCAACCACTTGAGGAGTCAGTTGTCAAAACTGCTATTTCTCTTTCCGACCCAGTTTTTAAGGAAGCTGAGGCACTTGCTCAGCGTTTAGGAATGTCCCGGAGCGAACTCTACACCGAGGCTTTGAAAGCATATTTACGGCGATACAACCGAGAGCAGATTTTATCGAAACTGAACCAGGTCTACTCTAAAGAGTCTTCAGAATTGGACCTAGTTATGGCGAAAATGCAGTTTATGTCTCTACCGCGCGAGGATTGGTAGTGTATCGCGGTGAAATTTGGTAGGCAGATCTACCTGACCTAATGGCTTCAGAACCTGACTATCGTAGACCTGTCCTGATCATTCAGGATGATACGTTCACGCAAAGTCATCTCAGGACAGTGATTGTTGTCATTGTCACTTCTATCCCTTTTTTGTCACTTTTGGACGGTTGAACTTCAGGATACTTGCTACATAAGGGTTATGAGCTTTAACCTCTTCTGTCACTCTTGGAACTGACAAATGGGCCTCAGCTATTACTGGATAGGCATTTCAGCTACTTTGCTTCTCCTAAACTGACGGAAGAGGGATAGACTGTCAATTGAGTCATGGCAATGGGAAAATGTCTTGAAATGTCAGGGACTTGAAGGAGGTACTGCGAAGCGCGACGAAGTCGTTCGCCTTGGACCGCGTTGAGGCACTCATAAAAGCGGAATGCTAAAGCAGTTTAATTCTGGACCAAGCAGTAGGTTTGGTTTAGGCTTTGCTAGAACTTGCAACTTTCAGTAGAGCACTGGTAATTTTGGACTTCCGACGCTTTGAAGCCAGATTTAGGTTTAATTCAGCACCGTTCCGCCAAGTTACCTGAAACCTGGGCGAAACTTCCAGGGCGTATATTCTGTGGTACCAGCCATAGGCGATGAATTCTTCTGGCTCAGTTGAGACCTGGAGGAGGTTGGTGCCGTACATCCCTGTTGTTTCACTACCCTTGACAATTGACTCATCAGCTTGGGCAGGTTTGAAGGGACCCGTAACTTTGTCGGAGACATACCAATACAGTGACGAGGTCCTAACCTGCTTGGAGTTCGTTTTTTGCAACCAGCTAGGGTTCAGAAAGATCCTGAAGCAGGAAAAGAACAAATGATATTTGTTGTCCTTGAAGATGACTTGCGGGCGCTCTGTGTGATAGTACGGCCAGTCTGCTGCGCTACCAGCGGGTGCAGCCACGACAGGGGGTAGCAACTCGTAGGGTCCAGCAATCTGGTCTGCGACTGCCAGACCCACACAGCCTTGAAAATTGCCAGGAGCTTTAGAACTGGCACAGGTGAACATGTAGTAACGACCCGTTTTTGGGTCTTTAAAAATATAGGGATCGCGCCAATGGAAGTGCCCTGTCCAGTGACTCCGCCCGTACCAGCGATCGCCCTCCTCTGGCCTTAACAAGTAATTCTCAGAGTGGCGCAAAAAGTGCAATCCATCTTCAGAGGTCGCTAAACCAATTGCTTCATTTTTTTGCTGGGGTGCTGCTTTGCCACCTGCTGAGTAGAACAGGTAATAGATGCCATCTTCCTTATAGGTACAACCCGCACAAATTCTGCCAGACTCCCAGTCATGAGCTGGTTCAGGTTCAAGCAGGCTGCCTAGATCCTGCCAGTGCTCCAGGTCGGTGGAAATTGCACCGCAAATTGTGCTGACTGTCCACCAGGGGGTGTAACCTTCAACCCCCCTCAGGTAGAAGAGACGGTAAACATCCCCATCCTTCAAGATCCAGGGGTCCCAGTTCATCGGCTCACCGCGACGCAGCGATCGCAAAACCGCGGTAATCGATTTACCGAAGCGAACCTGGCTTCGCTCTAGAAAGCTAATGGTTGCTAACTCCGAAAGGTCAGTTGGGATTGGTTCAAGCTGGCTGACAATTTTTTGCTGTAGGGGATTGAGTTTCATTGAATGCTGAGGACTATTGTTAATCGGGTCGTCGGTGTAAATAACTACGCCTGGGAAACAGGCGGTTTAGAGCCAGATAAACGAATTGTGCCACTATCGAAAATCGCCCACTGCGGATCGGATATACCGCCGACAAAGTGTCCTGCTTCATCTTCAAGCTGGAAACCAAAGAATATAGGGGTATCGCTCTCTGGGTTCACAAGCTTTCCCCCGTAGAGACTATCAGCTAGTAAGTTCGCGGGCTCATCCTCCCAGGGAATGCAGTCGTAGCCTAGCGATCGTTCTACAGGCTGAGAGCGAACGTAGTAAGTGCCTCTTGGCTCACGGCGCTCGAAGAGTCGATTCCAATAAGGACTGAACAGCAGGTACAAGCGCCAGCCCTGCCCAGGTATCCTGCGCCAAAAGACTTGGGGAACCTCTAGATAATGAAATTCTGGAGATCGGTACAAGATTCGATAGGGCTTATGCCAACCTTCTAAGTCCGGGGAAGTTATATAAGCCACAGCGCCGCCAGTATTAATTGGCACATTGATCGGACAAGCCGTGATAAAGGCGTAGAACTGCTGGCTCATCTCATCTTTCATCACCCAGGGGTCACGCCAGGTAACACCGTCAAATCCGCTCCCCAGTCCAGGATTTGGAATTACAGGCTTGTCCTTCGCTGCTCTAGTTCGCTGCCAGGTAATCAGATCGGAGGACTCGGCGACGCCGATATTTTGTGGTTGCCGCTGTTCATAAGCCGTCAGAACGAATTGGTCTTCAGAGCATCGGGCTGTATAGAACATGTAGTACTGACCCTCTTTTACAACGATGCTGCCGGTCCAAATCGAAAGATTGTCCCAGTGGCTTCCTGCCCGTGCTGCTAAAGCAGGCAGGTCAGGGGAAATTTCCTGCCAGCCAAAATCTGTGAGGATGGCGTGGCCGACTGAGGCAAGATTATGACGCCGCTCAGGATTATAAGCACAAGCCTGTCGAGTTGCTTGCAGGTAAAAAACGTGCAAGGTTTGCGCTTGATAGACAAACCAAAAATCCCAGCAATACTTATTTAGAGGCTGCCAAGGCATAGCTTTAAAAATCAGGTGTTAGGTTGCACTTTCAATAAATGCAGGTAGCGCCTGAGGCAAGGACATATAGCCAGTGCTGGTGTCTCAATTCAGCGCTGCGCTAAGGTCCGGTCAGATTACCATTGATCCTCAGTCCCCTTGATCAGCAGAGGTTGCTAAACCAAACTCCATTGCCGAGAGGTTCGTTGTTGTATCCACCACTTTTTCAAGTTTGAAGCCACAGGATTCAAACAACGCTTGAAAGTCCTTCTTGGTGCGCCAGCCGCCCCCTGGAACAGCAACATTGATCTGAACTGCAAAGATGCCAGGCATGATGCCATCGGGAGCAACTTTGGGCTCATCCAAATCGGGGACGAAAGCCTGTAAAAGAATAATTTTTCCGTGAGCTGGGAGGGCACTTTTACAATTGTGCAGGATCTTGGCTGCGTCCTCGTCATCCCAGGCCGAGATAAAGTATTTCATCGTGATTGCGTCTGCGCCCTCAGGCACCGCTGCAAATACATCCCCAGTCGTAATTTGAACTGCCCCCGGAGCAACCCCTTGCTTTTCCAGATAGGCCGGAGCAGTTTCAGCCACATAGGGCACGTCAAACAATATGCCTTTGCAACCAAATCGCTTGACAATTTGGGCAATCAGTCCACCTTGCCCGCCACCAACATCCATTACGGTCTCAAAGCGGCTGAAATCATAGACCTCTAGCAGGGCATCAACGGCATGATCGGTGAGGAAACTCATGGCCTTGATGAAGACATCTCCACTCCATTCGTTATCCCGGCAGAAGTCGTAAACAGTCTTACCATTGGCTCGCTCAAAGGGAACTTCGCCAGTGTGTAGAGCCTCTTCCAGCACTTTCCAGGCATCCCACTGAGCCGGTTCTAACAGGTGCATAGCCAGGTGACCCATAGAAGGTCCCCGGTGGGTGACAAACAGTTCAGATAGCTCTGTTGGGGCAAAAATCCGTCCTGGTTTCTCCTCCAGCACTTCTAGGTGTGCTAAAGCCCGGAGGACAAAATAGAGCCGTTCCGGCTTGGTGTCCGTTTTGTCCGCGATCGCCGCTAGGGGTTGGGCTCCTTTGTCCTGCAATAGGTTAAAAATTTCTAGCCGGGTGGCCACGTAGAGACACTGGCTTTTCACGAAAGTAAGAACCAGATCAAAGGCTTTTTGTTTGGCTTCCATAGAGGCAGTTTTTTGAGTAAGGATCATCTTTAGTCACCCCCTGACTCCACCAGCTTCCCAATATTGAAATCTATTCTGATCCAGCCTTTGAGTCGACGGAGGTTATCCAGCAGGAGTAGGGGTACTTGCCAGTGATGCACCATTAAAAACGGTAGGGGGTCATCAATGGCCAGAATTGCATCTTTTCCGTCCAGAACCGTTTTGACCCAGGTTTGCAGGTGCTGCCAAGACCTGATCTCGTTTAGCCGCCAGATTTCGTGGTATAGCCAGTAGGTTGGCTTACTCGTCGCCAGCGGCTGCAAAGGCTCCGCCAGAGGTGCTCGTGCCAGGTAGGCATCCGCTACACCCGGATGATTGTAAAACATCGTAATCGCAGAATGGGTACGGGGGTTACACTCAATCGCGTAAACCGTTCCATCCTCTGCCTGGATGAAATCAAAGGAAGCCTGTCCGGTTCCCAATCCTTTGACAAACTGGCTCACCCACTGCTCAATCTTCGGCTGGTCAACGTTTTCGTAGTTGACTTGAAAGGCAGACGACTTGCAGCAGCAGTGCAGTCTTAACTCCCCACCTCGTACGGTACTGTGGGTGCAGTATTCCTGTCCGGGAATGAATTCCTGCATAATCCAGGGCTTTTGTTCGCTGATCGGCAGATTGTTGACAAACGCTGCCGTCTCTGCTGGCGTATCGCAGGGTAGCTTGGTCAGGTTCAAGCGGCGGACAGAGTCGTAGGGGATACTTTTGAGAATGTACTGACGCTTCTGCTTAGAAAAGTCGAAGTTCAGAACCTGTTCGGGATCGGTAATCTTAAATGATTTAGGAACAGACAAACCGAGCGATCGCGCCTGCTCAGCAAAGGCAAACTTATCATCCAGCATCTTTGTCACTTCAGTATCGAAGTGAAACACCTGACAGCAGGCGGACAGCTCAGGCTTTGCCAAAGAGTCGTAGTAGCTGGCAACGGGGCTACACACCGGAATGTAAACGTCAACATTTTCCCTTTTCGCAATCGAAACTAAAGCCTGCGTGTAGCCCTCTGGATCTTTCTGGGCTGCGGGAACGGTATAAAAGCGATCAACCGCCTGAGAAAATCGATGCCCCGTCAACCAATACTTCTGGGCTTCAACTAAAATAACCCGGTGCCCAGCAGCGGAGAATGATCGCGCTAGCTGAAGCGCTTTAGTCATCTTGCCACCACTCAGCAAAACAGTTTTGGCATTCAAATTAATTTGCCGCTGCTGGGCTCGGAAGAAATTTCCCAACAGCACGCTTAAGACGACGATGCAGTTTAGCGGCAAGGCGATCGCCAGTAGCGCTAGCGTCCCCAAGTTTTGGAGCACTGCGAAAGTCCGTTCCCCTACAGTTTGTGATTGCGCCATAGTACAGAGTTAACTATGAATTAAGGGGTGAGGAATAGTGATGAGTGATAAGTGTTGAGCTGAAAGAAGTGATAAATTGATTTACCACTTGCTTTCTCAGTCTTGAATTCAAGACTCAAAACTACTCCCGGCTCTTTAGACTCGCCGGATAATTGTTAATCCGTCGCGAATTGGCAGCAGTACTTGCTCAACGCGGGGGTCATCTTTGACAATGCGATTGAACTGGGCGATTGCTTTGCCGCTGGGAGTTCGCTCGTCCGGAGGAAGGTAGACCTGCCCTTGAAGCAAGGTGTTGTCTACGCAGATGAACCCGTGAGTTGCCAGGAGGTTAGAGTCCAGCAGTTTGTGAAAATACTGGCTGTACTCTTGCTTATCTGCATCGATAAACACCAAGTCGAAGCACTCACCTTTGGTCGCCAGCTTGTCAAGGGTCTCTAGAGCAGGTCCTAATTCCACCTGGATTTGCTGGCCCTGCGGTGAATCCTGGAACAACGCCTGGGCAAACTGGGCCGTGTATTGATCTACCTCGCAGGCAACTAAACGCCCATTGCTTGGCAAAGCTTCTGCCATTGCTAAGGCCGAGTACCCTGTGAACATACCAATGTCCAGGACACTGGTGGCACGGGTCATGTGGACAAACATTTTCAGCGCCTGTCCCTCCAGGTGTCCCGACAGCATCTCCTGCTCTAAATGGCGCTCTGTGGAGCCTTCGGCAAACCGCTTGCTCCACAGTTCAGAGCAAGTTCTTGCCGCGATCGCGCAAAGAGCTGGAGAGGCTTCAGTCGTACACGCCTCTAGGTAAGGGTCTAAACCTGCTGCCAGGTGCAGTGCTTTCTGCAAGTGAATGCCTACAGAAGCAGGCACGTTGGGCGCTTGTGCCATCTGTAGGGCAGTTTCCAGGTGTTTGACCAGAATACCCAAGGGTGTGACAGGGCGAGGTTCCACATTCGCAACCCTAAACATTGGCGGTCTCCACCAAATCTTGCTGGTAGCTGCCGACGTAAGCATCCACACCGGCACCAGCGCGCGGGTATTTAGCGCAGATCTGTTTGTGAGCAGCTAAAGCAGCATTGAGCTCTTCTGGGGTCAGGTCGTTCACGAAGGCGCAGGTGCCAATCGGTTTTGGCATGGCCGCCCGCTGTAGCCCATCTCGCGTCAGGGTGATGGACTGGGTAGCAGACCACAATAGGTCGCTGTCAAGTAAAGGGTGATCGAGGGCTAAACCCAGTTGACTCATCAGCCTCAAAATGCGATCGCGCTCCTCAACGCTGATGTAACCTCTTGTTTCGGCGATCGTCGCTGACAACGCCATATCAATGTTGACTGCATGACCGTGCAGCAACGGCACCGACGGAGCTAATTCCAAGGTCGGACTCCAGGTGTGACCGTAGGCAATTACCCGGTCTAGGTCCAGCTCGTGCAGGTTAGGCGTTTCCAACTCCAACATGGTTTTGATCGATTCATAAGTTACCCGGTGAGCAATTTCCTTTAGCTGAGCCGTACCACTCAGGTAACCAAAGTGGGTGGCAAGTAAATCTTCCCCATACTCGCTCAGTAGCTCGAACACTTCAGCGTTGGAGACAACAGCAATCTTCACCAGTTCTGCCATGCCGTTCCGAACTTCAGGCAGCGGCAGTGACTGTAAAAACGAAAAGTCAAGAATTACTTTCTTGGGGGCGTGATAAGCACCCAAGCGATTTTTGAGCTTGCCGTGGTTGACTGCTACCTTAATAGCGATGCCGGCATCGACCAAGCTGATCAGTGTGGTGGGAATACGAATGTAGTTGGTGCTGCGACGATAGGCGGCACAGGCAAAGCCAGCGACATCTGTCAGCAGTCCGCCCCCCACAATTAAAACAGGTTCTTTGCGAACCAAACCGAAATCTGCAAACGCATCTACGATTGACTCAAACGTATCTAGATTCTTTTTCGGTTCGCTAATTGTAACTGGAAACAGGGTGAGGTCGATGTTGTAGCGCTTGAAGTATGTTGAAATTTGATCTCCGTAGAGTCGATGCACATTGGAGTCAACAACAGCAAGGCATCGCTCAAAAACTTTATAGCTATCTGCTAGCTCCCTATTCTTAACGTCGAAAGCGCCGTTGACGAAGGCGAGACTGAACTCAATTTTTTCGTAGCCCTCTACATGAAATGCAGTCTCAGTTGCTTCAAATCTAGCTTGAACGGTACTCATGTTCTTGTTCCTCTATTCAACAGTTGGCAGGTGTTAACGCAACCCATCTGGTGCTTGCTAGGTAAAACTCAAGCTCAGCAGACCATCGCGTTGCCTGAAACCGTAAACTGATAAAGACTAGGAGCCTTCTGAATTTTTCGCCCAAAAATGACGCTATAGTTCCCAAAATCACCTTGTTTGGAAGCCTCAAAGACAAAAATAGCAAGCTGTCAGTAGATTAGTGGTCCAGTTGTTGAGTGTAACAGTACCAAAAGGCAGAGATGAGAAGATTTATAAAGATTTTATAAGTTTTTTAAAGTTTAAGCGGCAGAAATAACAAAACCTTCAACCAGTAGGGCTTTCAGCTTCCAAAATAGTAAACTAAGTCCAAAAATTAGTGATCCGCTGGCAAACGTCTAAATATTGACTACTGATAGTTTGGTGATCCCCCCTCCCGCTGAGCCCTCTGTACCTGTTCAAATCACGTCACTTTTTATGCAGACATCATAGTACTGCATTTGGGCTACACCGAGGCAGGCAGTTCTAATCTCGCTGGTAACTGACGGCTTGTTAGCTGTGGCAAAGTAGAGACTTGATCACTATTAGCAGTTTTTCTTCTGACTGCTTTGATACTCTTTACCCCATCCCTCTCTAGTTCCAGCACAGGTGCAAAATGTCAGACACACAGTTGAAGGTCCTGGCTGCTTCATCCTTTCTGCTTTTTCTGGGGTTAGTCACCCTGATTGCTGGAACCCACTCTGGAGAAGCAGAATTGCTCAACCGCAGAGATGCTGTAATTCTGCCTCAGGAAGCATCTAGTTCAAACATCACAACTGACGATATTCCAATTGCCGTGCCGCGCCGCCAGCAGCCTGTTACTAGCCAGACTCAAGCAGAAGGCAACCCAGCGACAACAGCTTGTCCAAACCAGTCGCAGAAGTCAGCAGGACCGGAGGAACAAACTCAAGCTTCCAACCCAACCAAACCAGTGCCTAGTTACTTCCCGAAGCAAGGCAAAGCCCTGGCACACCCAACAAACTATGGGGAGCGGTTTGCTCGAGATCTCTATGGCAGACCTGTCAGTAATCAATATATCGTGGTGCTGCACGAAACTGTTGCCTCGGCAGGATCAACGATTCAATTCTTTCAAACTCCCCACTACAAGGATAATCAACAATTTAGCTACCATACCCTCGTTACCCTGGATGGAACCGTTGTTTATCTTGTCCCCCCTGAGAAGCGAGCTTACGGTGCAGGTAACTCTATCTTTGCGGGTGCCAACGGTCCAGAGGCGGTAAAAACTAACCTCAACTTACCCCCTTCCGTCAATAACTTTGCCTATCACATCTCGTTAGAAACCCCTGCCGACGGCAACAACAATCGTGCTCGCCATAGTGGATACACGGAGGCTCAGTACCAGTCTCTGGCCTGGCTGGTTGCCCGCACCCAAGTTCCCGACGCTAGAATTACAACCCACAAAGCCGTAGATCGATCTGGCGATCGCTTCGACCCCAGAAGCTTTAACTCGCAAAAATTCCTGGCGCTACTCCACACCTATCCCAGAACACCGATCAGCGCCAATCAATGCTGAGCCTGACCTGAGAACCTGAACAGAGTTTCCCGGTCTAACCCCTTACAGGCACACTTCTATCCCTGGGGCCAGTTCCTTGATGGTGGGGTAGCGATCGCTCGGCTCAAGCGCTAGGAAACACTCAACTATGGCTGAACCTGAATCGGTCGGCCGCAGTGAATACAGAAGAGATTGCCGGGGTGATTACCCGCGTGGGTACAGTCCTCTACTGAGAGGGGTGTTGAGGCGGGTGCCAGCAATTCCGGTTTGGTTTGGAACCTGAGCAGGGGGCCAGCGGGAGCCAGTTGAATCATGCTGCTATCAGGTAACAAACTTAAGCACACCAGCTTGCCGTCTAAGAAGGTGCCGTTGCTGCCCTGGCTAAATAACTGCCATAACTCTCCCTGACTGGAGTAACCAATTTTGCGTAACTCTAGATGGTGCCGGGAAACCAGATCATCGCTTAAAACAACCTGATTATCAGCCGAGCGACCCACCCGAATTGTTGATTCCTGCTCGAAAGTCCACTGCTGGATCGGGGTCCTTTGGTTTGGATCTAAGAGGATCAGGGTGATCACATTAGAACTGAGAGTGATAACTTCACAACTGTGCGCCCGAATTATAGGGTACAACGCTTGGCCCTTGGAGTTCAGAACTCGAACCTTCGACCTGGGAACCGGAAGCGCCAAGCTTAGAACTCGGAGTGTCGAGCTTAGAACTCGGAGTGTCGAGCTTAGAACTTGGAATATCAAGAAAAAAGCTCCATTGTTTAATCTCAAAGCTCAAAGCTTTGAGATTAAAACTCCGTTGTCCGAGCAAAAAGCTTGACTGATCCAGCTTAAAGCTTGGAAGGTTGACTTCAGAACGACAACCGCTAAGTTCTTGTACTTGCCTTACTCGTACTCTACCGGAGCTAGAGGAGAAATACGGCTCAACCGCCTGAGTGCATCTATTGGATCAGACTTTGCTGCGATGCAATCTAAAGGTTCGACTGCACTTGCTGATCTTTAACTGGTGGTCCGCCGCATAAGTTTTGACTAGTCCTAAGAGACGATCCAAGTCCATGAGCGGGGGGCTAGCCCCCCAATCCCCCCACTGGGAGACGGCTGCGTCCCCCAGACCCCCTCCAGAAGAGTTTATTGCCTAAAAACAACTTATCAAAATTAGTGTGTTGAGTACTAAGGCCGAGTGAGTTGCTGTAGTTTTTGGCGTTCTTGAGCGGTGAGGTCGCGCCACTGGCCTGGTTCTAGCCCTGCTAAGTGTAAATGTGCGATCGCCACGCGCACCAGCCGTAGGGTTGGAAAGCCCACAGCCGCCGTCATTCGCCGCACCTGCCGGTTCCGACCTTCCGTTAGGGTGATCTCTATCCAGGTGGTGGGGATGTGCTTGCGGTAGCGGATTGGCGGATCACGAGGGGGAAGAATAGGCTCGTGAGGCAGCGGCTGGGCCGTTGCGGGGCGGGTGCGATAGTTTTGAATCTCTACCCCCTGTTGCAGCTTCTCCAGCGCCGCCGGATCTAGGATGCCCTCGACCTGAACCCAGTAAGTCCGGGGGTGGCAAAACTGGGGATCACTGAGGCGGTGCTGCAACTGACCGTGATTGGTGAGCAACAATAAGCCTTCGCTATCGCGGTCCAGACGGCCAACCGGATACACCAAAGGGACTGGAATGTAGTCTTTCAGGGTTGAAGATTGGGTTACAGATCCAGAGAACTGGGTGAGAACGCCGTAGGGTTTATGAAACAGGAGATATCGAAACGTCACTGCTAGAACCGTGAATGCGCTAGTCTGAGGAAAACAAAGCCGAAGCCGGGCGATCGCTGCTCTCCTCTCTATTGAACTTCAATACCCTGGATGGATCTTCTCCGCTCCCTACCGCTGGGACTTTACATTGAACAACCCGTCACCTGGTTACATCGGCTCGATCCCCGCGTCAAACTGGCTTGGTTGCTTACTTTTTTAGTCTCCCCTATCCTTGCCAGTCCGGCTTGGCGGATCACGTTAGTTGGCCTGTTAATTGGTTTAACCCTGGTCGCGGCCATCCCCCTGCGAGTCTGGCGGCAGCAGATTGGTTGGCTGCTGTTCTTAAGTACGTTAGTCTGCCTCTTAACGGCGATCGTGCCCGACGGGATTAAGATCAGTTCCCAGCCCCAGCTACCAGCAGATGAATTAGCCTTTGCCCAGCGTCCCCCTGCGATTGCAACTGCTGACCGCCGCCCTTGGTATGACGTCCGAGCCCTCTGGACGAAATCAGATCAAAACACGCCGGCCCTAGATGTCTCCTTGGCCGATCTACCCCAGCCTGCGGCCTATCGGTACGTGTTATTTGAGCAAGGGCCAATCCGGGTCACCCGTCGTTCCCTGGAACTGGGGATTCGTACGAGTACCATCCTATTCACCCTAATTTACGCTACAAACCTCTACCTACTGACAACAACCCCAGAAGAAATTACCACGGGTTTAGAGAGTCTGATGCAGCCGCTGCGTCGCTTCAACTGGCCAATTACAGAAATTTCCCTGACTCTGACGCTGTCCCTGCGATTTTTGCCTCTGGTTTTAGAGGAAATTCAAAACCTCGTCCGCTCGGTGCGAACGCGGGCAATCAACTGGAAAAAACTGGGCATTCGCGGTGCAATTCAAGTCTGGTTCATGCTCGTCAATCGCTTGCTGGCAAACTTGTTCTTGCGAGCAGAGCAGATTGCCAGTGCCATGCAGGTGCGTGGCTTTACCAGCCCTAACCAACACCGGGTCCAGTGGAATCCCCTCATCCTGCGCCACCGGGACTGGTTTGTCCTAGGCTGCCTGGTCCCATTCTGGGGAATGCGGTTTTGGCTGGGCGGCAGCACCTAAACCCAGTATTTTTGCAGGCTCAGGTGATGCGGCAAATCCTACCTTGGTACTGGCGATCGCTGCCCCTAGAGGGTCGAAGTGGCTCAGCCGTATTTGCTGCCCTGTTCCGGCATCTGCCCATCGCCACTCTGCTAGAAAGTCCCGCTACTCACCCCCCCACCTGCCAGTCCCGTTACTCTATCTGTGCAGGTCCTCCCCGGCTGATTGCAGGACAACCCCAAATGTGGACCCCACCAGTCGGCAACATCTTGGCTTTTTTACGTCACTTGTTAAGCCAACGGTCCAAGGTTGAGGCACCTCTGTCTGCCTTGCCCTTCACCGGGGGCTGGTTGGGCTGGCTGGGGTACGACCTGGCTTGGGAGATTGAAACCCTGCCCTACCTGCGAGCCGATCTACTGCCCTTTCCCGTAGCCTATTGGTATGAACCTGAATGTTTCACCGTGCTCGATCACGCCCAGCAAGAACTGTGGTTAGCGGCCACCCACCCGGCGCAACTTGATCAACTGCACCAGACCTTGCTCCAGTCGCCCAGCCGTAGACCCAACAGCTCTGGCAAAGCGCTCGAAGAATTTGATCTGCCTGAGCCAGTTTTCCAGACCTCTCAGGCGGAGTATGAAGCGGCTGTTTTGCAAGCGCAGCGCCACATTCGGGCTGGAGATATTTTTCAAGCCAATCTTTCCCTCCGGTTTGCTGTTCCTGCGATCGCCGATAGTTGGACCCTCTATTGCGCCTTGCAGCAGATCAACCCCTCTCCCTTTGCCAGTTACTGGCAGACCCCCTGGGGATCAGTAGTGAGTTGTTCGCCAGAGCGCCTGGTCCGGCTCCAAGATCGGCAGGCCCAAACCCGTCCGATTGCCGGCACGCGATCGCGGGGGAGCACCCCGGAAGCTGACTGGGGACAAAGCCGAGATCTACTCAGCAACGCTAAAGAAAATGCTGAACATATCATGCTGGTCGATCTAGAACGCAACGACTTGGGCCGGGTCTGTGAGTGGGGCTCTGTCAACGTTGACGAATTTCTCAAGGTTGAGTATTACAGCCACGTCATGCACTTGGTCAGCAACGTTGTCGGCAAGCTGCGACTAAATTGTGACGCCGTTGATCTGATTCAAGCTATGTTTCCCGGCGGCACCATCACAGGCTGTCCAAAAGTCCGCTGCCTAGAAATTATCGAGGCGTTAGAGCCTATGCGCCGCAGTTTATTCTACGGTTCCTGTGGTTACTTGGACCAGCGCGGTGATTTAGATCTCAATATCTTGATCCGTACACTACTGATTGTGCCAGCTTGCCAGGGTAGTATAAAGGAGGCAATTGTCTGGGGCCAAGTAGGAGCGGGGATTGTTGCCGATAGTGATCCGGCAGGGGAGTGGCAGGAGTCTTTAGCCAAAGCCCAGGCTCAGCTTGCAGCCCTTCGACTTGCAACTGTGCTCAATCGGTGCTAGATTCGCCAAGACCTGAAATCGCTGGAAACATATCTCGGCGTTACTGGTGGTAAACGTGGGACACTTATATTTATTCCACGGCTGATTCTCACCTACCGAGCTTTGCTACCAGCCAGGTCGAACAGGATTCGTCGGGCTGATTGTAAAAATATCAAGGCTGACTCAGAAATCTTCCCTGGCAAAGACTTTCTGCCTAAGTCTCTACTTGCCTTCTTGATCCAATACGCAAATAGCAATTTGAAACTTCATTTAGAAAAACAGCATAAACCTAAGTAATGACTGCCGAAACTTACCTGAACCACCCAAATTTTGGCTTGTTGTTTAGGGTTTGCTTGGTTGAGGAAAACCAGGAGTTATTCACCACACTCTATGCCCAGCGTCTATTTTTTCTCGTGACGATGACCCCTGAGACGTTTGAGTTTCAACCGATTGGCCGCACTGATGCCCGCATCTTGGTCGAAAATCGGCTCAGACTTTTACGGCGAGGCGGACGATTGAAGGAGTACGATCAACTTCAGGCCGTTCACAAACGTACCTTTCAATGACTGGCTTTGACCGTCCTGTTCCGCTTGCGGATCGCATTGCCCAGGTTTGGACTTCGCTCCCCAGCTCGGTTAAGTTAATTGCCGTCACGAAGCAGGTGCCCGTGTCACTCATGCGTCAAGCTTACGCAGCCGGTATTCGTGACTTTGGTGAAAGTCGAGTCCAGGAAGCAGCGGCAAAACAAGCACAACTTCAAGACCTGTCTGATGTAACCTGGCACCTAATCGGGCATCTTCAGGGCAATAAAGCCCAGCAGGCTCTCCAGTTCTTCCAGTGGATTCACTCTGTCGATAGCTTAAAGCTAGCCCAACGCTTAGATCGTCTGGCAGCCGACCTGCCAATAAAACCAAACATTTGTTTGCAAGTTAAACTCGTGCCCGACCCTGACAAGTACGGCTGGACAGAACCTGATTTGTTAGCTGAATTAACTCAATTAAGCCAGTCCAAACACCTAAAAATTCAAGGTTTGATGACAATTCCACCCCAGGGGTTGCCCCCAGCCGAAATCCTGGCAATCTTTAAACAAAACCAGCAACTCGCGCAGCAGATTTGCCAAATGAATCTACCCAATGTATCTATGGGAGAGCTTTCTATGGGGATGTCCGAGGATTACAAGCTGGCAATTCAAGCCCAAACAACAATGGTACGGCTAGGGCAAATTCTGTTTGGAGACAGACCAGTTACCTGATAGTTCCACCCTTAGAAGTCATTAAAGGGCCAGATTGGCTGTGAAGTAGCCCAATAATTTTATGCAAAATTGAGCTTAAGATCGTTTTACTGCTACTCAGTTAGGAAATTTGGTGATACTGTTAACACAACTTTGTTCAATGACTTCAGGTTTACCAAACTTTGCTAGCAAAATAAGTTAGCAAGTTCAGGACCTAATCCCCTGATCAAGTCCAAAGAAAGAAGTTAATCTTTCCTAAAGTTAATCATTTATGTAAAGTCCGTTATATGAGGTGAACAACTTTTTGTACCGTTGGGCTTGACACATTGTTTTTCACATGGCAAAGTAATTGTCGATTTTGGCAAAGTTGTCTTATCTATGATGGAGCATGAGCAGTGAGCGCTATTTCAAAACTAAAAGACTTTTTCCGCCTGAATGACTCAGGAGAGTATGATTCCTACGAGGATTATGATGAAATGGATGGGAGAGAATACCAGAACTCCTATCAACCTGAGCATTCTCATACTCGTATAGAAAAAGAAGTAGAAAACCCAAGCCATCGGTCTGAAGCCGATTTGAGGTCAACCATGAATCCAAGTGCAAATAACGTTGTCGGTATGCCAGGAACTAGTAAGTGGTGGGGCGGGGTTGCTGAAGTAATTGTGATTGAACCCCACGCCTTTGAAGAGATGCCTCAGGTTGTCCAGGCACTACGAGAGCGTAAGTCAGTTGTCTTGAACCTGACAATGATGGACCCAGATCAAGCTCAGCGGGCAGTAGACTTTGTTGCTGGGGCCACTTATACCATTGATGGGCATCAAGAACGAATTGGTGAAAGTATCTTTCTGTTCACCCCTAGCTGTGTGCAAGTAAGCACTCAGTCGGGTGTTGTGCATGAAGTGCTGCAACACTCTCCGCGACCAGCAACGACTTGGACTGGTGAACCAGCAGCCAGTCGACTTGCTCAGTAGGAAGCTTTTACCTTCACTAACTGATCAAAGGTTGGGGAGGGATCTGAGGGGTTTGCTTACCTTAAAAACAACCATTTGAGATGGACAGTCAACAGTCTGTCAAACTTGGCCTCATTGGTGGTGGGATAATGGGGGAGGCGCTTTTATCCCGCTTGCTGGCTCAAGAAACCTACTTGCCGGATCAGGTTTTAGTCAGTGACCCTGCTCCTAAACGTTGTGCCTTCCTGGCAGAGCGCTACGGCATTCAAGTTACAGCCGATAACCAAGTCGTTGCTACAGCAGCTGAGATTGTACTTTTAGCAGTTAAGCCTCAGGTCTTTGAGGCTGTGAGGGCAAACTTGCAGCCACAGGCTAGTAACCGGTTTTCTTTGCTGATCTCAATCTTGGCAGGAGTGTCACTCCAGAGGCTGGAGTTAGCCTTCCCGCACCAGGCCGTAGTTCGAGCCATGCCCAATACACCCGCAACTGTGGGAGCAGGAATAACTGCGATCGCTAGAGGAACGCGAGCTGAACCCAGTCATTTCAAGCAGGCGCAGCAAATTTTTCAGGCTGTCGGTGAAGTCGTCGAAGTGCCAGAGTCTTTGATGGATGCAGTAACTGGCCTTTCCGGTTCAGGACCGGGCTATGTTGCCGTGGCGATTGAGGCCCTCACCGATGGTGGAGTTGCCGCCGGTTTACCGAGAGCGATCGCAACCAAGCTGGCCCTGCAAACGGTGCTTGGAACAGCCCAGTTATTACAAGAGTCAGGCATGCATCCGGCAGAACTCAAAGACCGGGTGACCAGTCCCGGCGGCACCACCATTGCCGGAATTGCAGCTTTAGAACAATCCGGCTTCCGGGCTGCTTTGATCAAAGCCGTTCAAGCGGCTAGCCAGCGGTCCAGGGAGCTAGGTTGCTAACCCGTTATTTTCTCCCTCTACAGGTGAGGATTTCTGACCTAGCCGGGGTTCAGTTCCAGCAACCAGGCGCTGAATGTTGCTCTGATGTCTCCAGATCACATAGATCCCACCGGCGAGGGCAAAGAGAAGGTAAGGCAATGGTTGATTTGTCAACATCATCAAGACAGTAACAGCGATCGCCCCAACAATCGAACTGAGGGAGACAATCCGGCAGAGGGCCAAGACCCCGGCAAAAACAACAGCAGTGCCCAAGCCAACAGGCCAAGACATTGCTAGTAAAACCCCTAAACTGGTTGAAACTGATTTCCCCCCTGTAAAGTTGATCCAAACGGATTTACTGTGACCCAAGATTGCCGCCAGTCCTGCCAAGGTAATCATCCAGGGGAACCAGACAGCAGGATCAACACCGCTGGGGATCAGGGGACTTCCGGCAGCGGAGAAGTACGTCCAGCGAACCAGGGCGATCGCAAGGACGCCCTTCAAGACATCTGCTAAAAGTACGGCTGATCCCGGCCCTTTGCCCAAAATTCTTAAAACGTTTGTTGCTCCGGTCGAACCAGAGCCATACTCCCGGATATCAATACCCTTGAGGACGCGACCTGTCAGGTAACCAACCGGAATCGAGCCGAGCAAGTAACTACCCAGCAGTAAGAAACCATTGAAGCCCAACCAGACCATCGGTTCCATCTTCCTCTCTCCGGTCAACCGAAGCTGCTACCAACAGGATCTATTGTTTCACACGCTTGATCACTCAAAGAAATCAAAGGATGAGGAGCGAGGCTGCCGCAGTTGAGGTTCAGGAGCAAAAGCCAGCCAAAGGGGAAATTGCAGCAGTGAAAGACTGATTTGCTCTTCCGAATCGTCAATCAGAATCAGCGGTAACTGTCCTTCCTTAACGAGCCGATCTGCTCTTTGAGCTAAAGATTCTGGCGATTCAAATAGGGAAATTCCTCGCTCCGGGCTAAAGTCACTCCGAGAAATGCCCAAGCAGTCCTGGAGTCCCCGTCGCCAATCACCCAGGCGTTCTGGCATATCGGCTAAGATTAGCGGTCGCAGGCGACTGCCGTAGAGCGATCGCAGAATTGAGATCACAGCAGAGGCAACCAGGATATTTTGCAAACGACTCCCCATAGAACGCAGCGCCCCTCGACCACCCTGGGTAAAAAACCAGTTTGAGACTCGCTCAGCGTGAATTGGCTCAAAGGTACGTCGGAGTTGCCACGGCGCACCATAGTAGTTGGGCGCGCTGCGATACTGGTCGATCAGCTTGCGGACTTGCTTAACCTGCGCCTGGAAACCTTGCTCGGCGAACTGAGGCGTTGCTGGGGCAGCAGGCTCAGGTACCTGGGGCTGCTCAGGTGACTGAGGCTTGGGAACCAGTTCTAGCTCCTCAGTCACCATCGCTAAGTCCTGCAAGCTACTGACCAGATAGTCCTTGAAGCCTTGGACACGAATAGCCAAGTCCTGAGAGACTCCGGCAAAGCTAGTTCGCATCTCGGCTCGAATTCTCTCTTGACGCCGTTCTAGCTGTTCTACGCTAATCTGCAAAGTTTGCTTGCGTTGCTCCCACTGGCTCAGGCTTTCTCGAACCAAGCGTTCCAGCGCGGCTTCAGCCTCATTAAACTGAGTTTGCAGAACCTCTGCCTTGGCAGTTTTTAACACTTCAACTTCCTGCCGCAGGGCGTGTACTTGCTGCTGTAACTCAACAGTGTCTTCAGACAAGACTGCCGTCGGATCGGCGGGCGGGGGTGAGACTGCCGGATCAGTGGTGGTTTGCTTAGCAGGGTCAGACTGAGTGTCAGAATTCATGATCGGCAAAGACGTGCGGTTGGCAAAAGCATAGGCAACAAGTCAAGAGAAAGAGCGTCACTGCTACCTAAGTACGAGGGCAACGGGCCTCAAGAGCAGTTTGCAATCCTCTAGGATCGAACAGAATTGGTAGAAAGTGAATACTCTTCACCTCTTTGAAATAGAACAGAATCGGTACAGGTGACCAAAAGATCCGCCAGTTTTGCCAGTCTACATAGGGGAAATGCCGGATCAACGTTTGTGACCGATAAATTTCAAAGGCGGTTTCATCAAAGACCAGTCGCAGCGTAGCAGCTTGAAACAGTAAAAATCCGGCAAAGGCAAGCAAAGCGACACCCAACCAAGTTTGCAAGAACAGGACCGGGATAGCTGCGATCGCCAGAACCACAGGAATACGGTAGCTAGGGTTCAACTTAATCGTTTGTGTAGTAGCAGAAGCAGTAGTCACAATCTCCAATCCTACTAAACAGATGCTGGTTGCTTGAGCGAACCAAGTTTGGGTTTTAGATTAAGGTCTAATCCTTGCAATCTCCTAGTTTCAACTCTGGAGCAAATTGACAAGCTAAAATTCGTATGCTTCTCACTCCAGCCATAACGTTAATCTAAAATCGGCAACCCTAAACTCAAAATCGACTGACTCTTTTTCATTTTAGAAGGTTTGTCGCCTACCCACCTTCCAAGCCAATACTGCCCATCCCCTGAAACATCAGCCAGGAAAGGAAAAAATTGATCACAAAAATAGAGAGGAGCGCAGTGACCACCGCTGTCGTCGTAGATTGACCGACCCCTTTGGCTCCACCCGTAGTTGTCAGACCCCAGCTTGAGCCGATTACAGCAATCAATGCCCCAAATACCGAGGCCTTGATCAAGGCGCTAAAGACATCCCAAACATTGAGTAAATTTTGGGCAGAATCGAGAAATACTGTCTGCGAAATACCATACAGGCTAGAAGCAACCAAAACCCCACCCGCCATTCCGGTGATCAGCCCCAGAATAGTGAGTACAGGCAGCATTAAGCAGCAAGCAATCAAACGGGGGATGACTAAGTAGTCAATCGGGTCGGTATTGAGCATGTAAAGGGCATCAATTTGCTCAGTCACTTGCATCGTTCCAATTTCGGCCGCAAAGGCAGACCCGACCCGTCCGGCTAAAATTACTGCCGTTAAGACGGGACCTAGTTCGCGGGTGAGCGAAATGGCTAAAACTCCGCCAACCGCCGTTACCGCACCAAAGTTAATAAACTCTCTGGCCACCTGAATGGTAAAGACCATACCGACAAAAGTGGCCGTGAGTAATACTACGATTAAAGATTCCGGACCGACGGCTGCCATTTGCTCTAAGGTATTGCGACGGTGAACTTTGCCCTTAAGCAAATGAACAACCGCCTGGCCGCCCAGTAAGATAGCAGCCAGTAACCGCTGGCTCCATAAGCCGAGGCTAGAACTGGGAGTGGATCCTTTCAATGGCTGTACGCGACCTCAAATGTGTGACTCTAAGAGATTTTACAACTCAGAGATATCTAGAAAATGCCTTGAAAGCATTTGCCAAGCTGGGAGTTCAACAACTGGCAGAAGCCTGCTCACGTTGGCTGCCGTGTCTGGCTCCACAGACAACATGTGACCTAGAAACTGTCTGATTCTGGGGCTGTAGGACCGCTACCACCAGGAATGTTGTTCAGAAAGCGATTTTTGTCACTGTCACTTTGGTAAACACAGCTAACTTGAGGCGAGTTTTCTAGCTTACCCGTATAGCCAAAGGTGTTCAAGCGCTGCCTGCAATCACGGACCTGATCTGAATTCACCAATTTTCTCTGCTCCAGAATACCCACGTTAGATTTACGAAGAACACATCCCGGCTGCATCAGAGGTTGGGAGACGTAAACGCTAAAGGGTCGGTAGGTAACAAAGACCCGCGCATCCATGACTGTGGCACTAGCGCCGTAGTTCTGGCAGATCTCAGGGTTAGGTGCACTTGCATCAATAAACTGGATCGAGGCAACGTTTTCTGGATTGAAATTAGTTGTACTGCTAAAGGCAACACCAAGTCCAATTCCCAAAACAAACACCCCTGCAAGAATCGCAAGAACTGCAGAGTTGAAAATAGGAGGCTTAGACTTAGCAGTGGCAAAGCTTGTAGGTTGAGGTTTAGCAGTTGGCGGCTTACGTCTCATAAGTGATTAACAGGCTTTCATCTGAAAGCGTTGGTTTGTAATAGCTATCCCTAGTATGGCCCTTGCCACAGGAAACTGTGGGCCTGGACGTTAAGCCCGTACACACCAGCCAAAGCCTAGGAAGATAACAGCCTATCTTACCCCGGCTATCTGCCGCTGCGCCAAGAAAGATTAGTAGCGATCGCCTCAGAAGCCGCCTGAATCACTATTACCCCGCTTAGCTTCACGGGGCTTTGCTTTATTTACCCTGAGTTGACGGCCCATCCACTCTGCCCCATCCAACTGAGTGATCGCGGAATCCTCTTCGGTGTCTTGGGACATTTCCACAAATGCGAAGCCTCGCATCCGTCCAGTCTCACGGTCTACGGGTAAAACAACCCGTTGTATGGTGCCGTACTCTGCAAATACTTCACGTAAGTCGTCTTCGCTTGCTTGGTAAGACAAATTACCAATGTAGATGGTCATATAGAAGCTCGGTGGTCTGAAAACAAAGCTAAGGGTCAGCTCGAAGGAAAACAGGGACCAGAGCTACCAGGAATCCAAACAAAGTTCAGACAAGCCACAGGAAGCCTGATCTCTCTGGGTTGCGTTAAGAGTTGAGTTTAGCAGTAGTGAACCAAAGGATGAGAACCTAGGAACACGCTTTACCCAATTACTAACGTTGCCAAGCCTGCCTAATTTTGACATAATCATACCCCGTTGAGCGAGTGGTAGAACAGTAACTCCTGAACAAAACACCTGTCAGAAAAGCCTTTGATGGCATTTCCGAGCCTGCTTTCAGGAAATATGCTTATAGTCACTGGGTTGCTGGGGTTACCTACTTCTGAAGCTGTAAAGATGGTAGTTTGTAGAAGAGAAACCTAATCACTGGTGGTGCCAGTTAAATTGAATTTAGAGTCTTCAATTGATGAGCAAAGTCGAACACAACCAGGTATCAAAGCTCGGCCTTGAAGGACGGTTTCTCCAGTTCACGGGTAACAGCGAAGGTAAGCCTAAGCGATTATTGTTGGCGACTGCAGAAGGCGAGTATTCTGTCAAGCTGGCAAAAAAACTGCGGGGTTCCCTGCGGCAAACCTTAGTTGCCGGTGACTGGGTTCAGGTTTCTGGAAACAAAAAGTTAGACCAGAAGACCGGCAAGCTCAAGCTGAAGGCACTACAAGTTCAGCCTGTTTCCCCCAAGTACGCTGAGACCTTCCCTCAACCCGAAGCTCAATCTATCCAGAAGTCTGCTGAAAAAGGCAAAGTCATGTTCTGCCAAAAATCTCCCTGCCTGAAGCGGGGGGCAAAGTTGGTCTGTCAGGCTTTAGAAGCTGCCTTGGGCGATCGCGGTCTTGAAGACCAAGTTTCGCTCAAGCCAACAGGATGCATGAATCGCTGTAAAGCAGGGCCAAATATTGTCGTGATGCCGGGTAAAAATCGCTACAGTGGAATTCATCCTGAAGAAATTCCCGCTCTAGTCGAACAATACTTTTCCTGTGAGTGAAAGAGATCAAGGCAATTTCCCTAGTAGCTTTATTCGCTAAGGGTTGCCACTCTAATTACTCTTTAGACGCTAACTAATGCTGGGTTGCCTTTCTCTACACTTGTGTAGGTGACCAACTACACTCGACCTCTAAGAATTTGGGCCATTTCGTTCGGCTTCGGTGACATTTCCAGGGCTGTTTCTTCATCAACCCGACCTTCTTCGTAAAGTCTTTGGAGACACTGGTTCAGTGTAGACATGCCGTCAAAGGTACATTTAGGAATAATGGCTTCAATTTCCTCCACTTCACCCCGGAGAATGTAATCTTTGATCGCATCGGTGTTAATCATAATTTCATGGATTGCAGCCCGCTTGCCATCTGTGGTCCGAATCAGAGACTGGGCAATGACAGCAACTAGAGATTCAGCAACCTGCATCCGCATTGGTCCTTGTTCTTCAGGATTGTAGAGGTTCAAGATCCGTTCGATTGTTTTAACGGCACTGTTGGTGTGCAGTGTACCAAAGACTAGGTGTCCGGTTTGAGCTGCTTTAAGGGCAGTGTTTACTGTTTCGCGATCGCGCATCTCCCCAATAATCAAAATATCAGGGTCCTCACGCAAAGAAGCTTTCAAGGCATTTTCGAACTTTAAAGTATGCATGCCCACCTCCCGCTGCCGGATCATGGACTTGCGACTTTGGTAGACAAACTCTACTGGATCTTCAATTGTGATGATATGCTTTGGCATCTCACTATTGATATAGTCAATCATGGCTGCCAGTGTAGTTGACTTGCCAGAGCCAGTCGGGCCTGTGACGAGAATTAATCCCTTATGGTAATGGCACAGATCCCGGAACACAGGAGGTAGATTGAGCTGCTCCATAGTGAGAATTGTCAGCGGAATCAACCGTAGAACCATTGACGGTCCTCTTAAGGAGACAAAAACATTGATCCGCACCCGGGCCATGCCCTCGTATTGGGTTGCGCCGTCAAACTCCAATTTCTGCTTGAATTCTTCAATTTGTTTTTCGGTTAAAATCTCCTGCAACCAGCCAGAGAAGATTTCGTCATCAGTTACAGAGTGATCAGTGGGTTCAAGCTGCCCCCGGTTGCGAAAGCGAGGAACTTCACTGACTCCTAAATGAATATCAGAAAATCCATTTTCAAAGGCTTCCCGGACTAGTTGCTCCAGAGTAACCCTCTGTCTCGATTGGTACTGTGAGGAACTTGGCGGCAGGGGTTCCCTCCCTTGAGGGGCGGCGGAATTTGGATAGCTCGGTGGCGGGGTAGGGTAGGCGATAGAGGCAGAAGGTGTCGGTAAGGTCTGGGGAGCAATTTGGGTCCCATCTGTTGTAGCAGTATGAGCCCCACTTGGTAGCGGCGGCTCAGGAGGTTGGGTGCGGGGTAGGGGAGATAGTGAAACTGGCAAATGTTGAAACTCTGTCATGGACCCCTCTTTACCTAATGATGACCAACTTGCTAGGGGAAGTATAGAACTCTGCTCAACACCCCAAGCATCTAGGTCAGAGTACCCAAAGTGAAGCGTGGACTAACAAAGTGCTAGCTCATCGGTCTATCTCAATTTCAGATTCAGAGTTGCTTGACTCTTCGGCACACTTGAACCAGAGAGAGCCTGCAGAGTAGTCAAGCACAGATACTGTACGACAGGGTCTGGTTGTAGACTAGGAGGGCATAACCTACTTGCCGATTCCTAGGTTTAGTCTCTAGGGATGGCACCCTGAAGGACTGGCAGTTAAAGTTCAGTCTCCGGTTAGGTTTGTCTCCCAACAACCTGTTGTGCTACTATCAGTACTCGTGGATAAGGCGGGTCGGTGCCCGAGCGGTTAATGGGGGCGGACTGTAAATCCGCTGGCTATGCCTACGCTGGTTCAAATCCAGCCCGGCCCACCACAATGACCCTAGGTTCTAGATTGCCGATTAATCAGAGCCTAAACCCCAAATATGCTAGTTCTTTTGCCCGTGTGGCTCAGTGGTAGAGCACACCCTTGGTAAGGGTGAGGTCATGAGTTCAATCCTCATCACGGGCTCTTCAATTCGAGGTTTTCTTCTAGAAAAAGTTTTTAATGTTTGCGAGGGTACTTAAGGCCGGCTTAGACTTTTTCAGATTACATACCTTGGGGTAGTTTGAGGTGGTTTAGGGCACTTAGTGCTACAGGCACAGTTAGGGGAGTCCAAAGACTTCTCAGGCAAGTTTTGAACTTTTCGTCTCAATCGGAGAATATTGTGTAGGGTATGGTGCAGAAAACTGCTCTTCCTGATACCAGCACGAGTTTAACTGAGGCTGGAGAAGTGAGATCATGACCGAGGAAAACTCATGGTTGCTCTGAATATTTTGCGCCAAATCCCGCTCTTCTCTGAGCTGAGCGATGAACAGTTTGAATTTGCAAAATTGGGGCGCAGACGACAGCTAGAATCTGGAGAGATTCTAGTGGTTGAGGGAGAATCGTCAGAATACTTCTGGGTGCTACTGGATGGCGAAATTCGGTGTACGAAGAAGGTGGGCGATCGCCAAGTTCCCTGGGTTAACTTTGGTCCTCAGTCCTATTTCGGGCACGAACTGATTCTCCTGAATCAACCCCACCTAACCACGGCCCGAGCATCCCTCAAGAGCTACCTGCTGGAGTTTGATACTCAGGCTTTCTGGAGAATGATGGAGTTATGTCCGTCCATCAGTCGAGATTTACTGATTATTACCGCTCAGCGAACTCAAGACTTAGGAATGGTGTCGATGCAGGCAGAAAAATTAGTATCTCTCGGCACCCTCACCTCAGGACTCGCTCAAGAACTCCAGCAAGTGGCAACTACGGGACGGCAGGCAGTTAAACACTTGCAGAAGTTATTTCAGTGGCTCCAACCCCTCACGGTCAAACTCAATGCCCATCAAATGACGGGGGAGCAGCAAGAGTTTCTGCTCGATCTCCAACAAACACTTCTGAACCGCATGAGTACCCTACCCGTGGAAAATAACCCGCAAGGGTGGCGGGTTCAAGAAGAGAAAATCATCCAATGGCTAACTGAACGAAGCATTCCTGATCCGCAGCACTTTGCCAAGGTGCTCACGCGCGCCGGCCTGGATACCCCTGTCCTAAATGATATCGCCAGCGTGGTTCCGGCTGGGGCCGTTTGTGCGGTCTTAGCCTGGTTAAAAACGACCCTGAAAAGCTTAGTCCTGGCCAAGGATGTGGAGTACAGTACGCAGCACATTGCCGGATTAGTCCAAGCTGCGAAGGATTATACCTATCTTGATCAAGCACCTTTGCAGGAAATAGATATCCACGCAGGCATTGAGAGCACTCTAACTATCCTCAACCATCGACTTGAACCCGACGTCGAGGTGATTCGGGAGTACGATCGCACCTTGCCCCCTATTTGTATCTACGGCAGTGACCTGAATCAAGTCTGGACGCACTTGATTGACAATGCTATTGATGCGGTGGCAGGGCAAGGACAGTTAACCCTTCGTACTTCTCAGGTCAAAGAAAGGGTGTTGGTCGAGATCATTGATGATGGACCCGGAATTCCACCTGAGATTCAGCCTTACATTTTTGACCAATTTTTTACAACCAAAACAACAGACAACGGCACAGGATTAGGATTAGCGATCGCCTATCGAGTGGTAGTCGATCAACACCGTGGTCAAATTCGGGTCTGCTCCAGACCCAGGGGCACCTGTTTTCAGGTTTATCTACCCATGGATCTGACTGAATCTAGCCCTAGTGCTGCAAACTCTCAAGTTGCCTAATCGGAGACTGACTATGCCTGGCTCTATCCAGTCTGTTCCTTTGGATCCCAATCTTCTCCGCCATGTGCCGGTGCTGGCTAAGCTGTCGGAGGGGAAACTGCAATGGATGATTGATCAAGGTAAAGAAGTCAGGCTGCAGCCCGGCCAACTCTTGCGAGCTGAGGGAGATCTGGCAAACTGCGTGTTTGTGCTGCTAGCCGGAAGCTTTCAGATGACTCAACGGGTTGGCAACCAAGACATGCTGCTAAAACGCCACGATACTCCCACCCTAATTGGTGAGGTGCCCCTGCTGATGGGAGTGTCCCACTTTTGGGCCAGCGGACGGTCTATTACCCCTTGTCATATCCTAGAGCTGAGTGCAGAGACCTTCTGGCAATTTATGGGACTGTGCCCGACGCTGGCAATGACTGTTCTCAAAACAATGATTGAACGGGTGCAGGAGGCGCAAGTCCTGGCCCAACATCGAGAAAGGCTAATTTCCCTGGGAACCCTAGCCGCAGGTCTAGCCCACGAACTGAATAACCCTGCCTCGGCGGCTCGTCGGACAGCGGGTGAGTTACGGCAGGTTTTCCCAGTTCTCCAGACGCAAACCCTGAAGCTGACGCACCGCTCCTTTAGCGATGAGCAGCATGCGTTTCTCACGCAACTCCAGCAAGATGCCATTGTCCGCGCCCAGAATGCACCACGGCTAGACCCCCTAGCTCAGAGCGATCGCGAAGACCGCATGATTGAATGGATGGATCATCACAATATCTCAAATGGTTGGCAGTACGCCTCAACCCTCGTTAGTACAGGATTAGACAACGATTGGCTGGATCAGATACCTGCTCGGCTGCAACGGGAATGCTTAGATGAGATTCTGTTATGGCTAGATGCAACCCTAACTGTTGTTGGACTTTTAAGCACCCTAGAGCACAGCACAGGGCGAGTCCACCAACTTGTAGAGGCTGTGCAAGACTACTCCTCGCTGGATGCGGCGGCTCTGCAACCGATTGATGTCCACGAGGGTTTAGAAAGCACGTTGACAATTCTGGGGCATAAGCTGAAGCGAGGCATCAGGGTCGTACGAGACTATGCCGACGATCTACCTAAGGTAATGGGTCATGGTCATGAGTTGGAGCAGGTGTGGATGAATATCATCGATAACGCGATCGATGCGGTAATAGACCGCCATCACAACAACTCATCTAGGGTTCAATCTGAAGTTGTGCTGCATACCAGTCCACTGATCATACCTACAGGTTGGCAAGGTCCAGGGAACCATTCACTTCAGGTTGAACAACAGCCGACTATTTTGATCCAGACCCGCTGCGAAGCCGATTGGGTGTTGGTCGAGATTGCCGACAACGGCATTGGGATACCGCCTGAAGTTCAACCTCATATCCTTGAGCCTTTCTTCACCACTAAAGGCGTAGGTAGGGGAACAGGGCTTGGACTTAATACTAGTTACAAAATCGTTGAGTGGCATGGGGGAGGTATTCGGATCACGTCTCGACCTGGTGATACGTGTTTCCAAGTTCGCCTTCCTAGTTAATGCTGAGCATAGGTAGGCGAAGGAGTGAATCCGATCAAATACAACGACATGGCAACTCTCTAAGCGATTCTGAATCTGTTATTGCTGGCCCCACCGTGTAGTTGTATTTCCGGTTCAGTATTGGGCTTAGCGATGGTAGTCTATCTAAGCCTTTGCCACTGCTGATTAACCTGCAAACCTTGTCAAACCGGAGCCTTTTTAAGGTTTATTAATTTATTACTTGATGTAACTGAGAATTGCTTGCATTTGCCCTATTCTATCTAGGGATGAAAGCTAAGCTCCTAAAAGCTGCTCAGGCTGCACAGAGCAATGGGGAATCAACCAGGAGAGCGCTAAGCTACCCCTGGTTGTCTGTAGTGATGGGGCAAGGGAATCCTTTGGACTTCGAGCTTGAAATCAGCAAGATAATTGAGGTCAGTCAGGTAGACCCCTGACAAGTGTTATCACATCAGCACTGTCAGAAACGAGATTCTCGCGATCAGCCTTTGAACCTTCAGGCTTAGATTGTGAGCGTAGCGGCTCGACGCTGAATTTATCTGTAACTTGAGATGCCACGATAGCCAACTGATTTTTTTGAGAGTTTTTATGGTAACTTAAGTTCTCGGTCCTAATTAATTGCGACTAGATCTCAAGAGAAGCCCAGCAACAGGTTTAGTTTTTTGGCAACGAAGCGTATGAAATGGAAAAAGAGCTTATTTCTGCTAGGACTGGCAGCGGTGACGAGTTACTTTGCGATCGCCTGTACGGGCAATTCAAGTTCCAACACCTCACCAACAACCACTCCCACAACTGCTGCTAGCGAAACTACAGAGCTGGTTGTATACTCTGGTCGAAATCAAAGCCTTGTAGGTCCAGTGATCCAGAAGTTTGAGAACCAGACTGGAACCAACGTGCAGGTCCGTTACGGCGACACTGCAGAGCTAGCCGCAACCATTCAGGAAGAAGGCAAAAATAGCCCTGCCGATGTCTTCTTTGCCCAAGATGCCGGAGCCCTCGGTGCCCTTCAGAAGGTGGGCCAGTCCGCCAAGCTACCACAGGCACTCTTGAACAAAGTAGATGCTCAGTATCGGTCTCCTCAGGGAGAGTGGATAGGGGTCACAGGACGGGTTCGCGCAGTTGACTACAACACAACTTTAGTCAAACCAGCAGAATTACCGCAGTCAATTTTCGCCTTCACAGAGCCAAAGTGGAAAGACAAAATTGGCTGGGCTCCCACCAATGGTTCTTTTCAGGCTTTTGTCACAGCCCTAAGAGTATCGCAAGGAGAGTCAAAAGCCAAGCAATGGTTGGAAGGGATTCAGGCCAACAACCCTAAGGTTTTTCCTAACAATGTTTCAATTGTTGAGGCCCTATCACGGGGAGAAATTGCCGTTGGCTTTGTCAATCACTATTACTTGGAAGAGTTTAAGCAGGAAGATCCGAAGATCCCTGTTGCCCACTACTACACTGGAGATGTCGGTTCCCTAGTAAATGTGGCTGGGGTAGCAATTCTCAATAGTGCTCCGCATCGTCAACTGGCTGAACAGTTTGTTACCTTCATGCTCGGTGAGGAGGCGCAAAAGTATTATGCGACTGAAACCCTTGAGTATCCGCTTGTCTCAGGAATATCTCCGGCCAGTGGCTTAAAACCCTTAGATCAGATTAAGCAGCCAAAGATTGAGCTGAGTAATCTCAATGACTTAAGTGGAACGCTACAACTGCTACAAGAGTCAGGGATACTTTAACGGGCATGGGGTTTCCCTGGAAGGGTCGGCGCTCCTTTAGTAGAGCACCTTTATTCCTGGTCCTACCGGCTGCAGTTAGTGCGATCGCGATTCTCTTACCTTTGACCTACCTGGTGCTGCGAACCGCCGGGGTCGGTCTAGAGGAGCTGTGGACGTTACTCTCCCGCCCTCGCACTGTAGCTGTATTCATCAATAGTGCCGTGATGGCAGCAGCAGTGACATTTTTCTCCGTTCTGATTGCGCTACCGCTGGCTTTTTTGACCGTTCGAACTGATTTACCCTGGCGGAGGTTCTGGTTGATCACAACCACGCTGCCTCTGGCTGTACCTAGCTACGTCGGCAGCTTTACCCTGATTGCCACCTTTGGACCTCGGGGGAGCCTAGTTCAGTTACTCCTAGCACCTCTAGGGGTTGAAGAGCTACCATCACTCTACGGCTGGCCGGGGGTGATTCTTGCCATCACCCTGTTCACCTATCCCTATCTCCTCTTAAGTGTCAGGGCAGGACTACAGGGCATTGACCCGGCTGTGGAGGAAGCTGCTCGGAGCTTAGGTCGCAGTCCCCAATCTACCTTCTTTCACGTTACGCTGCCGCAGTTGAATCCCTCCCTGATTGCCGGAGGACTACTGGTGGCACTTTACTCGCTGCGAGACTTTGGCACACCATCCCTAATGCGGTTTGACTCCTTTACCCGGGTGATTTTCCAGCAGTACAAGTCCAGTTTTGATCGGAACCTGGCCGCTGCACTGGCCCTACTGCTAGTGGGACTGTTGCTGCTAATTCTCTGGCTAGAGTACCGGGTGCGATCGCGCGCAGCCTACTACAGCTATCGCTCAACCGTCAGACGACCTGATCAGCAAGTCGAGTTAGGGGGATGGAAATGGCTGGCACTGGCCTTCTGTGCAACCGTGAGTGGCCTCAGCGTCGTGCTGCCCCTAGGAGTCACCCTGTTCTGGCTCCTGCGAGGGATAGGCACAGGCGTACTGCCCTGGAATGTCTGGCTAGCAGCAGTCAATTCTGCTTGGGGGGCAGGACTAGCAGCCGTGGTGATCACGCTCTTTGCCCTGCCGATTGCAATTTTGTCCGTTCGGTTTCCCAGTCCGCTGACCACGATGGTTGAGCGCTGTTCCTACATCGGCTTTGGTTTACCAGGGGTTGTCGTGGCTCTATCCCTAGTATTTTTTGGGGCAAACTACCTGCCCTGGCTATACCAGACCTTGCCGATGCTGGTGTTTGCCTACCTAGTGCTGTTTTTACCCCAGGCTGTTGGAGCGATTCGTAGTTCTCTGCTTCAGGTCAATCCGCAGCTAGAAGAATCTGCTCGCAGTCTGGGTAGAAGCCCCTGGCAAACCCTGAAGGAAGTGACGTTGCCCCTCGTGCGCCCCGGTTTGCTGAGCGGCAGCGTTCTCATCTTTCTGACTGCCATTAAAGAACTGCCAGCAACCCTGCTGTTGGCCCCAATTGGCTTTGAGACTCTAGCGACTCAAATCTGGCAAGCAACGGAAAATGTCGCTTTTACCGACGCAGCGGCAGGATCTTTGCTGATGCTCTTGGTTTCTGCAGGACCGACCCTGGTTGTGTTGTCTCAGGAGCACTCTAGTCATCTTTAGGGAAGCTAAGGTGAGAGAGTGTCCATCAATCCTTAAATGAACAATAACCGGACGTTAAGCTCTACTTTACCAAAGAACCCTGCTAAGAGTGTTATTGATCGTTGTGATTGGCTTGCCTACCTGTTTTGCCTCCAGCATTTCAGGTTCTCTGAATTATCCATCAGCTACTAGACCCGCTACTGGCTCAATCTAACAGCGAGAAAGCTGCCTGTCTCGGTTAGAAGCTGTGGTGCTTGACTGGAGCTACTGACGTACCTGCTAGAGATATAAGTGTCAGCGATCCTTGAAACTATGGCTAGACTGTATGATTTTGTTATCGAGGGAGGCCCAGTCATGTGGCCCCTCCTAGGGCTGTCTGTGGCTACTCTGGCTACTGCGTTAGAACGGGCTCGGTTTTGGTTTCAGTTCTTGCGACAAGAAGGTCGGGTCGTTCATGAGGTGTTGGATGCGGCACGGTTCGATTTGAGCAGGGCAGCCGCGATCGCGGAACAAGCCCGCACGATCCCGATTGGTCGCTTTCTACTGGCACCCTTGCAACTCAAGCACCCGACCCCTGAAACCTTTCGCCTGGCAATGGAATCCGTGGGCGACAAGGAGTTTGTCAAAATGCGTAAAGGAGACAAACTCTTAGAAACCGTGGTTGGTCTGGCTCCCTTACTGGGCCTGCTGGGAACCGTCACAGGTCTGATTCGCACCTTTGGCAATCTGGACCTTGGCAACCAGGCTGGTAGTAATACTCAGAACGCGACTGCTGGGATTGGTGAAGCCCTGATCGCTACAGCAACTGGCATGTTGGTGGCGATCATAGCCCTGGTTTTCTTCCGAATTTCTGTGTCCTTACAAGCGCGGCAGGTAGACTACTTTGCTGAGGTCGGTACAGACCTAGAGCTGATCTATCGACAGTCCTGGCAAGAGTCTCGGTTTGCTAAGTACTCCGCTTCCTTGCCAGATGAAACCTCGGCGTCAACGCCCGTGACCTCGGATCGGGCAACTAGGCCGCCCATCGGTTGATCCCCTTCAGTCCTTCTAGAGCTACAGTCTAAACATGTTGCCCTCAATTTGTTACTTCAATGCGATTTAAGCAAGGTAAACAGGGCAGTGAGATGCCTCACCTGGACCTGGTTCCGCTGATGGACGTGATTTTAACGGTCCTGACGTTCTTTGTCTTGTCTTCTCTGGCTTTAACCCGCCAGCAAGCAGTTGATATTAATCTACCGGGTACGAGCGCCGGTGCCACACAGCAGAAGACACCAGACCCGCTCGTGGTCGGCCTGAATCAACAAGGCCAGGTTTTACTGGCAAACCAGCCCGCTAATGAAGCTCAATTGACTCAACAGATGGAGTCCTATCTGGCAAAGAACCCAAAAGGAGCGGTGATCTTAAAAGCAGATCGTAATCTACCCTACGAAGAGGTTGTTCAGGTACTTGGACAGATGCGCAATGTGGGGGGCGATCGCGTCTCTCTAGGAGTTGACCAAAGCTAGGTATCCCTTTGCTAGTTTGGAGAACTCGTCCAGATGATCACAAGTGTTCCTGTCCGGTCTCTATCCGGCACCAAGTTGAGATAGCCAGCAGTAGCAGTTCCCTTTTGCAGTTCATAGAGGTCTCCGCCTCCGTAAGGCTTTGCTGGTGATGCCTTCAGGCCATTAACTTCAAGTTTAGGCGCTAAATTGCTGAACACTTGATCGGGAGTTTTGCCGGAAACTAACTGAGGACTACCCTCAATCTCCGACTTGAACCTTCCGATCAGAGCACTACCTGTCTCATCCTGGCTGCTGAGCTTATCGTAAAAATATCCGGGATCATCAAAGTCAGTATCGCTGGCTGGTTTTCCCTTAATCTCAGATAGGACAACATACAACTCATCCGGGATTTCTACTGCTTGCTTAATATCTTCTAGGTTGAGCGGGTCTGGTGCCAAAACATACACGGTGCCTTGCTCAGCAAACAAATTAAGGTACTGAGTTAAGCCACCCTTAGACACCTGGTAAACTTTTTTACTTGCCTCGTTAGCACCCGGCTGGATATCGTATTTTTTAGCGGGAAGTTGTTTTTCAAAGTAGGCAGCTACCAATTTCAACTCATCTGTTGTTTGTCGGCAAGAGTCCTTGCCAAAGCAGCCAGTTTTAGCACCAGGATAGTGGGGAAAATCTGCAAACGGATTGCCGGCTCCAGCCCCTTCCCCTTCAGCACTCGCTTCTGACCCAGAAGCAGCTTGGTTACTCGCAGGGTTCGATTGACTGGTTTCAGCCGTTTGAGGTCCTGGCGTTACAACGGAGCGAGGACGGTCGAGTGAGGTAGCCCGTTGAGTTGGCTGTTGTGCTTTTTTTGCCGATGGCTTGGCGGCAGATTTAGCAGCAGGTTTGCTAGAGGGGGAAGTCGAGAGCTGCGTAATTTTGACTGCCTCCTGCTTTTTAGCCAAAACTGGGTTTTCATCAGAACCAATCGGTAAAAACAACAACAGACCATGCAGCCCTAGAGAGATCAGCAGCATAGGGCGGATCAACATCTGAGCAGAGATGGGCGGATTTTTGAGTGGATAGGAGTGATTCATAGGTCTAGTCTGACGGCGTCAAGCATAAAGCTAGGGGAAAGTATTCAGTACTTGCTTGTCTTTAACTGGCTGGTACAACACCAGGACTAGGGTGAGACGTGTACAGGTAAGTCTATAGCCTGAAAAATTATTGTAAATCTTCTTGATCACCTCCAACATTTAGACGACACTTGAGATACTGTCAGGAAGAAAGCTTGAAAAAACTGGATGAAGTAATATCGGTAAATCCTGACTGATCGAATAAATATCTCTGTAAAGTTTACATAGTCAAGCAGATTTAAAGAGATTTACAAAGTATTGATTGTGATTCTCGAAGAAGTATTTTTAAGGGTGTCTTAATACGTTTAAGAATGTCTAGGTCACTCAAGACACACCCCTGTAAATTACATGACCGTCTAGTAGAAGGTCAATCTATCTCGATGATTACCTGAGAATCTTGACGTAAAAATTATACATACATCTGGTTGCCTGAAAGAGTCCTGTTCTGGCGCTATTTCAAGCATATGCAGACATACACTATGAATCTTTACTTAGACTCATATTGACTCAAAAAGTTTACTAGGTGCGAAGCTCGGATAGTTCTTAAACTACTTTTCAACTAATATTAACCAAATGTTATTCTTTTGTTTATTTTGACTTAACCAATCTAACGGTAGGTTTGTTTGTGATTGCTCACTAGTAACTAGATAAATCGCTCCTTATAAGGACAAGTCAAAATGGCTTTTTCTCCAACCGCTCTTCGTCGTGCTGTTACCACCTCAGCGGTAGCTGTAGCACTTACCTTTGGGCCTCTCTTGACTGCGATCGCCCAAGCTATTCCCCTTACTGGCGCAGGCGCCACCTTCCCTGAGCCTCTTTACCAGCGTTACTTTGCTGAGCTTCAGCGGAAGTTCCCCGATCTGCTCGTTAATTATCAAGGCATTGGCAGCGGCGGTGGTATCAAGCAGTTGACCGCCGGAACCGTTGACTTCGCTGGCAGTGATACAGCAATGACTGATGAGGAAGCAGCCGGAGTCTCTCAAGGCGTGGTGTATGTCCCAACCTCTGGGGGTCCGGTCGCCGTTGTTTACAATCTTCCCGGTGCTCCCAACAACCTCAAGATGTCCCGTGAGGTGCTTCCAGACATTTTCTCCGGCAAAATTACCCGCTGGAATGACCCGCGAATTGCAGCAGACAATCCCGGTGTTTCTTTACCCGACCAACCAATCAGACTGGCTGTGCGGGCTGATAGCAGTGGTACAAGCTATATCTTCACCAACCACCTGAGTGCGATCGATCCTTATTTCAAGGGTAGAATCGGCGCGACCAAGGAACCTCGCTGGCCCGGTGACACAATTGCGGCTAAGGGAAATCCTGGTGTCGCCCAAACCGTCCAGCGCACACCTGGAACCATTGGCTATGTCGAAGCTAGCTTTGCTACGACTAATAATCTGCCAGTTGCACTTGTTCAGGATAAGCAGGGTGCCTACGTTGCTCCAACCTTAGAGGCAGCCAACCAGGCCCTGGCGGCTGTGCAGTTTAACCCCGACTACCGCGTTGACTTTGAGAAGCTAGGGGACCCTGCCGCAGGCTATCCAATCACCGGTCTAACCTGGTTGATGGTCTACAAGCAGTATCCAGACCCTGCCAAAGCAGACAGTGTTAAAAGAATGACGCAATGGGTTTTAACCGAGGGTCAAGAAATAAATGACGACCTTGGTTACACTCGAATTCCTGCACCTGTTGCTGACGGAGTGATTCAGGCAGTTAACAGCAGTGTCACAGCAGGTCCTACTGCTAGCCCCTAACCAGTAGTCCCCACTTGGTAACTGAGTTCAATCGGGGGTATCTCCATCTGGGGGTGCCCCTACTTGTATGTTTATTGCTCCAGCCTTCAACTTTAGCGTAATATTCTTGCATGAGAGATCCCTCTGAACCAGCTCAGAACCTACCTAGACCCACGGCTGGACTTCAAACGCAGCATTCTGGGGACGTCGAACTGGACATTCTGACTGCAAATAGATCGGATCTGTGGCTAGACCAGGGATTTACATGGCTTGTCCGTGTTTTTGCCTTTGTCACTGTGGCCCTGCTGGTTTGGATGAGTTGGGTAATTTTTCAGGAGGCTCAGCCAGCGATTCAGCAGTTTGGTCTGAAATTTTTGTGGAGCCAAGATTGGGATGTGGGAGCGCTGACCTTTGGGGCTCTGCCGTACATATACGGCACGCTAGTTACTTCAGCGATCGCCCTGATCGTCGCCTTGCCCGTGGGGTTAGCTGTTGCCCTGGTTACCAGTGAAAATTTCCTGCCTCTGTGGGTGCGATCCTCCCTGGCCTTTATCGTTGAGATCCTTGCGGCGATTCCCAGTGTCATTGTTGGCCTCTGGGGCATTTTTGTCTTGATTCCCTTCTTACAGCCTATCCAGCAATGGCTATACAACTCTTTTAAATGGATCCCGTTGTTCAGTACCGAACCCTATGGACCGGGCATCTTTCCAGCCGGGATCATTTTAGCCATCATGATCCTACCCACCATTGCAGCGATTAGCCGGGATGTATTGTTGGCGATTCCGCCAGAGTTACGCAGTGCGTCAATGTCTCTGGGCGCGACTCGCTGGGAGACAATTTTTGGGGTCTTGCTGCCAGCAGGAGCATCAGGCATCTTAGGGGCAGCCATCCTGGGGCTGGGGCGAGCCCTGGGAGAAACAATGGCAGTAACCATGGTGATTGGCAACTCCCCCCAGATCAGTGCCTCGCTGCTGGGTTTAGGCTATACCATTCCGGCCCTGCTGGCGAATGAATTTGCGGAAGCACTGGATAAATTGCACATCGGTGCCTTGATGTACCTGGCCCTGATTTTATTTGTGATTACCCTGCTGGTCAACATTGTCGCCGTGCTTTTGGTCCGGCTGATTGGTCGCCGAGGAGCCTTGGCCGCTCAAACAACCTACACCCAGCAGACGCCTGAGTAAACCCAACTGTTTCACCCCCATGACCGCTACCCCCTCCAATCCAAGGCCAGAAGAGGCTCTAGTCCAAGATGACCTTGCCACTGAACTCCAGCGATCGCTGCCCCTAGGTCGGGCTATGTTTAGCTACGGAATGAGTGCGATCGCCTTTGGATTGACGGGCTTGGCCCTGTTACCGCTCTTGGCAATTTTGTTTGAGATCCTACGCCAGGGGATACCGCACCTAACCTGGGAGGTCTTTACCGCTCTCCCTGCCCCGGTGGGGTTGAGCGGGGTCCCCAACGGCTTTGCCAATGCAATTGTGGGAACCCTGATCATGGTCGGGACTGCTACCCTCCTGAGTATTCCGATTGGGGTGATGACAGCCATTTTTCTAGCCGAATTTAGTCAGGGATCCGCGATCGCCACGGGAATTCGCTTCATTACGACTATCCTGAGTGGGGTTCCTTCTATTGTTGTCGGCGTTTTTGCCTACGGAGTTGTTGTCCTAGCGACCAAGCAGTTTTCAGCCTTAGCCGGTGGCTTTGCCCTAGCCGTGATTATGCTGCCCATTGTCGTACTCACGACTGAGGAAGCTCTCAAGCTAGTTCCTGTCCCCCAACGGCTTGCCTCCGCCGCCCTGGGAACCAGTCAATTTCAAACAACGTTTCGTGTTGTGATTGCGACGGCGCTGCCAGGGATTGTGACGGGCATTCTACTGGCTGTAGCGCGGGTCTCTGGCGAAACAGCTCCCCTGCTATTTACCGCCCTGTTTAGCCAAAACTGGCCTCAGGGGCTCGATACCCCGACGCCTTCCTTGTCGGTCATGATCTTCAATTACGCCAACTCTCCCTTTATCGAGCAAAACCAACTTGCCTGGACTGCCTCAGTTGTCTTGGTTGGCATGGTGCTGTTCACCAGTCTTCTTTCTCGCCTGGTTACCCGCAGACGTTTGAAGCTCCGCTAGTGGCAACTTGAGATTAAAAAAGTCAACTATGAAAGACCGCCAGGTAAAAAATATCCCGCCAGGGTCAGCTCCAGAGACCTTGACCCCAGCTATCCAAGTCAGAGATTTGACCTTTTACTACGGTAGCCAAAAGGCTCTAGAAGGGGTATGTATGGATATCCGCCAGAGCCAAGTAACTGCTATCATAGGTCCCTCTGGCTGTGGTAAATCTACTTTTATTAAAGCCCTGAACCGGATTGGAGAACTAGAGGGGCAGGTTCGGGTTGCAGGCAGCATCAAGTTTTTCGGTCAAGATATTTATCACCAGCGTGTCAATCTTAATCGGTTACGTCGCCAAATTGGCATGGTGTTTCAAAAGCCAAATCCCTTTCCAATGAGCATCTACGACAACGTGGCCTACGGTATGAAGGTAGCTGGTCGCCATAGCAGACCTGATCTAGATGCAATCGTAGAAACTGCGCTTACCAGTGCTGCCCTCTGGAATGAGGTGAAAGACAACTTGAACAAGTCTGCCCTAGGACTCTCTGGTGGACAACAACAGCGACTTTGCATTGCCCGTGCCCTGGCCGTCAAGCCCAAGGTTTTGCTGATGGATGAACCCTGCTCTGCCCTAGATCCGATCGCTACGATGAAGATTGAAGAGCTGATCCATTCCCTGCGCCAGGATTTGACCATCGCGATCGTGACCCATAATATGCAACAGGCCTCGCGGGTGTCTAACTACACCGCTTTCTTTAGCACTGATGAAGGTCATGTCGGTCAAATGATTGAGTTTGGTTCAACCGCTGATATCTTTACGGCACCGACCCATCCCCGGACTCAAGACTACATTGAAGGTCGGTTTGGCTAAACTGCGTTCCTCATTTCTTTGGATTTAAAACTCAATTTTGATCGCGATAAAGCCTGAAAAACCTTATGAATCACTCTATACTACAATTCTTAAATTTCCTATAACCTTTTTTTAAGCTCTGCTTTATAAAAAACATCTCCTAGGAATGGTATTAATCTTTGTAGAATACTTAGCTTTCCACTGAGGAAGCTAGGACTTCTTAAAACTATACTTTTTTCAGGCAAGGCAGTAGAGGGGACAGGTGAACCCTTTCATCGAACTAAGTGTGATTAAATGTGAGGAGTTAAAGGAAATGTTTCAAGTTTTACGGAATGCTCTGCTGGTTGGTCCAGCAGTCTTAGGGGCCTCTTTAGTTATTTCAACTGCAGCAGTTGCCGAAGTGCCAGTCGCTGAAGCTGGCAAAGCTCAACCTAATGTCTCTAGCCTGGAACGAACAGGTAACAACCCAGCCCCGCTGAGTCCCACTACCCAAGATTTCGGTGCAGTTCCCCAGGCAGCCTCAATCGTCGATCCAAATTTGCAAACTGCTCCTGGTGCAGTGATTCCTGGCGCTACAGGTGGCGATACTATCGCTCAAGTCACTTCAGTCTCGCAGTTGTCCGATGTCGATACCAGCAGTTGGGCGTTTCAGTCCCTGCAATCGCTGATTGAGCGCTACGGTTGCATTGCCGGCTACCCAGATGGCACCTTCCGGGGCAACCGGGCGCTGACCCGCTACGAGTTTGCCGCCGGTCTGTATGCCTGCCTAAACAGCTTGGCTGAGCGGATTGGGGCTCTGTCTCCCGATGAGCTAGCGAACATTCGACGCCTTCAGGATGAGTTTGCAGCTGAACTAGCTACCCTGCGCGGTCAGGTAGATGCCCTAGAAGCTCGCACAACTGAGTTGGAAGAAAATCAGTTTTCCACGACTAGTAAGCTGACTGGAGAGGTGATCTTCCTGCCTTCGTATATTGATGGTGGTGGAAATGAGAGTGGGGACGATGACGATGATGACGATGATGATGATGACGATGATGATGATGATGATGATGGTATTGGTGCAAACGAGGTCCTGGGCTACCGGGCCCGTCTAAACTTTGACACCAGCTTCTTTGGGGAAGACCGCTTGAGAGTCCGGTTGAACGTTGCAGATAACCCTAGTTACGATGATGTCCCAGGGGCCAGCAACATGGTTCGCCCGGTCGTCGATACTGACACTGACGGCAGCGTTGAAATCGATGACCTGTACTACCGGTTCCCAATCGGTGAGCGGGTTCAAGTCTACATTGCGGCAACTCAAACTGAGTTTTATGATGGCATTGAAGCGTTCAGCCTCCTGAACAGTTCGGGTGAGGGTGCACTTTCCCGGTTTGCTCGCCTTAACCCAATCTATCGGCAACAAGAGAGCGGTACAGGAGCTATCGTCAACTTCGACTTGACCGATACTGTCACGGCCAGCGTTGCCTATTTAGCCGACAGCGATTCTGCTGTTACCCCCGTTTTTAACCCCGATGAAAACGGGGGTGGACTGTTTGGCGGTGGATATGGTGCCTTGGCCCAACTTGGGTTTAATCCCTCTGATAACTTTGGTATCGGTCTCACTTACGTCCGCTCCTATGCCCCAACTGGCGGCAATCTTGGCGGCGATACAGGCAGTGACCTGGCGGAGAACCCTTTTGATGGGGCTCCAACTTCGGCGGATAACTTTGGTGTATCGGCGTCCTTAGCGCTAAGTGAGCGGTTTGCGATTTCAGCTTGGGGCGGCTATACCCTGGCCTATGCTCAAAACGGCACAGATGACAGTGCTGACCTGTTGAACTACGCAGTAACCTTGTCCTTCCCCGATCTGCTCAGAGAAGGTAACCTGGCTGCGGTTGTGTTTGGCCAGCCACCCAAGGTGATTGATGCTCAGGGCGTTGATGAAGACCCTGACACTGCTTTTCACATTGAGGGCCTGTACCGCATCCGGGTTACGGATAACATTTCCATTACTCCAGGTGCCTACGTCATTCTCAATCCAGAGCACAACAACAACAATGACCCCGTTTATGTTGGTTTGATCCGGACGACTTTTAGCTTTTAGGTTTCAGTAAAATCAGCTTTGTTCTAAAGGGGATCTGAGTAAGTAACAAAGGGGCAGCGATCGCTGCCCCTTTGTTACTTACTGCGCTCGTTAAAATGGGAATCTCCACCAGTTGACTATTTGGTTACACTGGTTCAAAACTTTAATGAAGATACTGCTAGCTCTTCGCTAGAAGTGCTGTTAATCTTTAGAAGTAAACAGATTTCTACTTAGCACCCCATAGCCCTGAGACTTAACTGCTCCTTGTAACAGCAAACAGAGGTTGTGGGGAACTCTGTAGATTATTAGGCAAGTGTGTGAGGAGTTAAAGGAAATGTTTCACATTCTACGGAATGCCCTGCTGGTTGGTCCAGCAGTCTTAGGGGCCTCTTTAGTTATTTCAACTGCAGCAGTTGCCGAAGTGCCAGTCGCCGAAGCTGGCACTCAGCCTAATGTCTCTAGCTTGGAACCAACAGGTAACAACCCGGCCCCGCTGAGTCCCACTACCCAGGATTTTGGTGCAGTTCCCCAGGCAGCCTCAATCGTTGACCCAAATTTGCAAACTGCTCCTGGTGCGGTGATTCCGAGCGCTACAGGTGGCGATACCATCGCTCAAGTCACTTCAGTCTCACAATTGTCGGATGTCGATACCAGCAGTTGGGCGTTTCAGTCCCTGCAATCCCTGATTGAGCGCTACGGTTGCATTGCCGGTTACCCAGATGGCACGTTTAGAGGCAACCGGGCTCTGACCCGTTACGAGTTTGCCGCCGGTCTGTATGCCTGCTTAAATAGCTTGGCTGAGCGAATTGGGGCTCTGTCTCCCGATGAGCTGGCGAACATTCGACGTCTTCAGGATGAGTTTGCGGCTGAACTAGCTACCCTGCGCGGTCAGGTAGATGCCCTGGAAGCTCGCACAACTGAGTTGGAAGAAAATCAGTTCTCTACGACTAGCAAGCTGACTGGAGAGGTGATCTTTCAACCTTCTTACATTGATGGCGGTGGAAATGAGAGTGGGGACGATGACGACGACGATGATGACGACGGTATTGGTGCAAACGAGATCCTCGGCTACCGGGCCCGTCTAAACTTTGACACCAGCTTCTTTGGGGAAGACCGCCTGCGAGTTCGACTGAATGCTGGAGATAATGCCCGGTACGATGAGGTGCCAGGGGCCAGCAACATGACTCGCCTGAACGTCGATACTGATACGGATGGCGGCTTTACAATCGACGACCTATACTACAGATTCCCAATTGGTGAACGGCTTCAAGTTTACATTGCGGCGACTGAAACTGAATTTTATGACGGGATTGAAACATTCAGCCTCCTGAACAGCGAGGCTCAGGGTGCGCTTTCCCGGTTTGCCCGCTTCAACCCGATCTACCGGCAACAAGAGAGTGGCACAGGAGCCATCATCAACTTCGACTTGACCGATACTGTCACAGCTAGCATCGCTTATTTAGCCGACGGCGATTCTGCTGTTACCCCCGTTTTTGACCCCGATGAAAACGGGGGTGGGCTGTTTGGCGGTGGGTATGGTGCCTTGGCCCAACTTGGGTTTAATCCCTCTGATAACTTTGGCGTTGGTCTTACTTACGTCCGTTCCTATGCCCCAACTGGCGGCAATGTCGGTGGCGATACCGGCAGTGACCTGGCGGAGGACCCTTTTGATGGGGCTCCAACCTCGGCGGATGCGTTTGGTGTGCAAGCGTCCTTAGCGCTAAGCGAGCGCTTTGCGATTTCAGCCTGGGGTGGCTATACCCTGGCCTACGCTCAAAATGGCACAGATGACAGTGCTGACCTGTTGAACTACGCAGTAACCTTGTCCTTCCCTGACCTGATCAAAGAAGGTAACCTAGCTGCCGTTGTGTTTGGCCAGCCACCAAAGGTGATTAGTTCTGAGGGCGTTGATGAAGACCCTGACACTGCTTTTCACATTGAAGGCCTGTACCGCATCCAGGTTACGGATAATATTTCCATTACCCCAGGTGCCTACGTCATTCTCAATCCAGAGCACAACAACAACAACGACCCCGTTTATGTCGGTGTGATCCGGACAAGTTTTACCTTCTAGGCTGTTCTAGTTAAACCTATTTCAGCTTTAGAGACTTAATTCTGCTAGGGGCAGCGCGATCGCGCTGCCCCTAGTGTTTTCTTGCACTTTGTTAGAACCAGAACCACTCCCGCTTCACCTTTGCTCCTGCAAGCTTGCAGTCCTGGAACAGCCCTAGGCTGTATCAGTCTGTACCGAATCTTGGGGAGGAATCAGCTAAGGTTCTTGAGTCGGTGAAATGTAATTTGGGTTACACCGCAATGCGGTTAGAGCAATTGCAAGCTTTCCTAGCGGTGGTTGAAACCAGCAGCTTCCAGCAGGCTGCTAGAAAGTGCCAGGTAACTCAGTCAACCGTTAGTCGGCAGATTCAAGGACTAGAAACCGATCTCGGCCTGCCTTTATTTCATCGAGCTGGCCCAACAAAGTTGACAGTAGGAGGCGAACGACTCCTCCCCTACGCCTACAAGATTACTCAGGAGTGGCACAAGGCTAGAACGGAAGTGACAGAATTACTGGCAGGCAGGCAGCTAGAGTTCTGTGTTGCAGCGATCCACTCTGTCTGTGCCCACTACCTCCCGCCTGTATTGCAGCGATTCTGCCAGGACTATCCAGAAGTTCAACTCCGGGTGACTTGCTTGGGCAGCGATCGCGCCTTGAAAGTTCTGAAGGACGGACTGGTTGATCTGGCAGTGGTGATGAATAACCGCTTTCTTACTGCCAGCCCAGAAATGATTGTGGATCGGTTATACGATGAGCCAATCCAGATTTTAATGGCAGCCCAGCACCCCTTAACCCGGTATTCTGTAGTCCCTTGGCACGAACTAGCCCGTTATGCTCAGGTCGTGTTCAAAGACGGCTACGGCATGCAGCGTCTGGTTCAAGAGCAGTTTAAGCGTCAGGGATTGGCGTTCAAAGCCGTTTTAGAGTTAAACTCCCTGGATGCGTTTCGTGGGGTGATCCGGGAAAGTAATCTGGTCGCCCTGCTGCCTCAAGCTGCCGTGCTAGATGCCCAGAGCGATCCAAATCTAGCGATTCGTGATATTGCCCCAGCAATTTCGTCTGTCCCTGGGCTGTTGTTAACCCGTCAGGTGGTCCTAGTCACTACTCAGGATCGGTTACTGATCCCACCTGTCTGCCATTTTCGTCGCTTGGTGCATGAACTGATGGTGACTCAATCGCATTCTGGGGGTAGAACCCAAAGCCATCTTTCTTCTTCCTGTGCTGTTTAGAATTAAGCCAGACGAGTTGATGGACTAATCCGACAGAGTACAGACCAGGGCCATATCAATGAGCGATAGTTTTAGAGAATTCTTAAAAAAAATCGGGAGTGGCGCGCATACCAGTAAAGATTTGAGTCGCCCGGAGGCTGCGGCGGCAACTTGGATGATCTTGCGGGAGGAAGCAACCCCGGCGCAGATTGGGGCGTTTATGATTGCCCACCGGATTAAGCGGCCCACGGCTGAGGAGCTAGCCGGGATGCTGGATACCTATGATCAACTGGGTCCGCAACTGCAACCCATCGATCACCCCCATCCTGTCTTGGTTTTAGGCATCCCTTACGATGGGCGATCGCGCAGTGCCCCGCTGAGTCTCTTGACCGCCTTGATTCTCACCGCTGCCGGGTGCCCGGTGGTCATGCACGGGGGACAGCGCATGCCCACCAAGCAAGGTGTTCCCCTGATTGAGCTGTGGCAGGGCTTGGGGGTAGATTGGGACCGGCTCTCCCTGCCCCAAGTGCAGCAGGTTCTAGCCCGAACTCTGATCGGCTTTGTCTATCTTCCCCGTCACTTTCCCCTAGCCCAAAAACTAGTTTCCTACCGAGAGCAGCTTGGCAAGCGCCCCCCCTTTGCCACGCTTGAGTTGATCTGGTCCCCCTACGCCGGCGACACTCGCCTTGTTTCTGGGTTCGTCCATCCCCCCACAGAAACCCTATTTCAGCAAACCTTTGAGTTGCGGGGCACGACGAGGTACACCACGGTTAAGGGTCTAGAGGGCAGTTGTGACTTACCCCGCGATCGCACGGCGATTATCGGCATCTCCACAGAAGACGAGCCGCCCCTGCAACGCCTCTTGCTTGCTCCCCGTGACTACGGCTTTGCTGGCAGCGAGGTTCCCCTAGACTCAACTGAGCAACTCGTTCAAGCAATGCAGGCGGTGTTGCAGGGAAAAGCTTCAGCCTTGATGCAAGCCGCCATCTGGAATGGGGGGTTTTATCTTTGGCGCGCTGGCCTCTGCCCTGATTTGCCTGCCGGATTTGCCCAAGCGGAAAGGCTACTTGTCAGCGGTCAAGCTCTGAAGCAGCTTCAAGCTATTCACAAGGCTATTACTTCAGCAGACCTAGCACCGCTGATCCGCTTTTAGTAGCGTGTTCTAACTTTAGCTAAGTCATTTCAGGGAATTCAGGGAACTGGAGATTCTGCCAGCAAATCGCTATAGCGACGCACTTCGACTAGCCGGTTCTGGTCATTGACCAGGACAACAACAGGCGCGTGGGTTTTCCATTCCTCTGAGGTCAGGTGGGCATAGGTCATGATGATAATGTGATCGCCCCTAACTCCCAGGCGGGCGGCTGCGCCGTTCAGCTCAATCACACCAGAGTAGGCCGGAGCTGGAATTGCGTAGGTAATCAACCGCTCTCCATTGGCAGTATTCACAACTTGGACTTGCTCGTAGGGCAAAATATCTGCTGCCTCTAGCAAACTCTGATCAACACTGATACTGCCAACGTAGTCTAGATTAGTCGCTGTAAGGGTGCAATTGTGGATCTTGGCGAGAAGAAGAGTTCGCTGCATGACTGAAGTCACTGGATGCATCACCCTTTTACTTTGGCATTTTTTCCCAACATCATCACTCTAGGCGGATTAGTACTTCAACGCCTTGATCAACAAACTTAGGTTTAACTTTATCGAGTATTCCTGGCTTTGGTGCCGCTTGACGCTTTTGTAGCTTAAATGGTTCAAGTGTTGTCCTCTGAGGAGGTTCTAGGCCAGCTTTAACTTCTGGTCTTACTTCTATGGCTGGCCCCAAGGGAGCTGCCTTATCTTTTGAGTTTTCTGCGGCGATCGCTTGGTTTGAAACCCGCATTTCAGCGTTGATAGAGCGATGGCGGTTAGGTACTAGTGCAAAATCGCTTAGGTTGACGCCAACTTTAGCAGAGGTATAAGCTCCGGCTTCTCCACTTACTAGCAAGCTCAGAAACAAACCGATCAATCCCGGCCAAACTCCACGCCAAACTCCACGTTGGACCTTCATGCTGCTTTTCCCCTGTGACCTTTGGCTGTGGACTAAGAATGACTCCTCAGTAAGTACACTATACCTAGAATGTCCTGAGCAGCTAGTTTAAGAGAACCTGGGCAATACATTCAGTCACGGGTGAAAGCGTGTAGGAGAGACACGGGTAATGGTAGGTTTTAATCGTTCTAATCGTCTGGTCAATCAGAGCATGGGTGCTGTTCGAGTCCAGGTAAAGCTAACCAACGCAATTGATGAAGCGTTAGTCAATCGAGGACTGCTCAACCCAACCCAATTGCGGGTGTCTGAGACAGACGCACTGATAGATAGCGGCGCAGTTCGAACTGTTCTGCCTAGGCAAGTTGTGCAGCAGCTTGGGTTAAGAATTCGCAGCCAGCAGGTTGCAAAGTACGCCGATGGTCGAGCAGTAGGATTAACTGGGCCTGTGCTGATTGAATTAGAAGGTCGTGAGACGACTGAAGCGGCATTGGTTGCAGGCGATGAAGTATTGATTGGTCAGACTGTTTTGGAAACATTAGATTTGCTGGTGGACTGCAAGAACCAGCGTTTAGTCCCAAATCCAGCCCATCCTGACTATCCTGTCTTGAGAATGTAGGGATTTAACGATCGCTCTGATAGTTGCACCCAAATAGCGATTCCCCGCTCCTCAACTTTCTACCTCAAAGCAGCAAGCTCCAAGCTTTTAGCTCAAAATGCCAAGCTCTGAGCACAAACCGCCAAGCTTAAAACTCGAAACTTTGACCTTGAAACTTGACCTGCCAAGCTCAGAACTCGGAACCTCCAGCTCAAAACCCGGACAGTTGCGCTTAGAACTCAAACCACCCAGCTTTTTAGTTGAAGTGTCAAGCTTAGAACTCGGCAGGCCAAGTTAAGTTGATGAAAACTTTGCCGAACTGATTCGGGGTAGAATCCCGGCAGAGTTGAATCAGGAGGAGCTGGCTGTTCTGTCTGAGGCAGGCGTTCCTGTCCCCTATTAATCTGGGTTAATCAGGTTGATCGGGTTCAGCCCCAAGGGTTAAAGCGATCGCAACCGCCTCCTAAGAGCCTTTGCAGTTTTAAGCTCAGTGTCTCAGTCACCTGTAGAGCTTGTTAGTCTAAAATACAAGCTAAGGATTAGTGTCTGCACAATTGGGTCTTAGCCATTGATTAATTCAATTCCAAATCAGACTAGTGCCGAATCTAAGGAGCACCACTCCCTTGACGACACTTACCCTGGGGACTCCCCTCGCCATGCTCACGTTCACAGTGAAGAGTCTCTGCGAGCGATTGTAAATCGGCTGTCTCGGGTTGAAGGTCATATCCGGGGGGTCAAGGCGATGGTTCAAGAGAGCCGTCCCTGCCCAGATGTCCTGGTTCAGATTGCGGCTGTACGAGGCGCACTAGACCGGGTTGCTCGCCTGATTCTAGACGAACATCTGACTCAGTGTATTGCCCGTGCCGCTGAAGAGGGTAGGATTGAAGCCGAGATTGAAGAGCTAAAGTCTGCTCTAGACAGGTTTCTAGCCTAGCCTTTCCTGCCTGTTCTCAAGCGCCCGTTCTAAGCTCTGAAGCCAGCTTTCCTATTCATCTGAGCAATACCTATTCTGCTACCCACTCAAAGATGGCAAAACCATTACGAAGCGAAGAGTTATGAACTAGAAGCGTGTAGTTTGGATCGGCAGCGAGTTTCTGGCAATTTCCGTAGTTCTTAAACACGTTGATGTCGTCCAGTAAAATCAACTTGGCGCCATAGACTAAATCAAGCTCAGTCCTAGCAGTAAACTCAGACCCATCAATTAGGACGAGATCAAAATCTGGTAGCTTGTTCTCCTGTTTAATCTGAAGAATGCCACCCGTAGCAACTCCGGCGTCTCGGAGATAGTTAATCTCCTGCGATCGCCACTCTAGAATTCGCTCCAGCGGACAGTCATTTAACACCGTCTGGGTAGTGTTGTAGAACTCAACGACCTCGGCTTCACTGCAAAACTGCTCCATTGCAACCGTTGAGACGTTGTAGCACTTGACAAAACTATCCTGGGCGTACCGCTGTTGTAGGTGAGCAAATCGAGGTTTTGAAATCTCCAGGCAGAACAACGTGGCCCGGTTCGGGTTTTGACGCAGGCCACTCACCAGTGCTGCCGTACTACCCTGACCAGAGGAGGAGCCAATCTCTAGAACCGTTTTAACATCAGCTTCTTGGGCTAATTCGTAAATCAGTTGGTAAAACTGATCTTGTTTGATCTCCGGTGAAATTAAATTGTCCAAGCCTGCATTGGCAATGTAAGCTTCTACCATAGCCTTCGTTATAAATGGGGTTAGAACGACTTAGTTAGCAGCTACTAGGTCAGTTCCTCAGACAGCATCTGCTGGTAAACCTCGGATAGATAGGGTGTGATCGAATTATCTTCAATCCCGTACCCCAAGCTAGTCCAGGTGCCCGATAGTAGCTTTAAAACCTGCTCTAGTTCTCCTGCCTCAAGTAAAGCAGGAATATCAGCTCCCCAGGCGTTGGTATCACTTAGCCAAGCGTAGACGACCTGATCTTGAAACTGGGGTGCAAAACTGTAGGAAGCCCACAGCCATAACCCAGCAGGCTGAGGATGATACTGCCGAGCTTTCTCCAGCCAGGTTGTGTTAATGAACTGGTAGCGACCCGCAGCCGTCGTACAATCCCCTTGGTTAGGGCCAGAGACAATGGTAATGCACTGATCGGGGTGCTGGCTGAGATCCTGGATTTGCTCTCCACCGTAGAGAATTGTGTAGGGGTTAGAACTATTAGCCTCGCTAGCAGAGATAGTCCGCATCAGAGCCCGGACATAGGGATTTCCACCCGACATGACGAGCGGTGGCGTTGAGTCAGTTTTCGCCGCTGGAATCTTGGTTTGCTGTCCCGGCCAGAGCAGCATGAACAAGCCCAGCACACTTAAAACTAAAGCTAGCGATCGCCAGCTCCTGATCATCTTCAACAGAGGGGGTAAGTTCTGTTTCCTGCGGTGAGGCTTTGTCAAAGCAGTGGTTGTTCTCCTGGGGTGAAGGCGGGTTCGACTCGCCCCAGCCACAGCGATCGCGGCGTCCTGGGAAGGTACACGTTTTACCACATTTAGATCTCCTTGGCCCTAGAATCTAGTCATCAAGCCACGCTAGCAAATAGTTCCGCCATTGAGCGACTGGGCGCATCGGGCTTAGCGACAATTTCTACTATTTTATTCCGGGCTGTGGGTTGAAACAGGGCATCGACACAGACCTGAGCAACTTTGCTGCGGGGAATACTGCCATCGGACAGGGTGTCGGCGGCGGACATGACAACGGCATCGTTGTTCTCTTCGTTCTTAAGACCCCCAGGTCTAACAATGGTGTAGACCAAACCACTTTTTTGGATGTACTCTTCGGCCTGTTTTTTCCAGACTAGAATTAACCAGAATAAATTAAGGGGATGGAAAAACTGGGAGGTGCAGAGAGACGAAACGTGGACAAAATGCTCAATTTTCTTGGTTTTGGCTGCATTAACCAGGTTTTTGGTCCCCTCATAGTCCACTTGGTAGGGGCCAAGCGGATTAAAGCTAGGGGCAGCACCCGTGGCACAAAGCAGTACCGTACTATCTGCGATCGCTGCGTCTAGAGAAGTTGGCTCCAACGCATCACCCTGGACAAGTTCCACCTGGGAGGGTAAAACTGATTTCGCTTTGTCTAAGTCACGAATCAGCGCCCGCACAGGAATGTCCCGCTTAGCAAGTTCCTGAACAATTCGACGACCCGTTTGACCGGTTGCACCTGCTACAAACGCTTTCATAAGAATTTCACTCTAGGATGGAATAGCCTACCTTAGCTGAACTGGACTAAATACTCATCTTCTGAAGGGGAGAAAGATATCTGCCAGAGAAACTAAATTTTCAGGTCCGGCTAGGATAGTGCCGTCCCCAGTTATTGCTTGAATTCCTCCGCTTGACCAAGAATTATCTATGGCTCGACTGCACCAAGCCTGGGCTGTACGAATTTTCCACAGTCTAAACTTGCTTGCCGTTTGGGCCATGAGCGGCAGTGGCTTGCAGATTTATGGTCTACGGCATGAATGACGGTCCACTGCCACGGGCTAATGGCGCACCCCTGCGTCTGGCCTCTCCCGTTAGACTGGGTTACAAGCAAAGCAAATGGGTAACAGAAATTACTTTCTTAAGTCACTTGCCCTCCTGGCGCGGCTACTGGGAAGATCAGGGCTACGAATGGTACGCCGGACTGTGACAGTGAGTAACAAGACGGAGAATCAATACCTGTGCTGGAATTGACAACCTTAAACTATTTTCAAACCCTGGAAATTGAGTTTGCCGAGACGTTGCTGCGACTGGCAATGTTGTTAGCGCTAACCCTGGCGATCGCCTTTTTCGTAGCGGCTGAGCTTGCCCTGGTATCTGCCCCACGAGAACAAATCTACCGCCTGAGCCAGCAAACGTCTGAACCCAGTAAAGCCAAAGCAGCCCAGCTTGTTTATCAGGCTCAGAATAACCTCCAGCATTACCTCTCCGTCACCCAGACGGGGACGACTGCCGGCAGCCTACTTCTGGGTTGGTTAGGTGAGGGAGCAACCGTACACTGGATTGAGCCCTGGATTAACTGGTTACCTCTCGGCAAGTTACCGATCATGCTGACAGCCCATTCGATTGCGGTGCCAGTAGCATTTTTCTTGGTGACTTATGTAGAGATCGCCCTTGGGGAACTGATCCCTAAAGTACTGGCAGCCAATGCTCCAGAGCCCACTGCCTTGTTACTGATTCAGCCACTCCAGCTCTGCTCCTATCTCTTCTGGCCCTTGCTGGTAATTCTCAACGGCACTGTGCGACTGCTCACAGGTCGGGTGATCCCTCAGGGGGCTGCGTCCAGGTTGCCGCCCTCCCAGGCGACGCTTGTCCAGATTGATTCGCACTCCGCGCTCGTCTCTGGCGCTTTAGATCTAACAGCGGTGAATGAGCAACTTGAATTGAGCTTACCGACCGACTCAGCTTACCAAACTTTAGCAGGTTTCATGATCCATCACTTGGGTCGGCTACCTGCTCAGGGTGAGCGGCTTCAGTGGGGTGAGTTGGAACTAGAAGCTACAAGTCTAGTGGCTGAGTGTTTGGAAACCGTGCTGCTGCGCCAGGTAACCCGGCCCTTACCAAAGCAGCAAGCTGAAGCAGGCTTGTTGAACAATTAGAAGTTTATTGAGCCTCTGATCGGAACGGCTAAGAATTTAAGCCAAAGTATTCTGAAAATACCAAATCTGTAGAGCAGCTTGATGGATTTCGCGCCAAGGACGGTGATGCTGCCGGGCCAGTCGCGCACAGTCCTCGTACTCTGGCTGAACGTTGACAAAGATGTTGTTTTGCCCGGCGACTTTAACCCGAACGGGTCCGTAGGTCGTCTCAACTGTTTGGACTTGGCGGTCTAAAATTCGGCGCTGTTGCTGAGTGCGCCGAATGCCCAGCGTAGTGGTCTCCCGAAACAAGACTGTTTCACAAGCTGCTAGATTTTCTGGGTGGCATAGGACCGTCAGCAGAACGCCGGGTCGTGACTTTTTCATCCCGATCGCCTGGGTAAACACATCCAGGGCTCCAGCGGCAAACAGAGCCTCAAAGGTGTAGCCAATTGCTTGGGGATTTAAGTCGTCCACTTGGGTTTCTAAAACCATGATCGTTTCCAGGGAACCGTCGGCTTTTGGATCTGTCCCTGCTCCAATCCACAGTCGCAGCAGGTTCGGCAGGGGTAACTGGTGCGACCCGGCCCCTAGGCCGACCCGTTGCAGCGTCATCACGGGCGGAGGACCAAACCGGGTGGCTAGGGTCACGGCGATCGCCGCCCCAGTGGGCGTGACGAGTTCCCGCTCAATCCCGTTGCTGTACACCGGGACCTGATGGCGTTCCCATAATTTTAAAACTGCTGGGGCTGGCACTGACAATCGCCCGTGGGCGGCTCGTACCGTACCGCCGCCTGTGGGTAAGGGTGAGCAGTGGAGCTCGTCAATCCCTAGCCAGTCTAAGCCCAGGCAGGTGCCGACAATATCCACAATTGCATCGGTTGCTCCGACTTCGTGGAAGTGAACCCGATTAGGCCTAATGCCATGCACTGCCCCTTCGGCAACGGCTAACTCCCGAAACACTGCCAGACTCCACCCTTCAGCGCGGGCTGGCAATCCGGCAGCCGTAATCAGGCGCTCAATCTCTAACAGGTGGCGGGGGGGCTGGCTAGTTGAGCCCGCTTGCTGATCGTGATGATGGGGGTGATCGCGAGGCTGCGAGGCTGGGATAACGCCCTCCTCTGTCTCGGCCTCAGGCACCAACGAATCAACATAAATTTTAGTTCCCTGCTGACCATTCCGTAGGACTTGCTCAGCCCGTAACTGGTACTCTGCCGAAATACCTAGCAGGCTCAGCTTGTTGATCAAGTAATCTAGAGGAACACCTGCGTTGACTAGTGCTCCCAGGCACATGTCCCCAGAAATTCCAGTTTGGCACTCAAGATACGCTAACTTCTTCATAGCAACCAAAGCAGTTTGAGCGGAAGCAATTTTTTATGGCTGTCACGTATACCGTCCACCCCCAAACTCCTCAAGTCGAAAAAGTAGCAAAGATAACAGACGCCTTGCGCCAGGGAGCCGTGATGCTGTATCCCACAGACACAGTCTATGCGATTGGTTGTGACCTGAACTCCAAGGCAGCCATAGAGCGGGTCAGACGGATCAAGCAGCTATCCAATCATAAGCCTTTGACATTTTTGTGCTCCTCTCTCTCAAACATTGCCACCTATGCACGGGTGAGCGATCCGGCTTACCGGACGATGAAACATCTAATTCCAGGACCCTATACGTTTCTGTTGCCAGCAACCAAGTTGGTTCCCCGACTTGTCCAAAACCCGAAGCGCAAAACCACTGGAATTCGAGTGCCGGACCACCCGGTTTCCCTCGCCCTGCTCAAAGCCCTGGGGAATCCGATTATTTCTACCTCAGCCCGGTTAGCCAATCAGGATGAGTCCTCAGACACAACTGCGATCGCCGTGGAGAGCCGGTTTGAGCTTTTTGATCGGTTCGATAAACTAGTGGACTTGATTGTAGACGACGGTTCAGAGCCGGGATATCAGGTTTCAACGATCTTAGATCTCTGTGAGCAGGAGCCCACTGTGGTCCGGCAAGGACTAGGGTGGGAAGCGCTGGTCTCTAGCGGCCTGTAAGTCCTTGTTTCCTGTAACCCGTTTCTACCTCAATAACGGCTTGCTTCAGGCAGTTCTGCAAATTCGGTCAGAAAACGCAGGGCCTTCATGATACTGCTGGCACAGGCGTAGGGAGAGCTGTGGTAGAAGGACCGCCACGCCGCTGCCTTGCGCTGATCGTATTCAGCCGCCTGTTGCGGGAATTGCTCTAGATAAGCGAGCCGAACTGCATGGCCGATCAGCACGTCTAGGACAATATAGCCCTCTACCTGCAAGTCTGTATTGGCCTCCGTGATCGCGGCCAACTCCATCAGCGTCTCAATATTCAGTTGCCGGTATTCTGGCGCCGGGATTTTATTGAGCAGGTGCTCCAACCGCAGGGCAAAATTGGGTTCATCTGGGGTCATCTCAGCCAGCAGCAGCTCACTCTCCAGCCGGTTGCGCCGCTCCAATTTGTCTCCAATAATCAATCCCTGGCAGTGATTTAAGAGCCTCCAAACACGGGGATAGAACTGCTTGGGAACCCGGTTGACTGTGCCCTGTTGTTGCCGCATTCTCCACCAACCCTCAGCATGATCTGCTTCATGGCTCTGGGGCTGAACAATCCAGTCAATTTGCTGCTCTTTTTTGTGCAGGTGCAGAAATTCTTGTTGAAATAACCCTTGATTTAGTTCTTCATAGCCAATCAAAGCCTGACGCAGGCGCAGCTTCGTTTCGAAAGGACTGAGCTGCATCAGCCGTTCGTAGGCTTCATCCTGAGTCAGCTTGAACTGACGCGCCAGTTCACTGGTAATCAGCAAGATAAAGTAGCCCACCCGCAGGGTAAGCAAGCCCTCAAACAAATCAGGTTCTGCTTGAATCAGCAGGCCGAAGTAAATCAGAATTTCCTGGCTGAGGACGCGATCGCGGACATCTTCCCCACAGAACTGAGAGATTTTATCTACTACCTCGAAGTGGGACATGGGGCGAGTGATCAAAGCATCCTCACTAAAGGACTTCCCGACCGAAATCTGTTTCTGCCGGACCAAAATTTTTGTCACTGCATCCGACAGGCCAATATCCACCTTGTGACGCAAGCCGGCAGCCCGGCGAACAATTGCCCAGAGCTGCGCCTTACCCGCTTTGTCGTAGACTTCATCAAGCAAATCGGCAACGCTGATGGGTTGGTCTGGTCCGCAGCCAGTATCAAAGTCCGGCCCCTGTAAACGCCATAGTGTCTGTAACAACTCAATTTGTTCGTAAAGGTTTTTGCAGGTACGCAGGTTACTCAAGAGGAGTTGAACATCGGTTTCAGACTCTAGGGCAAACTCTTGCGTGTAGCTTAAGGGCCAACTTTGCTCCAGGTCAAACCCTAGGTACTGAGGCATGGCTGGTGCGTCTTTGAGAGCAGTGCTGGTGTCAAAATCCTGTAAGAAATCAATTCGCTCAGTGCCTGCTGTGAGCATAAGCTGATTCAGCGGACCCAGCTTGACCTGCACATCGTTGCAGCAGCCGTTTTTTAGGGTTTGGATCAGATGTAACAGGGGCTCGCTACCGGTCTCCAGCATGGCCGTGGTAATCAGAATTGTCAGGGTAGGTCTGCCCAGGTGATCCCAGTGAGACTGGATATAAGCCAACTCACTCTTCAGGTGATCCACTAAAAAGTGGTAGTCGAGGGTTAAGTAAAACTGGCCTGGGTCTAAGAACGACGGCAAGAACACCGTGGTTTGACCACAAATCTGAAAAATACTGGAGGTGGTCAGACTGCGTAAACGGCGCAGGGGCCGCCCGGTCAGCCCCAGGGGATCATTCCGGCCAATCTGGGTATAAATTCTTGCCAAGTCCTGAGCAGATCGGACCTGGATCGGTTCAATCTGGTCTAGGGTTTGTGTTGCAATCCCATCGGCCTCCAGCCTCGCTTGCAGGACTTCGTTTTCTGCCAACAAGGCAATTTGCACCAGTGGGTGGCGCTGCCTGCCAATCCGCAGGTGACGACCTAGGGGGTCAATCTCTCCCACCGCTAGGAGATCACCAGCTAAAAGTTCAGCCAGAATAAATAGACTCTGAGCCCAGACCAGGGGTATGTTCTGATTGGCAAGACGGCCCTGGCTGTGAGGGTTTGCCCGCTCGGCTTCAACACTTTCTGCCGGAACATAGTAAAGTTCTGGCAATAGCTGCCAGCCATTTTGTTCAACCAACAGCGGGTCTAAACGCGATCGATAGGCCCTGGCTTGTTCCAGATCTCCCCGAAATAGTCCATCCAGGATGAGGTAAGTAAAAAATAGCGGCCACTCAGACTCGATATGTTCAAACTTTTTTAGCTCAAAGGGCTCATAGTGCAAGCGACTGGAGTCTTCGAGGACAGACTGGTGACCGTCTCGTAAAAAGCGTTTGCAGCCATACCGTCCCTGGAGCTTTGTAATAATCTCCCTACGGGTGAGATCAACGAGTTCACTATTCTCAATCGCAAAGGCAGGAAAACTGATAATACTTAAGAGGGCAGCATCGATTTCTTTAGAGTTCGATTCCCGCGGCAGGAGTGACTCCAAAGTGATGCGGGACCGGGCCACCTCATCGCGTAAAACGTGAATCACGGAGGCTTGAGAACCGTGAACACCAAACAGGTCTAACCCACTCATTGCTTCCAGGGCCGCTTTTGCCATTCCCACCGAACTGGCGTTTAGTTCTGCATGACCGTGGTTGATCTTATTCCCCCGTTCCCAAATGCCATAGTCGGGGGTGCGGTAGGTTCGACCGATGTAGTAAACCAGATTTTGGACAAAATTGACTTCGTCTAGGGTAAAGATAATCGATAGTCCTGAGGCAGTCATCTGCGCCAGCATCAGCAGAAACAGGGATGTGGCATCGAGCTGCAAGTGTCCCCACTCGTCATCTCCGACCGCAACATTGCCTGTAGGGGTTTCGTACTTGGCATGCATCGCATCCAGCAGGGACTGGTTTTGCTTGAATCGCTCAACCTTGTGAGCCTGCTTCATCATCGACATGAGCAGTCCCCGCATCAGTTTAACTACGCTGTGCTCTAGCTCAAACCGACGCCCTTGGTGATGATCAATTTTCCGGTAAGCTAAGGCCAGTCCCCAGACAGCAAGGATGCTGTAGACATTATCTCGGACCCAGGCATCGGTGTAGTCCCCGTGGGCAGTCACAGCGGTGCTGGCTGGCAGGAGCCCAGTAACTGGACTTTGGCGGGAGAGAATGATCGTCTTGACGCGATGGTAATAATTGTCCAGGCGGATTTGCAGTTGGGATCTTCTCAGGGTCATGGCATTCTGAAGCAGTGAAAATTTTAGCTCCCCTATCTTCTTAGCTTGCCCAAGTCGTGAGGAGGACTAAAATAAGCTGCATTACAATAGTTCTTTTAGTTTGTACTAGAAGGGTACAGAAGTGATGACAGGCAGTCCTGAGCTAAAACTAGAGTTCTGCACCTACGCGCTACTAGAGGTAGAAGGAATGGGCTTTAGCCAGAATCAGCAAAAGATGGCAGGGAGCTGTGGAATGCGATCGCTGGACCTTAAGCAGCAGAGACCCATGCCCAACCTGATAATACCAATTGCGAACGGATGCCAAAGCTATGATCAGACTGAATGGAGTGCCTGGATAGTGAGCCAAAGCCCCAAAATTATCGATCTGGAAATGCTGGATACCGACTATGCTCAACTGGTAGAAGTCGATCCAGTTACTGCACAACTCACTATCAAGGTTGAAAAGCAGGTTTATGGGTATCGTCGAGCCACTCGCCAGGACGAGCGCGATAACCTGCTCTGCCGGATTGCTACCCTCGCCGACCTATTTACTCCTGCAGACTTGGAAGCGATTGACGATCGGACTAGAAAGGCTGGCTTCAGTCTGCAAGAGGACGAGCGCCGCTTCATTATCGACTGGCTCAAGTGGGAGCTAAACATTGATCTAGCAGCCCAGTCGTCGCAACAGTCATCTCAAGGTGACAAACCCCTCTGCGACTGAGGGATGAATGCCCAGAGTCCGATCAAAGTCTTTTTTGGTTGCCCCCATGTTGATGGCGATCGCCATCCCCTGCATGATCTCTGCGGCGTGAGCACCGACCATGTGAGCCCCCAGGATACGGTCTGAGTCGTCATCTACCACTAATTTGATCATTGCCTTCTCCTCTCGGCCCGATAGACTGTGAAATAGGGGCCGAAACTGGGTGCGATAGCACTTGACTGTAGAGTCTCCCAACTGTTCGCGGGCGGCTGCTTCTGTCCAGCCAATCGTTGCTGCTTCTGGTTGGGAAAATATGGCGGTAGGCACGTACTCGTGACTGATGGCCCGGCGCTGATGCCCGAACTCCGTATCTGCAAAGGCTCGGCCTTCCGCCAGGGCAACGGGGGTTAGATTGAGTCGATCCGTACAATCTCCCACCGCAAAAATGTTTGGCTGGGTCGTTTGACTGTATTCATTCACTGCGATCGCACTGTCACTGGCGTAGGCAAAGCTACTGGGACCCCGGCCAATCTCAACGCCTGCTCTGTCTAAGCAGAGTTTTTGCAGATTCGGGGTGCGGCCAACGGCAGACAAGACCGTATCAACGGTTAAAGGTACTTCGTAGTTACCAGATAGCGTCAGCTTCAGCCCCGCTGGCACTGGTTCGATTTTGGTCACAATCGTGCTCTGTAGTACCCGAATACCGTGGTGAATCATGCCGGACTCAACTGCCGTGCTGATGTCTTGATCAAAGCCCCGCAAAAATTGATCGCCCCGAATAATCTGGGTGACCTGCGTACCAAAGCCGTGCATAATGCAGGCAAATTCTACGCCGATGTAGCCGCCGCCCATGATGGCAAGGTGCCGGGGTTGCTGCGGTAGGTGAAACATGTCTCGCGAGGTGACGGCGTGCTCAATTCCGGCAATCGGCGGTCGAAAAGCCTCGCCGCCCACCGCAATCAAGATCTTCTCAGCAGTGACTTTTTGTTCTCCCACTTCCAGGGTATGAGCATCTAAAAACCTGGCATACCCGTGGATCAGTTCGACTCCGGCTGCCTGGAGTGCCTGAGTATGCACCTGGCTGAGCCGGTGTACTTCCTGGTCCACGGCGGTCAGCAATTTCTGCCAATTCAGGTGAGTTTCGACTTCGCTCCAGCCGTAGCCAACAGCATCTTGATACAGCGAAGAAAACTCTGAGGCGTAAACCATCAGCTTCTTAGGGATACAGCCACGAATGGCACAGGTGCCCCCGACCAGATCGGCTTCGACGATCGCCACCCGCGCCCCGTAGCTCGCCGCCCGCTTAGATGCTGCCAGACCGCCCGAACCTGCCCCAATCACAAACAGATCATAGTCAAATGCCATCAAGAACCTCCGAGATGAGTCGCCAAGTGACAAGAAGCTACTATCAGTCTGACGTGAAGCTTCCCGTCTGTGGAACTCTCCCAAGGTCAGGAACTTGACAGGTCTGAAAATTTATTCTGTTCTTGCTCTAGGTTAAGACGAGCTGGAGAGGTTTTCCTAAAATTGAATGGTTGCGGTAAGCGATCGCGTCCCTCCTAACTCTAAGGCTAAAAAGAGGATGTTTACCCAGTTCTTTGGGTAGATCTCCTACTGCACTCAACTCGTAATTTTTACATTTTGAAAGAATATATAAAGTTATCGCCTTTGGTTTAAACATAATAATTTCTTAACTTAAATCTAGACTTGAGTCAGACCAAGTTAGCTCAATAATATAGATAAGCGTCTCTGCTATTTTGATCAAATACTTCCGTACGTTTGCCAAACATCCTTGTAGAGAAGTTTTTTTGGTCATAAATAGATTTTTGTCGTCTACAGCACTTATCGGAGATACAAGATGTTTAAGAAGTTGTTTAACTTAACAAATCAAGTTGTTGTTACGGAAGTTGAGAATGTTTTAACTACTTATCCTGACCATCCCTACCAACAAGCCTTTGCGATTCCCCTTTTGAGGCAAGAGCTGGTTGCCTTTGTCCTGAGTCAAGTTCGCAATCTCTATACCGTCGTTGAGGAGGGAGAAGAACTGCAAACAGATCCTGAACTGCTAGACCTTTCTGCAAAACAACAACCGGACATAGATGCCCTGATTCCCCAGGGCATTACCCAAATTCTTCAGAAAAATGGGGAATGGGTTAGCCACCATATCCCTGAGCCAGTTGATGCAGGTAACTCTGCCTCTCATTGGTTTGGTTAATTTCTAAATTCATGATCTTTCTTGCTGGGTCAATTCTGATGAATTAGTTTGCCTTTAACTAAATCAGTTTCAACCCATTCATCCCAATTTTTGCTACTTAGTCAACTAAGCGGTGCTGGATGGCAAAGCGAGCGAGTTCTGTGCGGTTTTTAGTTTCTGTTTTGTCTAACAAACGACTGACATACTTCTCAATCGTGCGCGGGCTGAGGTGTAGGCGATCGCCAATTTGAGCGTTGGACAGCCCCTTGGTCAGGTATTCCAAAACCTCTTGCTCTCGCCGGGTCAGGTTATTCTGATAACCTAAGGGAGCAACCGCTTCAGAGGGCTGAGTTCGCCAGCGCCATTCTGCCTGGATTAGCTGCGATCGCTCCATTAAACTGCGAACCACAGCCATTAACTCCTCAAGGTCAAAGGGCTTAGGTAGGTAGACATCCCCCCCCAACTGGTAACCTTGGATTCGCGATCGCATATCGGCTCGAACTGTTAAAAACACCACGGGTAGTAGACGAAATGCTGGGCGCTGCCGTACCTGCTGGACAAGTTCGTAGCCATCCATTTGGGGCATGGTAACGTCGGTAATCAGTAAATGAGGTTGACATGCCTCAACCATTCCCAGTGCCTGAACGCCATTCTCAGCAGTTATCACTAAGTAGCCGCAACTTTCTAGATAATTGCTGATCAACAAACGAATCTCTTGCTCGTCATCTGCGACAAGAATCGTTAATGGCATAGTACAGAAAACTTCCGGCAGTTTGGAGGTACAACAAGTTCCCCAGTGTACTTAAATGATATTGTCAACCTGAGGCAGCGCAGGTATCACGAGGCAAATTCGAGCATCCTTGCTCTAGTCAGTTTTGCGGAAGACTCTGCTATGCTTACCTGCACGCTGTGAACTAGCAGTTCAGGGGGGCTATTGATCTTCTAAGGCTGAACGGGCAGGAACTTAGAGGTGTCATCATAGAAGGGCAATGTCGCCGATTTCAGACCTATGGTCCAAGCTCCTCAGAAGTTGTCTTCTCCCATCCAGCATCGGCTACCCAGTGGACTCACCGTTGTAGCTGAGCAAATGCCCATTGATGTGGTCAACTTTAGCCTTTGGGTTCGGGCTGGCTCTGCTGTTGAGGCAAATTCAATCAACGGCATGGGGCATTTTCTAGAGCATATGGTGTTTAAGGGAACTGCCCAACTGCAAAGCGGCGAGTTCGAGCGCTTAGTGGAGCAGCGAGGCGGAATTACCAATGCAGCCACAAGCCAAGACTATACCTTTTACTACGCAACAGTGGCACCGCAGGACTTTGCAGCAGTCGCGATCGCCCAAATGGACATTGTTCTGAATGCCACTATTCCTGACGCGGCCTTCGAGCGAGAGCAATTTGTGATCTTAGAAGAAATCCGCCGGGCTGAAGATAACCCCCGCCGCCGGATCTTTCAGCATGCCCTGGAGATTGCCTTTGCCCAGTTGCCCTATCGCCGCCCGGTTCTGGGACCGGTTGAGGTAGTTGAGCAACTCACACCGCAACAGATGCGGAACTTTCACCAGCAGTGGTATCAACCTGAAGCCATCACTGCTGTAGCCGTAGGTAATTTACCTGTAGCAACGCTAATTCAGACCATTGAAGCAGGATGTGTGGGTATCAGACCAAACCAAACCTGCAGCCAGCCAGGTTGGCAACCAGAGCCCTCGTTCCAGAAAGTTGTCCGGCAAGAACTTACAGATGAACGACTCCATCAAGCACGCTTGGTCATGCTTTGGCGGGTTCCTGGCACGGCGCAGCTTGAGCAAACCTATGCCCTAGATGTGTTGGCCAAGGTTTTAGGTCAGGGACGCACTTCAAAGCTGGTGCAGGATCTACGAGAAGACAAAGGGTGGGTAACCCAGATCTCGGTGAATAACCTGGCCCAGGTCATGCAAGGAATGTTCTACATTTCTGCCCAGTTGCCAGTAGAAAATTTAGCCGCAGTTGAATCTGCGATCGCCCAGCATGTCGCAGCCCTACAGACTAGACCCATTACAGCTACCGAGCTGGCCCAGATTCAAACCCGCACCGCCAACCAGTTTATTTTTAGCAATGAGGCTCCGGCAAATCGCGCCAGCCTCTACGGTTACTATCAATCAACTTTAGCTGACTTAGCTCCAGCACTCAGCTACCCAGATCAAATTCAGGCGTTAACCCCTGAGGATTTACAGGCTGCCGCGCAGCGGTATTTATCGATCAATGCCTACGGGGTTGTAATCTCTAAACCTGCGACTAAAAATTAGCGGACCGAGAATTGAGTTCAGTTGCCAAGCATCGGCGTTTAGGCTCTACAGCGTAGAGCGTTGCGATTACTCGCAGTTTATCGTGGAACTAAACCAGGACTGTTTTTGTCCTTGTGGGTAGGGGGAGTCCTTTATCACTCTTTAACTGAGCCGCCCCCATGCATTTGTCAAACTTTACGTTTCTGCTGAAGAAAGTTATCCAGAGCCGGGACCTAGACAGGGTTGCTGGTACAATCCAGTCGTTTATGCAGTTGATGCCGGACGAGCAAGTTCCCCTTGTCATCAGTGGGGCGATCGCGCAAATCGTCAATGAGGACCTGGAGACCTTCACCTGGTTGGCCCAAACAACCCTGGCCCAAACGACCCTAATCAAGCTGGGGGAAGTTGCAACCCGGATGGCTACCCAGCAGTTGGTTGCTGAGGGATTCCAAGTAGGAAAGGACTTTACAGCCCATCCTGAAGGCGGCATGGCTGTCAACAAAACCGCCCTGGATGTCCTGTTAGACGGACTCCCCCACAAAGTTCGTCAGGTCTTAATGACAGTTACCTAGTACCTGGGTGTCAGTTCAAGCAGTGCCTTTTTAGCCCGGCGTTCACCTTCAACATCCCCTTGATCATGATAGAGCCGCTGGGCTTGCTTAAAGGCTGCGATCGCCTCACGGGAGAGTTCTCCGGCTCTCAAGGCAGACCCCAAGCTGTAGTACCCTTGAGCAGAATCAGGCGCAAGTGCAACCCACTGGCGGTAGGCCGCAACTGCTCCGGCGGTGTCCTGCTTCGCGAGCAAGATATCCCCAATCCCGGCTTGAGCCTCCGCTAGGTTCGACCGAGCCAAGGCTGCCTGACGATAGGCGACTAGAGCCCCGTCTAAATCGTTTTGCGCTTGTAAGATTGCAGCAATTCGCAGGTTAACGTCAGCATTTTGTGGGTCTAGCTTTGCTGCTTTCTGGAGGGCTAGCAGTGCTGCTGTTGAATTGCCCTGACCGAGCCAAGTCAGGCCCAGATTCGCCAGTACACTAGCCTGATCAGGAGCCAAGACAGCGGCTTGTTGAAGCGCTCGGACGGCCTCTGAAAGCTTGCCCTGCTGCACGAGAACAATTCCCATTGCCTCGCGGGCTTTCCAGTTCTTTGCATCGAGTCGAGTAATTTGTTCGTAAGCTAGCAAGGCTCCATCGTACTCTGCCTGACGGGCAAGAACGGTGCCCAACCCAGAAAAAGCAGGAACATTTTTCGGGTTGAGCTGGGTGGCGCGGCGGTAGGCTGCGGCTGCCCCAGGGTCGTCTCCGGCGTTCCCCAAGCTGTATCCAAGGGCGTAGTAAAAGTCTGCATTCTGTGGCTCCAGGGCAATCGCTTTTTGATAGGCCCGAGCAGCTTCCTGAAAGTTTTCTAGACGGGTCTGGATGTAGCCAATCGCCGAAAAAATGCGGGGATTTTGCTGATCCAAATCGGCAGCCCGCTCGTAGGACATCAGTGCCCCCTCCCAGTCTCCCGTCTTTGCCAGCTTGTGCCCCTGGCCGAGAAGGTTACTCAGTACCCCTTGGTCAGATTTTGCTGTTTGGGCAATGTCCGCCGCAACGGCACCAGTCGCATTCGGTAGAACTCCGAAACTTGCCCCAAGCACAATCAGACCGACCCAGAGGCTGCCTTGGCGGAGCGCGATCGCGCCAGCTCCGATCCACCAGGCTACCCCAGAGAGATTCCCGGCGGAGGGTAGGGGGAGCCAACCCCGGCGGAGCATTATTGTGGTTAATTGCCTTTGGGCTTGCACAGCATCACTCCCGGATACAACACTTTGAATCACAAAGAGTTGATTTACTTCATTTTTGTTGACCCTTAATATAGAACAAGTGGCAGTTTTCAGCTTACCAACTCGTTCACAAGCTCAGTAAGAACTATGCTCAAGTCCTTACCGAGCCTTCGATACATCCTTTACAAGGTACACGCCTTTAGAAAAACTTATGACTATTAAATTAGCTGAGACAATATTGCTATTGTTGGCCCCTGCACTAGTGACAATAAGCCAAAACAGGGGATAGTGCTTCAAAGGCAGGCAATGGCAGGGGGTGAAGCCTTGCCACAAGAAGTAGGCTGCTCAGAGACCACTACCAGATCACTCCAGTAGTCACAACTGCCCATCTTTAAGTCTCTACCGTAGCAAGAATGGTTACACCCAGTTGACCTGCTTAGACTGCCTCAGACAACATTAACTACTAGGACCAGTCAAACAGCCACGGACCTGAAAGCTTTACAGCGACCGACTTTTGGTCCTTAAGTTTTGAAGTCATCCTCGGTCATAGCGCGATCGCCAAAAGCTGAGGAACAAGGCCCCTATAATGTAAACTACAATGCAGCAGTCCTACATCAACGGTTGTGTGCCATCGTGTTTGTTCTTAGCGGTTACGAATACTTACTTGGGTTCATCCTCGTCGCTAGCCTGGTTCCTCTCTTGGCGCTAACGGCCTCCAGGTTGCTTAGACCAAGTGGCTTCGATCCAGAAGGTCGGACAACCTACGAGTCAGGTATGGAACCAATCGGCCAAGCTTGGATTCAGTTCAACATTCGTTACTATATGTTTGCCCTGGTCTTTGTCATCTTTGATGTTGAGACTGTTTTTTTGTACCCCTGGGCTGTTGCTTTTAGTCGCTTGGGCTTGCTGGCCTTTATTGAAGCCCTGATCTTTATTGCAATTTTAATCGTCGGGCTAATTTATGCCTGGCGTAAAGGTGCCTTGGAGTGGTCCTAGGCGTCCAAAATCCCGATGCAATTTACCTATTCCTTAAAGCCTGCTGGAGATTTACAGCAAAGAAGGTTGTAAGTTATGCCTGAACCATCAAAACCAGATACATCGGACGACGCAAACACTTCTGAATCAAAGCCAAAGGCTGAAGCGGTAGAAACTCAAGAATCAAAAGCTAAAGCTGAAGATCCAGAGCCAACCAAAGCGTCACAAACTCAAGAATCAAAAGCTGAAGCAGTAAAATCAGAGGCTGAAGATTCAGAGCCAAAAGCTAAAGCAGCTAAAGAGGACAAGGAATCAAAGGCTATAGCGTCAAAACCAGAAGACGAAGCGGACTCAGAACCAGAGAAAGAAATCGTTGAAGCGGGTAAGATTTCCCAGTGGTTAACTCAGAACGGTTTTGAGCACGAGTTTCTGGGCAGAGATCACGAGGGAGTTGAGATTCTCAAAGTAGACCGGGAATTCCTAATTCCTTTTGCAACTGCCCTCTATGCCTACGGCTTCAACTATCTCCGCTGCCAAGGTGGCTACGATGTTGGCGCCGGCGAAGATTTGGTCAGCGTCTATGATTTGACCAAGTTGAGTGACAACGCAGACCGGCCTGAGGAGGTGCGCGTAAAGGTCTTTTTGCCTAGAGCAGATCCAAAGATAGCCTCAGTGTACTGGATTTGGAAAACCGCAGACTTTCAGGAGCGGGAAACCTACGACATGTACGGCATTGTCTATGAAGGCCATCCAAACTTAAAGCGGCTGTTAATGCCGGAAGACTGGGTGGGTTGGCCGCTGCGAAAGGATTACATCTCCCCTGATTTTTACGAGCTACAGGATGCCTACTAGAGTCACGGGTGGGATTCCAGCAGTTGGTATTCCCTAAAAGAATTCTTCAAGCTGCCAGAGACAACGCCTGCCACCAATCAAGTCATTTCAAGTCATTCATGCCTGAGCAAACATGTAGCCCGCTTCGATAGAAGTCAACGTTAACAAACCCTAGAACCGCATTGAGCGTCGAACTGTCTTGAGCTACGCGATTGATTTTGGCACCAGCAACACCGTGGTTGCCCGCTGGAATGCCGCAACCCAGCAACCAGAGACCGTAAGCTTAGGGGATTTGAGCTTTCAATTTGGAGAGAATCCGGCCCTAGTTCCCAGTCTAGCTTACGTGGAGAATGCCCTTCGAGGCCAGGTCTTAGTCGGGCAGCAGGTGCGCGATCGCGGATTAGACCTCAACACCGACCCACGGTTTTTTCGCAGCTTTAAGCGAGGGATCGGCGCAACCGTTCAAGGTTTTTTGCCAGAACTGGATGGACGGATTGTCCCTTTTGAACAAGTCGGACACTGGTTTTTACTGCGGCTGGTGCAGCAACTCCAGGCCAGCGAACTAGGCATCAACCAGTCAGTTGTCTTTACAGTTCCGGTAGACAGCTTTGAAGCTTACCGCCACTGGCTCGGCCATGTCTGTCAAGATCTACAGGTTGAGCAGATCCAAATGCTGGATGAGCCTACAGCAGCGGCGCTAGGCTACGGTGTAGCAGATCGGGAAATTCTGCTTGTGGTTGACTTTGGGGGCGGCACTTTAGACCTGGCCCTGGTCCAGCTAGACAGCAAAAAGCAGTCCAATAGACCCCTAGGATTTATGCTTAAGTGGGGTGAGAAGCGGCTGGGCGAGTCTGCTCAACGGCTCAAGAGCGCTCGCGTCCTGGCAAAATCTGGTCAAACCTTGGGCGGAACCGATATTGATAACTGGTTAGTGGATTACTTTGCCACCACCCAGGGGTTGGTGCCAACTCCCTTGACCACCCGGCTGGCAGAGCGACTCAAGATTCAACTGTCCCGACAACCGCAGGCCAGTGAAGTTTACTTCAACGACGAAACCTTTGAGAGCTACGAGCTGAACCTGGACCGGGACCGATTTGAGGCAATTCTCAGGGAACACCAGTTCTTTGAGCGCCTGGACAAGGCCATGTTTCAACTTCTACAGCAAGCCCGGCGGCAGGGTCTAGAGGCCCAAAATGTTGACGCAGTCTTGCTGGTGGGGGGAACCACCCAGATCCCCTCAGTCCAGACCTGGATGCAGCAGTACTTTGAGCCCGTTAAGATCAAGTGCGATCGCCCCTTTGAGGCGATCGCACAAGGGGCGCTGCAACTCAGTCAGGGACTTGAACTCAAAGATTTTCTCTACCACGGTTACGGCATTCGCTACTGGGACCGTCGCCAAAACCGTCATAACTGGCATCCTCTAATCCCGGTAGGACAACCCTATCCGATGCCGGAGCCGATCGAACTGGTTTTGGGAGCTTCCCTGGAAGCTCAGCCCAGCATTGAACTGGTCGTGGGGGAAGTGGGGGCAGAAACGGGAGGAACAGAAGTTTACTTCGAGGGGGATCGCCTAGTCACCCGCAACCTAACCAGCACTCAAGCTCAGGTGCAACCGCTGAACGACCGCGAGGGAGCCCGTAGCATTGCCCGACTGAAGCCGCCCGGTTATCCAGGTCGCGATCGGATTAAAGTTCTCTTTTGGGTAGACAGCCAGCGATCGCTGCGAATCACCGTCGAAGATCTTCTCACTAACGACACTCTGCTTGCAGACCAGGTAGTGACTCAGTTAAGTTAGCCGCTGATCGCAGCAATTAATCGATGGGATTAGACGGCTGACGTCCCTGGCTGGAGAGCATAAACTTTAATCCCTGGACTTGTCCACCTAAACTATTCCGGTGAGCAGGACCAGTTAATAACCAGGTACTGAGAATTCCTGTCAAAATTGCCATACTCAGGACCAGGAAAAGAGTGTCCCGGTCGTTCAGATGTGGATACATAAAACACCTCTAGCTATCAGTACCCGTCTGTCTAGTTGTACTGATGTGCCTGACTGGCTATGCAGTTTGTATATTGCAGTTGAAGAGATAGTTAGGACAGAGTAGCTTGTATACCCAGAGTGCCGAAGAGAATATCAATGCCCGCCCCTTATAGTGACGACCTCCGCCAAAAAGTGCTCGATGCGGTGGATCGCGGCGAACGCAAAAG
>JBGTDT010000079.1:0-3414 GCA_041748155.1 Thermosynechococcaceae cyanobacterium | reverse complement strand
CTCGCTTCGCTCTTTCTCATCCCTTTATCGATTGCCTGTATCACTTTTTGCCTTAAGTCGTAGCTGTAGGGGGCTGCCATTATCCTCACCTCTCTTTTCCCACCCTCTATTGTGTCCTAACCCTCATGCCCTTTGCTATACATGAAATATTGTCACCCCCGACCCAGCGGACACCCCTGGGGAAGCTACGTTCAAGTTCCCCAAATTTGGGGGGTCGGGGGGCAGAACTCGATTTGTGCAAGAAGTCTATTGCTCCCTCCTCGTTTCGGAAAAGGTTGGGGAGTGGTCAAAAATACTCAAAGAAATCGACTGGTCACAAGCACGGGGAGAAACTTAGTGAGACCAGATTGGCAGTTGGTTTACCCGTTGCAGCGTCAAATCAACATAGGTTCCCCCTGTTGTCGCTGCCCGTGCCTCACCAAAGTAGCCTTGAGGACCATCATGGGCGTGGGGACCACTGACCTGTACTGTATAACCCCCTTGCTGACGGGTTTGATTGAAGGGTGAGCTGACAGCCCAAGGCCGCCGCGAGGGGAACACCGCAACACCGAGATCATCTACCCAGTCCTGCCGACCGTACAAGTGGTAAACATGCTCTGCTACCCCGAAACCACTGGCACCAGAAAATACTCCTCCAATTGAGACAACCGTGATCTTTGCCTTCAACCACTCACCCAAGTAGGGAACAGCGCCAAGGGCGACTTGAACACCCCCACTGGTTCCTAGCAAAATGATTTTCAGGGGGCGAGGCGACGACGCGGGGATTGGCTGCACAGCATCCATTCGTTCAGCGATCGCCGCCGCAATTCCCTGGTTATAAACCACTCCGTAGCGGGGGTCTGCGGAGATGGCGAAGCGGGAGAGATTGCGAATTTTGATCAGAACGTTGGCAAATCCCCACCATCCTTCTGCCCGTTCGGCAAAGCGCCAAAGGGGAGCTAGGAGTCGCCGACCTCCCAGGTTCTCGTTTGCGGCTGAGTAAGGAAAAATACCCTGCACTGTGATGCACTCAGGATGAGCTTGCGCTAAGCGCTGAAAAAAGATTGCTTCACCCCCGGTCAACTGATCGGCGGAGAAGTCCCCCACGCCTGGTAAGAAAACGATGTAGCACCCGGGCTCTGAAGGCTTGGAAGCTGGAGCTGCCGGACCCGGTAGCAGCCCCCGCTGCCCTGACTTCGGCTTGTGCCTGTTTAAGCTGATCTCTGCCTCCTGGCTGAGCCACCAAACTAAAGTTCCAAGAGGCGAGGTGGCTGCCAAAACCAGCAGTAATATGCTTGCAAAGAGTAAAAGCTTTAAGCTACCTCCCCGCAACCCTAGCAGTATCCGCCCAATCAACTGAAGCATTGAATTCTACTTTTGTCACTGCCAGGTTCAGGTCAGCAAACTACGGGTTGTGCTTTTTGCTGTATATATTACCTTGTCGAGACTATGATTCAGCATGAGTAAGAGGGATGCCGGGAATTTAGGCCAGGTTCTCTGGAACGCTTTGGCTTTAGATGCCAATTTTTACGAGAATGCCCACAATACCCTGAAAACCCGTCGCATCGCTACGACAATTGTGCTGTTGGCGGCCCTATCTCATGCGATCGGGAGTGCGCTAATTTTAATCATCAATCGAGCTTCAGTACCCATCCTGATGGCTGCTTTACTCATTGACCTTGCCAGCGTCGTCGGAGGTTACTATTTTTGGACCGCTACAATCTGGAAAATTGGACAGTGGCTGAGGCCCAATTCAGTCGCCTACGGAGATTTGCTCAGTCCAATTGGGTTTGCCTACGCTCCCCAAGCGCTAAATTTTTTAACCCTGGTTCCCCTGCTAGGGCGACCAATTGAGCTGTTATTATCGGTTTGGAGCTTGCTAGCTGTGATTGTGGCAGTCCGCCAGGGTTTAGATATCACCACTCGCTGGGCAGCGGCAATTTGCTTGGTTGGTTGGCCCCTGGTTCAACTGGCGATCGCGGGTGTACAAATCTTTGAGCAGTTCCTCGTTAACCGCTTCAACTAGTCCAAGCTGTTATTGACTCAGTTATCAAAGCTAAGTATTAAGGAGCAATTTATGACTACTATCCAGCCTCCCCCACCCCCCTCGATCACGCCCCAGCAAATGAACTTGCTTCGAACCGTTGCTTCTATGGCCTGGTCTGATGGAAATCTAGAGACCGAAGAAGTCGATCTAATGCTGGGCCAGTTTAGCCAACTGTTTTCTCAAGATACAGCCCAACAGCAAGCCCTCCAACAAGAGCTTCAGGAATACCTGACGCAAAACATTCCCTTAGAGGAGCTAGTACCCAAGTTAGTCACTCCAGAAGAGAAGGAACTGGTGTTGCGCTTGGGCTATGAAGTTATTTGTGCCAGCGCCCGCACCCCGGAAGAACCCAACGTCAATTCAGAAGAAGCAGCAGCTTACCAGCGGCTCGTGCAGCTCCTGGATCTTCCTCCAGAAACAGTCAAGCGGGTTGAAGCCGAAGCAGAGGGTGAGTTAGATGCTCAGAAAGGACTGGTCGAAGTTTTAGTCATCAAAATAGAGGAATTTATCCAAGGCTGAAGTGGGTTAAAAGGTATCAAGGTAGACTGTTCAACTCTTTGACCCTTGGATATAGACGTTCTCTGTCAGCATATCTCTCTTGAGGAAGTCATGTTGCTCAGATTTGAACCCCTAACCCATGAGTTGGGTAGTTCGTCGACAATGAACTGGCTCACATCACCAATGGCGATCGCCTGCAACAGTAATGCAACAGCCTAGACAACAAATGCGACCTGCTCCATTGGCATGTATGCAACCGACATTACAACTTTGACTACCAACATGACGAATGTAACTCACTGCATTAGCATCGCTAGGGGTCAAGTTGGGGTTGTGAGCGGTAGATGCTCTGTTGCAGAGAACACACCAAGGACAACGTTTTTTACTTAGGTGTGCCTCATAAAAACTTTAAGCCTAAATTGCCCCTTACCCCCATAAGTTGTCAATCAAGATGTGAATTCCTTGAGCCGATGTAGCACTTGATCCAGTCAACGTAGGTTTGCTCGGTACGATAGGCGTAATCCTTGAGGTGAAGTACATTGCGTACCTGGAAGGAGTTTTTTGGAGTGTTCAGCTATGAAAGTGTTGGAGCATAAAACAACGATTCGATTTCGAGGATATTCAAGAGGGTTGAAGGAAAACAGCAGAAAATGTACGGAATTTTTCCGTCTAATCGTCTGCAGGGGGTAATATGTGGAAAAGTTTCAACCTAATCACCTGCATGAGAAATACAGGTGGACTCGTTTCCGTGTATATTGCAGTTGAAGAGATAGTTAGGACAGAGTAGCTTGTATACCCAGAGTGCCGAAGAGAATATCAATGCCCGCCCCTTATAGTGACGACCTCCGCCAAAAAGTGCTCGATGCGGTGGATCGCGGCGAACGCAAAAG
>JBGTDT010000078.1:0-19379 GCA_041748155.1 Thermosynechococcaceae cyanobacterium | reverse complement strand
CCAGAGCAGTCGTCCTATCTAGTTGGAGAACTGCCACTGCTGCTATTGCAATACAAGCTCTCCCCCTCCGAAGACAAAGCGATCCAAATCCTGCATTCGATTCACAAAAACGATACCCAGCCGGTTCGAGAGCTAATGTGGGGCATTGCAGGCTCAATGCTGGCTGCTTATTTCATGCATCAGTGGACGCAAGAATCGAGATGGCAAGAGGTTTTCAAATTGCAGGCAGGTTTACTGTTGCACGAGTGGCAACCCGTCGGTGAGGCTGGATATTTATGGACAATCGACTTGTATAGCAGTCAGCGGCAGTATCTCGGCCCCGTGCATGGTTTTACCAGTAACTTAACGCCACTGCTAATTGGGCAGTCCTTACTAACCGATGAGGAATTTCAACACATCTCAGCCAAAGCCATGATGACTGTGGTTCAGACTGCGGTAACGGATGATGACGGAGCAAACTGGTCAGCAGTTTATGACGCAGCAAACCCTAGTCAAACTCCGAAACTGATGCAGTACTGTCATGGCGCACCTGGGATGGTGACGGCTTTGGCAATGCTACCGAAGGGGATCAATGAGCAATTCGATCACATTTTGGAGCAGGGTGGAGAACTGACTTGGCGAGCGGGTCCGCTGAAGAAGGGGTCAAATCTGTGTCACGGCACCGGGGGCAATGGCTATGCGTTTCTCAAGCTATTTATCCGAACCGGAGACCAGATGTGGCTTGATCGCGCTAGAGCCTTTGCAATGCACGCAATTGAACAGTACCAGCTATCTCAGCAACTCTATGGGCAACTGCGCTATCCGCTTTGGACAGGAGATCTTGGTCTAGCAGTTTATCTGTGGGACTGCCTACAAGCACAAGCGAAGTTCCCGACAATCGACCTGTTCTAGTGCTTGGTGCAGGCTAATTTCTTTCTGTGGTCTATCTCAAACACGTTGGCAAGTTCTAACGGAACAGGGCTTTTCAGAATCAGTGGATGAACAGGTTGAGCTGATCCATTGCCATTGAGGGAATCCCCTAGCTCTTAGAAGATCATTGCTACTTCAATTCAAGTTTTACTTGAGGGCAAAATTGCCGAGTTCCTAGAACAAGAAACGATTGTTCTCTACATAACCAGCAGCAACGGAAACTGAGCTTATCTCTGCCTGCAAAAGGGGGCTAGCACAAGAATCTAGAGACTAATGCAGTCTGTGCAGGTTGCGTTCTAAAACTGATAGCTTACACTTGATAATTCTTCGTACAAATGATGGAAATTCACGAACTGGTTATCGAGATGAAGCTACTCGAACGCCGTCTGACTCTTTATGAAGAGAAATATGGTGTTCTCAGTGAGGATTTTTACTCCGCCCTCATGTCGGGCAAACTCTCCCGCTACGACGAGTATGATGAGACCCGCACCGATTTCAGTCGTTGGAAAGGAATTTATGAAACCTGGCTGCGCCGCAAGCAAGCGTACAGTAAGCAGATGGAGCAACGCGAACTAGCTGAAACTCTTCGTTTTCAGCCGACTTACTGAGATGGGCGAATCTTTGAAGTCTCTTGCTGAATACAGTCGCTTTGTGTCGCAACTTCTTGACCGCTCTGATGTTGAGCGATCAACCATTATGGTTTGGTCTAACAGTCCGTATACAGGAACCGCAGAAGGCGAGGTATTTTTCAAAGGGAACATCAGGCCCCGCATCAGGGAAGAACTTGATTTTGATACAGTATTGATTACTTCCTACGGCTACGAAGTTTACAGAGATGACGAGAAACTGTACTGGTAAGATGACTTCCCACATCCACATGATCCATCGCTTGCCTCAACCCTTCCACACCACAAACATGTACCACCTGACATAAAGCGCAACCGTATTCCAGCGCCAGATATTAGCTTTACACGTCCAAACTTACCTGTCCTAGTTCGAGAAATTGAGGAACTGTTAAAACAAGCATGAAGTGGAAGGCACGACATCACAACCAGCTTGCACCTGACCTCATAAAAGTTATCAGTTGAGTCCGAGCGGTTATCTACGGCGGGTGAACTTAGCTTAGGCCGCATCATGTTATGTGTGAGGGCAGTACATAAGCGTTATCTATTAGTATTGAGATTTTTTGGGATACCCTGAAAATATAGTTGGTGGAGTAGCCCTGCTATGAGCATTGTAATTCCAGACGAAATTCTGCAAGCATCTCAGTTTACCTCAAGCGAGTTCCGCCAGGAAATTGCATTACATCTGTTTCAGATAGGTCGCTTAACCCTGGGATATGCTAGTCAACTGGCGGATATGTCACCCAACGCCTTTCGGCAATTCTTGAAGCAGCGCAACATCCCACTCTACACTTACGATGTTGAGGACTTTGAGCTGGATTTGAAAAACCTGCGGCAGTTAGGACGGTTGTGATTGTCATCAGCGATGTATCGCTGATGACAAATTTAGCAGCGATTCAACACTTCCACCTTCTACCCCGACTCTACAATCAAGTCACCATTCCCGAAGCGGTGTATCGTGAACTTGCAGATATCGATCTTTCACATCTGAGGCATCTCCTGAAACGCTTCCCATGCCTCAATCACAAGCTGAGATCGAGGAAACGGTAAAACTGATTCAGCAAAAAGTGGAACAGATGAGGATGCGACATCAGAGCTAGACCAGTTGAAGCTCGCAGCGGCCTGCTAAAGCAAAGCTACCGAAAAGCCCTGGGAGTAATGAAGCAATAACTGCTAGCATCCAGATATCCCTAGTCGCTTGAGCGTTCCTGCCTCAATGTTTCAAGCTACCCGTCGCCGTCTGGCCCTTTGGTACACAGCCGTGACTGCAGTTTTACTGCTCCTGTTTGCCAGTGGCTTTTATCTTTACGTTCGCAGTACCTTGATTGAGCGCATTGATGACACCCTTAGCCATGTCGTTGAAGTAGTCGAGCGATCGCTGGTTTTAGAACAAGACACCCAACATCCTGCCAGCGCTCCCTATCAAGTGAACCTAGAGGCCAGCTTTCACCGCAACCCCGGAGTGGCGGAGGATGATCACATTGACCTGGAGTGGTTTAATCCAACCGGAGCCTTACTTTGGTCTACCCTATCTGAACCTTCAAAGCTGCCGATTCACCTGAATACCAGCGGCGAAACAGTTCATTTAACCCACGACCGCCTAGCTCGACAGGTGACCGAACGCATCCATCTAGATCGCCAAGTTCTGGGATATTTGCGGGTGAGCCACCCTTGGTTTGAGGTGACCAAACCAACGCAGCAACTCGTTTTGGATCTGGTGCTGGGAACCCTACTCCTAGTCCCTTTAGTTGGCGCTGTGGGCTGGTTTCTCTCCCGCTTGGCAATGGAACCAATCCGGGAGTCTTACCAGCACCTCAAGCAGTTCACCGCCGATGCCTCCCACGAACTGAGAAACCCGATTGCTCTGATCCAAACTAACGTCCAAGTTGCCCTGAGTGAGCCGCAGCTTGACCCCCAAGAGCAATGGCAGCAGCTCGAAGTGATAGAGCGCTTGACTCGCCGCTTGGGCCGACTAGTGGATGACTTGCTATTCCTGGCCCGTCAAGACAGCAGCATGGTACAGCCTCATTTTCAGCCCTGCTGCCTGGATGCTTTATTAATCCAAGTGGTGGAAGAGCAGCAGGCGATCGCCCAAGCCAAAGCCATCACGCTAACGTTTGATCTGGACGAGCCAACAGGCAGCACTGCGATTCCGGCAGAAGATCCCTTCACCCTGCTGGCTGATTACGACCAACTCGTTCGCTTGTTTACCAACCTGGTCAGTAACAGTATTCAATACACACCGTTGGCAGGCAAAGTTCATCTCATCCTACAGTGCTTCTCACGGGCCGGAATGACTTATTTTCAGATTCAAGTCAAGGACAATGGTGTTGGCATTCCAGAGGAAGCCCTGCCCTACCTGTTTGATCGATTTTACCGAGTTGACCCCGCTCGTAGCCACGCTCAGAAGGAAGATCTGGCTAGGGCAGGGTCAGGTGCTACTATAGCCACGGGATCAGGGCTAGGACTGGCGATCGCCCAGGCGATTGTGAAAACTCATCAAGGCCAGCTCCGAATTGACAGCAAACTGAACCAGGGCACAACCGTCTCCGTTCTTTTGCCCCAGGTGGCAAGTTCTAGTTGAGAGAAGCGAGCGCGGGTCGGTCAGAATGCTTCCCAGGATGGATGTAAACTAGTCGTTCTCTATATTAGTGTGCTGGCTAAGTTCTATGCCAGATTTGGTTAGAGTCCAAAATAACCCTTAAAACCAGGAACGCCTTCAGGCCAATCGGACCAACCTGTTTCAAGACAGCTTTATGTGATGATTGATTCAGTGAGGCAAGGTACTCCTCCAGGTTATTGCATCAGTGTTGAAGATAAGGAGATTTGTATGCCAATTCAAATTAAAGATGATATTGTTTATATCCTGCTCAAGAAGATTCACGAAGGCGATCACAGTGGACAGGGCCCGCACGAGGTCAGCTTGAGCGCAGCGGACTTCGGGGGTCAAGAGCTAACCGAAGCCGACCTACTGGGTACCCTAGATTATTTAAATCAACGAGGGTACATCAATGCCAAGTTTTCCGGTAATGCTTATGGTAACCAGGAAGATGTTCCAGACGCAGTCAAGTCAAAAGAGTTTGACCTGAGAATTGCCAACACCTATGGTTCGCCAGATGGTCCATTACCTCATCGGATTGCTTTTGAAAAGGCAGAACTGACCGAAAAAGGCGTCAAGATGCTGGAGGAGATGGAGGCAAATCCGCCCCAGGCAATGCAGCAAGGGCCAGCAGAAACCCTAGTTGACCCCAAGAATTTACCTTTCCTCGAGAAAGTGATGGTCAAGGGCGAGTTAGAAGATATTTACGATGCGCGAGACATTACAGAAGTGGTGTTCCGTACCATGCGCGACATGATGCCGACAGAAGCCTCTGACCGGGTTGCCGGGGAACTCCATGAAGAAGCTGAGCCAACCGAAAACAAGGCTCTGCAAAACGAAGTTGCAGATCTGTGGAAAGACACAAACCCTATTGTTGGCTTCCTCAGCCGGGTGCGTCCGCCCTTGAAAATCAAGCCAGAGAACTTCATTAGGCGGATTAACCAGGAAGGTGGCTTGTCTAAAGGGGCTGAGCCTGAAACAGTGATCAAGGCAGTATTTTCAGCAACCAAGGACGAGTTATCTCAAGAGCGAGTCCAGGAGATCGCCAACTTTTTACCCGACGAGATCCGTGCTATGTGGGAGCAAGCTTGATCTAACTGAAGCTCCAACAAGTACGGGAATCTCTCCGGAGAACTCTGAATTCAGACCCAGGACTGAATTTCCCCCCGGTGATGGTTTTCGACCGACCATAGACCCTCTCTGGGGGGTTTGCCATGTCCAAATCAAAGATAAAATCCAGGCAATGGGGCAGTAAGCCTGCAAAAAGTCACAAAAGCCTAAAGTAGTTTTCCCAAACCAGTAAATGAATCAGTAGAGATGCTAAGTCTGGAATGGGGAACACTCCTAGAAGGCTTAGTTTTGTTCAAGGAAAGCGCGTGAATAGACTTGATCAGCCAATTCAAACAGGGGCTAGCTTTCTCGGAGTAATTTGTGGCAGCTCTTTTGTCAGTTTCTTGTTGCCTTTTGCAGCGATCGCCCAGTCAATCACTCCCCCTGCTTTGGCCCCTCCCCCCGTTGTTGCCCCCCAGCAATCGCCTGATCAACCCCTGACACCCCCCTTACCTGAGCAGGAATTGCCTAGCACCAGCGTTGCTCCCATCAATGGCAGGATCACTGTCAGACTGGTGAACAGAACTGGCGCAGCTATCAGCTACCAGGTCATCGGCGATACCCAAGAGCGATCGCTAGGAGGAAATGCAAGTGTTACCTTACAAGCGCTGAGAACACCCACTAATATTACTTTCTACCGCCAGGACAGAGGATTGCTCCAGGTTCGTCCCCAAGCCTCATCTGGATTATTGACGGCTACGTTTACGGCAACGACGGATTTGAGTGTGGACAAAAACATCCTGTCGATTCAGCAGAGCGGCTTGGTTTTTCTGAGCTAACTGGGTTAGGTCATTTACAAGTTCAAGGTTAAGAAGGTTAAGATTGACTCTAGCTAAGCGTTCAGCTTCCAGGCATCAAAGCAACTTTTACCTGGTTTTGTAATAGGAGGCCGTACTCTAGTCCTTCTGCCACTGCTTGAGAGGATGCCTCAATAATGTTGGCCGAAACACCGACCGTTGTCCAACGCTGATGGCCGTTACTCGACTCAACTAAAACTCGGGTCTTGGCAGAGGTGCCAGTTCGACCATCGAGAATCCGAACCTTGTAGTCCGTCAGGTAAAAGTCAGCAATTACGGGATAAAAGCTAACCAGAGCTTTACGTAGGGCCGCGTCCAAGGCAGAAACCGGGCCGTTACCTTCGGCGCTAGTCAAAATTTCCTCCTGATCCACGGCAACTTTTACGGTTGCCAGGGAGTTAGTCTGGGGCAGTTCTGTTGCCACTTGAGCGCTGCGGCAGTGGACATCGAAACCCTTGAGTTCAAACCATTGCTGTCGCTGTCCTAAAGCTTGGCGCATTAGCAGCGCAAAGCTTGCTTCAGCAGATTCAAACTGGTACCCCTCATTCTCTAAGGCTTTGAGCTGCTGGAGAATTTGACGACAGCTTGGATCTTGTTTGTCCAAGTCAATCCCAAAGCTACGGGCTTTTTCTAAGACATTGCTCAAGCCAGATTGCTCAGAAATGACGATGCGGCGGCAATTACCCACCCATTCTGGGGCAATATGCTCATAGGTCTGGGGATCGCGCTGCACGGCACTGACATGAATGCCGCCTTTATGAGCAAACGCAGACAGGCCGACAAAGGGCGCGTGTTCATCGGGAGCTAAATTAACCATCTCACTGATCCGGCGGCTGGCAGCAGTTAGCTCAGCCAGTTGTTCGTCCCGGATACAGGCGTAGCCTAACTTGAGTTGTAAGTTGGGAATCAGGGTGCAGAGGTTGGCATTGCCACAGCGTTCACCGTAGCCATTCACCGTTCCCTGAACCATCTGGACTCCTGCCTGCACGGCGGCCAGAGCATTCGCCACCGCTGTGCCGGAATCGTCATGGGTATGAATTCCGAGCAAAGCAGGTCTGGTTCCGGTTTGCCAGGTTTCAACCTGAAGCTGAACCGCTTGGACAATTTTGGCAATTTCGTAGGGTAAGGTGCCGCCGTTGGTATCGCAGAGGACAATCCACTCAGCCCCGGCTGCGATCGCAGCCCTCAGGGTTTCTAAGGCATAAATTGGATTTCGTTTATAGCCATCAAACCAGTGCTCTGCATCATAGATCACTCGCCGCTCTTGGCTGCGGAAATACTGGATTGTGTCCTGGATCATCTCCAGGTTTTCCGTCAGGCTGGTCTTTAAGCCTTCGGTGACGTGGAGATCCCAAGATTTGCCAAAGGTGGTGATCCAGCGCGTACCTGCTGCTAGAATTGGTTGCAACATTGGATCTTCAGCAGCCGTGGTTTGTGGCCGCCGGGTCGAGCAAAACGCCACTACCTCGGCCTGGGTCAGGGGCTCTTCCTGCACCTGCCAGAAAAACTGTACATCCTTGGGGTTCGCTCCCGGCCAACCGCCCTCAATAAAACCAATGCCCAACCGATCAAGCTGTCGGGCGATCCGCAACTTGTCCTCAAGCGACAGGGACAAACCCTCCCGCTGGGCACCATCCCGTAGAGTGGTGTCGTAGAGCCAAAGGGGAGGGGATAAAGGGGTTATGGTCATAGCCCGGAGTCTTAACCAGTTATCCTAAAGCACAACAGGATCAACAAAGTTAACCACTCCTAAGGTAGCAGTTCCGGCCCAACCACGAAAGGCCAGAACTTTATCCAAGGCTACCTGCCTTAAACGGGTACCTCGAAACTTGGGGCGTAGGCTTGCAGCAGCGTGCTGACTTGACCCATGATGTCTTCGCTCTTCTCCTTGCCAAGGGTCTGCCGCTCTGGGAAGAACTCAGGCCGATCTAAGTTATGAGCGATCGCAGCTTCTACCTGCTGGGTAATCAGCGTTTGCAGTTCCTGTTGGGCGCGCTGACGTTGGTAAGTGGCTCCCTCTTCGGTGGTAGCATACAAGGGCGGCAGCCGGTTGAGGGCGTAGGCGGCGATATCCCCCAGGTCCAAGGTGGCATTGCTGGACGCCTCCAGGTTGGCAACCCGAGCGATCGCTTCGGTTAGGACGAGTTCTTCCATGACATTGATAAACTTTTTGCGCGGCAATGTCGCCACCTGACCTGTTAGCAGCGCGCCCATGAGCTGATCGAGAGCCATATACTCTTCAGCGGAGAGTTCAGAAGCCACATCACAGATCCGTCCGACTTCCGCTTCCATCGTCGGTGTGAGATAACCTTTTTGTACGGCCTGGTGAACAATGTCCTCGATGCTCATAGTCCTTTTTGCCTAAGAAATAACACTTGCCATAGGTTGCCCAAGAATTGACCCTGCCTACCATCTTTTGAGCTGGCAGGTTATTCAAATTCTTGAGAGCGCCAGGGCAACGGGTCAACGGCGAGTCCGTTGATGTATAGGCCCCAGTGCAGGTGAGGACCCGTTGATGCCCCAGTTGACCCCACCGCACCAACCACTCCACCTGCCTGTATTAACTCTCCTTCCCGCACATTTATGCGGCTTAGATGCAGAAAGATACTGGTAACGCCCTGGCCGTGATCCAATCCGACGACATTGCCGTGCAGCCGGAAACCCTGGGACACCTGCCCAACCAGGGCCACCCGTCCCGCCGCAGGAGCGACGACAGGAGAGCCTGAACCCCCGGCGTAATCCACGCCCCGGTGGTAATAGTCTTGGGCAAATTTGCCATTGTAGTAACGGCGGACGCCATAGACGGTTGTGGTTGGCCCCCGATTGGGTTTGAGAAAGGGACCGCTCCAGAGTTTCTGGGGCGTCACCAATTTTTTGAAGGTAGCCACCCGGTTAAGTTCTAGCTGCGTTCCTTCAGTACTCTTTCCAGGGGGTAGCCAGATTCGCTGGACGGGGAAGGTTTGATCTGCGACCCAGACTGCCATGTTGCTCGTCTCTGACCCGGCGACAATTTGCAGCGATCGCCGCCCTGGTTTCTCTAAGGGGGTGGTGGGCAGTAGCGATCGCCAGCGGTTCTGTCCAATCGCAAAAGTGGGATAGTTTTGCTCCCCAAAGGTAACCGTGGGTGCTTGACGGTTGGCGTCTGACTGAATCACCACAGATAACGTGTCCCCCAAAGCTGGTTTTTTGGGCTGGACAGCCACTTGAAGTGCCTGAGCAGGACTAGCCGCCACGGTACTTGTAGCCACCCCAGCGGCAAACAGGGCTGACCAAACATACTCTGGTTGATTGAACATGAGTCGTAGTGAAATAGGTAAATGGTGTAGCAAAAGTAGCACAATCTCTGGGCAATTTTTTCTGCTCTGATCCTCGCAACCTTTTTACCCACTAGTGTAAGATTTTGGTCCACAGTGGTAGAGCCAGCTTGACCAGTGCAGACATGCCTGCTGTTAGGGTACTCACCGCCAGCCGGTTTGGGCTGCTGTGGAGCAAAAAAGTCTAGCTGCGATCGCAAGCTGAACGAAAGCTTTGGGCCTTAGCTCCACGCCCCGAATAAGGCCCCCAGACACACCAAAACTCTGTATCCTGAAATCTATAGACTTGAGTTTTTTCTACAGAAATAGAACGTGCAAGAAGACTTCAGGCTGATTGTGGACCTGGTGACCGTCCTCGCCGCCGCCGCAGCGGGGGGACTACTCGCAGTTCTGCTCCGCCAACCTGCTTTGCTGGGATACATGCTGGGTGGTGTGGTCGTCGGGCCAGCCGGGCTGGGGTTGGTGCGAGAACTCATCCAAGTCGAAACCCTGGCTCAGTTCGGTGTTGCCTTCCTATTGTTTACCCTCGGAGTAGAATTCTCCCTGGCTGAACTGAGAAAAGTTCAAAGGATTAGTCTCGGTGGCGGTGGCTTGCAAATTGCCCTGACAATTTTGATTACAACCTTGATCTCCCTCTGGATGGGCTGGGTGAGTTCTCCGGCTCAAGGGGTTTTCCTCGGATCAATTTTGGCTTTATCCTCGACTGCTGTAGTGCTCAAGTGTTTGATCGAGCGGGGTGAAACAGAAACTGCCCACGGTCAGGTCATGCTAGGAATTTTAATCATTCAGGATCTCGCCTTAGGCCTGATGCTGGCTGTGCTCCCGGCCCTCGACAAACCGCCGGAAGAAATTGGAATTGCTATAATTTGGGCCCTCTGGCAGATTGCTCTGTTCGCCGCTGGTGCTGTAGCCGCAGGCATCTGGCTAATTCCGCCCCTGTTGCGATTCGTAGCTTGGACGGAAAGTCGCGAGTTGTTTTTGTTATGTGTTGTAGCGCTATGCCTGGGTATTGCTCTACTGACTGAGCATCTGGGGCTCTCGATTGAGATGGGTGCTTTTGTCGCCGGACTGATGATCTCGGAGGTGGAGTATGCTGACCAGACCCTGGCCTACGTTGAACCCTTGCGGGATCTTTTTGCTACTCTGTTTTTTGCTGCCATCGGCATGCTGATTGATCCGGTTTTCCTCTGGCACAATATGCAGTTGATTCTGGGGCTTGTTGCCTTAGTGACTGTCGGTAAGGTTTTAATTATTACCCCGCTGGTACGGCTGTTTGGCTACCCCCTAAGGACCGCCTTGGTTGTAGGATTAGGGCTGGCACAAATTGGGGAATTTTCTTTTGTCCTCGCCAGTGAAGGACAGGTACTGGGATTAGTCTCTCGCCATGTCTACTTACTGATTCTGGGAACAACCGCCGTTACCTTAGTAGTCACGCCCTTTGTTTTAGGCGTGATGCCTCGGCTATTTAGCTGGGCAGAATCAATTCCTCGGTTGAAACAATATCTAGATCCTGCGGTAGTCGTTCCCCAGCTTGGCGGAGAAACACCCGTTAGTAACCATGTGATTGTCTGCGGCTATGGCTGGGTTGGTCGGAATATTGTCAGAGTCCTTCAAGAGTATAACTACCCAGTGCTGGTGGTTGACCAGGCCGAGAGTACGGTGCAGCAACTGCGAGAGGCTAACATTCCTTACATTTACGGCAATGCTGCCAGTACCCAAGTTCTAGAAAAAGCTCGGATCAATCAGGCTCAAGGCATGGCGATCGCTTTACCTGATCCAATGAGTACTCGCCTATGCCTCAAGCGGGCTCTAGAGTTCGCACCGGAACTAGACGTGATTGTCCGGGCAAATCAAGACAAAGATATTGAACTACTCTACCAACTGGGGGCGCGGGAGGTAGTTCAGCCTGCCTTTGAAGCCAGTCTTGAGCTGTCTTCTCACCTGTTGTTTGGCATGGGTCTATCCGAGGAGACAGTTCAGCTTCGGGTCCAACAGATCCGGAGCAGCCATTACCTTGACTTTCGACCTGAGCGACCTTCCTCATCTATCGCGCGGGATCTCCGCGTTGCAGCCCAGGCACTGAATAGTAAATGGTATCCGCTGCCTGAAGACTCTCCGTTGATCGGCATGAGTTTAGAAGAGGCAGCCTTGCGTCGCTTGACAGGCGTTACTTTAATGGCAATTCAGCGTCTTGGTGGCGAAGAACTCGACTATCCTAAGCCTCAGACTGCCCTAGAAAAGGGCGATCGCTTGCTCGTAGTAGGTGAGCCAGCAGAGCGTGCGGCATTAAGTGAGCTGATTAAAGGAGAGATGGCAGTGCCCGCCCAGAATACCTCCTGTCAGTGGGTACTGGTTCCGCTAGAGAGTAAAGTTGTCGGTAAATCACTGGCAGAGCTCAACATTCACCCGCAGTATGGTGTTCAAGTTCAGTCCCTCCGCCGCGAGGGAAAATTTGTCCGCTTTCCAACCGGAGTAACAGAGGTACAATCTGGCGATCGCCTGCTCCTTTGTGGAGCTGCCAGCGACTTACCCCAAGTTCAGTACTTATTCACCGGCACACTAGCACCGCTCTAGCAAGAGGCAAGTCGGAGCTATGGGAGCTCAATACCTTAGAAGTTAGGCCTTAGGTTTGAGATAGACAACGGCTTGCTTCCAAATAATTGCAGGTTGATCGTAGTGATCAAGTAAGCAGAAACAGTAATTGTCTTGCCAGCGGAGTTTGCCCACTAGTAGATCGTTGGTGATCAATTTTATCTCGACCTCACTGCCTGCTTTGATCAGATCTTGGATTTGGCGTACACTCGGTAATTCGGTTTCAAGTTCACTAGTCATGTTCTGGTTCTGCTGAGTTGTCCTTAAGGTTCAGGTTAGCTTAGGTAAAAACCTACCGAGATATATTATTACGATTAGATGTGTAGCAATGCCTATAGACACTTTATTGAACCCAGCAAGTCAGGAATGCCACCTTCACTCTGGCTAAGCTTGATAAAATAGCGATCAGTAGTAGTAACGCTGGCACAGCCGGACTCAAGTGAGGGACGTGAAAGCAGTCATTCTATTGTCTGGGGGATTGGACTCATCCACAGCACTCTACCAGGCCAAGGCAGAGGGCTACGAATGCTACGCGATCTCTTTTGACTACCAACAACGGCACCGCCACGAACTCAATGCTGCAACTGCGATCGCCCAGGCAGCAGGCAATATCGAACATCAGATCATTAGCTTCAATTTAGGGCTTTGGGGTGGCTCAGCCTTGACAGACCGTCAAATTGACTTACCCGCAGATCGCTCTCTGGCTGAAATGACTCAGAGTATCCCTGTGACCTATGTGCCAGCGCGTAACACAATTTTTTTAAGCTTTGCGCTTTCCTACGCCGAGGCGATCGCGGCTGAGCGGGTTTATATTGGCGTCAATAGCTTGGACTACTCTGGCTACCCCGACTGTCGCCCAGACTATATCCAGGCCATGCAAACAGTTTTTCGCTTAGGCACCAAGCAAGGTCGTGAAGGCCAACCGATCACGATTGAAACCCCGCTGATCAACCTGAAGAAAACAGAAATCATCCAACTAGGCGATCGCTTAGGCGTCCCTTGGGAAAAAACTTGGTCTTGCTATGCGGGTGGAGAGATTCTCCACAAGTCAAGGCTTCGACTTCGCTCAGGGTCAAGGCTGAGCGAAGTCGAAGGGTCAATGTCTTCCTTGCCTGTGGCCTGTGGTGTTTGCGACTCCTGCCGCTTGCGCCTGGCTGCCTTTGCCGAACTAGGGCTCAAGGATTCCATCCCTTACACCTCTAATCAGGAGATATCTGCGACTCCAAAGGAAAAGCATGTACCGGCTTGAGATTGAACACAATGCTGAGGCGGCGCATCGATTTCTTCAAACACAGTGTTCACCCAAGTGCCGCAGTATCCACGGCCATAGTTGGCGCATCATCTTGACGCTCCGGGCAGAAAAACTCAACGAGGAAGGCATGGTGATTGAGTTTGGTCAGCTCAAAGCAGCTTGGCGCTCTTGGTTAGACACAAATCTAGATCACAGCTTGATGCTGCATCATGCCGACCCAATGGTGCAGGCTGTGCGTTCTATTCACCCGGAAACTCGCCTGTTTCTGATGGCCGAGGACCCTACTACTGAACATATTGCCCGCCTTCTCTATCAGCAGGCTGAAGTTGTATTACAAGCACTTAACTGTGACCACGCTGTTCATGTCGAACGGGTACGGCTAGAAGAAACGCGGGTGAATAGTGCAGAGTACGTTGCTGATGATTTATGAGTCCTAAAACTGCCACTAAGCAAGCTCAACTTGTTGAAGTTTTCTCGGCTATCCAAGGGGAAGGTCTCAATGTCGGTACCCGGCAGATCTTTATCCGGTTTGGCTTTTGCGATCTGCGCTGCCACTTTTGCGACAGTGCCCACACCTGGATTGCACCTCAAACCTGTCAGGTGGAGCGATCGCCGGGTCTACGAGACTTTGAAACCCACGAAAATCCTGTTTCTCTGACCACGCTCCTGAGCTGGGTGGAGCGACAAAACTATCCTGGCTTGCACGACAGCATCAGCCTCACGGGGGGCGAACCTCTACTCCACGCGCCATTTTTGGTTGATTTTCTCCCCCAAGTTCGGCGGCGAACCGGACTACCCATTTACTTGGAAACCGGAGGTCATCGGCCTGAGCAAATGTCCATCGTTCTGCCCTACCTGGACTCCGTCGGCATGGATATCAAGCTTCCCAGTGTCAGTGGCGAAACTCTCTGGCAGGCCCATGCTGAGTTTCTAGCTTGTGCGATGACCTCCAGTCGGTCGAAGACCATTGCAGCCTCCGTTGAATTATTCGTCAAGATCGTCATTTCCCGTCAAACTGATCCGGCAGAACTTGTGCAGGCGGCTGAAATGATTGCTGCTGCCAGTCCTAAGATTCCGGTATTTCTTCAGCCTGTGACTCCTCTGGAATCATCGGTCCTCCTATCGGCTCCTACCCCAGAGCAGGTTTTGGCTTGGCAAGCGCTGATGAAGCGATCGCTGAAATCTGTGCGGGTAATTCCGCAAACTCACAAAGCGATCGGTCAAATTTAGTCATTTGGTAGTTGGCGCCTTCAGCTCAATTTTCCAGGGATACCTGGGTACTCTTACTGAGAAGCTAATTTCTCATTTCAGCTACCTGGGATTATCATCATGTCATCTAAGACTCATGCCCTAAGCGGTCTACGGGGAACTAAAGCTCAAGCTAAAACTCGAATCCTACTGGCCCTATGGGATTTAGGAGGAACTGAGATCAAGATTAAAAAAAGTGATTTAACAGACCGTGTTAAACGCAAGGGCGAGAATGTAGGGAACTATCACAGCGCCTTTGACCAGCTAGAGAAAGAGGGGGCGATCGCGATCGTCAAAAACAAAGCCTCCCTCTCTACGCCCAAGGGTTTGGAGATGCTAGCCAATGGCCTAAAAAGCAGTGAGTTCAGGTTTGAAAGTTCCATTGGGCCTAAGACTGCCAATGCCTTGCTGAAATGGATTCAGCAAATGCAGGTCAAGCAAAGTTTAGCCACGACAAATGGTTCAGTGATCGCGAATAGTTCCGCCCCTACTACACTAACCCAACCCTCAAAATCTAAAATCAATTCCTATAAAGCGTTTGAGAGAGTCGTCTTAGAAACCTACGATCGCCTTAACCAGGACTACAATCTTGACGATCTAGTGCCGATCTATCGTATCCGGCGGGAGGTTGGCGATCGCGTTACCCGCTCCAGGTTCAACGAATGGCTACTGGAAATGCAGGCCGATGATATCTTACAGCTTCAAGGCGGAAGCATAGAAGATAGTGCTCTAGACAAGATTGAGGATTCTATCAAAACTGAAGTGAGCGGTTTGCGCTGTTATGCCAAGTGTCTGACCTCTTAGCTTTGGCTGCGTGTTTTTTCTAATCTCCTCTCATTCCTCGATCTTTACTCTCATAGAACTATGACTACCTCTCTGTCTTCGGTTGTAGACCTCATTGAAAGTCAAAACCCATTTGATCGATCTTTAGTTGTTAGGCAGCAAGATATCTGGGGAAATAGTTTTCCTGATATTCCTTCGTTAAATGCTCATGCTTCGGACACGATTTTTGAAGCAGTTAAGCAAGTTCGTACAGGTCAGCGTCCAGTTATCGGAATCACCATCACGGCTGAAAAGGGGGTAGGGAAAAGTCATATTATTAGCCGAGTCCACCGTCTGCTTCAAGGCAAGGGTGGTGCTTTGTTTGTCTACATGAGTGAGTATGGTGACTTAAACCGGATCAAGTCTGGATTTCTTCAGACCTTGGCCTCTAGTCTCAAGAAAATTGGTAGTCAAGACGTGATGCAGTGGCAAGAGCTAGCAACGTCTTTAGTAAATGAGGCAATGAGGAGCAGCTACATACCTAAGCAGCTAGTCGATGGTTTTCCCGGATTGCTAGCTAAAAATTCTAAGCTAGTTGATGCCCTAACTACTAAAGTTCTTGAGGCCAAGCCTGAAATTGATAACCCTTACCTCATAAGAGCTATTTTTTGGACACTTTCGCCTACCCATGCACCCTTTGCCATTAACTGGCTCTCAGGTAGAGACTTAGCGCAGTCACAAGCTGAGGCAATGGGCTTACCTAACCCTACTAATGAGGAAAAGGAAGCTGAGTCCTTTAATACTGTTTGTCAAATTTTGGGCTTGATTGGCGATTACAGAGCGTTGGTGATCTGCTTTGATGAGTTAGACGGGACAGGCTGTGATCTACAAGGCTTTACAAGAGCAATGGTTGTTGCCAGCTTAGGAAAGGATTTATACAACAAAATTAAACGTGGCATTTTGCTAATGGCTATGTATCCTGAAACTTGGCGAGATCAAGTCAGTACAATGCCGCACGCAGAAGCAGTTACTGACCGAATTGGTGAGAAGGTTACTGATTTAAGGTATCTAAACTCTGACAATGTTGTTGCTTTAGTTTCCCAGTGGTTAAAAGAGTTTTACGACGCAAATGGCTTAACTCCGCCTCATCCGGTTTATCCGTTTGATGAAGGAAAGCTTAGAGAACTTGGGAAGGAGAAGCCAATTGTAAGAAGGGTTTTGAAATGGTGCGCGGATAACTTTGTTCCTCTTAAACCTCCAAAGAGGCCTCCAGTTGAACTTGCATTTGAGAATGAACTTGCCGCCCTTGAAGAATCTATAGAAGATTACTTGGAGGACAAAATTATTCTTGCGGATGCCCTGTATTTAGGATTCTCCAGGTTGATTGGACAGGCAGTAGAAGGAGTGGAAGTAGAGGCTATTGAAGAAGTTGAAGTTAACAGCACAGACCAGGGTTACATCGACTTCAGAATAGTTGGCAAAGAACAAGGAAAAAATATCAAGATTGGAGTAGCGGTTGTTCAACAGTCTGGTGGGCAGGGAGTACAGGCTGCATTAAAGCGCCTAGTCAACTACAAAAAGTTTAATCTGACTCGTGGTTGTCTGGTTCGATCTAAAGCAATTGGTCGTAATGCTGCCCAGGCTCAGAAGTATTTGACCAAACTCCTATCTACTGATCTAGGTGGAGAATGGGCATTGTTGAAGAATGAGGACCTCAAGCCTCTTCTAGCCATCTCGTTTGTTTATTTTGCTCTTAAAGATTATGAGTTAAGCGAAGAGGAAGTCTTCGATTTCATTGATCAGAATAGGCTGGCGATTGATAACCCACTAATTCGAGAGATTCTCAGCGACCCATCTGGTCAAGCTCCTGATGATGCAGTTGATGAAGACATTCCAATTGACGTATCTAGCATGGGTGATATACCTAACTCGGTTGACATGCCTGAGCTAGCCAGTATAGCCAACTAACGATGAGTAAGTCAGTTTCTATTTACGCTGCGCTGCGCTTACCTTCTCTAGAGATTGAGGCTTTAACGCAAGGTCGGGCGGTTGTGGCTATGCCCCAAGTGTTTATTCATCCAGGACGGCAGTTTGCTCTCTATCCATCCAAGTTGATTAATTCATCAACACTTGAGAAATATTATCGCTCAAATTTTTTACCTCTTGCCCAAACTGTTCTTGCTAGTCCAGGTTCTGAAAAGGTTTTAGTTAAAGCTTGGGCTACATGCGAACTGTGTACAAGCTTTGATAATCCTGAATCCTTGAATGCTTTGTCTCAATTAACCATGTGGACAGTAGAAGCACTAAAGGAAACATTCTCGAAACGATCTCATATTCTTCTGGCTTACTTGCGTGTTTATTCACTACCTGAACCGATTGAAGTTCCTGCAAGTTACGAAGATCAGTTTGTTGCTTTACCGAATCCCCTGATTGTTCCCGAATCTTCTCCTGTTTTGAGCAAATCTATCTTTGAGCAACGCAAGCAACAGTTAGTAGATCTAAGGCCACCACTTCATCCTGAGTTAGAAGAATTACAGGCTGCGATCGACTATATGCCAGAAGCCAAGCACTTAAATTACGAAATTAGAAGATTTTTAGGTTGGTCCGTAGGTTTGCCAACAGCACAACTTGATCCTGATTTAGCTTGGATTAAAACAATTGCCAAAGTAGGAAATTCCAGCGATGGACACACGTTTGAAAAGTTAGTACGCAGGAGTTTGATCAAGTTAGGGTTTACAAATTCCAATCTCAATTTAAAAGCAAGTCTTGATCCTGATACAACTGGAGGGGCTGGAGGTTTAGATTTTTACTGTGAAAAGCCTTATTCGGTAGTTGGTGAATGCAAAGCTAGTAGAAACGAAAAAATACCAAGTGACGTATGTTCACAGCTTACATACCTTGGTCAGACTCATCTGAAAGAACTGTACGAGCAGTCGGTCAAGTTGATTATTGCGGCTGGTCCCTTAACTGACCCAGCCCGTGGTGTAGCCACTGGTAACAAGATGAATGTAATCCGTCCCGAAACTCTGCAAAGTCTAGTCGAACTTCAATCACAGCACAAAGGTTCTATAAATTTGCTGAAACTGAAAGAATGTTTCGGGCAAGATCCATTTGGGTTAGCTGATGACAAAGTTAACATTTACATTAATCAAGCCCATCAAGCTATCAAGGTGCGATCGCGACTTGTTCAAGCAGTTAAAGAAGGATCTGAGCCAGGTAGTGAGCATCTAACAGTTGCAGAAATTCGTGCTCATTACAATGCTAAATTTGCAGATGATCAAGGCTCTAAGCTGGATAATCATTCAGTTCGTGATTTGCTTGTAGAGCTTTCTTCACCTCTAACAGGCTACTTAGGACGAGAGAAGGGGAATGATGGGCAGAGCGATCGCTTCTACTTTCTGCGAGACTTGCCAGACTAGAGATATGCCCCGTGGCTCAAGTAGGGGTTTCTAAGCGAGGTGTTTTCGATGAAATCTCTTTACGCAGCCGACTTCTATGCCTGGACCCAACAGCAAGTCAAACTGCTGAAGGCGCAGGCATGGCAGGGTCTGGATGTGCAGAACCTGATTGAGGAATTGGAGGACTTGGGTAGGCGAGAGCGACAGGAGTTAAGAAACCGTTTAGCGGTCTTGTTGGGACACTTGCTCAAGTGGCAATTTCAAGCTCAACAGCGTAGCAATAGCTGGCTGGCAACCCTACGAGAGCAACGCGAGCAATTGTCGCTTTTACTCAATGAAAATTCCAGCCTGAAACCCTATCTGCCAGAACCCCTGATCATCGCCTACAAACTGGGGTTAAACATTGCTGTTCGAGAAACTGGACTATCCTACGAAACCTTTCCCTCAGAATGTCCTTATCCCCTAGAAAAGGTTCTGGATCTGGCGTTTCTGCCCGATTCGCCTGCTGAGTCAACAGACTAACTGCTGCTATTGCCCGGCTTTCAGCACTTGATTCGCCGTTGTAGGCAGGTTTAAGAAGGTGATGGATTGAATTGGATCAGACCCGCTGAAAACGCCAAGCTCTTTATAGATTTAGGCGATGTGCAACTTGAGGATCAGCCTTTAATCAGCTAATAACCCATCGAACTGCAATAGTGGTCGTTCCTGCTGACGATTGAGCCAGCAGCACAGAGTATGTGCCAGCAGCTTACGAGCAATGCGACTGGTGAGATGC